>ARQU01000006.1 GCA_000384615.1 alpha proteobacterium SCGC AAA536-G10 | reverse complement strand
AATTATTCCAAAATAAGGATTTCCTAACCATAACACGGCTCCTAAAGCTCCTACAGCACCACTTAACATCATACCTTCCACACCAAGGTTTAGAACCCCACTTTTTTCTGTAATTAATTCACCAGTAGCTGCTAACAAAAGAGGTATAGAAGTTGCTATTATTGTTAATATTAATGCATCCATTTAAGTGACCTTTGACCATTTAATCTTATATTTTTGAAGTGTTTCTCCTGTTAATAAAAAAAACAATAGTATTCCTTCAAATAAACCAGTAACTACTTTAGGTATTCCCATAGACATTTGTGCGTTATCTGCTCCTAACTTAACGGTTGCTATAATAATACCAGCAAACAAAATTCCAACTGGATTTAATCGGCCAAGGAATGCTACTATAATTGCAGTAAACCCATACCCAAAAGAAACCTCAGGTTGCAATTGGCCAATGTTTGCAGAAACTTCAATTACTCCTGCCACACCTGCTAAGCCACCAGATATTAACAAAACAGTAATTGTAATGGTATTTTGCTTGAAACCAGCAAATTTTGCTGCTTTAGGAGCAGCTCCTAACACATTTATTTTGAAACCACTCAACGTTTTATTTACAAAAAGCCATGAAATTGGAATTAATAATATTATAAATAAAACGCCATAATGAAGTTGTCCTAAATAGCCTATACTGGGAAATGGAATCTTATTGATTATAGCTCCTTCAGGGTACGGTTTAGATAATGGGAACCCAAAACTCATTGGATCTCTTAATGGACCCCTTACAATAAAATCTATAAACAACATTGCCACGTAAACAAGCATTAGACTAACTAATATTTCGTTTACATTTAACTTCGTTTTTAGAATTGCAGGAATAAATGCCCACAAGGCACCCCCTATAAAACCAATAACTATCATAATAAATATAAAGAATTTTGTTTCTACGCTAGGGAATAACAAAGCAAAAGAGCCCGCAAGTAGTGTTCCCATTATGAATTGACCTTCAGCACCAATATTCCATACATTAGCTCTGAAGCACAACATCAAACCAATTCCAACAATAATCAAGGGACATGCCTTAACAAAAATATCACTTATTCTGTCAATTCTTGAAAAAGGGGATAGAAATATTTGATATAAAGTTTCTAAAGGATTGTACCCAAGAAAAGTAAAAATTAATAAACCAAAAAAAACTGTTAAAAAAATTGATAAAATCGGGCCGATGATTGTCCAGTTTTCGGAAATTTTATCCCTTGGTATAAAAGTGATCATTATGTTGTTTCCATTTCATTAGAAGTTTCTAATTTACCACCCATCAACAATCCAACATCCTCAGCAGTGATTTGAGCTACTGGCAAAATCTTACTTAACGCTCCATCATTTATTACACAAATTTTATCGGATAATTCAAATATTTCTTCTAAATCTTGGCTTATAAGAATTACAGCTTTTCCACTATTGGATAAGTTCAATAATTTTTGTCTTATTGACGTCGCAGCACCTATGTCAACTCCCCAAGTAGGTTGTGAAAAGATTGCAACTTTAGGATTGTTTGCTAATGATCGTCCTAAGATAAATTTCTGTAAATTACCTCCCGACAATTGATTTGCTAAAGGATTTGCTTCGGGACATCGAACATCATTATCCTTTATTATATTCTCACTCTCAATTTTACTGTTTTGAGGATTATTTAATAAATTTGAAATTATATTGTTAGCTTTAGGGTATTTAAAAAAATATGTGAGAAAAGTATTTTCGGCAATTGTGAAATTTGGAACTGTAGCATGAAGTGTTCTTTCTTCAGGAATAGTTTCTATCCCTAATAGCCTTCTTTCTGTAATATTTTTAAACCCTATAGGTTGAGTTTCCAACAAAATGTGATTTTCTTTTTCACATTGTGTTTCACCGCTTAATATTTCCATTAATTCTACTTGACCATTACCTGCAATACCTGCAACACCTAATATTTCACCATAGTTCACTTTTAGATTTACATTTTTTAGAGATATTCCAAAATCTGTTTCTTTAGCTTTGTTCAAACCTTTTAATTCCAAAGCGATGTCTTTAGTAACGTTCATAGATTTTGTTTTTTTTAAATCAGTAATTTCTTTTCCAACCATGGTTTCAGCAAGAAATTTAGTATTTGTTTTTTTTGCATCAATTGTAGCTATTGATTTACCAGATTTTAAGATAGTCACTTGATCTGCTAATTCTATGATTTCTTCTAATTTATGACTTATATACAAAATAGAACAACCTGAAGATGCTAAACGTTTCAAAACTTTAAATAGATTTGCAATTTCTTGAGGTGTTAGAACAGATGTTGGTTCATCCATAATTAATAATTTTGGGTTTTGCATCAAACATCTTATTATTTCAACTCTTTGTTGTTCTCCAACTGAGAGCTCACTGACCCTTTTCAAAGGATCAACAAATAGTTCCCATTCTTTAGAAAGTTTTGAAATTTCTGAAATTAAATCTTTGAATTTAATTTTTTTGTCTAGCGCTATTAAAATATTTTCAGCAACTGTAAGTGCGGGAAATAAGGAAAAATGTTGAAATACCATTCCAATTCCATTTTTTCTGGCAGAATTAGGGGAGGGTATAGAAACTTCATTATCATTAATTGCTATGGTTCCTTTATCTGGTTTTAAAACACCGTAAAAAATTTTTACAAGTGTTGATTTACCAGCACCATTTTCACCTAAGAGAGCGTGAATTTCTCCCTTAGCTATAGATATGTCAATATCTTTGTTAGCAACGAAATTACCAAAAGATTTATTTATTTTAGACGCTTTTAAAAGAATTTTTGGCTCTTTTTTTATTGCCATTACATACCTATAAAATATTAACTTTTAAAATTAATATGACCATAACGATATATTTATAGTATTCAATTTTTTTGTTTTGAAGTCTTTAATATTAAAAAAATTAATATTGCAATTGAAATAAAAATAATAGAAATAAATAAATTAAAGTTACTGACATGCATTTTATTTAAACCACAAGAAAATATAATTGCGGTTGTAATAACAATCATAAGCCAATGGATTGGTTTTCCCATAAATATTTTATTCATGTTGTTACCTTTGATTTAAAAGTTAATTTATCTTGTAAAAAATAAATAATTAATAAAACTAAAACTCCAACTAAATTATAGTAAAAACCATTTAAATTATAAATTATTTCTAAGGGTGGTATTAATAAAGTCACTGAACCCAATAAAACTAGAGTTCTTTTGTAGGTATTTAATTTACCATTAAACCATCCCTCAAGACCAAGCGTCATTAACCAGTAAGCCATTAGAACAGCAATAAGACTATACAAACTCCAAATTATTGGCCCTTCCATTAATAGTGAAGGATTATAAACAAAAGCAAAAGGTACAATATATTTAGCAATTCCTACTTTACTAGATTCAACTGCAGTTGCCATTGGTGGTGACTTAGCAATGGCTGCTCCTGCAAATGAAGCTAGAGCTACAGGAGGTGTTATAGTTGATACAACTCCAAAATAAAAAGCAAACATATGTGCTGCGATAGGGATTATTCCAGCTTCAATTAAGGATGGAACAATTAGGGCTGCGACAGTTATGTAAACTGCTGTAGTTGTCATACCCATTCCTAGAATAATTGCTGAAATAGCAGTAAGACAAAGTAAGATAAATAGTACTCCGCCAGATAAATCTATTACTGATTGTGTGAATTTTAGACCAAGACCAGAAACAAATACAGAGCCAATAATTATTCCAGCACAAGCACAGGCAATGGTAACAGGTACTGTTGATTTAATACCACTTTCAAACGCTCCAAGAATATCTACAACTGACATTCTTGTACTTTTTTTAATAAAACTTAAGATTATGACTGAGACAATACTCCAAAAACCAGCAGTCATTGCAGTTTTCCCATAAATCAATAGGCCTATTAGCACAACAAGTGAAAGCAACATATGTCCTCCACCTTTTAATACCTCAATGACATTAGGCAGCATAGATTTATCAATTTTTTCTATTCCGTGCTTTTCAGCTTCTATGTGAACCATGAAGTAAATTGTTGTGAAATATAAAAAAGCGGGAATTATAGCTGCAAGAATTACGTACGAATACGGAGCTTCTAAAAATTCTGCCATTATAAAAGCTGCGGCTCCCATTATCGGAGGCGTTATTTGACCTCCAGAAGACGCGCAAGCTTCAACTGCTGCAGCAAATTTTGCTCTATATCCATAATTTTTCATAAGGGGTATTGTAAAAGAACCAGTAGTTACAACATTTGCAACAGCAGAACCATATACAGTCCCTGTCATTCCAGAAGCTACAACTGCTGCTTTCGCAGGTCCACCAGTTCTATGCCCAGTCAAAGCGACCGCTAAGTCAACAAAAAATCTTCCAACCCCAGATCTAATTAAAATTCCACCAAATATTATGAACAATACTATATACGTCGAGGCTACGTATAGTGGTATACCGTATATTCCATCCGAAGTCATAAATAAAGTGTCTATATATTTAGCCAACCTTGTTGGTGGACCATAAAAAAAACCAAAAAATTTATGAGCGTATAATGCATGTAGCATAAAAAAACCTGCAACAAAGACCATTGCCCAACCAACTGCACGTCTGGTTGCGTCTAAAACTATAAAAATAAGAATGGATCCGACTATTATATCACCAATATATTTATCACCATATCTCATCATGAAATTTTCAACATCCCAAGTTGTCCATAATTGAACAAATATTATTGATAGGATAATTACAAGGTCATACGAGAAGCCAAAAATTCTATAAAAATTTCCCTTTCGATCTTTTTCTAAAACTATTGGATCCTTTACACTGTTTCTAAAGAGTGGGTATATAAACACTGCTAACACCATCATTGCTGATAGGTGGATGGATCTAAATGATCGACCTTCTGGTGTTCCGTAAACTGCAACGAAAAGATGATAAAAAGCCAAACCAACTGAAAGCCAAGAACAAATAACTAAAATCCAATAATATACTGATTTGTCTTTATTCCATTCCAACAATTCATCAAAGAAACTTGTTTCTTTAACTTCATTGTAAACTAGCTTTTTTGAAGTTTGTGACATATTTTTAAAAGATGAAAATTAAAGAAAGGCACAAGTATGTGCCTTTCAAAATTTGAAATTACATTACGCCTTGTTCTTTGTAGTACTTTGCAGCACCTGAATGAATAGGTACAGCAGCACCGTTAACAGCATCTTTCATTAACACTTTTTTCCAAACACCCTTAACTTTTACAAATTCAGCATGATTTTCCCAGAAAACTTTTGTCATCTTGTAGACTAAATCGTCAGATAAATCTTTATGAACTATCATCGAAGTAACAATTCCTAAAGTAGGTATGTCTTTATCAAGAGATTTGTATGCGCTTGCTGGAATTTTTCCATAGATATATCCAGGATTATTTTTAACAATTCTGTCTATTCTATCTTTAGGCAAGCCAATAAATCTTATACCTGGACTATTTTCTAACTCAATAAAACTAGCTTGAGGTACTGAAGTGGCAGCCATAAAAACATCAGCTTGTCCATCTTTCATCAATGCGACTGATTCTTTATAACTAACCATATGAACTACACCACCATTCTTTTTTATAGTACTAAAATCATAGCCATAATCTTTTATAATAGACTCACAAAATGCTGTTCCAGTCCATTTTGGTTTGCCAGGACTGATATTTGCTGATTTCATATCTTCAAAACCTTTAATCTTTGAATCAGCTCTAACTGCAACCTGAAATGCTGCAGGATAGAGTGTGGCAAAATATCTGACGTTTTTATGCGGTTTTTTGAATTTACCCTTTCCTGAGTATCCATTAGCAACAGTATGCGCATAGGTCCATCCAATTTCAGCATCACCTCCATCAACTGACATAACATTGGAAATACCACCACCAGAAGTATTAGAAGTTGAAACACCTTTTATGCTAGTTTCCATTACTTGCATTACTTTGGCGCCAAGTGGATACCAAGATCCTCCAGATGGTCCTGATACCATTCTAAGAAATTGGTCTGCATTAGCTATTGATGACGTAACTAAAAGCGATGAGGCAATTAAAATTGCTCCTGAAATACGTTTCATAAAATCCTCCAAATTTAAGTATTAATATTAAATATCATTACGAATTATAAAAAAGGTCAAGTGATTGTTGTATTTTTTTTAATAAATCTTATTCTCTAATAATTCAAATTTAACCAAATGAGGTTTTACATGAAAGTTGAACAAGTTAAAATTACAGAAGTTGGACCTAGAGATGGATTTCAATCTGAAAGTACAATATTAAAAACAGAGGATAAGATCGATGTAATTAACAATCTTACAGATGCAGGTTTTCAAAGAATTGAAGTTTCATCTTTTGTGTCCCCAAAAGCAATTCCACAATTAGCTGACGCCGCAATGATTCTAGAAAATGTAAAAAGAAACCCCAAAACCACTTTAGCAGCATTAGTGCCTAATGCAAAAGGAGCATTGAGGGCTGTTGATGCAAAACTTGATGAAATTGTTGTTTTTCTTTCCGCTTCAGAAAGCCATAATAAGAAGAATGTAAATAGAAGTGTACAAGATTCTTTGACTGGATTCAAAGAAATTGCAGATATTGCAGGTAAAAATAACATACCAGTTCAAGGTGATATAGCCACTGCCTTTGGCTGTCCATTTGAGGGCAATGTTACAGCAAAAAAATTAGCTGAAATTTCTAATGAATATAAATTAATGGGTTTTAAAGGTGTTACTTTGGGAGATACTACAGGAATGGCGACACCACCGGTAGTAATAGACGCTATTCACGCAATAAGGGACAAAGTTCCAGATTTAGAAATTACCCTTCACTTTCATAACACTAGAGGTGTTGGTCTTGCTAATGTTATGACTGGATTGAATGAGGGAATAACTGACTACGAAAGTTGCTTTGGTGGGATGGGAGGATGTCCTTTTGCTCCAAATGCAACGGGTAACATTTGCTCTGAAGATCTTATTTATTTACTTCATGAAATGGGAATAGAAACTGGAATAGATTTAGATCAGATGATTTCAATTGCTAAAAAAGTAGAAAAATTAGTCGGTCATAAATTACCTGGTCAGGTTATGAGAGCAGGCCACAGATTATTGTCTTACTCTATGGACGAAGTACCTACGGCTGTTGGAGCATAAATGACTTCAGAAAATTTTAATGGTGCACTTTCTGGTATAAAAGTTATTGATCTGACAAGAGTGCTGTCCGGTCCTTTTTGCACAATGCTTTTAGCTGACATGGGAGCAGAAGTAATTAAGATAGAACCACCTAAAGGTGATAATGTAAGAAATCAGGGTGACATGGTTGACGGCTATAGTTCTTATTTTGCTCAGTTCAATAGAAATAAAAAATCCATAATTTTAGATTTATATAAAGAAAGCGATAAAGAGTTATTAAAATCTTTGCTTAGTGATGCAGACGTTGTAGTAGAAAATTTTAAGGCTGGAGTTTTTAATAAAATGGGTTTTGATTATAAAACTTTAAAATCAATTAATCCAAAGCTTATTAGTGCTTCTGTAAATGGTTTTGGAAGTAAAGGAGAAATGAGCGACAGACCAGCATTTGACTTCATAGCTCAAGCATTAAGTGGATTTATGTCATTAAATGGTACTGAAGAAAGTGGTCCAATGCGAGCAGCTATGCCTATATCAGACTTAGTGGCTGGTCTATATTGTTCTTTCGGAATTGTGAGCGCTTTATATTCAAGAGTTCAAACAGGAAAAGGGCAACAAGTTGAGTCTTGTCTTACATCAGGTTTAATATCAATGATGGCGTATTTATCATCTGAGAGCTTTGTTACTGGTAAAGCCCCAAAAAAATCTGGTAATAATCATCCTATTTTAGCACCTTATGGGATCTTTCAAACATCTGATGGTGAGATAGCTGTAGCTCCAGCAAGTGATAAGTTTTGTGATATATTCCTTAAAAGTACTGATTTAACAAATTTGTTAGAGGATGACTTATATAAAAATAATGCAAATAGAATGAAAAATAGAGACAGTCTAAATAAAATTGTAAATAAAAAAATGGTCTTGAAATCGTCAGATTACTGGATAAAAAAACTCAATGAAGCAGGTTGTCCTGCAGCTAAAATTGTTTCACTACCAGAGGCTCTTAATAGTCAATTAATAAAAGACACTGATATGGTTATAAGCTCAAACGGCCCCGAAGATAGACAAATAAAAATGACAGGTTTCCCAGTTAAATTATCTGAAACACCATCACAACTTTACAGACCCCCACCTTTACTAGGTGAACATACAGAAGAAGTTCTAAAAACAATAAAAAAATAATTTGGAGAGAAATTATAATGGATTTAAAGACAATAAATTTTAAAATTGAAAATGAAATAGCATTTATTGAATTAAATAGACCAAAACAATATAATTCTCTAAATCAAGCCATGGCTGAGGACTTATTTCAAGTTTCATTAGAATGCGACGACAATCCAAATATTAGATCTGTTTTGATGAGTGGAGCTGGAGAAGATGCCTTTTGTGCAGGTGGTGACGTAAATTCTTTTCATAAATATGGCCAAAAGACTGCTAGTCATCTAAAGGAAGTTACAACAATCCTTCATGGAGCTATTTCAAGACTTTCAAGAATGAATGCTCCTCTTGTTGTCGCGGTAAATGGTGTAGCTGCTGGCGCTGGCTTTTCTTTTGTTGGATTTGCAGATATTGCAATTGCATCAACAAATGCAACATTTGTTTCAGCTTATTCAAAAATAGGATTAACACCAGACGGATCCTCAACATACTTTTTGCCAAGAATTATTGGTACAAGAAGATATACGGAGCTTGTATTAACAAATAGAGTTTTAAGTGCAAAAGAAGCACTTGATTGGGGGTTGATAAATAAAGTCGTTGACTTTAAAGATCTAAAAGATGAGGCGCATAATTTAGCAAAAAAACTAGCTGCGGGCCCATCTCTGGCATTTGGTAAATTAAAAAATTTAGTCCACAACAGTTTTTTAGATTCTCTTGAAGGACAAATGGAGTATGAGTCAAGAATGATTGCTGAATCTGCAAAAACAAAAGATGGTATTAATGGGATTGGTGCGTTCGTAAATAAAAAAACAGTCACATTCAAAGGTGAGTAAGAGAGTCATTTTATGTCGATTAATATTTTAGCTTTTGACGGTGATGGTATTGGCCCTGAGATAATGAAATCCACACTGAATATCGTTGAGCTTTTGAATGAGAAATTAAAATTAAAAATAGATATATCTAAAGAGCCTATAGGTTTTAAATCACTAGAACAAAAAGGGACGACTTTTACAGACGACGCACTAACAAAAGCAAAAAAAGCAGATGCAATTATTTTGGGACCTGTTGACCACAATGCTTATCCATCCAAGATGCACGGTGGTATTAACCCATCTGGAACACTTCGAATAGAATTAGATTTGTATGCAAATATTAGACCTGCGAAAAATTATAAAAATGTTAAGTCTCTTTCTAAAGATATGGATTTAATTATTTTAAGAGAAAATACTGAAGGTTTTTATGCTGATCGAAATATGTTTGAAGGGAATGGTGAATTTAGTCCGTCTCCTGGAATAGGATTAGCTTTTAGGAAAATAACTAAGGCTGCGTCGATTAGAATAGCAGAAACCGCTTTTGAAATAGCTAGATTGAAGAATAATCAAATTAAAAAACCAGTTGTTCACGCAATTCATAAAGCAAACGTAATGAAATTAACGGATGGCATCTTTCTAGATGCATGCAGGCAAGTGTCTAAAAAACACAAAGATATTATTTATAAAGAAATGCTTGTAGATGCTTGTGCTGCCCACATTATAAGAGATCCAAGTCAATTTGATATTATTGTAACTACCAATATGTTTGGTGATATTTTATCTGATATAGCAACTGAATTTTCAGGTTCCTTAGGTTTGGCAGGATCGCTAAATGCCGGTGAGAATTATGCAATGGCTCAAGCTCAACACGGCTCTGCTCCAGATATTGCGGGTCAAAATACGGCAAACCCAATTTCTCTAATTTTGTCTACAAGTATGTTACTCAATTGGCTTGGAAAAAGAAGAAAGATAAAGGATCTGATTTTGGCATCGAGTTTAATTGATAAATCTGTTACAAATCTATTCGAAAACAAAAATAATTTAACTAAAGATCTTGGTGGAACAGCTTCAACAGAAAAAATAACCGAAAATCTAATTTATATTTTAAATCATTTAATTTAATAAGTCATGACTGATCAAATATCTATACCTACAGTTTTTATGCGAGGGGGAACATCCAAAGGATTACTTTTTGACAAAAGAGATTTGCCTTCGGAAGAAAAAAAAATAAGTAAATATTTACTAGCTGCAATGGGTTCACCAGATATGCGTCAGATAGATGGGATGGGTGGAGCTACTTCAGTAACCAGTAAAGTTTGTATAATTTCAAAAAGTGAGGTTGAAAATATTGATATAGATTATTTTTTTGCTCAAGTTTTAGTTGATGAGGCTAGAGTAGATTATGGCCCAACTTGTGGTAATATGCTCTCGGCCGTTGGCCCCTTTGCTATTGAAAAGGGTATGATAGATGCAAAAGAAATTAGAACTAATATAGTTATAAGATCAGTCAATACTGGTTCAATTATAGAAGCAACTATTCAAACTCCCAATAAGAAGGTCAAATATTCTGGTGATTATAAAATTGCAGGAGTTCCTGGCGAAGGATCACCAATATTATTAAAGTTCAAAAACCTAGTTGGGGGTGTTACTGGTAAACTTTTACCAACGGATCATCCAACCACAATTATAAATGGTATTGAGGTTACATGTTTAGATGTTTCAATGCCAATGGTTATGGCAAATGCAAAAGATTTTGGGATTGTTGGAAATGAAACTAGTAATGATTTAAATGAAAACAAAACTTTATTAAAAAAAATAGAAGAAATTCGACTTAGTGCTGCCTTAAAAATGGGTATGGGAGACGTAAGTGGGAAAGTTATTCCTAAGTTTGCTCTTTTATCAAAACCACTAAATGGTGGAACTATTACTTCAAGGTATTTTACTCCAAAAACCTGCCATGAGACTCACGCTGCAACTGGTTCTAATTGTATTGCATCAGCATGTTTAATTTCCAGTACGGTTGCATCTAAAATTACAAATATTGAAGCAACTGGTAACGATAAAATAACGATAGAACATCCCTTAGGTCTGATAGATTGTCTAGTTGAAACTTCAACTACAGTAAATAGTTTTGATAAAAATTTTATCAAATCTTGTGGTGTGTATCGTACCTCAAGAAAAATAATGGATGGTAATGTCTATATTCCAGAAAATATAGATGATGTTTAAATCTACTAACTTATACTTTGAAAACTTTTTTGACTGGTGGCCTCAAAAGTGGGCGTATATTTTCAGTTTATTGTTAGCTGTAATTAGTAGTTTGATTGCCTATTATTTAGGTTTGCCCCTACCTTGGATGTTAGGACCATTGATAGGCTGTGGCTTTTTTGCAGCAATTGGTAAACCGGTCAAAATTGGTAAAAAGCCTAGACCTATTTGTAGGGCACTTTTGGGCTGTACTATTGGAGCTAATTTTGGGCCAGAGATTTTAAACAGATTTAGTGAAATTGGAGTGTCGTTGTTATTTATACCTGGTTTTGTTTTAATTATTGGTCTCACAACTTTTTTATATTTATCAAAAATTATGAAAATGGATCGATCAACGTCAATTTATGGTTCAATTCCGGGTGGATTAAATGAAATGGTTATTTTAGGTCAAGAAATTGGAGCTGATCCAAGGACGCTTGTTTTAATTCACGCAACAAGAATAGTTGTAGTTGTGTTTTTAGCTTCTTTAGTAATATTATTTGTTCCGAATTTAGGTGTTGAAGATTTACCTGAACCAGATTTATTTTATAATTGGAAACAAACCCCAATTGTTATTCTAGTTTCGCTAATCGGATGGTTTTTAGCAGTCAAACTAAAAATACCTGGACCAACAATTATAGGTCCAATGATTTTATCAGCAGCAGCCCATATTTTTCAGATTGTGGATGCAATGCCGATGTATATTATAGTAATTTCTGTTCAAATTTTGCTTGGTTCTGCACTTGGATGTTTATTTAAAAACATTACCCTTAAAGAAATGTCTGGTCCAATATTAGCTGGGTTAGTAACGACTTTAATTGCAGTGATACCTTTAATCATAATTTATTATTTTTTAAGTAATATTGGTTATGATCCTCTATCAATTTTGTTAGCTTTTTCTCCAGGTGGTCAATCTGAGATGAATATTTTAGCATTGTCTGTTGGTGCAGATATGTCTTTCATAAGTCCTCACCATATGTTAAGAGTATTTCTTGTGATTATTTTTGCAGGAATTTTACATAAAATCATAAAAAGATTATTTTAAATCCTTTTACTAAGACTTATTTTTTGAATTAATCAAGCTCATGCCTTTATTATCAACAAAAGGTATATTATTTATCCAAGACATTTCAAAGCCTTCAATACAACCAATATTATATCCATACCGATTAGGATCAGATCGTCTTTTGTGATGGGTATTTATACCACATATCTTACAAAAATAATGCTCAGCTACTTTGGTGTTCCACTTATAAGAGGTTAAAAATTCTCTACCTTCAGTGATAGTTAATTCGTCTATTAAAGTTGTTCCCATAACAAAGCCTTTTCTAGAACAAATAGAACAATTACACCTACGTAAATTTTTTATGTTTGTGCTCACTTCAAATCTAACTGAACCACAATGACATTTTCCTCTAAGGGGTAAAGATAAATCGTCAATTTTCATATCAACTCTTATATTTTTTAAAAAATGAACCCATAATCACTTTTTAATTTATTGGCCAATTCGTTTGTCTTATGTTCGGATATAGGTATGAATGGTGGTCTTAAATTATTCCACATAGTATTTTTAGTTTGTAATGCCAATAAAGATTTTTGTGCTGGTATTGGAGCATAATCCTGAAATAACTGTCTAACTGATTTAACTTTCTTTTGGAGTTCTTCTGCTTCTTCCCATTCTCCAGCATGACAAAGATCTATAACCTCAGATATATCTTTACTATTCAAGTTGGCAGTTGCTGAAATACACCCTGGTGCACCTAGTTTGATTGCCTCAATAACGGGAAGTTCTGCTCCTGGATAAACTACAAGCCCATTTATTTTTAGAAGTGCTTCTGTATTCTCCCAAACACCTGAACTATCTTTTATACCTATTATAAAGTCAGGGTATGAAGATTTTAGCTTTTGAACCAGATCGATTGATAAACCTACGCCACTTACCTGAGGTATATGATACAAATATATTTTAAGTCTTTGGTCATTCACACCATCAATTAATTTTTCAAAATATTCATACAGTCCATCATCGCTCATACCCTTGAAGTAAAATGGTGGTAAAGTCATTGCACCAAGGCAGCCTAAGTCAATAGCATGTTTGGTGATTTCAATTGTATCAGGTAAATTACATAAACCAGTCCCAGGAATTAATGTTTTGGGGTTAATACCAGATTTAACTAAACCTTCAATTGCTTCCATCCTTTCTTTATTTCCAACTGATAATGCTTCTCCAGTCGTTCCAAAAGGGGCAAGACCAGAACATCCATTTTCCATTAGATTTTGTGCTAGATCATTATACATTATTTGATTAACTTTAAGTTCATTATCAAAAGGTGTTAAGATTGGTGCAATTAGTCCTTTAATCAATTTTATCTCCATGAATCCAACTAAATTTCTACATTACTTTAAATTTTGAAAGAAATAAATTTCAATTTGAATTCTGTATTAATAATTTCAGTTTAGGATAAATATATTTTTGGGCTATAGCCAAAATTATGAGCACAATTAACAATCTAAAAAAATGATGAGTGACAACAAATGCTGGTTTAATATCTAGTGATGAAGCTACTAAACCCATTTCTTGAATTCCACCAGGAGCAAAAGCTAATATTATTGCTTCGGGTTTAGCACCTATTAAAAAAAATAAAAAAACTATAAACGGTATCATACAAACTGTAAGGGACATGACTATCCCGATTGCAATGCCAACATAGTCTCTCGCGATTTTCCAACTTAGTCCATGCATGTTACTTCCAAAAAAGCTGCCAACTATGAGTTGTGCTAAAATGAAAATTATAATAGGAGCGTCTAAGTCAATAATTTCAGTCATATGAAAAACCGCACTTAGGATTAATGGTCCAAAAAGTCTTTTACCCGGAAGTTTTATAATTGTCCCAAAGAATATACCACTAGGGATTAATATGAGAATTATAAAACAATCTACTATACTTCCATGAAAAGATGGCCACATTGGTTGTCTTTCAAACGATTCCGGAAATACCAACAATATTAAAGTGGGGATGGTAAATACAGTTATAAAAATTCTTATGATATGTATTAGTCCTACCTTCTTTGAGTTTGCACCACATTCTTCAGCTCCTAAAGCCATTTCTAACAGACCACCTGGAGAAGAAATAAAAAAGGCCTCTACTCTTGGTACTTTTAAAATTTTGTAAAGGAACACGTAAGTAATAATAAATGCAATTGGTACATATAGAAATAAGAACATGATAGAAATTAACCAATCATTCAATTCATGAAAAATTGAAGATGAAAATGACTGACCTAACCAAATACCTATAATGCCTACAAAAGGATCTCTTAGTTTTTGTGGAACATGTACGTCGTACCCAAAAAGTGTAAAAATTGCAATTGAAAAGGCAGGTCCTAAAACCCACGGCAAAGGGAAAAGTAATAAATTGAAAGTAATGCCACCTAAAATACCAATAAAAATTGTTGTTAAAATAATTTGAATTCTACTCATAAAACATCCATCTAAAGAAATATATTTATAGAAAATATTGGTATGTATTTTATTTTACTTAATATATTAAATAAATTATATCTAAATCTCAGTATATGAATAAATACTTACGGGGGGAGTAAAGTGCCGGGGGAAAATATTAATTCTGAAATTCGTATTAAAGTTAAAGACGCAATTCAACTTATTACTGAAATATTTCAAGCCAAGTCATGTAGTGACTATGAAGCTAAGACAATTGCGGAAAGACTATGTGGTTCAAATTTAAAAGGTCATGACAGTCATGGAATTGTTAGAGTTCCAAGATATGTACAATGGATGGACTGGAACTGGGTTTTTCCAAATGTTAAACCTGAAATAATAGTGGATGCTGGAGCAATGGCTTTACTGGACGCAAAACAAGGCTTTGGACAAGTAGCTGGTGAATACGCAGTTGATGAAGGAATTACAAGAGCTGCAAAACACGGTATGTCTGTTATAGGTTTGAAAAATTCTGGTCATCTTGGTAGGATTGGAGACTGGTCTGAAAGAGCAGCTGATGCAGGATTAATTTCTTTTCATTTTGTAAATGTAAGGGGGAGCTTGCTTGTGGCACCCTTTGGAGGAAGCGACCGAAGAGGAAGCACATCTCCGTTATCAATCGGAATACCATCTAAAGGATCTCCTCACATCATCTTAGATATGGCAACTTCGACAGTTGCAGAAGGAAAAGTAATGGTAGCTCAAAAGGGAGGAAAAAAATTACCCTTTGGCGCATTAATTGATAGTTCTGGAAATTTAACTACTGATACTGAAGTTATGTATGGCAAAATAAGTGATGATGAGATCCCAAACTCTGAGAACGGAACGGGTGCGATCACAGCTTTTGGATTACACAAGGGATCTGGAATTAATTTTATGATGGAAATGTTAGGTGGAGCCCTAACTGGCTCAGGTGTGTCAGCGGGTATTGAAGATAAAGAAAAAAGGAAATTTGGGAATGGCATGTTGTCATTGTACATATCTGTACAAAAGATGGTTGATTTAGATTACTTCTCTAAGGAAGTTAAATCTTACGCAGATTTTGTAAGGGCATCCCCACCTGCAAATCAAAATGAAAAAGTAATGATACCTGGTGACAAAGAAATATTGACAAATGAAGATAGAATGAAAAATGGTTTACCAGTAGCTCCTTTGGTTTGGGAAAATATTAGGCAAACTGCTGAAAAATTAAATGTTCTGAACTTACAGAGATTTGAAGAAGCTGTAAATTAATATTATGTATCAAAAATTCTGTCTCCAGCATCTCCAAGACCCGGAACTATAAACCCTTTTTCATTGAGATGATTGTCTTTTTGGGCACATATTATAGTTACATCTGAGAATTTTTCTTTAACATTTTTGATACCTTCTTCAGATGCAAGCAAGCAAACTAATGTTATGTCAGATGCATTATTTTGTTTTAAGGTTTCTAGCGAAGATATTGCACTTCCCCCCGTTGCGAGCATTGGATCACAAAGAAAACATTGTCTATTTTGAAGGTTTGAAGGAAGTTTTATTAAATAATTTACGGGGCTTAGCGTCTTTTCATCCCTATACATACCTATATGTCCAATTGATACATCTTTGAAAATGTCGGTGATACCTTCAGCAATTATCAAACCCGCTCTAAGAATTGAAATAACACACGGTTTAGGATCTTTAGTTTTTACACCTAAGAAACTTTCAAGTGGAGTATTTATCTTTTTTCTATCAACGTTAAGATCTTTAAATACTTCAAAAGCCATTAAGGAAGATATTTTTTTGGCTGTGTATCTAAATTCAAAACTACTTGTCTCTTGAGAACGTAGGTTTGTCATAAGTACATTTATTAACGGATGATTTAGGACTTTAACTGTCATAATTTTATCTTTGTGGTCTAAATTTACTCAAATAACCAGTATAATTCTTATCTCTTGGCAAAGCATAAGAACCGATTTTACTTGTTTTAATTTGAAGATTAATCAAACCTTCTGTTAATACAACTGCTGAAGAAACTCCTTCTATTACTGGCAGACCATGACTTAGCTCAAGGTCTTTTGCTAAGTTAGACATTCCTGCACATCCAAGAATAATAGCTTCTGAATTGTCTTCTAATATGGTTTTTTCTATTCCCTTATTTAGTTTTTCAAGATTATCATCTGAAATTTCTTCTAGATCTAATACAGGTACCTCTATAGCAGTCACACTTACGCATTTTTCAAATAGTCCATATTTTTTTAGGTTATGTTTTAAGGGATTTATCGATCTCGATAATGTTGTTATGACTGAAAAATTTCCAGAAACAAGACTGGCTACATGATAAGCTGCTTCTCCAATTCCAATGACGGGTTTATTGGTAATTGATCTTACAGCATCTAGACCTGTGTCATCAAAACATGCAATTATGTAACCGTCAGCATCTATATTATTTTTGATTTCTTCAACTAATCCGGGAATACAAAAAGCTTCATCATAATAACCTTCAATACTTTCAGGACCAGTTTCAGGTTGAGTTGATATAATTTCTGTATTAAGTCCAGCATATTTTTTTGCGGTTGTGTCTATGACTTCGGTCATGGAAGTAGTGGTATTTGGATTTATTATACAAATCTTTTTTTTCAAACTCATATTCCTTTTTTCCTTTTGAGAAACAGATAAAATCCAACTGAAATAGCAATAACGGTAAATGACACAAAAGTCGTTACTGTGCCTAAAGCATATATAATAGGTGTAGTAACTGTAGTTGTTAAACCACGTAATTCAAGCGGAAGTGTATTACCAGATCCCATAACTTGAGAAGATCTTGCTAATTCATCATATGATAACGTAAATCCAAATAAAGCGATTCCAATTATACTTGGTGCAATAAGGGGCAACACAATTTCCTTGAAAGTTTTCCATGGAGTTGCCCCTAGATCTCTTGCAGCTTCTTCGTAGGATTTATCGAATCGGTTAAAGACGGCAAACATTATTAATAAGCCAAAAGGAAGGGTCCATGTTAATTGTGCCCCAAGTCCACTTGAATACATACCCAATGATGTTTGAAAAGAATCATTTACCCAACTTATGTCAAGTGAACTTCCAATCCATTTTGTCAGGTCGTCAATTAGTCTAAATTGTAAAGCGACACCTAAAGATAATACTATTGACGGAACTATAAGGCTTGCTACAGTCGTAAAAAAAAGGACATTAGAGCCCCAAAACTTTTTTCTAAATGCCAATCCTGCTGCGACAGACAAAACTACAGTTAAAATCATAACTATTATACCTAAAATTATCGATCTTTTAAAAGCAGAACCAATATCAACTACAGATCCACCTCTCCAAAGTTCTTCAAACCAATAAGTTGATATTCCATTAAGAGGAAAGGTTAAACCTCCATCTGGTCCTTGAAAACTTAGTAGGATAATTGTAAACGTGGGGCCGTAAAGAAATAAAACAAATAAGGAAAAAAAGAAGACACATATATAATAGGTATTATTTTTTTTACTAAACATATTTAAAGTTCTTTTCTTATATCAATCATTTTTGTCATTATCCAAATAATTAATAAAGTTAAAAATAACAGAATTACTGCATTAGCGGCAGCAGCAGGCAATTGTAGATAACTCATTTCTACATAAATAATTTTGCCAATTGATGGTATTTGTTGTCCTCCCATTATTCCTATTGTTATGAAGTCTCCCATTACTACAGTGATAACGAAAATTGATCCAATAACAATTCCTGGCTTGCATAATGGTATAATAATATTCCATAAAATTTGAAATCCATTTGCCCCACTATCGTAAGCTGCTTCGATTATTGATTTATCTATTCTCATCATAGAATTGAAGATAGGGACTATCATAAATAATGTGTACAAATGAACAAAAGCCAAAACTACTGAAAATCCTGAATATAGCAACCATTCTTGTGGAGTGCTTGTTAACCCGGTAGATAGAAAAAAATCATTAACTAGTCCATTTCTACCTAGCAATGGTATCCATGAAATCATTCTTATAACATTTGAGGTCCAGAATGGAATGGTGCAAAGAAGAAATAGAGCTATTTGCCATGTAAGTGAATTTACATAAAAAGCTAGAAAATAAGCAACAAAAAATCCAATAATGAGTGTAAAAAACCATGTTATCAAACAAAACATAAATGTAGACAGATAAGTTTTGAACGTAACACACATACCATTTTCAAAAGAAAAACAGTTTTCAAAAATATATCTATAATTCTCCAATATTAAATCAGGTATTATTGAATATTCATTATAATCCCAGAAACTGATAACAAATGTAAGAACTAAAGGGATAAAAAAAAAGAAAATAAAAACTAAGCTATAAGGAAGGGAGAGTAAACCAACAGATGGTTTTATTTTAAATAGGTTTGGCATATTGAAAATCGAATTGTTAATAATATAGGGTAACATTAGTTACCCTATATTAAAATACATTTTATGAAGCAATCATTTCATTCCATTTTCTTACCATGTATTTATTTTCATCCATTGTTGCATTCCAGCATTCAACAGATCCCATTCTAGCCTCATACGAACCACCATCTCTAATTTCGCCTTTTGAGGCTAATTTTTTACCTTCAGGGCTCATAATATCGGCAGTAGCAGGTTTACCTAACATCCAATAATCCCACTCATATGATTCCATATATTTTTTAGCAGTTGGAATAACAGCTGAATAATAGCCTTGTCTGTTAAGATATGCACCTACCCAGCCAGACAAATACCAATTAATAAATTCATAACAAATGTCTGCTTGTCTACCTTTTGTTGTAGCAGGTAGTCCAAAACCAGCAGCCCATGCTCTGTAACCTTCTTTAAGTGGTTGGTAAACACAAGGTATCCCTTTTGTTCTTACTGCTGTAATCGCTGGGGACCACATTGATTGAATTACTACTTCACCTGAAGCCATTAAGTTAACGCTTTCATTGAAATCACTCCAAAAAGCTCTAAATTGACCAGCTTTTTTAGCTTCAGTAAAAATTTTCATAGTCAAGTCAATTTCTTTTTTGGTCATGTTACCTTTATCAGGGTATTTATATTCTCCCATAGATTCTACAACCATTGCGGCATCCATAATACCTATAGATGGTATATTTAAGATAGAAGCTTTACCTTTAAATTCTGGGTTTAATAATTCAGCCCAAGTACTAATAGGTCTTTTTATCAGATCTGGACGTATACCAAGTGTATCAGCATTATAAACTGTTGGAATTAATGTTACGTGTTGAGTAGGTTCTGATGCAAATTCTTTTGAGTTTGAACCTTTTAAATACATAACTTTTTTGGGGGCAGTACCTTGATCACCAATTTTCTTTCCTGCAACTTCACCTTTGGTAAATGCGCTCGTAACATTATCCCATTCTTTGATTCTTTTGGTATCCATTCCTAACAGGTTACCTGACGGAACTAACTTTGGCATACTAAAATACTCAGAATCAACTATATCAAAACTATTAGGCTGAGTAAAAATTGTTTTAACAACTTCGTCAGTTGTCTTAACAATGAATTTGACTTTAATGCCTGTATCGTCGAATAATCTTTTTTGAACAGCATCACCCATATTAACAGCTGTACCTAAATAACGAATAACAGGGGCGTCAGCCGCATGAATTGCAGGAAAACCTTTTAGCAAGCCTGCTCCCGCAACTGCACCGACAGCGGCTGTTGATGTTTTTAGCATATTACGTCTAGTAATATTTTTTTTCATTTTAACCTCCATTAGTATTTATAAAATGGTAGTTAATTACATTTATGATATAATTAAAAAAGAATTCTTGGCTGATTAGTAATGCTGCTTAATTTTTAATCATTTTTATTAAAATTTTAAATATTGATTAAATGCCAGTCAACTTTGTAATATTAGGTTTTAATAATTTACGGAATTTAGAGGTGAAAATTTGAATACTGCAGAAGATTTAGAATTTGCTGTTCTTACAAAGAGATATGATGAAACTTTAGCCGTAAATAATATTAGTCTTAAGATACCAGCAGGAACCTATTGTTGCCTCTTAGGTCCTTCAGGTTGTGGTAAAACCTCAACCTTAAGAATGATAGCTGGTCATGAAGAAATTTCAGAGGGTGATATTCTATTAGGTAACAATATTATAAACGAATTATCTCCGGCCAAACGTGGTACAGCAATGATGTTTCAAAACTATGCATTATTCCCGCATTTATCATGCTTGGAAAATGTTGGATTCGCTCTTAAAATGAGAGGCTTACAAAAAGATCTAAGAAACATTGAAGCAGAAAAAATGCTTCAATTAGTTCAAATGTCCGAATTTTCTGATCGGTTACCTGCTCAATTATCAGGCGGCCAACAACAAAGAGTTGCTTTAGCTAGAGCCCTCATAACTAATCCGTCTATTCTACTTCTAGATGAGCCTTTATCCGCTTTAGATCCTTTTTTAAGGATTAAAATGAGAAGTGAATTGAAAGTTCTGCAAAAAAAGCTTGGTATTACTTTTATACATGTCACTCACTCGCAAGATGAAGCAATGGCCTTGGCAGATATGATTGTTGTAATGAATAACGGTATTATTGAACAAGTTGGTAGTCCGTATGAAATTTTTAATAATCCCAAAAATAAATTTATAGCTTCTTTTGTAGGCGGTCATAATGTCATTACTAAAAATAGAAAAACTTATTCGATAAGAATGGATCACATAGATTTACAATTGAAAGAAGTAAAAAATACCAAAAATAATAACGTAAATTCGTTTAAAGTTAAGGAAATAGAATTCCAAGGTCAAATTGTAAAAGTTAGTGGCGATACCAAAAAGTTTGGTGAGTTAAGTGTTCAATTGTCAGATGAAAAGTTTCTTAAAAATAAATTTAAAATTGAAGATGAGGTTTTTATAAGTTGGAATGATGAACGAGAAAGTTTGTTGGAATAATATCTCATCTTCTTTAATTGATTTTTACAAAATATAAAAGCTATAATCATACTTACAATTATAATTAGTTGTGGGGCAGGTTTTGGTATCTGGGAAAATAAATAACATCTTTATAAATGGTAAAAAAGAAACTGTTAAAAATGTTGATCATGACATTACACTTTTAGACTGGTTAAGAAATAATTTGAAGATGACTGGAACAAAAGAGGGTTGTGCCGAAGGTGATTGTGGTGCTTGTTCAGTCATAATCAATCAAGAAAACAACTCTAATTTAAAACCCATAAATTCATGTTTAGTAAGAGTAGGCCAGGTTATTGGTAAAAATATAGTTACAATAGAAGGTTTAGGTGATGATAAAGATCCTCATCCATTACAAGTTGCTTTTTCTCAAGAAAATGCTTCTCAATGTGGATATTGTACACCTGGATTTATTATTTCAGGCGTTAGCTTGCTTAACTCTGATAAGGATATAAATGACAATACAATAAACGATGCTTTTTCTGGTAATCTATGCAGATGTACAGGTTATTCTCCAATATTAAAAGCAATCAAAAAAGTTACTAAAGACAAAGTTAAAATTAAGCAGAAATATTTTAAAGAAGAAACGCTCGATATTAAATTAGGGAATGTTACTTATTATCATCCGTTAAAAATAGAAGAATTAAAGAACCTTACTAAGATTAAAAATTTTAGATTTTTAGCTGGAGGAACTGATTTAAATCTTCAAAGACCTATAGTAAACGAAAAAGAAAACTCTATTATTTCTCTAAGTTCCATAGAAGAGTTAAAAAAAATTAAAATATTTAATAATAAAATTTTATTAGGTAGCTCTGTCACAATAGAAACTTTCCTAGAACTTGTTAAAGATAAAATTCCTGAAATGATTGAAATTCTGAAAAGATTTGGTTCTCCTTTAATTAGAAATCAAGCTACTATTGGAGGCAACTTATGCACTTCTAGCCCCATAGGGGATTTGGCTCCTGTACTTTTAGTTTTAAACTCTAAATTAAATATATTTGGAAAGGATGGGCAGGAAAGTATACCCATCAACAAATTTTTTAAAGGCTATAGAAAAAACATCCTTAAAAAAGATCAGATTTTAGTTTCTCTTGAAATACCTATTCCCAGTAAAAGTAATAAACTTTTCTTTTGGAAATTATCAAAAAGATTTGATCAAGATATTTCAACAATTTCACTCGCTATAAACATTAAGACACAAAATCATATTATAAAAGATTTGTATATTGCTGCAGGAGGTGTTGCAGAGATCCCAAAAGATTTAAATGATTTATCAAGAAAAATGATTAACAAAAATATTGATCAAGCAATCAAACTAGCGATAGACAACATAGATAATTATATTCGTCCAATTTCAGATCTAAGAGGAACTTCCGTATATAGAAAAACCTCTTTTAAAGGACTATTTAAAAGACTAAAACAATGCCTAGAAGATGACATAAAAACTATGACAGTTATGGAATTTTAGATATGAATAATGTTGCCATCCATGATTCATCAATAAGGCATACAACTGGTCAGGCAATTTACATTGATGATATTCCGGATCAAGAAAATCTTCTTCATGGTGCACTAGTTTTGTCAAAATGCGCATATGGTAAAATTAAAAAAATTGATTTCAGTCGATTAAAAAATTTAACTTTTTATACAAAAACTGTAACAGCAAAAAATATTCCAGGTGAAAATGAAATAGGTCCAATTAAAAATGGCGAACCGATACTTGCTGATGATAATATAACGTATTACGGACAACCCGTTGCTGTTGTTTTGGCAAAAACATTCCAAGAAGCTCAATACGCAAGTGATTTGGTAAAAATTGAAATAGATCATCTAGATGATCCAATACTTACCTTAGACGATGCATATAGTAAAAATTCTTTTCATGATGATCCAATTATATTGGAAAAAGGCTCTGTTGAAAAAGAAATGAATAACTCAAAGTTTAAAAAATCTGGTGAGTTTGAAATTGGTGGCCAAGATCATTTTTATCTAGAAACCCATGTAGCGATAACTTTTCCAGGAGAAAATGATGAATACATTGTTTGGTCAAGCACCCAGCATCCTACAGAAGTTCAACATGGAGTTAGTAAAGTTTTAAATATTCCATCAGCTAAAATTGATAGTAAAGTTAGAAGGTTAGGTGGTGGATTTGGAGGTAAAGAGAGTCAAGCAACTATTTTTGCAGGAATATCAGCTTTATGTGCTTTCATTACTCAGCAACCTGTAAAAATACGTCTTAACAGGCATAATGATATGACAGCTTCTGGGAAGAGACATAATTTTAAAGTCTATTTCACTGCAGGATTTTCAAGTAATGCTAAAATCAATGCACTTGATATTACGTTACTAAGTAACGGGGGAAATGTACTAGATCTCTCTGGTCCAGTGATGACAAGAGCTTTAACACATTTAGATAATTGTTATTTTATTAAGTCTATAAAAGCTTATGGATATATTTGTAAAACAAACACCGTTTCTAATACCGCCTTTAGAGGTTTTGGTGGTCCACAAGGTATGTTGGTAATTGAAAATATACTTTTTAGTATATCTCAGTTTTTAAATAAATCTTTAGATCATGTTAGACAAGTTAATTATTATTCTAAGTCTAACGGACTGATTACTCCTTATGGTCAAATAGTTTCTAAACCAAGAATTAAATGGATTTTAGATGAAACTTATAAATTAAGTGATTATAAAAAAAGATTGAAACAAATTGAAACCTTCAATTCTACCCAACAAAAAAATCAATTGCCGTTTAGAAAAGGGCTTGCTCTTATGCCTGCAAAATTCGGTATTTCGTTTAATAAGCCGTCTTTCAATCAAGCTGGTGCCTTAATACATGTTTATTCCGATGGATCTATAAGATTAAATCATGGAGGAACAGAAATGGGGCAAGGTTTGTTTATTAAAGTCGCCCAAGTAGTTGCAGAATGTTTTAAAGTATCTCTAGATCAGATACATATTACTTCAACTAATACAGCTGAGGTTCCTAACACATCTGCAACAGCAGCTTCTTCAGGCTCTGATTTAAACGGAATGGCTGCATGGAACGCTGCTTCAACGATAAAAAAAAGAATGATTGAACATGCCTCTCAATTATTTAAAAAACCTAAGTCAGAAATTATATTTGAACAAGGTAGGATTCTATCAGGAAACAAAAGTTTGTCATTTACCGAATTAGCTTTTTCGTGTTGGGAAAATAGAATATCACTTTCATCAACAGGTTTTTACAAAACTCCTAAAATACATTGGAATCAAGGAAAACTAAAAGGACGTCCTTATTTTTATTTTACATGGGGAGCAGCTGTTTCTGAAGCATTAATTGATATAAATACTGGTGAAAACCGAATTTTGAGAGCAGACATTATTCAAGATTGTGGAAATTCATTAAATGAAAATATTGATATTGGACAAATTGAAGGTGGTTTTGTACAGGGATTAGGTTGGCTGACTTGTGAAGAACTCTATTTTTCTCAAGATGGAAAATTATTAACTACCGGCCCATCGACATATAAATTACCCGGAAGTAGAGATGTTCCTCCTATATTCAATGTCAAATTATTAGAAAATGCAGATAATGATGAAAAAACTATTTTTAGATCTAAAGCTGTTGGTGAGCCACCATTGCTACTAGCTATTTCTCATTTCCTAGCTTTGAAAGAAGCTATCAAAGCATCATCAAAAAACTCAAAGCCTGAACTGCTAAATTCTCCTGCAACCCCTTCAGAAATTCTAAAAGCTATTTATGCTTAAAATTATCTAATATATATTTAAGTTTTTTATGAAGTAGTTTTTCAAGATTAATATAAATTGTAAAATGCATTTAAATTTTGTTAAGCTACTATGCCCAATTATGAACTGAGAATTATTCTAGCCTATGTCAAATATACTAATCAAAAATGCAAAAATTATTGCAACTATGGACGACAATAAACGGGAAATTGTCGATCAATCTATATATTGTGAAAATGGAAAAGTTGTTGAAATTGGAGAATGTTTAAACCCTAATTATGACAAACGAATAACAATCAATGCATTTGAAATGGTTGTAATTCCTGGTTTAGTTAATACTCATCATCATCTATTTCAAAATTTAACACGGTGTTATCCGAAAGCCCAAAACGAATCTTTGTTTGGATGGTTAACTAGCTTATATCCTATTTGGAATAAAATTGGCCCCTCAGACATATACATATCGTCATTAATTGGTTTATCAGAAATGGTCTTAAGTGGTTGTACTACTTCAAGTGACCATCTTTATCTTTTTCCTAATGGATCAAAACTTGAAGATCAGATTGAGGCAGCTAAAGATGTTGGTTGTAGATTTCACGCAACTAGAGGATCAATGAGTATTGGAGAGAGTAAAGGTGGTTTACCACCAGATTCACTTACTGAAAATGAAGATTCTATTTTGAAAGATTGTCAAAGAGTAATTGAAAAATTTCACAACAGCTCTGATTTCGCGATGTTAAGAATCGCTTTGGCTCCTTGTTCCCCGTTTAGCGTAAGTCAAGATTTAATGAAAGAAACTGCTAGTTTAGCAAGAGAATATTCAGTAGGTATGCACACTCATTTAGCAGAAAATATAGAAGATATAGTGTACACTGAAGAAAAATTTGGAATGAGGCCTGGACAATATATTGAAGAATTAGGTTGGGTTGGAAATGATGTTTGGCATGCACACTGTGTCCAATTAAATGAAAATGAAATAGATTTATTCTCAAAAACGCGTACGGGGATTGCTCATTGTCCTTGTTCTAACATGCGATTAGCTAGTGGGATAGCACCTATACGAAGATGTATTGATGAAGGTGTTAATGTTGGGTTAGGCGTAGATGGTTCGAGTTCAAACGATAGTGGAAATCTTTTAAATGAAGCCCGACAAGCAATGCTTTTACAAAGAGTTAACTTGGGTGCAAACAAATTTTCACCAAGAGAAGCTTTGTATACTGCAACTCGGGGTGGTGCTAATGTTTTGAATAGAAATGATATTGGCCAAATTTCGGAAGGCAAGGCAGCTGACTTTGCAATATATGACTTAAATAGTATTGCACTTTCTGGAACCTGGAGTGACCCTTTAGCAGCTCTAGTTTTATGTTCACCAATGCAAACAGCTTACACAATATGTAATGGTAAAATTATATCTGAAAAAGGTAATCTAAATAATATTGATATTGGTTTGTTTTTAGAAAAACACAAAGAGGCATCAAAAAAATTATTAGAAATTTAAATTTTTATAATCCTAATTTCATTCTGTTTAAAATAATATTCTTTTAGATTAGTTGAAGATATTTCTTTATCTTTGATTCTATCAATAATCCAGAAATCTTGTTTCTTTTTTACTAATAGTGGGTGATGCCATACGTTTGCTTTGTAGGTTATACCAACACTTCCATCTACGTGAAAACATCTTAAAGTATCCAAATCAGGCAAATCATTTTTTTCCATAGATACAACTATTAACCAATCATGGTTTTGGATTGGCAAAAAACTTTGTGAAGAAATGGGGTGTTTTTCCATTATCTTAATTTGAATAGGAAATTCTCTTGGAGATCCTGAAAAAATTGATATCGCAGGTATTCCATTTTGATCTGATAATTTTAATTCAGAAATATTATGGTGCCTGATAGTTGTGCCTTGATTAATAGATAATTTACTTGAAGAAAAACTCTTATTTATTATATCGCCAAATGGTAAAAAATTTTCTTTATTTAATTTTTCAATCTGGAGGTTGTCAATCATTAGATATTATTCCAAATATTCTAAGTCGAGAAACACCACCATCTGGATAAATGTTTAACCTAATATGTGTTGCTTCTTTTTGCGGATTTAAATCAAGACTAAATTTATGAACGTTATCAGCCTTTAATTTCATTTGATCTAAAATTAAATCCCATTTTTCAGAGTTTTTGATTATATTCTCATTACTACTAACTACTTCAGAAACTGATGCTGCTTGTATTGAAGCTCTATCTGGAAAGTTACCTTTGAAATGGGCTGTATCTATTTCAATTTCTTTAATCATAGCTTTTTTTGCTAACTTAATAATAATCCAATCATTGCCTGGCTCTCTTCTACGTCTTGTTTCCCAGCCGTCTCCCATAGTTTTACCTCTCCCTTCTGAAAGAAGAGCAGAAACATCTCCGTAATGGGCGTTATTGAAAGCAACAATTGATCCACCTAGATTAAGAGAAGATAATTCAATTAACTCGTTATTTTTAAACTTGCTCCAATCATATTTTACTTCACCAAATAGTCTTAATCTTGCAACACCTCCATCAGGAAAAATTTGCAACCTTATATAATTAAAAGTTTTGTTAGATTTGATATCAAAATTATTTTTTTTATCACCTATTAAGGAAGTCTTTGTTTTTAATAAAATCCAATCATCATCATCATTTGGAATTTCTGAACTGTAACAACCTTCTAAAGAGAAAAATGGAGGAAAATTTCCAGTAAAATAACTAGTATCTACTTCAATAGTTGATATTACGCCAGGTGAGCCAAGTTTTATTATAACCCAGTCATTCCCACCATCCCTTCTTCTTTTACTTTCCCATCCATCCATCCACTTTCCGTGTTCATCAAATTTATCTTCAATAAAGACTGGCTCCTTATCACTAAGCATGCGGATCGCTTCACCAAAAAATTCGTCAGAAACACTTAAAATTTTAGTACCCATTTTAGGGGATGCTAAATTCACTAAAGTTTGAGAATTATTTTTGTCAGTCATAATACTTTCCTTTTAAGAATACTATAGAGAAGAAAATCCTCTTGAAATGTATTGTCCAAGATTATTTTGTTTTAAAAATTTATTTTTTTCGTAAATTTTTTGACCTCTAAGCCAAGTTTGTATTGGCCAACCTCTAACTTCTATTCCCTCAAATGGGGTGTAATCTGAGCCATGATGCAAATCAGATTGCCTGATAGTATCTATTTTATTCGGATCCCAAATAGTTAAATCAGCGTCTGATCCAATTTTAATTGAACCCTTTTGTGGATGTAAGCCATACATTTTTGCTGGGTTTGTAGAAGTTAACTCTACAAATCTCTCAAGAGAAATTCTTTTCTTGCTTACACCTTCTGAAAATAATATTGGAAGTCTAGTTTCTACTCCTGGTATACCATTGGGAACCCATTTAAAAGACGTCCTTGCACCAGGTCTGTCTTTACCTTTTTTATCTTTAAATTTGAATGGACAATGATCAGAAGAAAAAATATCAAAGGTGCCGTCAATTATACCTTCCCAAATAGCTTTTTGACTTTCCAAGTCTCTTGGAGGAGGGGAGCAAACGTATTTAGCGCCCTCAAAATCCATGTTTAGACCTTTCATATCATCTTCAGTTAAACAGATATATTGAGGACATGTTTCAGAAAAAACTCTAATACCTTTTTCTTTGGCCCACTTAATCTGCGACAGAGCTTCATTACCTGAAACATGAACTATTACAATTGGTATATCTACTATTTGTGCATGACTAATAGCTCTGTGCGTTGCTTCTCTTTCAACGATTTGTGGTCTTGATATACCGTGAAAATAGGGAGCAACTTTACCTTCTTCTTCTAATTTTTTAGTAAGATATCTTATAGCATCATAGCCTTCTGCGTGAACCATTACCAAAGTTTTTTCTTTTTTAGCTACTTCAAAAACTTTCAATAATTCTTCATCATTTAACACTAGATCGTCATATGTCATAAAGACTTTAAATGACGTATAACCATCCCTAGCTAGAGCTGGGAGTTCTTGTCCTAAAACTTGGGGGGAAGGATCACTAATTATTAAATGAAAAGAAGTATCAATATACAAATTATCTTTGGCTTTTTTATGATAGTTTTCAACACACTCTCGAAGAGATTGCCCTTTTTCTTGCATTGCAAACGGTAAAACTGTTGTATTTCCTCCTGCAGCTGCAGACATTGTCGCGGATTGAAAATTATCAGCCATTTCAACATCTGGTCCTGATGGTTGATCTATATGAACGTGGGCATCAACACCTCCTGGAAGGATTAGCAAATCTGTTGCATCTTCTATTACTTCTGCATTATCACTTAAATCACCTATTGCAGAAATTTGTCCATCACTAATGCCGAGGTCACAATTTTCAACACCACTTTCTGTTACTATTTTTCCATTTTTAAAAATAAGATCAAGTTTTTCCATGTATATTTCCTCGTTATTTAAGCTCGTCTTTTAAATTATTTATTGCAATGTAAAGTTTTTGAATTTCAGCTCTTTCGTGATCTTCAATAAATGACAAATTACCTGGTGGCATTGCAAAAGATAATACGGATTGAGAATAAATATTCTCAATATTATCCACTATGTCTTTTTTAGTTTCCAATCTGATTAATTTTGGAGCATTCGCCATGTTTTCCCAAAGAGGTTCTCTTGCGTGGCACATCGCACATTTGGATACTATTATCTCTTGAGCATTAGCTAAAATTGGTTTTGGTATTTTATTAATTAAAGTTGCGTTACCTTTCATTTCACTTAGTTCAGGTTTTCCGGAATAAGAAATATAAATTGTAAGCAATGTAAAAATAGTAACTGGTATAGCCACCCAATATGGTGGTTTAGATCCAGTGTGTTTTACATTAAAAAAATGTCTTATTAAGGCACCTATGATTAAAATTATTGGAATAATAATCCAAGAATATTTAGTAGCATATATCAACGGATAATGATTTGAAATCATAATAAAAATCACTGGAAGTGTTAAATAATTATTATGAAGCGATCTTTGCTTAGCGATCATTCCATGTTTAGGGTCAGGTGTTTCATTTGCGATCAAACTAGCTACAACTTTTTTCTGTCCAGGAATAATAACCATCAGAACATTTGCTACCATAATTGTTCCTAAAATAGTTCCTATCTGCATAAAAGCACCCCGATAGCTAAATATTTCAGAGTAAACCCAAGACATGGCAGTAATCAGAATAAATATTGAACCAATAAGAGTATAGACATTTGTTTTTAATGAAATTCTGCATATAATATCATAAATTAACCAACCAAATATAATTCCTAAGATAGACATAATTACTGCTTCATATTTTTCAAAATCATACTTTATTATGTCAATCATATATAATTCTGCTCCAGCGTAGTATATCAACGCCAATAAAGCGAAACCTGATACCCAAGTCGCATAAGCTTCCCATTTAAACCAAGTTAATTCAGAAGGAAGTTTGGACGGGGCAACTAAATATTTTACTAAATGATAAAAACCACCACCATGTACCTGCCATGCTTCCCCGTGAGATTTATCTGGAAGATTTTTGCCTTGTTTTAAACTTAAATCAAGAGCTATAAAATAGAAACTAGACCCTATCCAAGCGATACCAGCTATCACATGGAACCATCTTAAGATGAGCTCGATCCACTCTTCGAAAAGAAATATCACCTAATCAACTCCCCCTGTAAGTACTGTAACCGAAGGGAGACAATAACAAAGGAACATGATAATGCTCAACTCTACTATTTACAGAAAATCTAATAGGAATCTGATCTAAGAAAATATTTTTTAAATTGTTATTTTGTTTTTTCAAATAGTCACCAGCATAAAATAATAGCTCATAAGTTATTTCTTCTAAATTTTCTGCTGAAATTAATGGTTCATTAATTCTACCGTCGTTGTTGGTGATAAAAGTGTCTATTAACTCTTTTTGCTCATTAATAATTTTATATAATTCAATCTTCAAACTAACTGCAGGTCTACCCTTACTAGTATCTAAAACGTGTGTAGTTAAACCAGCCATACATTTCTCTATTCAAGTTTGTGTTAAATATGCTTAAATATTCATATACTCAATAATATCAGGTAAAACTATGTCCGACAAATATTTTACATTTATTTCTAAAAAAATCGGCAGTAAGAAATTTATAAATCTACTTAAAAGTATTTATGAGCATGCCCCATGGGTTCCAGAAAGACTTTTATCTAAAGAAGGTATTGAAATTAAAACGAAAAGAGAGTTGCATATACAAATGAAACAGATTGTTAATGATGCATCTAAATTAGAAAAATTAAATCTGATTAGGGCCCATCCAGAATTAGGTAATAAGCTTCAAAAAATAAAAAAATTAACAAAATTTTCTCAAGAAGAACAGAAATCTGTTGGTTTAGATCAATGTTCCGAAGAAGAATATAAAATATTAACAAACCTTAACAAAGAATATAGATCTAAATTCGAATTTCCATTTATAATTGCAGTTAAAGGTTTATCCAAAAATTACATAATAGAGAATATGAAAGAAAGAGTTAAAAATAGTCAAGAAGAAGAATTTAAGACTGCGATAAGTGAAATTCATAAAATAGCTAAACTTCGTATTAATGATTTGACTTATTGATTAGCTAATTTATTTTTTATATGAGTTTATTTGGACAAAAAAATAAATTTTAGGAATTAATAGAAACTGATATAGAAAACGAATTGATATAAAATTTATTATTTATATTGGAATTCCAAAATTTCTATTAGGCTTTGGAACAAATTTTTTTATATTTAATTGAAGTTTGGTTAAATTTTCAATGAGAGCAGTTGCTGCAGTCATACCTTCTATAATAGGTAAATTAAATTTATGACTTAAATTTTTTGCAAGATTTATTATTCCCGCGCTAGTAATAATGATTGCTTCAGGACCATCTTCTGAAATAGTTCTTTGAATTTCATTTTCTAATTTTGTTAGATTTGACTTTGACATTGTCTCCATATCTAAGATTGGGACTTCAATAGACCTTAATGAAACACATTTGTGATCCATATCATATTTAATTAAATTATTTTTTAAGGCCTCATGGGAATGAGATACATTTGTAATAATTGAAAACTTATTAGCTATTATATTGGCAGTATAAAATGAAGCTTCTCCAATACCTATGACTGGTTTTGAAGTAACCTTTCTAATTGTGTCAACTCCAATATCTTCAAAAGATGCAATTATAAATGCATCTGATGAATTATTGTTTTCTATTTGTTTAACCAAAATAGAAATATTAGTAGTTTCTAAATGATGACTAAAATAATCATCTTCTAAATTTTCTTCATTTATATAAATACTAGAATTTTCATTAATTACTTTTGACGCACATTTTTTGAGCTTTTCATTTGATCTGGTAGTCCCGTAAGGATTTATGATACAAATTTCAATACTCAAATTTAATTACTCTATTTATTAACTATGTTGGGTTTTTCTAAAATACTTACAGTCGGTAATTCTTTTACAAATTTTTTTACTTCAACCAATGTAGAATGAGCTGATGGACCTTGTGCAAGCGAAGAAGTTCCTATGTCGGCAGTTAATACATTTGGATTGCCGTGCACACAAAATCCACCATCGTCAACAGGGTCGTACCAGGCACCTACTGGAAGGAAAACAACACCCTTCATAACTTCTTTACTAATAACAACTCCTGCAAGACATTTACCTCTTTTATTAAATATTTCCACAATATCTCCATCCTTTAATTTTCTCGTGAGAGCATCATGTGGATGCATCTTCACAGGTTCTCTACCAGATATTTTATCTCTTTGACTTTCCGATCCATTATCAAGTTGACTATGTAACCTATTATGCGGTTGACCTGATATAAGTTGAAGAGGGTAATGTTTAGTTAAAGATGAACCTAGCCACTCTTCCTGTTCCAACCATGTTGGGTGACCAGGGCAGTCCTTATAATTAAAATTTTCTATAGTTTCTGAAAATATTTCAATTTTTCCAGACGGTGTGGATACAGGATTTTTAATAGGATCTTTTACAAATTCTTCTAACAAAATAGTTTGTTTTTTTTGGAGACAATACTTCCTGAAATCCATTTTTCCAAAACTTTTCAAATTCAGGCAAATTAAAACCAGCTTCTTTTGCACTCTCTTTTGCTTCGCTCCACAAATATTTTAACCATTGATCTTCATTTCGATTTTCTGTGAATTTGTCTTTAATATTAAGTTTTGAAGAAATTGATGAGAAAATCTCATAGTCTGATTTTGATTCTCCTATCGGTTCGATAATTTTATGCATTGGTGATATAGTTTGATCCCAATGTCGAATTCCAATATCATTTTTCTCCAGTGACGAAGTAGCAGGTAAAACAATGTCAGAGTGTCTTGCTAGGCTATTCCACCAAATTTCGTTTACAATTATACTATCTGGTTGTTTAAATGCTTTAACAAGTTTTTTTAAGTTCATCTGATGATGGAACGGATTACCACCTGCCCAATATACTAATTTAATATCTGGATATTTTATTTCTTTACCGTTATACGGGAATATTTCACCTGGCTCTAAGAGCATATCTGATATTCTTGCTACTGGTATAAAGTCGGAAACAGTATTTTTAAATTGATCTAATGCTGGCCATTTGTGATATTGAACTGGGTTTCCAATACCGTTTTCAGCGCTATATCCAAGGCCGAAGCCACCACCAGGCATACCAATCTGTCCAAGCATACAAGCTAGGACAGTAATCATCCAATGAGGTTGTTCACCATATTGTTGTCGTTGTAAAGCCCACGCCCCTGTAATCATAGTTCTATTAGTAGACATCTTTTTTGCTAAATTATATATTGTGTTACTGGGTATTCCAGTAATTTTAGATGCCCAAAAAGGAGTTTTTGCCTTGCCGTCAGATACTCCTTTTAAATATTTTAAAAATTTATTATACCCAACACAATATTTACTTATAAACTCTCTATCAACTAAACTTTCAGTTTCCAAAATAAATGCCAAACTCAGCATTAAAGCAGTATCTGTCCCGGGTCTTATTTTAATCCATTCTGCTTTACTAATTATATCAGCTTCCATTTCCATGGGGCTAACATTAATAAATTTAATACCCTTTTTTTCACATTTTTTAATATAGTCTTTGGTAGTATGTTTACCCACTCCACCAGAAGTTACTTGGGAGTTTTTAAGTGGCAATCCTCCAAACATTACAATTAACTGGGAATTATCTTTGATGTTGTTCCAATCTGTATGAGTATCAAGAAATTTTCTATAGGATAAACCAATAACATGCGGCATAATTGTTTCACTTGCAGCATAAGAATAAGTGTTAACTGACCTTGTGTAACCACCATAACTATTAAAAAATCTATGAAGTTGGCTTTGGGCATGGTGGAACCTCCCTGCTGACCCCCAACCATAAGAACCGGCAAAGAAAGCTTTATTTTTATATTTTTTCTTAATTCTATTTAGTTCAAAAGCAACAATATCTGTAGCTTCATCCCAACTTACAGGAACAAAACTATCGGATCCACGTTTGTCTCTCGCACGTTTTCCTGTCAAGGCCATTTTACTATTAGCAAGTTCTTTTCTTATCTCGCGAAGATAACCTTTTCGAACATGTGGAACTTTTATTCTTAAGTCATCGTCGATGCTATCAATTATTCCATTGGCGATACTCGATGGGTCTTTATCATTCTCATATGGTCGCATTGCAACAAGTTTATCATTTTCTATCTCAGCGTAATAACTTCCCCAATGAAAAGAAGTGGGTTTTCTAATTTTACTTGGCATTCTTACCTCTTGTTAAGAATAGACTAATTCTTAATTTGATTTTAGTAAATTATATTATCATCTAGAAATTTAGCAAAGTGAATGGCTTGCTTATCTAAACCATCCTTGATTTGGCATCTACATGAGGTCCCGTCTGCAATAATTTTAATTTCTTTTGAATTATTTTTTATAGCTGGGAAAAGTTTTTCCTGAGCCATTTTCATAGAAATATCATAAGTATCTTTCCCATAGCCAAATGCTCCAGCCATTCCACAACAACTTGTTTCTATTGTTTCTACGTCTAAACCGTCAATGCAATTTAAAATTTTTTGGATTGGCTTAACAGCATCAAATGCTTTTTGATGACAGTGTCCATGAAGTAACACTTTTTCATTTAATTTTTTAAAGGCAAGTTTTTTACATTGTTTGGCTAATAATTCTTCAAAGGTATAAGAATTTTTCTTTAAAAGTTCGGTATTCTCATTTTTTAATAAAGCGGGTAATTCGTCCCTAAATGACAAAATACATGAGGGTTCTAATCCAACTACACTAATACCTTGTGACACATAAGGTAAAAGAGTATCTAAAACGTTAGTTGCCTCTGTTTTTGCATTATCAATCAAACCATTGCTTAAATATGTTCTTCCGCAACACATTACTCTCTTTATATTTTTTGATTTTGGAATAAACGGAAAAAATCCTGCAGCATTTAAAACTTTTATTGCAGATCTTACATTTTCTGGTTCATGATAACGATTAAAAGTATCTACAAATAAAATTACTGGCGTTTTGTCTTGCGTCTTATCTATTGTGTTTGGTAATTCACTATCTTTGAAGTAATCATTTCTCCATTTGGGAAGAGGCCTTTTAGCTGTGAAACCTAATAATAGCTCACTTATTTTAGCTAAACCTGGTACTTTATCTCTAAGATTCATAATTTTAGACATTTTTGATGCTAATGGGGCATATTTTGGAAGGTAAGCAACAAGTTTACTGTTAATATCTAAACCATATTTTTTGGCTTTTAGATAAGATAATTCAATTTTCATCTTTGACATATCTACACCTGTTGGACATTCTCTTTTGCAGGCTTTACAGGATACACATAATTTCATGGTATCTGTCATCTCTTCACTGATTAAAGCATCCTTTCCAAGTTGTCCCGAAAGAGCTAATCTAAGTGAATTTGCTCTTCCTCTAGTGGAATCTTTTTCATCCTTTGTAACTCTGAAAGATGGACACATTACTCCACCGTCCAATTTTCTACATGATCCATTATTATTACACATTTCAATTGCACCCTGAAAACCACCAGCTTTACCTGTCCACAAAGACCAGTCTAAAAGTGTTTTAATATTTTCGGCGTTATAAGATGGCGCATATCTAAAAAGATCTCTACTATCCATTTTAGGAGCATCAATAATTTTCCCAGGGTTAAATATATTATTAGGGTCAAATGATTTTTTTATGGTTCTAAAAAGATTATTCATGTTCTTGCCAAACATTACTTCATTGAATTCAGATCTTGCTATGCCATCTCCATGCTCACCAGAAAAGGAGCCATTAAATTTTTTAACTAAATTACTAGCTTCATTTGCAATGTTTCTCATTTTGGAAACATCTTCTTGAAGTTTCATGTTAAGAACAGGTCTTACATGAAGGCATCCAACGGATGCATGAGCATACCAGGTTCCTTTGGTGTTATATTTATCAAATATTTTGTTCAGACCGTCAGTATACTCAGCTAAGTCTTTAAGCTCAACGGCACAATCCTCAATAAATGAGACTGGTTTTGCATCTTGCTTCATTGACATCATAATGTTTAAACCAGACTTTCTCATCTCACTTACTTTAGACTGAAGAGAAGTGTCAGGTACATCTATAACTCCACCAGGCTTTTTTGTATTTTTCCATGAGTATCCAAGATCATTAATCAATTCGTGAAGCTTTTTTAATCGAACTAGATTTTCTTCCATATCTTCTTCTGCAAATTCAACTAAAAGTAATGATTTAGGATCTCCTTTAACAACCGCTTCTACAGTAGGCTTAAACATATCTATTTTTCTCGCAAGCTGTATCATAGTGTCATCAACTAGTTCAACTGATACCGGATCCAGTAGAACAATATGTTGTGCAGCATCCATGGCTTCATAAAAAGAAGGAAAGTGACACACACCCATAATCTTTTTTGATGGAAGAGGGGACAATTTTAATGTTATTGAAGATGAATAAGCTAGCGTGCCCTCTGACCCTACTAACAAATGTGATAAATTTATACCATCACCCACCTTACCATTAGGTCTATTTGCCATTGCATCAGGAAGCAGGGCATCAATATTGTATCCACCTACCCTTCGAAGAACCTTTGGAAATTTTGCAAGTATTTCCTCTTGGTTATCTTTAGCTAATTTCAAGAGATTTAAAATAATTTTGGTAGCAACACCATTACTTAAATTGGGATTGTTATTTTCTATTTTCCCAAAATTGTATATTGAACCGTCAAATAATATAGCTTCTATTTCTAGGACATTGTCTCGCATCATCCCATATCTAATCGATCTACCACCACAACTGTTATTTCCAGCCATGCCACCTATAGTGGCTCTGCTTGAAGTTGAAACATCTACTGGAAACCAGAGTCCAAAAGATTTTAAAAAACGATTTAACTCATCCAAAACTATTCCAGGTTCAACAATACAAGTCATTTTTTCTTTATCAAAATCAATGATTTTGTTTAAAAATTTGGAATTATCAATAACGATTGCTTTATTAACTGTTTGCCCACATTGTGATGTACCTCCACCTCTAGCTAATAATGGGATATTACTTTCTCTTGCATAGTTAATAGTTTCTATTAAATCTTTTTTTGTTTTTGGGATTAACACACCATAAGGAACCATTTGATAAATTGAAGCATCCGTAGCATATCTTCCTTTGGTAAAGTTGTCGTAATAAACCTCAGCTGAGGTATTATTCTTTAATTTGTTTAATAATTGGTCTGTATCGCCAACTGGCATTGAAATAACCTTTAATTTTGATATTAAATTCTGTATGGAAAGTTTTAAATTTAAAGTGTATATATAAAATAAGACATTATCTTAATATTTTCAATAAAACTTACTAAGTAAAGAAGGAATTTTTTAATTATGAAAAAAAAATATATGCCAGGAAAACATTTTTTACAATTACCTGGTCCTTCAAATGTCCCAGACAGAATTTTACGAGCTATGGATTACCCAACAATTGATCATCGTGGACCTGATTTTACAAAACTAACTCGAGCATGTCTTGATGGAATGAAATCAATATTCAAAACCACTTCAGATGTAATTATTTTCCCTGCGTCGGGAACTGGTGCATGGGAAGCGGCTTTAGTGAATATCCTTAATGAAGGTGATTTGGTATTAATGGTTGAAACTGGTCATTTTGCATCTTTATGGAATAAAATGGCTCTACAACTTGGAATTAAAACTGAGTTTTTAAAAACTGACTGGAGAAGAGGTGTTGAACCTGAAAAGTTGTTTGATCGATTAATAAAAGATACTGAAAAAAAAATAAAAGCTGTTTGTGTTGTACATAACGAAACATCTACTGGAAGTATTTCAAGGATAAATGAAGTAAGAGAAGCAATTGACTCCTCAAGTCATAACGCATTTTTGATGGTAGACACAATATCGGGCTTAGCTTCTCTAGAGTATAAACATGACGAATGGGGTGTTGATGTGACGATTTCAGGATCTCAAAAAGGATTGATGTTACCTCCAGGATTATCCTTTAATGCAATATCTGAAAAGGCTCTTTTAGCCTCAAATAAAAATAGTATGAAGAGATCTTATTGGGATTGGAAAGAACAAATTAAATCTAATGAATCAGGATCTTTCCCTTACACACCAGCCACTAATCTTTTATATGGTCTAAAAGAAGCAATAAATATGCTTCACGAAGAAGGGTTGGCAAATGTTTTTAATCGCCATGATAGGCACGCAGAAGCTACAAGAATTGCTGTTCAAGCATGGGGATTAGAAGTTCTTTGTCAGGAAGAAAAAGATTATTCTAGTGTTTTAACGGCTGTTAAATTACCAGAGGGGCACAATGCTGACAGCTTACGAAAAATCATACTCGAAGAATTTAATATGTCCCTTGGAAATGGTTTATCAAAACTAGCTGGTAAAGTATTTAGAATTGGTCATTTAGGAGATTTTAATGATTTAATGTTAATGGGAACATTAAATGGAGTGGAAATGGGACTTTCTCTAGCCGGCGTACCTCATCAAAAAGGAGGTGCTAGTAGAGCTTCAGAATATTTAACAAATAATATTGTAAAATGAGTAAAATCAATTTTTTTCATGGTTTAATTAATTCTTTATTTGATAAACCAATTAAAAGAAGACCTTTTAATTTTTTTTCAGAAAAGAAACAACCTTTATCTTCTAAAGACATTATTGAAAACGTTGCGTCTGCGAAAGGTGAAGTTTCAGCTCTTGAATATGCAGAATTATTAATGCAACATTGTGAGAAATTAAATGATAAAGAATTAATAAATTTTTTTAAATTAATTAGGGATAATTTTGATATTTCTACTTCGGAACTTTCTGAAGCTATTGATCAATATAAAGTAAGTAGTAATTCAGAAAATTTAATAACTTTTATGAAACTTTCAGAACCTAAACGGCGTGAAATTTTTAGAAGATGTAATGGAATATCGAAAGGGACTATAAGATTAGTTAATTTAAGAAAAAGATTGTTAGGTCTTTTAAAAAAGAACCCTGAACTTAACGCAGTTGACTATGACCTTGTCTACTTATTTAAAAACTGGTTTAACAGAGGCTTTCTTATTTTGAGACCAATAAATTGGGAAACACCAGCACACATACTAGAAAAAATAATAGCTTATGAAGCAGTACATGAAATAAACTCTTGGGATGAGCTCAGATTACGATTAGCTCCTAAGGACAGAAGATGTTTTGCTTTTTTCCATCCAGCAATGCAAGACGAACCCATAATATTTGTTGAGGTTGCTCTAATGAATAATATTCCATCCAAAATTCAAGATGTTTTAGAAGAAGAAAGACAATTAATTGAGCCACATGAGGCAAATGTTGCAGTTTTTTACTCTATATCGAACTGTCAAAAAGGTTTATCTGGTATATCATTTGGTAACTTTTTAATCAAGCAAGTTGCTAATGATCTAAAGTTTGAGTTTAATAATATAAAAAAGTTCGTAACTTTGTCTCCAGTTCCAGGATTAAGAAATTGGATTAAAAATAAAAATCCTAAATTTGAATTAACCTTGGAAAAATTAAAGAAATCTGAACAATTTTTGAAGATCAAACCTTCTTTAATGAGATATGCAGTAGACTATTTTTTAAATTCTGACAGATCTGACGGCATGCCTAATGATCCAGTTGCAAGATTTCATTTGGGTAATGGAGCATCTTTAGAACAAATTAATTACTTAGGTGATACTTCATTAAATGGTTTAAATTTATCTGGTGGTTTAATGGTAAATTACCTTTATGATCTAGATAAAGTAGAAGAAAATCATGAATCATTTATTTCAGAAAACAAAATTAATATTTCTAAAAATGCTAAAAAAGATTTAATACAATATGCTAAAGATGATTAATAAATTCTTAAAAGGAAAAAAATGAATATTTTAAAATTTTTACCAATCTTGTTATCAATTATTCTTTTTTCTGCGAATAGCTATGCAAAAGAAACTAAATACAGTTGTAAGCCTAAAAGTGCAGCAGCAGTTAGATCAAATGGTATCCAAGTTTTTAAAATTACTGGAAAAGAAAAACCAGTCGAAATTACTATAAAAGATGGACAAGGTACAGATTCAGGGTTTTTCATAGTTAATAAATCAAAATACGAAATCTTAGATTTGGGGACTGGAAAAGCTTATGCTTTTGATAAAAACGAACCATGGACTCACATACAAGACATCTTTTTTTTAGATAATAACGTTTTATCTTTTATTTTATCTGCTAACGCATCTATAACTAGATATCTGTGTGATGAAATCGAATAATTATTTTGAATGTTTTTTATGAAGATTTTAATGCCTGCTAAGTAAAAATATAAATAATTATAGGATTGAAATGTTTACTCGTCCTCGACTAATGAAGTTTTGTACATCTGTTTTTATTAAATTAAAAATGGATGAAGAAAAAGCTATAGATACCTCTGATATTCTAATTGAAGCGGACTTGATGGGGCATTCTACACATGGCGTGAGATTATTACCAATATATATAAAAGATATTGAAACTGGCAACATGAATGTAGCAGGCGAAGAAGAAATTCTTAAGGATATTGGTAGTTGCTTAACAATTGATGGGAAAAGTCTTCCGGGAATATGGTTGACTAAAAGAGCCTTGAGCCAGTCAGCCAAACGAGCAAAAAAATATGGAACTTCAACGGTTCTTATAAAAAACAGTCATCACAATGGTGCGCTTGCTGCGTATATGTTGCCAATAATTAATCAGAATTTAGTTCCGATTATTAAAAGTTCCGTTCCTTCCTCAGCTACTGTTGCTCCATTTGGAGGGACAAAAGCTCTCTTAACCCCTGATCCTATGGCTTTAGGTTACCCTACTAACAAAGAACCTGTAATTATTGATATTAGTGCTTCTATCACAACTAATAATATGATTGCAGACAAAATAGCTAAAAATAAATTATTTGATTTTGACTGCTTGCTTACATCAGCAGGAATTCCGACTAATGATCCTAAAGAAGTTATGGAAAAAAACGGTACTGTTATGCCTGTTGGTGGATTAGAATATGGTCATAAAGGCTTTGGACTTGCCCTAGGAATTGAAGCCTTGTCTCAAGGATTATCTGGTTCAGGAAGGAGTAAAAAACCAAAATCAATGAATCTTTCTACATTTGTTCAAGTAATTGATCCTGAGGCATTTGCTGGTTTGAAAGCGTTTAAAGATGAAATGACTTTTCTTTATGAGCAATGTATCAATAACCCACCCATAAATGAAAATAACAAAGTAAGGATGCCAGGACAACACGCGTTATTAAGAAGACAAAAATCTTTAAAGGAGGGTTTTGAATTAAGTAAAGAAACTATGATGGCATTAAAAAGTATATCTAAAAAATTTGATATAGTTCTTTAAACTTTATCTACCACGCCATTCACTAACTTCTCCAAGTAAATCTAAGAGATCACTCAATTTTTCTTCTCCATAACGTTTTTGAATAGCTTTATAAACTATATCCATATCAGGAGCAATTTTATTTAAAATTTCTTGTCCTAGAGAAGTTAAAGATAAGTTTATTCGCCTTCCGTCCTTATCATCAATAAATCTTTTAATAAATTTTTCAGTTTCAAGTTTTCCAATAATTCTCGATAAACTTGGAGCTAAAATGCAAGCATCGAATGCAACTTGACCAGCGTCCGATGTTCCTTTTTCACTCAAAACTCTTAAAACTCTCCACTGTTGCTCTGTAAATCCATGCTTAGCCAAAATTGGCCTAAAAGACAACATCATTGCCTCTCTAGCTCTTAACATAGCTATTGGCAAAGATTTGCTAGTTTCTGGAAAACGAGCCGTATCAATATTACTAATTTTACAATCCCCCAAAATAGAAATTAACAGTAAGCTAACTTGAAGTAAAATCAATTTACATAATATTTTAAATTATTAATTAAAAAAGATTAAATGATTATTTCTTATTTTGATTATCATAAAGTATAATTAAATAAAAAATTTAAATATATTGGTTAATTTAATTAGATGGAAAAGATTATGAAAAATTTTGCAAAAGAGAAGATAAAAAAAAATGAATTGTGTCTTGGTGTAGGTTTAAGACAAAGTAGAACGGTAGATATAGGTAAAATAATGGCTACGTGTGATTATGATTGGTTGTTCATAGATATGGAACATAATAGTATGGACATAGACATTGCTTCACAGATTTCAGTTGCCGCTCAAGATGCCGGCATAACACCTATAGTAAGAGTTCCAGATTTTGCACACCATCATGCGACGAGAGTGCTTGACTGTGGGGCTATGGGTATAGTTTTTCCTCATGTTGATAATGCAAAAATTGCTGAAAAATTAGTCTCTTTTTGTCTTTTCCCTCCTAAAGGTCACCGTTCCATGACAGGATTATTACCACAATTAGATTTCAAGCAATCTCCAATTTCAGAAGTAGCGTCAGTAATTAACGATAATATGTTAATTGTAATTATGTTAGAAAGCCCTGAAGCTATTGAAAATGTAGATAGTATTGCTGCAGTTCCTGGTGTGGATGTTATTTTAATAGGTACTAACGATTTATGTATGGAAATGGGAATTCCAGGAGATTATTCTAATCCAAAAATTAAGGAGGCATATAAAAAAGTTATTAATGCATGCAAAAAATATGGCAAGACCCCTGGAATGGGTGGGGTATATAACGAAGAACTTATGTCAGAATATATTAGTATCGGAATGAAATTTATATTGTCAGGATCTGATCTTTCTTTTATGATGGCTTCTGCATCACAAAGATCAAATAAATTAAGATCTTTCCAAAAATAAAGGATTAATAAATTTTTCTGGAGACTTAAAAATCAACGAAGTACCTCTTTTTTCATCATTTAAAATTAAATCCAAAAGCTTTAGAAATCGCATAGTTTTGTCTCCTATGTGCCAATATAAAGCTAAAGACGGAGTTATTAGTGATTGGCATTTTCAACATTACTCAAGATTTGCTTTTTCAGGACTAGGTGCTGCTTTCGTTGAAGCTACTGGAGTATCTCCAGAAGGAAGAATTGGACATGGGTGTACAGGTATTTGGAGTGACAGTCATGTTGAAGGATTATCTAAAATTGCAAAAATATTTAATGAATACAATTGTTTAAGTGGTATTCAATTAGCTCATGCTGGAAGAAAAGCCAGCTATTTAAGACCATGGGATGGTGCTTCTCCTATTACTGAAAATGATAAAGTAGAACCCGCTTGGCAAACCATTGGACCAAGTGCAATTCCTATAAATAACAGTTCACCTGTTCCAAAAGAAATGACAGTTGAGGATATTAATAAAGTAAGGGAGGATTTTAAAAAAGCTGCTCAAAGAGCTGATAAAGCTGGTTTCGACATTATTGAGATACATGGCGCTCATGGTTATTTATTACATTCCTTTTTCTCTCCGCTTTCAAATCAGAGACATGATCAATATGGAGGAAGTTTTGAAAATAGAATCAGATTTGCTCTGGAGATAATTGCTGACATCAAGTCTGTTTGGCCAGATAATAAACCATTATTTTATAGGTTGTCATCCATTGATGCTCCAGGTCAAGGCGCGAACTTAGAAGATAACATAAAGTTGGCAAAATCACTTAAAAGTGTTGGTGTAGATGTCATAGATTGTTCTTCGGGTGGTATTACTGGCTCACCAGTTCTTACTAAATCTAAGATTATCCCTGGTTTTCAAGTTCCTTATTCTGAAAAAATTAAGAAAGATGCAGAGATAAGCTCAATGGCAGTAGGAGCTATTATAAGTGCAGATCAAGCGAATGAAATTATTTCAAATAAAAGAGCTGATTTAGTGGCTATGGGAAGAGAGTTACTTGCTGACACACAGTGGGCTTATAAAGCTGCGACATATTTTAACCTAGAAAATGCTAAGGATTATCTCCCAGATAGTTATTCTTTTTATTTATCTAGAAGAGATGAGTATTTAGATAGAGCAGCAAAACCTGCTTAACTAGGTGTTTTTAAAATCGAATTCATAAAAATCAACAGGTTTTAAAAGTTTGTTTTGCTGGGCTTCTAAAGCCCCAAGTTTTGCACTTTCCTCTGTATAACTAACCCACGCGGGATCTGCCCACATAGAAGCTCTTTTATTTTCTCTATCTCCTGCATTTTCATATACCCAAATATGAGTGTACTGGTTTGGGTTACCTGTCTCAGTAGTGGCAAAAAGTAATGGTTGGCCTAAGTGTTTAGATTGTACAGGTTTACCTTTTTCGCTGTATAGCTTTAGATGGGCATTTATAGTACCAGGCCTACATGTATATGTTCTAACGTCTAAAAGCATAAAAAATCCCTTAAAATTTATTAAATTATTTAAAAATATTAGCTTTTTTGTATAAGATTGTAAAAGATTTTTAAATTGTTGAAATATTGGAAAAGCATAGTGATTTCAGGAGAAAAAATTAATACTGTTGAGAGACTTGTCATAGATGCATCGAGAGTTAGTAGATATCTAGGTTATCCAAGGAAAGTTCCAATATGGAAATTAATTTTTAATCTTCCAAAAACTTGTTATATATTTCGTGAAAATAATAATTCAGACATAGCAATTGATATTGAAAACATGATGGGCTTTGCAATTGTACCAGCGTTGTCAGAAAAAGAAGCTTTAAATCGATTAAAAACTTTAATACCTTCAATAATCATCAAAGATAATATAGTAAGGTTATGAAAAAAATTTATGTTGATGCAGATGCATGTCCAGTTAAAGATGAGATAACTAAAGTTGCAATTCGGCATAATATTACTGTTTTTATGGTTTGTAATGGAGGGATTAGGCCATTTAAAAATAACTTGGTGAAATTAATTATTGTTTCTGAAGGAGCTGATGAAGCGGATAAATGGATACACAGTAATGTTAAGGTTGACGATATTGTTGTTACTTCAGATATTCCATTAGCATCTAAATGCATAGATAAGGGTGCGTTTGTCTTAAAAAATGACGGGCTGGTTTTAACAAATACAAATATAGGAAACATATTAGCTACAAGAGACTTGATGTCTGATCTCAGGTCGTTTGATCCATTTTTAAAAGGTAAAAACAAAATTTTCACAAAGGCAGATAAAGGTAAGTTTTTAAATGCTTTGGATAATTTAATTACTCAAAAATAGGAACTAATAATTTTCTAAAGATTTTTTATTTGCTAAATCATAGAATTTAGAATATAGCATTGTAACTATCTTAGCCTAAGAAGGCAGTCAGTAATTGACTAATACGATCGACTTACTTGCTCATTTCATGTTCAATCTAGTCTAGCGTGTTTTGATTGAACAACAAAGCTTAAAATTTAAGCGAATAACAAGGAGTTAAGTATGCCTAACGGTACAGTAAAATGGTTTAATCCAAATAAAGGTTTTGGCTTTATAGAGCCAGAAGGTGGATCCCAGGACGTTTTTGTTCATATTTCTGCTGTTGAAGCAGCTGGTATGAATACTTTAAATGACGGAGCTAAAATTAGCTTTGAATTAGAAACTGGAAAGAACGGCAAAGTAGCTGCAGTTAATCTTCAGTCTATGTAAACCATTTTAAATCTTCTAATTAAAAGGGCCCTTGGCCCTTTTTTTATTTTGAGGATCAATTAATTTAAGGTAATTTGTTTACTTATTAATGGCCTAAAGCGAGTGAGTAAAATGAAAACATTAAAATTAACACAATCAACTATGGAAAAAAGAATTTCTAGATTTTTGGATTTAGAGCCGTTACCTATTCAGATTGATGAAACTATTCCTCAAGCTGGCAAAGACATTGTTTATGCAAGAAAACTACTTTCAGTAATTGGTTTAGATCCGTCAGAAGGTAAAACACCCATTAATTCAGGTGCACCCATTACTGGAGCTGGAGGAATAACTATTACTTTAGCTAAATGTCCTGTTGGCCAAGGCCCAGGTCTTCATAATCATCTTGCAACTTATGAAACTTTTACAGTTCTAGAAGGAGAATTTTTAATTAAATGGAATGATGACGGTTCAGAAGAACTGACTCTTAAAAAATATGATACTATTTCTATACCACCAGGCGTTTGTAGATCTTTTACTAATGTAGGTAAAGAAGAAGGTCTTTTACAGGTTATTATTTCTGGTGGAGTTCATGATATGAATGATATTTCATTTACTCCTTATGCGGCTCAAGAGATGAATGAATTAGAACAAAATCTATCTAAAAAATTTGAGAAAATAGGATTTAAGTTTGACGCTGGCATTTAGCTAATTTAGCTCAAAGTACTAACGAGTGGTATTGAGATAATTGATAATAATGTTGAAATCAGTAATGCTCTCGTAATTGCATTTGGGTTAACATCATATTGAGTTGAAAAAACTAGGGCCATTAAACCAACAGGAGCTGCAGCTACCATAATAGCGGTTTCAGATATAGAAAATTCAATTTCATTTAAATTCCACATTACTAATATTGCAATTAATGGATGTAATAAAATTTTAAATCCTATAATTAAATTAGATATTTTTAAGTCTGTTTTTTCAATTTTTTGTGACAGGATAATTCCTGCTGCAAAAAGCGCACAAGGAGCAGCAGAACCAGAAATAAAATTTAAAGCTCTTTCTATACTTAGAGGCAAATTAAAATCTAGAAAAACAATAAATAAGCCTGTAAGAACTGCCAATAAGGGTAAATTTGATAATTGCTTGAAAACTATATGGCTTAATTCTAAATTTTTATATTTTATGAAGTCTAAGATTATCAAATTAACAACGAGAAAAGCCACATCGAATCCAATTATAGCTATTATAGGATCAATTAACTCAGGACCATATTCATTCAAAGCAATTGGATAGACAAATAATAAATGGTTTGCAAAAGAAGATGCCATTCCAATTAAAATTGATTCATTCCACTTAAGATTAAAAAAATATTTTGCTATAAATATTGCAGCTAAATAAATAATTAATTCAGATATTATGTAGCTTGAAATTAATAGCCAGTTAACATTTGAAAAACTGATTGAAACAGTCATCTTTAAAGTCAGAGCTGGTACCGCTATAACACCTATATATTTAATAATTGACAGAGCATCTTCGTATTTAAATATTAATTTTTTTGCAGAAACATATCCCAGTAATATTAATAGTGCTACGGGTAAAAAAGAATTTATCAGAAGTTGTATCAAAAATTTTTCTCACATAATTGATTTTATAATTTTATTTTCTAACTCTTTTTTTTAATTGAGTAATTATTAATCCTGCAGTTACAATAAGAAAAGCTCCAATTATAGTGTTCTGATTTGGAACTTCATTATAAATAAGATAACCCCAAAAAGCTGCTAATAGTACAGTTAAATATACAAATGGTGCTGCAAAAGAGGCACTAATTACTTTTAAAGCTTCTATAAATAAAAAATGACCAATTGTTGCTAATAAACCTAAGCAGAGCATAAGAATGGTTTGATAAAAATCAGGCCATTTCCAAAAATAAATAATAAATGGGGCTGATAAAAATGTACCAGTTATGGCAGTAAATAAAAGGGTGGTCTGATTAGTATCAGATGAATTAAGAAATTTTGTTGATATAGTAAAAAAAGAAAAACATAAAGCTGCTAAAAAGGGAAATATAACTGCGTAATTAAATGACTGGCTATTTGGATTTGCTATTATTATTGCGCCAATCAATCCAATAATAACGACAATAATTTGAAGAAAAGAGATTTTCTCTTTTAAAATAAAAAATGCTAAAATTGTAGTAATTACTGGTCCTATCATATAAATGGCAATGTTCTCTGCAAAAGGTAGATAAGCCAAACCTGTAAACATAAAACAAGTAGTAATTAGGAGTAATGCTCCTCTTAAGACTTGTAATAGTGGATACTCGCTCATAAGATGTATTTTGGAATTCTTATTAAATATTATTATTAAAATTATTAATTGAGATAGGTACCTTGCAAATACTACCTGAAAAGGGTTAAAGCTTTGCCCTAACTCTTTCGCTGTTAGTTCCATTATTGAAAAAAACAAATAAGTTAATACAAGTAGTAGCGTACCTAGAATTGTATTAGAAAGATTTAGATTTAAATGTTTTTGAATTAAATTTGACATTACTTAACATATTAAATTTATAAGAAATAGTCATTTAATAATTTGTCTATCAAGCAATCAAAAATAAAAAGGACGAAGGATGGGGGTCCTTCGTCCTTGCTTTTTCAGATGACATAATAACTACCTTGGGGGAGGATTGAGTTCTAAGCTATGTCATCATCTTTAATCAATATTCGAGGGAGGAGGAACGAATATTAATTCTTTAAATCTTTATGCAGCATCCTTATCGACAATTTTGTTATCTTGTTTAATTGTATTACTTACACCTAAGTTACCTGCTGGGAAGTCAACAACATCTGATACATTATAAAAGTCACCATTTAATACTTGCTGTCTTGTATATCCAATATCGGCTAATGTACGATCATCTAAGCTAATTAGAGCTTGTCTTGTTCTTGTAATAGCAATTTTTTCAAATACTGTTGCAATAAATTCATTTAGTTTAGTTAAAAATGTCTTTTCCATCGTCGTTTGTTTTCTTTCTAAAAGTAAGAAGGATTATTCCTTCATTAATAATCATATACGACAAACAAGTAATAAAGAGAACATAGGTAAATGGAAAATGATTGTTTCCAAAATGGAAACATTTAACATAATTGCAACATAATTGATCCTGATCAGGAATTAATATGGCAGGAGTGAGGTTGATTTAAAGTAGCTAATCAATTTTATTAAAAGTTAATTTTTTACAAAAATTAAATATTAAAATTTGCTTAAATTAATTTAACATATAAAATAATTCATGACCTTTTAAGGAGAATTTATTTGTCAAAAGCTTTTTTACTATGGTGGATACAAGTAGTTACTGTGTCATTTTCTGCTATATTAATTTTTACATATGGTTGGTTTGAAAAACTTTATGATGCAGATCAAACTAAAATTAGTTTTATTATTATTGTAATTTTTATAGCGGCGTCAATTGCCACTGGTTTTTTAAGTTTCAAGTCTGATGAAGAACACAGAACATTAAGTAACTACATATGGTTTTCTTCGGAAACCATGGTTACTTTAGGTTTAATAGGAACAGTAGCTGGTTTTTTGTTAATGTTAAGTTCTGCTTTTGATAATTTAGATGTGAGTAATGTTGAAAATGTTCAAAAGGTAATTTCAAACATGGCCTTGGGCATGAGTACCGCATTGTGTACAACTCTTTCAGGGTTAGTTGGGAGCGTATTAACTAAAATCCAAATGGTAATATTAGAGAATAATTCTAATTATGAGTGATCCTAGATATAGATCATCTTTTGGTTTTATTGACCTGTTGTTTAATATGTTAATAGGCTTTGTATTTTTATTTATGTTAGCTTTTTTATTAATTAATCCTGTTGCTAAAAAAGAGACAATTAAACCTAAGGCAGAATATTTTATTGAACTTGAGTGGGATGGAGAGAAACCCTACGACCTTGATGTTTGGGTAAAAGATAACATGGGGCATATTGTCAGCTTCAGAAGACCTGATGACGCATTAATTCATTTAGAAAGAGATGACTTGGGAACAGTCAATGATACTTATGTTGATCAGAATGGTAAAACAGTCTATCTAAAAGAAAATAGAGAAGTCGTAGCGATAAGAACGCCTGAGGCGAGATCTTATTTAGTAACTATACACTTTTACAATGCTAGAAAATTTCCTNCGCCACTTACACATGCAACGGTAAAACTTCTTAAGGTTAATCCTTATAAAGAAGAATATACCAAAAAATTATTTTTCAGTTCTGAAGGGCAAGAGCTTCCCGCATTTAAATTTAGAGTTGACTATAATGGTATAGTCCATGTTGATCCTACTAATGAGCTTATCATTGACGGAGAAGTGATTAGAAAGAAGAGTGGTGTATAATGTTAGACTTCTCAATTAGTTCTGGACAATTAATGTTAATTTGGTCTTTTGCAGGAGCTATATGTTGTTTACCCTTTTTTACTAAAAATATATGGCAAAGATTTTTTACTGTTCCAATTATATTCATAGCAATTTGGTTAAGTTTTTACACAAACCATGAATTTATAGGTCGTCCTATGTATGACAGGCCTCCTGAACAATTTGTTTATGAACATCATGCGGTTATTTATGATAAAGGCGAAAGATTGATAGTGTTATGGGCAGTAAAAGATGGGATAAATAAACTTTTTAAATTTCCTCATACGGAACAAAATGAAGAAGCTTTGGATCAAGCTAAAAGAAATGCTGATAGGTCTGGTGTACCTCAAATGGGAGAAATTGTTAAAGAGGATCCTATAGATAAAAGATCCAGGAATAATGAATTTACACTAAAAACATATAGATTTCCATTTCAGAAAATGATGCCAAAGTAGTGAATTTAATTGATATATTTTTGACTTATGTACTTGTTCAATACAGGTTGGATAGAAGTAGCCATCTCTGAAAATGAGTTTTCCCATAATTTTTTGGAATTTCCGATATCATGGCCTGTGAGTAGGAGTGTACCAAAAGGACCAACTTTTTCAATAAATGATACTAATTTTTCAGTTACAGTTTTTTTATTACCAATAATTATCAAGTCATTTGCTTTTTTCATAGCTTCTGGCAAGTCCTTTTTAAGGTTAATATCCTTACTTAAAGTACCTGATGCAAGTTTTGAAACAGTATTTAAATAGAGAAAATAGTAAGAAAATACTCCTTTAGGGTCATCTAATATTTCTTCAGCTTCTGAATTTGATGAAGTAATGAGTACACTTCGTCCAACACGCCATTTTTGATAGGTCGGTTGTTTGCCAACCTTATTTGCTGCTTCTTGATAAGTTGGCCAATGAGTTGCTATATCTTTTGCATCTACAAAATTGCCAGAAATAGGAATCCACCCTTTTTCTCCAGCTAGTTTTGCTGTCATTGAATTAGGATTTTTAAGAGATATTGCGATTTCAGGATATGGTTTTTGAAATGGTTTAACAAATTTTCCAATACCCAATTCTTGAATAATATTCTTCTTTAAAGAAATATCCAGAAATTCACCTTTGTAGTGATAATTTTCACTTTCATCCCAAAACTTTAAAATTGCCTCCATTGATTCAATCATTGTAATTGCTCTTGAGCGTCCATCCATATTACCAAAGAGCTCCCAATCACTTACTAAGCCTCCTGCACCAACACCTAAAATAACTCTTCCTTTTGAAAGATGATCTAGTAAGCTTACTTGACCTGCGACTACTGCGGGATGTTGTTGAGGTAGGGAAATAACTCCTGTTCCAAACTTAATATTTTTTGTCTCTTTTATTAAAGATGCATTAAAAATCAATGGTGAGGTAACTGGTTCTGCTGTAGAACTATAATGTTCTCCCATCCAGGCTTCAGTAAAATTTAATTTATCTGCTAAAAGAACAAGTTTTCTATCTTCTTCATAAGAAACACCTACATCTTTATTTGCAGGGTGAAGAGGCATCATAAACAATCCAAGATTAAGCATTGATTATTATATTCTCCAAAATATTTATCATTTTCATATATATATTACATTATTAAAAAATAATTTAAAATTTTTTAAAATTTAAGAACAACCGAACCAGTCGTTTTTCTTTCTTCTAATATAGATTGAGCTTCTTTTATCTCGTCAATATAAAATGTTTTATCTATATTAATTTGTAAATCTTTATTTATGATCATATCAAAAAATGTGTCAGCATTCATTTGCATTTCATTAGCGTCTTTTATGTAAGTATTTAGTCCGCCTGTTGAAATAGAACCTGAAAAAGATCTAAGCATATTTATGTTAATAGGATCAATAGGACCTGATGAAACTCCAAAGCTAACTATTCTTCCTTTTGAAGCTAGGCAGCTTATTCCTTTTAAAAAGGTATCTTTTCCAACTGAGTCATATATGATATTTACCCCTTTATTATTTGTAATTTCTAAGACTTTCTTGTCAAAGTCATCTTTTGAATAATTAATAGTAAAACTACATCCGTTTTGTTTAGCAATTTTTTCTTTTTCTTGAGAACTTACTGTTCCAATAACATTTGCTCCAATTTTTTTTGCCCATTGACAAAGAATTTGTCCAACGCCTCCCGCTGCAGCATGTACTAGAACAGTTTCATGCTCTTTTAATTTATATGAATGGTTAATTAGGTATTGAGAAGTTAAGCCTTGCAAGGTAGATGCAGCGGCGATTTTAAGATCAACTTCTTTTTTAAGTTTAATAGTTTTATCTTGATCTAAATTCATAAACTGTGAAAAAGAACCTAAATTCATACAATGTGTTACCTTATCTCCAATATTAAATTTGGTAACATTAGAACCAATTTTTCTTACCGTTCCAGATGCTTCCATCCCAAGTACTGCAGGTAAATTCTTAAGTGGATAGGTGCCTCTTCTTTGATTGATATCTATAAAATTTAATCCAGCAAACGAGTGTTCTATTAAAATTTCGTTTGAGCCTAAATCTTTTAAGTTCACTTCTTCTATTTTCAGGACATCCAAAGATCCTTGCTCATAAATTTTAATCGCTTTACTTATCAAAAAACACACCTATAAATTAAATAAAAAATTTTCTAATATTTCCTTTCCACCCTCACTACCAAAAGATTCTGGGTGATATTGAATTCCATAAATAGGATACAATTTATGACTGATCGCCATAATTTCACCACTAAAAGAAACTTTGTTTATATCAAGTATAGAACTTTTATCATCTATATCTTGTGAAACCCCGTTTATAACAAAACAACTTGGTAAAGATTTTGTCTCAACAATTAGAGAATGATATCTCATTATTTCTATATTTTGAGGTATTTTTTTATGTATTCCTTTTTGATCATGTAATAAAAATGAGGTTTTTCCATGCATAGGTTCATTTGCATGAATGATTTTACCTCCAAATGAATGAACTATACCTTGCATACCTAAACATATGCCTAAGATTGGTATTTTTGGTCCAAATTTTAGGATGATTTCTTGACAGACTCCAAAATATTTTTTTTCTGAAGGTGATCCTGGACCAGGTGAAATTATTATTTTGTCAGGTTTATCAAATTTAAAATCATTAAAACATATTTGATCATTTCTTTTAACTATTATATCGGTTTTTATGCCTGATGTTTTTTTATCTAAAATCTCACCACAATATTGAAATAGATTGAAAGTAAATGAATCATAATTATCTATTATTAAGACTTTCATATTATTTCGTCTCTCTAAATGATTCTAAAACTGACTTCATGGCAGCTAGTTTTCTTTCAATTTCTAAATACTCTTTATCTGGATCTGAATCATAAACATTTCCACCACAAGTTTGAGCAAAAGCTTTCTCACCTTTTATAAAAATGGATCTAATTGGAATGGCAAATGTACAATCACCATTAAATCCAAACTGCCCTATTGCTCCTCCATATGGACCTCTGCCGTCTTCTTCAATTTCATTTATTATTTTCATAGCTTCTATTTTAGGGGCGCCAGACAAAGTGCCAGCTGGAAAATTTGAAGCCAAAGCAGAGAACATATCCTCATCATCATTAATTATACCAGCAATTTCAGACGATATGTGTTGTACATGAGAATATTTTTTTATATCCATAAGGTTTCTAACTTTGACAGTACCAAATTTAGCAACTCTACCTAAATCATTTCTATGTAAATCTACTAACATATTATGTTCAGCTATTTCTTTACTATCATTTAGTAATTCTCTGGCTAATTTTAGATCCTCTGTTTTATCAGCTCCTCTTTTTGTTGTTCCAGCTAAAGGAAAAGTTTCCATTTCTCCGTTTTTAAGCCGAAAGAGAAGTTCTGGTGATGCTCCAATAATTATTTGATCACTAAACTTCATAAAATACATATGAGGGGATGGATTTAGCATTCTTAACTTTGAATAGATTTCAGTAAGATCTCCTTTTATTTCATAATGACTTTTAAAACCCACTTCACATTGAAAAATTAATCCATTTTTTATGTCTTCTTTAATCTTTAATACAGTTTTTCTATGCTCATCCCTTGTCATTGAATTTCTTAAAAATTTGCAGCTTACTTGTGTACTATTATGATTATCTCGTTTAATAATTGATTTAATTTTTTCAATTTTATTATCTTCATAATAATAATAAAATATTTCGCCTGTCATTTGGTCATAAATAAGACCGTCAAGATACACGCCAAATTTAAAAGACTCAAAATTAGGATTTTTTTTTATATTTAAATTATTTTCAAAATAATTAAAACTATCGTAACTCACGAAGCCAACCAATCCTCCAGCATATTTCTTTGATATAATATTTTGAGGAATAATGTCTCTTAATTTATAATAAGGGTTTTCACATGAATATGATCTAATTTCACCTTTATCTATGTCTTCAATTTTTAATTCGTGTTTATTTTCTGAAAATATAAGATATTTTGGATCAAAACCAATTATGTGGTAGCGAGAAATATTACTTTCTTCGCCAAGTGATTCAAATAAAAAACAGTTTTTAAAGTTAAATTGTATTTTTTTGAACAATTCAAAAAAATTATATTTATCGCCTATTTTTATGTATTTAGGTTTGCCTTCAATTTTAATTTTATCTGGCTCATTTTGTTTTTTAATCATTTTTCTGATTTGCTCTTAGAATATCAATGATATTAGATTTAATTTTAAAAATTTTTTCATTTTCGAAGGTGTATGAACCTCTTGTAACTGTTGCAATTCCGACATTTAAATCTTCAGAAATTTCCCTTTGTTTTTTACCATGCAAAAGCATTTGAAATATCTTTAAACGATTATCAAGCTCTTTTAACTCTTTGTTGGTAAAAAGTGCTTTGAGGAACAATTCCATATTTTTGGAATTGTTAGTTTTAGTTAATAGTTGATTTAATAAATTTGTTTTCATGTACTAGTACAGTGTTTAATTGATTAAAGTAATTGTAAAAAAAAAATTAGGTTTATTATTTATATAGCTTTGAGGTTGCCCGCAGAAACTTTACCGTCTTTGCCGTCTTCCAACTCATATTCAATTTTTTGATCAGGTTCTAAAGTTGTCATACCTGCAGCTTGTACGGCACTGATATGAACAAACACATCCTTGTCTCCACCCTCTGTTTCAATGAAGCCATAACCTTTTGTAGGGTTAAACCATTTAACTGTTCCTGTGGCCATTTTATTTCCTTTTCTTAACTCTTAAAAACTAAGAGCGCTTAGTTAATATTTTAATCTATTAAAAAACAAAAATTTATATTAATGTAATTAATGAACATTATTATATTTCAATTCTTTATTTTAGCAAGTTTGATTTGAAATGTACTTATTTATAGTCTTCTTCATAAGCTTTTATAATTGAACTAACAGCTAAATTAAATGGCGTTTCAATATTATTTTCTTCTCCTAAAGTTACAACCATTCCATTAATAGCGTCAATTTCAGATAATCTTTTTGCCTCAACATCTTGAAGCATTGAAGGCTTAGAGTCTAAGAGTTTTTTGCCGAATTCTGTTATATATTTAATTGTATCATCAAAAGTAAAATTGACATTTTTAATATCACCCACTCTCCTGGCCTCTAGAGCACACCCCTTAGCTATTTCAAACATCTGTTTGTTTCCCATTACTTCACCAAGTGTCTTCCTAAAAATAGAGCATGGGCCACTATAAGCAACGTTACATATAAATTTTTCCCAAATTAATTGTTCTATATCTTCGAAGGCTTTTGTGTTAAAACCTGCATCAGACCAAACCTTAACTAGTTTTTCTAATCTTTGAGTTATTCCTCCATTCATTTCACCAATTCTAATCATACTCATATTATTATGATGAGCATGTCCAGGACCAACCATTGCCGCTCCAAAGCCTTGAGCCACTCCTAAAAGAATATTGTCAGTAGGCATAAAAGTAGCAATTCGTTCACCAGCACCTAGCCCATTCTGTATTGTTAAAATAAGAGAATCTTTTGATATTATTTTGCTTAGATTAGATGCGGCTGAACCAACTCCAGATGCCTTAGTTGCTATTACAAATAGTTCACATCCTTTTGCATCTTCTATGTTATTAGATACATTTATATTTTTAACTACATTATCACCACTGAAACCTGAAACTCTAAGACCATTATTTCTTATAGCTTCTAAATGCTCTTGCCAAAGATCAATTGCTAAAACTTCATTATTATTTTGAGCAAGAAAGGATGCATAAATAGATCCCATCGCACCTGCTCCAATTATAGCAATTTTCATAGCCTAGTCTCCATCACTGCTTAATAAAAGTTCCATTGTTTAATTCAGACATAGCAAGTTGAATTTCCTCACTAGTATTCATTACAATAGGTCCGTGCCATGCAACTGGTTCTTGAATAGGATTACCGGAGATTAGTAGGAATCTAACTCCTTGATTTCCAGATAACAGCTTAACTTCATCTCCTTTATCAAAGGTGATCAGCGTCTTGTTTCCACTCATGTCACGTATTGTATAGTCTTCATTGTTATATGATTTTTCAATTTTAATGCCTTTAGGCCTCGAGGCATAGTCAAATTTAGCTTCTCCTTCAAAAACATATGCAAAACAATTAACTTGTGATGATATTGGAAAGTTTTTGATTTTGTTTGGTGGAACATAAATGTCAAAATATTGAGGGTTAGATGCAATTCCCTTTATTAAGCCTTTATACCCTCGGTAATCACCTATTATTATTTTTATAATAGTACCATCGTCATCATTAATAACCTTGATATCGCTTGATTTTATATCTTGATATTTAGGATTAGTCATTTTAAGATTAGATGGTAAATTAGCCCATAATTGAAAACCATGCATTTCACCTTTATAATTACCTATGGGCATTTCTTGATGAAGTATACCTGAACCTGCAGTCATCCATTGAACATCTCCATCATTCAGTTTTCCTGAATTTCCCAAGCTATCTTTGTGTTCAACGGATCCTTTTAAAATATAAGTAATTGTTTCTATTCCTCTATGAGGATGCCACGGGAAACCTAATTGGTAATCTTTTGGATTGTTATTTCTAAAATCATCAAGTAGTAAAAAGGGATCAAAATCACAAGTATTTCCAAAACCAAAAGCTCTATCTAATCTTACGCCAGCACCCTCTAAAACTGGTTTTGATTTTTTTCTTTCTAAAATTGGTCTAAAAGTCATAATGTCTTTATAACTTTAAAAATAATAATTATGAACTTTTTTTTATCTATATAGATAAATTGATATTTCACCAAAAATAAATAAAAAAGGAACTTATAATTTGTTTGAGCAAGCGTTAAGTGGCTTAAGTACAATTAATCAATTAGAATTATTAATTCCTACAAGTATTTTAGCAGTCATGCTGGTAGCAATATCAAAATCAGGATTTGGAGGTGGCTTAGGTGGCTTAGGCTTTCCTCTAATGGTATTAGTATTGCCGCCTAAATTAGCATTAGCGGTTTTTTTGCCGTTAACATTATTAACAGATATATGGGTAATATTTGTATGGAGAAAATTTTTTATTTTTGAAATTATTTGGATGATGGTCTTAGGTGGAATGATTGGCCAATTACTATGTTGGATATTTTTTAATTATTTAGATGATAAATCTATTCTAATTTTAATTGGAACTATGGCGTTAATAACATCTGTTAAATTTTTTTTAAGTAAAACAGATCTGTTACAAAAATCAAAAAATCATTTAAATACATCGCAATCAAATTTTCTTAGAGCAGTTTTTTGGTGCTCTTTATCTGGATTTGCAAGTTTTATTGCATGGGCAGGTTCTGTTCCTGCACAGATTTATCTTTTAAAATTAGGAGTTAATAGAAAAAAATTTGTGGGTATTATGAGTTTCTATTTTTTTTTAATTAATTTTTCAAAAATTCCTTTTTATTTAGATCTAAAAATTTTTACCAATGAGTCATTTTTTTTGAGTTTTCTTTTAATTCCTGTTCTCCCTATTGGTATATTTTTAGGTAGGTGGTTGAATTTAAAACTTTCTGATAATTTATTTTACAACATTAGTCATGTGGCTTTATTTTTATGTGGCATTCATTTAATAATTAAAAATGCAACTTAGGAGATAAAAATGGAAAGTGAAATTTTTAAAAAAGGAATAGCAAAAAGAAGGAAAGTACTTGGAGATGAATATGTAGATAAAGCGCTCGCTTCAGCAGACGAATTGGGTGCAGATATGCAAAAATTAGTAACTGAATATGCCTGGGGTGAAGTTTGGAACAAAGAAAATCTGTCAGATAGAGATAGATCATTGGTTAATTTAGGCATGATTGCCGNTCTTAATAGATCTCATGAATTTAAATTACATGTCAGAGGTGCTTTGAATAATGGATTAACTAGATTACAAATTCGTGATATCGTTTTACAGATTACAATATACTGTGGAGCTCCCGCAGGTTTGGAGTCACTTAGGCATATTAGAGAAGTATTCGCTGAAGTTGATTCAGAAAAACAATAAATAAATTTAATGAACTGGGGATTTATTTATATGAATTAATGAGTTTTCGTGTGGAAAGTAATGGATCATAATAAAATTAAAACAAATTTTGACGAAAATTTAGTTTCAACTAATGATACAAACTTTAAAAGTTTATATGGTCTTACTCCAATTGTTGAAGATGCTATTTTAAATGCCATTAATAAAAAAAATAGAACAAGTTTAAAAAAGTTAATCGAACCACTTCACCCAGCTGATCAAGCGGACATGTTAGAAAGACTTAGCAATGAAAAATTAAATCTTTTCCTAACTATTCTTAGAAGATCAATTGATCCAGAGGTTTTAGTTTATCTTGATCATAATGTTCAAGAAAAAGTTTTTGATATTCTTGGCCCTAAAGTTCTTGCAAAGGCAATTCCTGAATTACATTCAGATGATGCTGTTGAAATACTTCAAGAGTTAGAAGAAAAAGATAGAAATGTAGTTATAAAACAACTGCCAAAAACTGACAGAATATTAGTTGAAGAGGCTCTGTCATACCCTGAGTATTCAGCTGGAAGGTTAATGCAACGGGAATTTTTGGCTTTTCCAGGAAATTGGACAGTAGGGCAGACAATTGATTATTTGAGAGCAAATCCTCAAGATGAAGAGGATAGTTTTTATTCAATTTATATTGTTGATCCTGCACATAGATTGATGGGAGCTATCTCCCTATCTAAACTATTATCTGCTAAAAGACCTGTGAGATTAAATGATTTAATGGAATTAAAACCAAGAAATGTGAATGTTGAAACTGACCAAGAAGAAGTAGCTCTTTTATTTCAACAGTATGGTCTTGTCAATATGCCAGTTGTTGATAATGCAGATAGGCTACTTGGTGTAATAATTGTAGATGATATTGTTGATGTAATTAATGAAGAAGCCGAAGAAGATTTACAAGGTTTAACCGGCGTAAGTGACCTTTCAATAACGTCATCATTTTTAGAAACTGCTAAAGGACGTTTTTCTTGGCTTATTCTAAACATGTTTACTGCAGTTTTAGCATCTTCAGTTATAGGTTTGTTTCAAGAAGAAATTGAAAAATTAGTTGCATTAGCTGTTCTCATGCCAATTGTTGCATCCATGGGAGGAAATGCAGGAACCCAGACAGTAACTGTTGCAGTAAGAGCATTAGCAACAAGGCAGCTAAATTATACCAATCTTCAAAAATTTGTTTTGAAAGAAACATGGGTTGGTATGATCAATGGTCTTTTATTCGCACTTTTGTCTATTTTGTTAGCTTATCTTTGGTTTGGCGATAAAGAAATTGCAATAATAATGGGATTAGCAATGATCGCTAATTTATTGTTTGCGGGTGTTCTAGGCACTTTAATCCCGCTAACACTAGAAAAATTTAAAATTGATCCTGCGATTTCTAGCTCTGTTTTTTTAACGACTGCAACTGATGTAATAGGTTTCTTTACTTTTTTAGGTTTGTCGGCTTTAGTAATATTATAGTTTGGGGTTATTAGTTGTGTCTTATCATTTAAAAAAAATAGCAGTTGGGATTGAAACAATTGAAAGACTTTCTATAAGACAAAAAATGATTAAAGAAACTTATGGCACAATTTTACATACTACTAGAAACATGCCTAAAAAAAGAGAAGATTTAATTAAAACTGGTTCAATATTTTGGATTATCAAAAGAAATGTTTTAGTCCGACAGAAAATATTAGATATTTTATCAGTTATCCGAAGTGATGGTAGTAAAGGGTGCGAAATTGAATTAGATAAAAAACTAATAAGTGTAATTCCTACTCCAATGAAACCATTCCAAGGCTGGAGATATTATCTAGAGAAAGATATTCCAAGAGACTTGAATTTAGATGAAGAGACAGCTGAAAACTTACCAGATAATATAAATGCTGAATTGATTAAATTAGGATTGTATTGATTAAGAAATTAACAAAAATAATAATTAAATTTTAAAAAATTTGTCTTTTGATCGAAATGCAAATAATAAATTAATCGAAATTAAAAATTTCTAGGAAAGTTAAAATGTTGTCCAAAATATTTAATCTTAAAACTTTTATATTTTTTTTAGTTTTAGGAATAAGTATATTTAGTTATAAGTATTTAGTATCTTCAAAACCACCTGCAAAGCCTTCAAAAGTTGAAGAAAAAACATTTTATGTGAAAGTGGTTAAAACTAAAAGACATGACTATACGCCAACATCTGATGCATATGGAAAAATTGTTTCTTCAAGGATTGGCGATCTTCGTTTTGGTGTTTCCGGTAGAGTTAATTTTATATCTAATTCTTTTTTAAATGGTGCTTATGTAAAAAATGGACAAATTTTAGCAAAACTAGATCAAACACGTTTTTTGCTTGAAATAAAAAAACTAAATTATGAAACACTAGAATTAGCTTCACAATTAGATATTAGAAAAAGACAAATAAGAAGATATAAATCTATGCTATCAAGAAAAGTTATATCTCAGAACAAGTATGATAATGAGTTAATTCTCTTATCAAAAAACAAGTCAGATTTTCATAGATCCAAAATTATTTTAGAAAAAGCAAAGGAAGATTTGTCTGATACTGTTTTAAAAGCAAAATATAATGGTAGGTTATATGACGTTAAAATTAATAAAGGACAATTTATTTCAAGTAATGAAAAATTAGCTAATATATTTTCTACAGAAGATTTAGAAGTTGAGTTTGTTATACCATCAAAAATTTATTCAAATTCAAACAATTTAATTGGAAAGTCTATTGATGTTATATGGGAGGGTGGCAATACTCCTCTGAAAAATATAAAAGCTAAAATTGAAAGAACTGACGGAAAAACAAATGAAGAAGAAGGTGGCGGTAAATTATTTGCAAAAATTAATATTGTAGAGAATAAAAATAATTATATTCCTCTTGGTACTTTTGTTCGTATAAATTACCCAGTAGGTAATTTTAAAAACATATTTAAATTGCCTGAAACTTCTCTATACGGAGAAAATATTTATTTTGTAGAAGACGGCATTGCAAAGAGAAAAAAGGTGAACCTAATATATAAAGGTTCAGGATTTATTTTAGTTGATGGTAATATTTCAAAAAATGATTTGATTATAACAACAAGAATGCCTGATAATTTAATTAATCAAAAAGTTACAATTTTAAATTAATTTGCCAAAGATATTAAAACTTTAGGATGGAATTTTGTTACAGTTTAAAGAATCTGGTTTTTTAAAATTTTTTGTAGAGCATCGAACCTCTGCAAACATAATAATGATATTAATGATTGTAGTTGGCTTTCTTTCTATAGGTAGGTTGAATAAGCAATTTTTTCCTGACTTTGAAGTTGAGGTTGTAGCTGTTACTGTAAATTGGGCTGGAGCTACAGCTGAAGAAATAGATAAAAATATTGTTCAATTATTAGAACCAGAACTACGACCTATCTCAGGTGTCAAGAAAGTATCATCAAAATCCGTTGAAGGTGTTGGTACTACACAAGTTGAATTTAAACATGGTTATGACATGCAAAAAGGTAGGACAGATATTGAAACTGCAGTTTCTAGAATAAATTTTCCTCAAAAAGCAGACAAACCCAAAATAGTTGTTGGGGAATTCTTTGATACTGTTACTAGAATAGTTCTATCAGCAAATATTCCTTTATCAGAACTAAGATCAATATCAAAAAAACTTAAGGAAGCACTTCTAAATTCTGGTGTAGATAAGGTAGATATCCAAGGTCTTCCTAAAGAAGAGATATTGATTGAAATACCTCAAATAGAAACAGCAAGGTTGAAACTGTCATTTAACCAAATTGCTAATCTAATTAAATCTGAAACTCAAGATGTTTCAGGAGGTAGTTTTGCCGATGGGTCATTGCGGGTCAGAACCGAAGGTGAAAAGAAATTAGTAGAAACGTTCAAAAAATTAGAGCTTAAAAACACGATTTCGGGGGGTAGGATTATCCTTCAAGATATAGCTAGAATATCTTCTACTTTCGAACAAGGAAGTATATTAAAATCTGTTGACGATAATCCTGCTGTAGAATTATGGGTCAGAAGAAGTAAAACTAGCGATGCTCTTGAAGTATCAGAAAATGTTAATAAAGTAATTTCAGAAGCTAAAAATATTATTGGAAATAGAGTTAATGTTGAAACTTATAATACGGCAGCTAATCTTATCCAAGAAAGAATTACACTATTAGTCAAGAATGGACTTAGTGGTCTTTGCATTGTTTTAGCCGTATTATTTATATTTTTAAGTCGAAATACTGCTATTTGGGTAGCTTTGGGTATTCCAATAGCTTTTCTTGCTACTTTTGGCGTTATGTTAGTTTCAGGTCAATCAATCAATATGATATCCTTATTTGGCCTTATTATGGCTCTTGGTATAGTAGTGGATGATGCAATCGTTGTAGGCGAACATTCATCATATTTAAAAACCAAGAGACGATTAAATAGTTCACAAGCTCCAGTTGTTGCTGCAACACGCATGTCAATGCCCGTGATATCAGCTATGTTAACTACAGTGGCTGCATTTATACCTTTATTTATGGTTAAAGGAGTTATAGGTGAAATAATTGCAGCTATACCTTGGGTAGTATGTGCTGTTTTGGTTGCTAGTTTAATTGAGTGTTTTCTTGTTTTACCAGCACATTTAGCACATTTTGATAAAAAGAAAATTGAGGAAGGTAAATTCAGACTATGGTTTGATAATAAATTTATGGCTTTTCAAGAAGGTACATTTAAAAGATTCATATCATTAACATTTAACTATCGATACGTAACTTTTATGGTTGCCATTGGCATGTTTATAGTTTCTGTGGGAATGATGTCTGGCGGACGAGTTATGTTTAGTTTTTTTCCTACCCCTGAGGCAGACATAATTATTGCTAATTTTAAGATGCATTCTGGAACGACTAGATCTAAAACTGAAGAGATGTTAGATAAAATTGAGGGAGGTTTGGTTAAAACTTCAAAAAAATTTTCAACATCTCCTGATCTAGTGAAATTTAGCATGTCAACTATTGGAGGTAGAACGTCATTTTCAAATGGAGCTGGAACAAGCTCTAAGGGAAGTGACTTATTAGGTTCCATGGTTGTAGAATTAAAAACAGCCGATAAACGAAAAATACGTACAAATCAGTTTATAAAAGAATGGAAAGATAATATTGAATATGTTGAGGGTTTAGATAAATTAACAATTAGATCTCCAAGTGGGGGACCTCCAGGAAGAGACTTAGATGTAAGATTTCAAGGAGAAAAACTAGAAACTCTTAAGATTGCATCTAATGAATTAATTCAAATTGCTAGAACAATTCCTGGCGTAACATCGTTAAACGATAATCTTGAGTTTGGAGTCCAAGAAAGGATTCTATCTTTAAACAATAAAGGACAATCACTTGGTCTATCTATCTTAGATATAGGAGAGCAAGTAAGATCAGCTATTAATGGAATTATTATTTCAGAGTTTCCCAAAGCAGATGAAGAAGTGGTTGTTAGATTAAAGTTGTCTGAAACGGAAAAGCTTACTGACATGATAAATGACTTAAGAATTATTACCCCTTTAGGTACAAGTTTTAAACTTCAAGAGGTCATTAAAGTAAATGAAAAGATACCATTTGCTTCCATTAATAGAAAAAATGGTTTTAGAGAAGTGACTATTTCTGGTGATTTATTTCCAGCTTTGATGAATACTTCTCAAGCAAGACAATTTTTGTTGAATAATGGATTACCAGAAATTGCTAAAAAATATAGTCTAAATTATAGATTTGATGGAAGAGATTTAGAACAGAAAGAAACTTTTGCAGATATGAAAATTGGTTCAATAATTGGCTTATTATTAATCTATTTTATTTTAGCATGGGTATTTAAGTCTTGGACAAGACCTTTTTCAATAATGATAATGATACCATTTGCTTTTATTGGAGCGGTGCTTGGTCATTATTTATTAGGACTAACCATGTCTATTTTATCGATGTTTGCTCTCTTAGCTTTAGCCGGAATAGTTGTAAATAATTCAATTATTTTAGTATCAACCATTGAAAGGAGATTTGACGATTTACGTGGTCAAAGTGATAAAGATTATCAAGATAATAAAGTAATCGATGAAGCTATAATCGCTGGAGTAGTAGATAGATTTAGACCTGTTCTATTAACATCTCTTACAACAATAGGAGGATTGTCAGCACTTTTATTTGAAAAATCACTTCAAGCTCAATTCTTGATCCCGATGGCGGCTACAATTGTTTTTGGCCTTGGTATTACAGCTTTTCTTGTGCTTGTGATAGTTCCATCAATGATGGGAATAAGTAATGATTTTTCCAATTTTTTTAAAAATATGAGAAGAAGATAAAATATGGTTAAACAAATATATACAACTCCAAGTTCTGAAAAATTTAATGCTTTAGACATAAAATTTAATAAAGATGGATTAGTTCCAGTCATTGCACAATGTGTTCATTCAGGAACTATTTTAATGATGGCATGGATGAATAAACTATCTGTCAAAAAAACAATTGAGACCAAGGACATGTACTATTTTTCTAGGTCGAGAAATGAACTTTGGAAAAAAGGAGAGACAAGTGGAAACTTTCAAAGACTTCACGAATTAAGATTAGACTGTGATAATGACACATTATTAGCAATAATTGAACAAAAAAATGGTGTAGCTTGTCACACAGGTGTGAAGAGTTGTTTTTTTAAATCATTAAGTGATGTGAAAAATGACTAACAAAAACAACCCAGGATCATTTAAAAGTTCTAGAGGTCTATCACAAAAACCTAAGAAAGATAAAAATAGAAAATCTTCAAGTACTCGTTGGATAAGAAGACAACTAAATGATCCTTACGTTTTAGAAACGCAAAAAAGAGGGTACAAATCACGAGCTGCTTTTAAACTTTTACAAATTAACGAAAAATATAAATTCTTAGCCCCTGGATTATCAGTTATTGATTTAGGGTGCGCTCCAGGTGGGTGGCTGCAAATAGCTTCGCAAAAAGTTTCTTCATTTGTTGGGGAAGAGAAAGTGGTTGGCGTTGATCTTTTGCCAACGCAAGAAATACCTGGAAGTATTTCCATTATAGGCGATATTAGTGATAAAAGTGTTGGTAAAAAATTATTAAAAATTCTTGGATCTAACCCAAATATTATAATTTCAGATATGGCTGCTAATACTACAGGACATCGTCAAACTGATCATATAAGAACCACTTATCTATTGGAAACTGCCCTAGATTTTGCTCTAGAAAATTTAAAAAAAAATGGAGTTTTTTTAGCAAAATGTTTCAAAGGTGGTGCTGAAATAAAGGCTTTATCTCTAATGAGGAAACATTTTTCTAAAGTGCATCATATTAAACCTGATGCCAGTAGAAATGAGTCAGTTGAAGGATATGTTATTGCCATAGGCTATAAAGCATAAAACTTAAATTAATTAACCTTTGCAAATTAAAGTCAAGAGTTTATAAAATTTATAAATAATATTTATTATATTATTATTTAAATAGCCCTTTAGTTGGAAAATATGAATATAAAAGATGCTTATACATTCGACGACGTTTTATTACAACCTGCACATAGTATATTTGGTCCTGCTGATGCGGATGTTAAAACTTTTATTGCTGAAGATATAAAGTTAAACATTCCTTTAATTTCTGCGGCAATGGATACTGTTACTGAACATAGGCTAGCGATTACTATGGCTCAATTAGGAGGAATGGGTGTTCTTCACAAAAACTTCACAATAAAAGAACAAGCCTCAGAAGTAAAAAAAGTTAAAAAGTTTGAAGCTGGTATGGTAGTTAATCCAGTAACAATAAAACCGGGTCAGACACTTGGTGATGCTTTTAAATTGATGGAAAAATACAAAATTAGTGGTATACCCGTTGTAGAGGGCTTGAATAATAAATTGGTTGGAATCTTAACTAATAGAGACGTTAGATTTGCAAATGATCTTAATCAATCTGTTTCTGCACTTATGACTAAAAATGTTATAACTGTTAAAGAAACAGTTAGTACAGAAGATGCAAGAAAACTTTTACATAAACATCGCATAGAAAAATTAGTAGTTGTTGATAAAGATAATTTTTGTGTTGGGTTGATAACAGTTAAAGATATGGAAAAGGCACAAAATTATCCGGACTCATGCAAAGATGAACAAGGTAGATTAAGGGTGGCTGCAGCAACTGGCGTTGGAAAAGAAGGAATTGCAAGGGCAGAAGCTTTAATACATGCGGGTGTCGATGTCATTATAGTTGATACAGCTCATGGACATAGTGAAATGGTATTAGAAACTGTCAGAACAATTTCAAAATTACCAGGTAAACCAGCTCTTATTGGAGGAAATGTTGCAACTGGAGATGCAACAAATGCATTAATAGATGCTGGAGCTAATGGTATTAAAGTTGGCATTGGGCCTGGATCAATTTGTACTACAAGAATGGTAGCTGGAGTAGGAGTGCCTCAATTAACAGCAATTACAGATTGCGCAAAAATTGCGAAAAAAAATTCCATTCCCATTATAGCTGATGGTGGAATAAAATATTCTGGGGATATTGCTAAAGCTATAGCTGGTGGGGCAAGTGCAGTAATGGTAGGATCTTTACTCGCAGGAACTGATGAAACTCCTGGAGAAGTTTTTTTGTTTCAAGGTAGGTCTTACAAATCTTATAGAGGAATGGGTTCATTAGGAGCAATGGCTAGAGGATCAGCTGATAGATATTTCCAAGCAGAGATAGAAACATTAAAACTTGTGCCTGAGGGTATTGAAGGTCAAGTTCCTTATAAAGGTCCAACTCAGAATGTAATTCATCAATTGGTTGGTGGTTTAAAATCAGCTATGGGTTATACTGGTAATAAAAATATTAATGATATGCAGCAAAAATGTATTTTTAAAAAAATAAGCAATGCTGGTCTAAGAGAAAGTCATGTCCATGACGTTATTATTACTAGAGAAGCCCCTAATTATCGTCCCTCTTGATGTTTGACCAAGAACGAATTTATTCTGTTTTAGAAATATTAAACTTACTTAATCAAAGCAACAAAATTGCTAGTAAGTTATTACAAAATTATTTTAGATCAAAAAAATTTATAGGCTCTAATGACAGAAGGTTCATTTCAAAATGTTTTTGGAATATTTTAAGACATCGATACAAAATTCATTGGCATCTTGATTGTTTAAATCTTGAAGTAACTTTTGAAAAAGAAATCATGTTAGAGCTATTTTTTTTAAATAAGGAGTATTGCAATAATGTATCTAAAATCACACAGCTATTTATTTTAAAATGCAAAGAAATTAAAAAATTTGATTATGACGACTTGGAGTTTTTGAATCGTTTAGATTTTGATCAATTTTATAATAAAGGAATGCCTGAACATATTTTTTATGAATTGCCAAAATATTTATTAAAAAGTCTCAAAAATGGTTTCAAAAATGAATGGAAAGACGTTGCTTTATCCCTAAACGAAGAAGGTTTTTTTGATATTAGAATAAACACTCTTAAAGGTAAATCAAGAGATGAAATATATTATTTATTAAAGGATATAAAAGTACCTTTTCAACATACTAAATACTCACCATTAGGTATAAGACTCTCGAAAAGGTTTCCAATAGAAGGCCATGAACTTTTTAAGAAAGGTTTTTTAGAGATACAAGGAGAAGCATCTCAGCTAGTTGTTCTTTTACTTGATGTAAGACCTGGAATGCAAGTTGCAGATGTTTGTTCTGGCGCAGGTGGTAAATCTCTAATTTTAGCAGATGTTATGAAAAATAAGGGAAGGATATTATCGTTAGATACTAATAAAAAAAGATTGTTGAACGCAGGTTTGAGACTAAAAAGAGCAGGAGTTCATAATGTTGAGAGACGCCTGGTAAATCCAAATTGGAATGTAAAAGGATTAGAAAAAAAATTTGATTTGGTATTGATTGATGCTCCATGTTCAGGAATTGGAACATGGTCAAGAAGTCCAGATTCAAAATTTGGTTTTAATCCAAAAAAACTTCAAGATTTGCTTGCTATACAAGAAGATCTTCTTCTAAAAGGTTCTTTGATGGTTGTACCTGGTGGTAAATTAGCTTATGTCGTTTGTTCTTTTTTGCCAGAGGAAGGAATAAATCAAATTAAAAAATTCAAGGATAAAAATAAACTAGATTTTACTGAAATAAATTTAGCTAATATGTGGAATGACACCATTTTTATACAAAATGCTGTTAAATATCCTTTTCAGAATATAAATAAAAGCATAACTATAAATCCAGCCATTCATAAAATAGATGGTTTCTTTATCTCAATGTTTCAAAGAAAGAGATAGTATTTAATTATTTTAAAAAGAAAGTAAGTGAATGAAAGATGATCTTATATTAATAATTGATTTTGGCAGTCAAGTTACTCAACTAATCGCCAGACGGTTAAGAGAATTAAAAGTTTATTGTGAGATTCATCCTTTTAATAAAATAACTGATGAATTAATAAAAGCTATCGTTCCAAAAGCTATAATTTTATCTGGAGGACCAGCAAGTGTATTAGATGATAATGCTCCTGCACCACCATCAACTATATTTGAAATTGGTATACCGATTTTAGGTATTTGCTATGGTCAACAAATAATGATGAAAATGTTAGGTGGTAATGTCATTCATGGCACGGGCACCTCGGAGTTTGGGAAATCGTTTGTCAAAAAGAAAAATAAAAGTATTAGTTTCTTAAAAAACTTTTTTAAAGATAATAATGAACAAGTATGGATGTCTCATGGTGATCACGTTTCAAGTATTCCATCGAATTTTGAAGTTTATGGTGAGTCTGAAAATGCACCATTTGCCATTATTGGTGATATAAAAAAGCACTATTATGCAGTTCAATTTCATCCAGAAGTAATTCATACTTCGAATGGAAAAATTTTATTAAAAAATTTTCTTCAGTTAGCTAATGTTTCATTTGATTGGAACATGAAAGCTTATCTTGAAAAAGCTATTCACATGATAAAAGAGAAAGTTGGTGATAAAAAAGTAATTTGTGCATTGTCTGGGGGGGTAGATAGTTCTGTAACTGCTATACTTATTCATAAAGCCATTGGAGATCAGTTAACATGTATTTATGTCAATAATGGCTTGATGAGAAAAAATGAAAGTAAAGAAGTAATTGGGTTATATACTGATCATTTTAAACTCCAGTTAATAGAGGCTAAAGAACAACAACTTTTTCTGTCAAATTTAGCATCTGTAATTGATCCCGAAGAGAAAAGAAAAATAATTGGAAAATTATTTATTGATGTTTTTCAGAAATACGCTTTAGAAATTGGGGAAGTTGATTTTCTTGCTCAAGGTACATTATATCCTGATGTAATTGAAAGTGTAAGTTTTTCAGGAGCCCCTTCTGTGACTATAAAATCTCATCATAATGTTGGTGGATTACCAAAAAAAATGAATTTGAGATTGATAGAACCACTAAAAGAATTATTTAAAGACGAAGTAAGAAAACTTGGAAAAGAACTTGGTATCCCAAGCTATTTTATTGAGCGACACCCATTTCCAGGGCCAGGGTTGGCGATAAGATGCCCTGGTGAAATAACGAACGAGAAATTAGATATTTTAAGAAATGCAGACGAGATATATATTGACCAAATAAAAAAATATGGGCTTTATAATGAAATTTGGCAGGCTTTTACAGTAATTTTACCAGTAAAAACAGTTGGTGTAATGGGTGACTCAAGGAGTTATGACTATGCATGTGTATTAAGAGCTGTAACCTCAATTGACGGGATGACTGCTGATTATTATCCGTTTGATCATCAGTTTCTTAGTGAGACGGCTACTAAAATTATAAATAATGTAGTGGGAATAAATCGAGTTAACTATGATATTACTTCTAAACCTCCTGGAACGATAGAATGGGAGTGAATAAAAAGTGTTTAAAAACAATAACTTATGGTAAATTTTAAATTGCAATTAGAAAATGAATCTTTTTCTTTAATACAAACTGAAACTTCTCATTTTGAAAAATTATACTCTGTTGCTGGTAATCCTGTAATTTGGGAACAACATCCTGATAATGATAGATGGAAGAGGGAAGTTTTTATTAAATTTTTTCAGATTGCTATGGAAAACACATTGGGTTGTTTTACTATAGTTGATAAAACATTAGATAAATTTATTGGTTCTACAAGATTTTATTCTCATGATAAAATAGATAATTCAATTAGAGTTGGTTATACATTTTTGTCAAATGAATATTGGGGCACATCTGTCAATTTACAAATTAAAAAACTTATGTTGGATTATGCATTCAGACACATTGATAAAGTATATTTTGATATTGGGGAAGAAAACTTTCGGTCAAGAAAAGCAACTGAAAAATTAGGTGCTGTTATGCATAAAAAAAATAGTAATGGTAAACTTATTTATTTATTATTTAAACAGGATTATGTTTTGTAAGATAAATAGGTTTCAAAGTAGTTTCAAAATTTTAAAAAAGGTAATATAAACAATTAGTTATAGAGTTTGGATTATTGAATGGGAGTAGCAAATTATACACTTGTTATAGCTGCACTACTAGGGTAATTAAATAACTAATATTAATTGAAAAAAATAAACATCACTAATGATTAGAAAGATGTAGCAATAGCGAAATTATAAAGGTAAAAGAAAGATAAATATGAAAATTCGTTCATTAAATAATGCGACCGTCCTAGTTAAAAGTGAAAGATGCTCACTTTTAATTGACCCTTGGTTGGTGGGAACCCTTTATGGCGGTGCTTGGTCACCGTTTGCCATCTGCACTAATTTAGATTTTTTGCAAACAGTAACTCACTTATTTGTCAGTCATATTCATGAGGATCACTGGGATAGAGAGACTTTGAGCCTTTTGGATAGAAATATTCAGATATTTATCCCAGACCTCCCCATAAATAAAGTTTTAAAAAACTATATTGATGATCTTGGGTTTACTAATTTAAGTTTAGTTGAACCTTATAAACAGATAGGTCTATCTGATCTTGATCTTACTATTGTCCCTCCTATGAATGCTTTTGGACAAGAATTGGGTTCATATCAAGAGGGGTATGAGTATGATGCAACTAATATAGATACTTCCTTGCTTGTTGAAGATAAGAAAAATAATACGTCTCATTTATTTTTATGTGATAACACGCCATACGATATGAAAATTTTGCAGAACCTTAAAGTTGAGAAACTAACCTCTCTTTGGTATCCGTTTAATTCATATGCCCAAGATTATCCTGTTTGCTACGACTTAAGTGAGGAAAAGAAAAAAATTATTCACCAAAAAATGCACGAAAAGCGTAGAGATACTATAGAAAAATGTATTGACTTTTTAAAGCCGAAATTCTATTTCCCGCATTCAGCAGATTTCGTTTTAAATGGCCCCGTATCTAAGTCTTTTGAAAACTACACAGCTATAGAATACATGGATCGAAAATTGGTAGCCAATACTTATTCCTTTCAAAATATTGCTAGTTCAAAAAGTGAGTATGCCTATTACGGAGATGAAATAGAATTCTCAATAGGAGGTAATCTAAAAATACGAAGAAATATATTTCCTTTCGAAATGGTTTCTAGCACTTCTTTATTGGATCAATTTCAATCTTCTTTAATCGAAAATGAAACTGAAGTATTAGAAAAGGCATTTTCAGAAATGATAAACCGTTGCAATCGATTTAACATTGACTTATCGCCAGCGAATGATTGGTTGCTTAAGTTAGTTGTTGATAGTGATCAGTATATTTTTTCTTATGAAAACTCTCGATTGTTAGATAAAAATGAAGTGAGCCCTACTAATAAAACATTGACCATAACACTAAGTAAAAACCAATTGGCGGCTCTAATGTATCGAGAGCTTCATTGGAATAATGCACAGATAGGTTGTCACTTAAAACTTAAACGTTTACCTAATGAATATTGTGAGGAATTGTATAAATCTTTGAATTTTTTGCATTTGTAATACAAGTTTTAGAAACATTTCATTTATCTAGGAAGAAGGTGTATGCTATGTGTATTCTAGGAATACAAGCAAATTAGAAAGCACTTAAAAATAGATACCTAAGTGTGTTTGTATTAGAATTAACTGTTAATCATTTTCCCAATAATTCTGTATTAAGATATTTATAGGAAAGGATGTAGAATGAAAATGAACCGAGACATTAAAATTGACATAGATAACAACATTCAACTGCATACTTTGAAAAAAAATAATGTAACAGAGAAATACGTAGCTTGGTTAAATTACTATGAAATAGTGAATATAAATTTAGGACATCTTCATATCCGCCATTCAAAACATTAATAGTGGTAAAATTTTTACTAAAAATTATGAATCTTGGGAATTAGTATATAATAAACTTACACAGCAGGATGAATTAATAAAAGTAAGATTCGACATACCTTGGAATATAAGAGCATATGTTTTTCTTAATAATATTAAATTAGAAGGTAGTTACGGTAAATATATTGTAGATAATATTAATTGTTAAATAAATTATTACAAATCTTAAGTTATAAATTTTGCTAAACTAAGTACAAAAAAGAAAGTATGCAAATGTATTATGAAACAAATAAAAATGATCATGGATTACCTTACAATCCTTTCAAAGCTCTGACAGTTCCCCGTCCAATTGGGTGGATTAGTACAGTAAGTAAAAATGGTGTAGGAAACCTTTCACCATATAGTTATTTCAATGGACTTTCTTATAATCCTCCATTTGTAATGTTCTCAGCTGGTAATCGTGCAGATGGAAGTAAGAAAGATAGTGTTTTAAATGCTGAAGAAACAGGTGAATTTGTGGTTAACATGAGCACCTGGGACACACGTCACCAAATGAATGATACAAGTTGGATAATGGAACCAGATACTGATGAATTAGAAAAAACAGGTTTAACCGCTATAGATTCATTCGATGTGAAGCCCAAAAGAGTTGCAGAGTCTCCTGTACATTTTGAGTGTAAATATCACCAAACAGTTGAACTTCCAGGAAAAGGAGGTTTGCACAACGTTGTATTTGGAAAAGTTATTGGTATTCATATTAAAGATGAATTTATAACTGATGATGGGATAGTCGATACGCTTAAAATGAAGGTTATCGCTCGATTAGGTTACAATGACTACACTTTAGTAGAGAAAACTTTCTCAATTATTGACTTCAAAGATAAAGGAAAAATGACAAAAAGTTGGAGATAATAATAAAATGTAAGGAAATAATATGATTAATTATAAATTAGAAAGACAAGTGGTATTAATTAAGATACTTGCAAAAGGGTGAAAAAAGTACCCTGCTTATAGAGCAATTAGAAAAGCTACTGAACGATGCGAAGAGTGTGTAATTATATGGCAAGCAAAAGTTGAACTTAAAGAAATAGAAACAAATTAATTTGCAGACTAAACTGTAGACTGAATAATTATAATTCTATAAAAAGTCATTATTTTACAAATTTAAAATAGAGTAAGGCAAAAAGTTGGATTCTTCACTTAATAATATTCCAGATAGTAAAGGAACCAACGAATATTATAGAGATGAATCTTTTTCAAAATTATTAGAATTCTATAGTGGAAAAGATATGTTTTCCAAAATAGAAAGTCAGTTTATAGAGCTAGGAGAAATTGTAGGCAATCAATTAGAAGACTTAGGTTTAACTGCAAACAAAAACTCACCAAAACTTTTTAAAAGAGATAGGGACGGTTCTTTTACTAATACAATTGATATTATTATGAAAAAGATTAAACTTTGAATAAAGGAATTAATCCCAAGTGTAATTGTTCAAAATGTCATAAAAGTAATATTTCTTATAAATTATAAGGAATGCCAGCTGTAAATACACTTAAAGAACGTGAAATTTTGGGGTTCATTTCTTTAAATACAAACGTCTGGGATGTAAAGAATTTGGTTAAAACTCATCAGGCTCTGAAAAAAATCAGGGCAATTCAAGAAGATATTGAAAAGGAGTGCAAAAATGAAAGATGCTAAAGAAAGTGTAAAATACAATGTGTCAGAACATGGAAGTTACGATCCAATGGTATCTCTTTCGCCATATGCGAGAGTTGATGGAGATCGACTGAAGCAAACGAAGTTTGTATTTAGGAAGGCGGAGGAATTATCAAGGGTAATTGATAATCCAGGAAAACTGATAGATGTGGGATGCGCGAATGGGGAGTTCTTACATTTCTTAAACAGTCAGCCTCGGCTCGTAGCAACTGATTTTATAGGGATAGAGGTCACTCCTGAGTTCGTATCGGTTGCGGAGTCCCTATTGGCTAATACCCGCAGTAAAATTATTGAGGAAGACGTTTTTAGTCCACAACTGAACGATTTACGTGGAGATATTGTCACATGCTTAGGCACCTTTCCTATATTTCCAGACCCGACTGCTGTGTTAAATAGACTCATTGAATTCGCATCGCCAGGTGGGATAATTATAATTGATGGAAGATTTAATCCTAATAATATATCTATAATCACAAAGTATTCAGATGATTCAAAGGCCGAATCTTCCAACGTTTGGAGATGTGACTTTAACACCCATTCTGAAAAGTCGATTCAAGAGATTCTTGCCAGTAGAGATGATGTCGAGAAATTTAGATTCGAGTATTTTTATATTGATAGAGAAATTCCTAGAAACACAAGTGCACCAGCTATAAACATGTGGACTGAACAAGATGTTGACGGGAATTTTAGAATAATAAATGGTATGGGGGCTTTTTTTGACCCCGCATTTCTAATTATTAAAAAGTCATTTTGAAATAAAAGGTGATTGGGAGCAAGTTTATAGTCAAATTTACAGATTAGTATCATATTTGGAGCTTTATCAGATAATCATGCTGAACGAAGTTGGAGAACAAGCTCGTAAAGCTTTTCTTATATACAACAACAATGATAGCTGTTACTTTATGAAACCTGCAGCCTCTGATTTTAAGGCACGGATAAGCGACTTAGAATTTTATGCTTGAGTTATTATTGATGAGAATAACTCTTATGGTATGAACGTTTCTATCGTTTTCGGTATATTATAGTTTGACTTAATGGTAAAATAGTAAGTGGAAACAGAGTGGTAACTTCCGAGATTTACTAAAGAACTATTTAGATAAAAGGTGCATGCTGTCTGTATTATAGGAATACAAGCAAATTAGAAAGCGCTTAAAAATAGATACCTAAGTGTGTTTGTATTAGAATTAACTGTTAATCATTTTACCAATAATTCTGTATTAAGATATTTATAGGAAAGGATGTAGAATGAAAATGAACCGAGACATTAAAATTGACATAGATAACAACATTCAACTACGTACTTTGAAAAAGAATAATGTGACAGAGAAATACGTAGCTTGGTTAAACGACTATGAAATAATGAAATATACTGAACAAAAATATTTTAAACATTCTTTTTCGAGTGTCTGTGACTTTGTTGAACAAAAATATGATTCGGAAAATGATTTACTATTTGGTATTTTTTCGAATTATACACACATTGGAAACATAAAATTAGGCCCTATAAGCTGGGAGCATAGATCTGCTGAAGTATCATATTTTATTGGTGACAAATATTATTGGGGAAGAGGAATTGCTACAAAGTGTGTGGATAGTATTGTGAAATACGGAACTAAAGTTTTGCTTTTGGAAAAAATAAACGCTGGGTATTATGAATTGAATATTGGTTCAGAAAAAGTATTGAAGAAATGCGGATTTTGTATTGAAGGGGTAAGAGTTAGCGATGTAGTATTTGAAGATAAAAGATTTAATTTGATCCTTGTAGGATTCGTACCTAAATTATAGTAATTGCCAAATCCTGACTAATAACGATTAATTTTTTATAATGTAGGTATTTATTTAGTAATTCCTAATTTTATATTTATCTTAGCATTTTCGTGTTAGGGAGATTCGTAAAGAAAATCTTGAAAAGTTTATAACACTTATTCAGAGATTCTATCGCTTTTAAATAGAATTTAGTAGTCAGATCTGCGTATTTTCGAACTGCGATATTAGAAAGTTATAGAAAAGTCAGAAAATATCAAAACAAAAATGATTAACAAAGCATAAAAGCTATTAAAAGCCTCCAGGACAGCCTTTGCCTAGAACAATTTGATTGAAAAAGCAGAACGCTATCTTATAAAAACTAATAAGTATAATTTAGCTAATCAAGTAGGTATAGAAGTTGATCAACTCAATACTGAAGAAGATTAGGATTTGGAGTATTAGCGAAAGATTGTTTCTTTGGCTGTAAGGAGGAAAAGAAAGTGGTTGTGAATGCTATAAAATTGGTAGCCAAAGATTTTTTTCCGAGTTATAACTCTAATAAATTAGCCTCTTGTTAACATGGCGAACCGATTGGTGAATAAATGCATATAAGAAAAACTATACGTCAAATTGACAGGGCTTTTTTAGGTGGTGTATTGACTAGTTGTTACGGGGCACTCATGACTTTTTATGGGTTACTCATGGCTAAAAAGACTGTTCGGTATAAAACTGACTTCCTTAATTATGGCTTTGATGTTCAATATCGAAAAAATGACCATTCATTGTTAAATATTCTTTCTGATACATATGGCTCTGATAAGGGTGAGGTTACACCAGATTTAAATCCTTATGCTTGGTCCAGTCACAATTATGCTGACTTTTATGATCTTATATTTGGACTTCGGAGAAATGATGTCATAAGTGTAGTTGAGTGTGGACTTGGTACAAATAATCCTGATTTAAAATCGTCAATGGGTATTAATGGCATCCCAGGAGCGAGTTTACGAATGTGGAGAGATTATTTTCCTAATGCTAATATTATTGGATGTGATATTGATAGTCATATTTTATTTACTGAAGAGCGTATCAAGACATTTTACTGTGATCAAACTTCCACAGAATCAGTTAATACTTTTTTGAAAAATGCTAAAATTGTTGAAAACTCTGTTGATATTATTATTGATGACGGATTACACGAGTACTCCGCTGGTATTTGTTTCTTCGAAAATATGATTGGCTCTCTTCGTAATGACGGTTTATATATTATTGAAGATGTTGATCAAACTAATATCATTAAGTTCAAGACTTATTTTTGTGAGAAAAGCGCTTCCTTTGACGCTAGGTTTATTTATTTAAAATCACCTGTTAGAAGAAGGGGTGATGATAACAACCTAATTTGTATTACGAGAAAACAGAAGATTTGAAGATTTTGTTTCTGCTTCCAACTAATGCATTGACTTTATTTTGTTTTAACAATTCTATTAGTCCCTGCTTAATAAGTAGTAAGTTTGGAAATAGTTTAAAAGTAAATATAAATGCCATATAAATCGATACGTTATATTAATTCTTTCATTGGTCAGAAGTAGTTATTCTAATTTAAATAATAGATTTAGTTTTGACTCTTACTTACACACCTCTTTAACAAACAAAAATCAATCGTTGATTTACTTAGTCTTTTTTCTTACATTACATAAAATATATTACAAAAGTGTGACTATGAAACACGTAGTAACTAAGAGACTAGGATTTGGCACTGAAAAAGCAACATTTGCTGATGGGGAAACACCCATTTTTTACGAAGCTATTATCTATTAGCAAGATGAATATTGCCAGGTTCTTTTATGGTTGCCAAAAGGATTGTTACCTTGAAATATTTCGCTGAAAAAAATATCTTGCTAGTAATAGCTTTTGCCCCTTTTATACTTTTTCGTACTAGCTTTTAAACTGTTCAGTTGAGATGGTTGCGATAAGACATAAAACTGGGACTACAATTTTTTGGAAACGGATGTAGGAAGGTTTGTTTGAGCTTTTAAATTTTGAAGTTTTAGATAGGGCAAAGGCACGATGAAGTTTATTGTACTTACTGGTCATCGCAAATCAGGCACTACAATGTTGCACAAGTTGTTTGATGGTCATCCAGAACTAAATATCTATCCTGTAGATATTTCTCTTTTATATGCTTTTTATCCCTATTGGGTAAAAAAAGAACTGAGCGAAGATGACATTAAAAAACGGCTTGCTTTAATTATAAAAAAATCAACCGCGAAAATTTCTGGTAAGCAGATATCTAACAAGATAAATCAATTTGATTCTAATGAATTTTTTGAAGTACTTTGGGGTATGCGGACTGTGTATGGTCTTAATACGCCTGGTGCGATAGTGAAGTCCGTTGCTAAGGCATATTGTCAATACGCGCAGGTTGAAGAAAGCAAACCATTTCTTTTCAAAGAAACTAGCCAAGTGGTTAACCTGCAAAAATTTCTTGATGATGGTTTAGATATCAAAATGCTTCAGATCATTCGAGATCCTAGAGACAATTACGCCTCAATTAAAGATGGGGTATCTCACTATTATAAGAAAATGGGAGAGAGTGAAATTGAATCACTTGCAAGCCTTCTCAATCGAGCTAAATTGGATTTAGAAATCAGCAAGCATGAAGTAATAGCTAAAACACCAAATTTTTTCACTGTTCGGTTTGAAGATCTTGTAGTGGAAATAGAATCGGTGATGAAATTGATTGTCAACCAGTTAAATATAGGGTGGGATGACAAGCTTTTAGAACCAACAATGCTTGGTGAGGATTTCTTTGGAAATAATCACTCTGGCAAAAAATTTAAAGGCATTTCAGTAGAAAATCTTGGTCGATGGAGAGAACGAATAACAAACGCAGAAGCATGCTTGATTGAAGGTTGGATGGCTGATGTTATGCAATTTTGGGGATATAATTCCGAGTACAAAAGGTCTGAGCAATTAAGAGCGTTAGCAGATTTTTATGCTTGGTACAACAGCAAGTATTTTTTTAAAGATAGCTTTTCAGTTTAAGTGAAAGTTAGGGATAAAATGATGTGCGTTGGTGATATCAAAAGTGAGAGTTTGCTGAAGGCAAGAATGCCATCGAACTGGTGAATAAAGTTGAGGTTACTGATATACTGTGTAAGGTATGTGAATTAACTGAAGTAGGTGAATTAGATGCATTGATAGAAAAGAAAGTCACTTTATAGCTGAAGTGTGAAACAAATGAACGAAAGAACAGATAAATATGCATGGTATATCAGGAAAGTAAATGATTGGTATTGAAATACATGAATTTGCAAAAAAACTTTGGCCTACTAACAGAAGTATTACTGGTGAAGGTGTAAGGCTAACTTTAGAACAAATAAAGTTTCATTTGCCAGATCTTAAGATTAAATCTGTTCCTTCTGGAACTGCGGTATTTGATTGGACAATTCCGAAAGAATGGAGCGCAAATGACGCATATATTGTTACTCCCAAGGGTGAAAAAATTTGCGATTTCAAAAAAAACAATCTTCATTTATTAGGATATAGTGTTCCGTTTGAGGGTAAGGTTAGCCTCAAAGAATTAAAAGAGCATTTGTACACTTTACCAGACCAGCCAGATGCTATTCCTTACATGACAAGCTACTACAAAGAAAGATGGGGGTTTTGCCTGTTTCAAGATCAATACGACCAGTTAGAAGATGGTGAGTATTATGTGAAAGTTGATACAAAACATTTTGATGGTGTCTTAAATTACGCCGAATTGATAATCCCCGGTAAAAGTTCTAAAGAAATATTTCTTAGTACTTATATTTGCCATCCATCTATGGCGAATAATGAACTTTCTGGACCAACTGTTGTTACATACCTTGCAAAGTGGCTGACAGAGCTTAAACATCTCCATTACACTTATAGAATAGTGTTCATACCAGAAACTATTGGATCAATTACATATATTAGTCTTCATTATGATTACATGAAGCAAAATATTTTTTCAGGATTTAACGTTTGTTGCGTAGGTGATGATAGAGCATATTCTTACTTACCATCTCGGAGTGGAAATACATTAAGTGATAGTATAGCTAAGCATGTCTTAAAGCATACAGATTCAAATTTTAAGGTATATACCTGGCTAGACAGAGGAAGCGACGAAAGACAGTATTGTGCTCCAGGGATAGATTTACCAATTGCTTCAATTATGCGTACGAAATATGGGCAATACCCCGAGTACCATACATCACTCGATGACTTGGAAAAAGTTGTTACACCGAAAGGATTAGACGGAGGATATTGGGCAATCCGAAGGGCGCTTGAAGCAATAGAGAAGAACAAGAAATATCGTGTAGCAGTATTCTGTGAACCTCAAATGGGCAAGCGTGGTCTTTATCCAACAATTCTTAACAACAAATTAGTAGATCAAGTTAAACTATTGATGGATATTATTAGTCTATGTGATGGCAAAAGTTCCTTATTAGAAATCGCGGAATCTTTAAACACTCCAATTTGGGAACTATATGAATCAATTGAAATCTTGGTTAGTCACAATTTACTTGAAGTAATTGAGTGAGTGTTACGATGGTTAAATAAGATCAAGTGTCAACTTTTGAAAGTTGCTTCATGAATATTTGTATAAAGCCAATCCACTTTGAACTTACATTGAAGAAGAACAATTATCTAAACATAAATCCTTTACTGCGAAGTTAAGACCTTTAGAAAACATTTAAAACTGTTATCTGCAAACATGTTTTACTGAAGATCATTACACTCAGATAGAAATAGTGTGGCAAGAAGTAATTAGACTTACGTGAAGAAATTAAAAATATATTAAGTGGCTTAAAGCATTATGAGAATAACTAATAAAAGCTAGGTTCCACTATAAATGTGCAGAAAATTATAGTTGTAAAATAAACACACTCCGGCCAAAAAGTTCTACAAGATTGAAAGCCTGTGTGAATATGAACTAAAGATACTGCAAGATATTTTCTGCTATGAAAGGAGTTTCCGTATTAGGTTCGACAGGTACATTAGCTTTAAAAAAATCTAATGACTCTAGTTAAGATATAGTCCTTCTTCTATGCTTAGTGTTTTAATAAAGTAATCATAAATTAGGTGATAATAGCAGTATTAACAGTATTGAATGTGTGAAGCTAAGTGTGGTTAAATTGTACAATCCACAACATAGGAAGACGCAACGCTGGTAAGTAAATCTACAATTTATAAACTAAATAGTTTACTTAAAATTTACTGCTAATATTTTGAATAATAGCCACAAAACGCTTAAAGCACAATGCTTTTAGCTAACAATAAGACTAATATGAGTGAACTTTACATACTGAATTTGTTGCGTTAAAACCACCAGCTAATAAATAACAACCCAAATTCAAATTAATCGGTGACAAACAATTTAATCTGAAGTCAAAAAAAATCATTATCAGTTTGTCCTACAAAAATTAACATATTATTTTTTTTCTTTTTACTTCTCTAATATATAGTTTCCAATTACTAAAACATCTATTCCTGTTCCCCCAAAACATCTCAAAGCATCTCTTGGAGTTTCGACTATAGGTTCACCTTGGATATTAAACGAGGTATTAATTAGTACTGGATGTCCAGAGAGTTTACCAAACTCTTCAATTAAAGAATGAAACAAAGCATTTGTTTCTTTTTTAACAGATTGCGGTCTAACTGAACCATCAATATGAACTGCTGATGGGAAAAGAGATATAAACTTTTTCTTAATATAATATGCAATAATCATATAGTCTGCCGGCTTATTATGTCCAAAATAAAATTTAAAACTTTCTGATGTAAATGAAGGACAAAATGGTCGCCATGCCTCCCTATGCTTTACTTCTAAATTAAGTTTGTTTTTAATGTCTGGAATAAGAGGATTTGCTAATATTGATCTGTTTCCAAGAGATCTTGCTCCAATTTCGGATCTTCCTTGAAATAAAGCTATTATTTTTCCTTGATATAAATACCGTGCAATCTTATTAAAAAAATTTACATTTTTTTCAAACTTCAACTTTGATTCTAAAATTGCTTCTAAAATTTGATCGTCTTTATACTCATTTCCAAAGTAAGCATGCTTCATAATATTAGATGGTTTATAATTTAGTTTTTTAGATGCAATTAACGCTGCTCCTAACGCTGTTCCGTTATCAGAAGAAGCAGGCTGTACGTATAAACTTTTCAATTCTTTAATTTCTGAAATGACGCCGTTCATTTTACAATTCATTGCAACACCACCAGCTAAACAAACATTTTTAATATTGAACTTTTTAATTCTATCCCTAATTAAATTCGAAACAATTTTTTCAAGTAAAAATTGAACGTTAAAAGCTAAGTTTTTATGATATTCGGTAATTTCTTCCCCAACAAGTCTAGGTTTGCCAAATAAATCAATAACTAAATCTGTAAATTTGGAATTATAAGTTCTTTTTTCAAAATACCTATATTTAGGATTAATAATGTATGAATTCTCTTTATCATTGTAATAAAGAATATTTGATAATTTCTTTTGGAAATAATCAGAATATTTTCCATAAGGAGCCAAACCCATTAGTTTCCCCTCTTCAGAATCTGATTTGAAACCCAAAAATTCTGTAAATGTTCCATAGTATCCACCTAATGTGTTTGGAAGAGTATGAAACTTATAAGGTTTCATTTCACCATTTTTTGCTATCCATTCACCTGTACAATTTTCTTCACCACTTCCATCAATTGTAAATATTAATGCCTTATTAAAGTTCGAAGCATAAAAAGTACTTGCTGCATGACATTCGTGATGATTATGAAAAAAAAATTTATTAGGATCAAGTTTCTGGCCAAATTTAGCTAAAGAAAATTTAAGACTATCAACTATCATTTTGGGATGTAAATTCGTAAGCAATTTTTTTTCATGAAGTTTGTTGTAACCTTGATCATCAAAATCAAACTGTGCATGTATTTCATTAAGAAATTTAGGTTGATACTCAATATAGTGAGGACAATCCCAACCAAAATTAATTGAATGAACTTCATCTAAATTTATTTGAGCTCTTTTTAAACAATACATTATTGAATTTATAGGCAACATTGATGGAGCGTTTTTTATTCTACAAAAACGCTCTTCTTCTCCTAACGCAACAAGTTTATCACCATTTAGAAGTGCAGCTGAAGGATTAGGCCCTTGACCACCAAAAATTCCAAGAATAAACAATAACCAATCCTAATAAAATTATAAAAATGAAAAGTCTATGATATTAATTATTTTATGTTTAAAGTATAAACCTGAGAATAATTTCCTTTTGGTATACACTCTTTCTGTTTTTTAAATTTTTCTAATAGATTAAACTCAAATTTTTTAAAAAGCGAGATCAATTTAAAATTACTAATAAAATAATTATTTATACCCATAATAAAAAAACCATTATCATTTAAATAATTTTTTGAATCTTTAAGAAGATTATTAATAACTTCTAATCCATCTTCATTACTGTGCCCACTTTCCCACTCTTTAAAGTTTAGTTCTGGATTAGAATTATCTACAATTTGTTTTTCAAACCTTGATGGAATATATGGAGGGTTCATAAAAATAATATCATATGTTTTATTAACTTCTGAAAATAGATCTGAATAGAAAATATCAACTTTTATTTTGTTTTTTTGTCGAGTTTTTATTGCATTTTTAAGTTTATCCTTGTCTATCTCTAAAGCTGTGAATTCAATATTAGGGAAAAGTTTCTTCAGAGAAATAGACAAAGTACAATAAGGTCCACATCCAATTTCAAGAATATTTTTAATATTTTTTGTTTTTAAAAACTTTTTCAAATAATAATACAAAGATAAAGTTGTACTATCCCAACAATAATATTCATTAAAAATGATTTTTTCAATATCTAAATTAAAAATTTTAGAAGCTATTCTTTCATCATTTCTGATTAGAAATCTCTCTTCTGAACTTAATGACTTTTGTAAATTTAAAAATTTAGATGGAATTGACTCTAGAACATTGTCATTTAAAATAAAATTTAATGCTTTTTTATAATTAAAATTTATTGACTTTGTTATTACATTTTCCTTTATATTCTTAGCTAGTAATAAATTTATTGTATATTATAAAACTATTTTATACTTGTCTATATAAGTCAAATAAATTAAAAATTGTTCAAACCAAAATTTATGATAATAGAAATATAAACAACTAAATAAGTACACTCTTGTTCATTATTGTCTATTGATCTTTTTATTTAAGCATTTTGCAGAAAAAAATAATGTCACATAAATATAAGATAAACCCCCAAAAATTACTATTTAAGACAATGCCTAGATATAATTATTATGTTTAGGATCAGTTAAACACTTAAATTTTGTATGCTATGTTAGGAAAAAAAATGCTCCATTTCTTTCATTAAGAGGATGTTGAATATTAGTTAGTTCAACTCCGTTTAATAATTTGTAATAATATAAGTTTTAAGAAGTCCATAATAGGTAATATATTGAGTGTGAGCTATTCAATTTGGTATATAATACATCTAATTATTTTTTTTTAATTACTCTATATGTAATAATGTAATGCTATACCAAATATAGTTAACAAAAAGTGAGTAAGGTTATTTTTAAATAATAATTCTATAAAATATGTAAATGCAAAAGAAGTTACTAACACCCTAAAGTGCAACTCAATGACCCTAATTAATACAAAGAAAAATAAATAATGAAATTAAAGAGTAAAAAAAACATTACTTTTGTAATTATATCTTAAAAATATAAATATACTCATAAGAAATTGGCAAACATAATTTGTTCGTTAAGGTTTATGAAAAGGATCATTAGAGAGACCTAACATTATAGTTTCCAAAATGAAACTTTATATAATTAAAAAATATAATTGTTATGGAAATAAGGAACTCATTAAAAGTAAAACAATATTTCCTTAAGTCTTTACCCAAATTTGGTTATTTGTTTGTCCGAACCGTGTGCTTTTATCAAGAGTCCCTGAGTAGTATTTTTCCTTTAGCGAAAAGCCAGAAGATTCTAAAACAGCTTTCACTTTTTGTGCCTGCTCTTTAAAGTCATCGTTAACTTCAATGAACAACGATTTTAATTTTTGCGATTGTAATGTTTTGACAGCACCCTTCAATATTAAGTGTTCGATACCATCGACATCAATTTTAATTAAAGATGGCATCTCTCTGAGAATATTTTTTTCAAATAAATCATCTAGTGAGAAGCCTAAAACTTTATAATTGATATCACTTTTAATTGGTTTGCTGTCATGTCCATATTTAACTCCAAATGCGCTCAAAGCACCACCTTCATCTTTGCTTCCGTTTTTGAATGAGGCAATCCCAGTTCTTTCGCTTAATGGATTTGACACAATGATAATGCGTTTTGACAATTTGTTTATGTTTACGTTCTTTACCAACTGACGAAGATTAAAAACCGAAGGTTCAAAACTATAAATATTGCCTTTTTTTACTTGGGCATAGAATAGAGAGTAAATCCCTATATTTGCGCCAATATCGAAGAATACGCCGCCTCCATATTCTTCAATCCACTTAAGCATTTCTGGTTCTTTATTGGAAAATGTTGAATGCCTAAAATTACAAATTTGGTTTGGAGTATATAATTGAAAACTTGTCGAGCCGTGTTTGGTAAGTTTTATATCGTTGTCTATGTAATTGATGATTTGTTGACGTCCAACACCTCTCAACTGAGGCAAAATTCTGGATAAGACACTATCATATAATTTAAATGCCAAGTGGCAAGCCTGAAGAGGGAAAAGTAATATGGTTTTTATAAGACGTTTAAACATTAATATGTTACCCAATGGCTAATGGTTAGAGCTTGTGATGTTAGTATACAAGTTACTCTGAAACACCTCAATCGTCTTTTCACAACCTAGCACTTACAGAAGATTGATGATAATTTCTTATAACACAAGTCTGTGAGTTGTTAAATAATAGTATGGATAAGAGTACCTCACAAAACTTTCACCAAGCCTTAAAGGCTATGCGCAGTGAAATTGTACGAGTTGACGATGCAACAAAGGTGTAGGACTTAAGTTGATGCTAGGCAAAAGTAGCAGTGTCTTTGTATTTGCTAAGAACGTTGCAAAGTTAGAAACAAAAGACTTCACACCTTTACGTCAAAAATCTTCGTTACTTAATTAACAATACGACAGAGATAAGCTCTGAAAACTAGTCCAAAGAGAAGGGTTTATATTAGTTAGGCTATAAGTCTAACGCATTGAGTCATTGGCATGGTGAGGGGCTGTGCGAGTACTTTTGTCATAATATTAAACATTAAAAAACGGAGAAAAATGTTCTGTTCATACCCTTAACAAATCTATACTATTAAACTAATACTTAACTAACAAAGGTGTGAGATGAAATTTTATGACAATTCAAAAGCTGAAATGAAAGTAATCCATGAGCAGATGGTTGACGTGAATAAGATCGAATGTGCATATACAATTAGAGAAGTGAAGCGTCTATGCAACGAGTTAGGCCATCCTGCTGGGATGCTGAAAGGTGATTTCGTTGAAGGTAAAAAGATTAAATGAACTTTTTCTTCTCAACTTCAACTAAAAATATCAGTTCTAAACTTACAATCCCAAAGTTTCAAAATTCAGGAAATAAAAATGACCGATTGCGATTATACAAAGCAGAAATCTTTGACAATAGATGGAATATATCATCACCAAACGATTGTAAGGAAACAGATCATTTCTATCACTTAGAAAATTTAAATAACAACTCAATTTTTGGCTTTGGTACTGATGAAGGAATAGAAGAAATTAAAGATAAAAATCAGCTTTGTGATATTGAAGACTTTACTGACACAACACCTGATTTTCGTGCAAATCTACTTATTAAAAACAAAGCTGGAGGTTTCTCATCTTATCAGTCAGACTATCCTTACAAAATGGTTAAAGCGCGTGGCAGTTTATATTCAGATTGTGGACTTCTAACTAATCCGAACGGAAGTAAAATCGGTGTCTTTATTCGTAACATTTACTTTCTTCCAACTAATGAAACCAGAGAGATTTTTTTATATTCTAATGAACAGGACAGAGTTCTTCAAAAATTTCAAGTTAAATTGAATCAAACAACATTCATTGACCTAACAAGCTTTAAAAAAGACTTGTCTCACAGTTATTTATATGCAAATCAGTTTTTAGGAATACCAATCTACATGATCGAATACAAAGACGGTTCTTTATCGTTTGAGCATACTCATCCACCGCACGAGTCCTTACTCGGTGATGATAGATACAAACGAGTCCAAATTCTGAAAGGGATCTCTCATGAAAAAATATTTAAGACCTTTTTATAATAGTGTATTTGGGATTGCTTTACGAAATTTAGTTGGTTTTCGACCTCCTTTACATCTTCTCGAAACGAAAAAATCGTTTTTGGCATCTGATTTATTCGTTTGGAAGACAGATCAAGAGTATTCTACAATTTTCAAAGCATCAGATATTTTAAAAAAGTTCTATGACGAAGATTCCGCTCTTTTTCTTTTCTTCTTTGATCAAGACGGACAAGAGATTTTTTCAAAAACTTTATATTTTAATGATGGCATTGCCGAGCTAACGATTGACAAGGACTTCATAGGAATGGAAGGTTTGGGTACGTTTTGTGCTTTTAATATTTTAATAAACCTATCGGAGAAACAGATTAAAGCTACTAATAGGTGCTATGTTGGTTATGGTAAGAAGGGATGCTTCTCAATGGTGCATGGGAATCTATTAGCATTGTATACGAGCAAGTTTATGAGCTTTGGATTATCGGATATTAAGTCCGCAGCATCTCCCGTAAAAGGTAAATATAAATATTACCTGCAAAAATCTAATCTCGAATTTTTTAACAATAGCCTTGTTTTTGCGAATCCTTTAGACAGGGATATTATAGTATCCATCTCGGGTAAAGCCTTTCAAATTGGAAGTAGGTGTTGTCAAGTAATACAGGTAAATAAAGACAAAGAAGCAATAGTCATAGAAAGTAATTTTATTTTTCCAAGGCCTTTGGTGTTCAGTGAGAGTGGAGACTTTGTTGATGTGCACCATGGCTAGTAGTAACTTTTGACGGGTTTGGTTGGGTTGAAATTTTCATTATGTTCTGTTAAAATTCGTCAATAGGCTTAAGTTCAAATGTCAATTAGTTTATCGATAAGGTATCTTTTAAAAAGAGTAAAAGTTTTTTTAAGAACGCAATTGATTTACTGCCAGAAATTCTGCATGCTTATCCTTAATTGCGTATTTAAAAGAGATACTAGCTTAGAACTTTTTATGTAGATGCAAAACTGTTGTTAAAATGAAAAAAGGTTTTTCAAACAGACAATTGTATTTATTTTTACTATTGATTGAAGCTATGAATATAAAATACATAACATTAGTCTAGCAATTTAAGCAAATACTAAATATAAATACGGTTTATAATAGTAGATCATTTTACCTACTATAATGTCTGATCGGTATAGCTGGGTGGGTCTTAAATTGTCTATTTTGTAATTTTCTGTTAATGTTTCATTTAAAATATTAGGCTCTGGAAATGACTGATAACATTATATTAATAAAAGAGCTTGCTGATTATTTAAAGCTCAAAGTCAACACTATTTATCGTATTGTATCAAAGGGTGATATTCTTGTTTTTAAGATTGAGAGGTCTTGGAGGTTTGAAAAACTTTTTGCAAACATTTCTTTGAAGTCAGGAGGGTACAATAATGTTTTTTTCAGCTGAATCTCGTATTTTGGTAGTCGCAGCACATCCTGATGACGAAGTCCTTGGATGTGGGGGGGCGATTTTAAAAGCAGTCAATCAAGGTGCTATGGTCTCAATAATGTTTCTTGGTGAAGGAATATCTGCTAGGTTTCCTGTTGGTGAATATAAATCTGAGGAATTCAAAACCCAAACAAAAATTAGAACAAACAGCGCTATAAACGCTCTAAAAATTCTGGGTGTAAAGGATTATTGGTTCGGTGATAGGTTATGTTGCCAATTCGACAATGAAAAAATTATCACTATTGTCAAGGACATTGAACAACGCATCCAGCAATATAAACCAACCACTATTTTAACACATGATCGTTCTGAAGTGAATGTCGATCACCGGCTGACATATGACGCAGTCGAGACAGCTTGTCGTCCAACCATGCCAAACTCACCCAAAGAAATTCTTTCTTTTGAAATCATATGCAGTGGTAGTTGGACTTTTGAGACCAGTTTCAAACCAAATGTTTTTGTTGATATTTCTGATGTATGGGAAAAAAAGATGGAAGCGTGGCACTGTTATGATGGAGAGAATCGACCTTTTCCATTCCCAAGATCAGATGAGGGAATACGATCGCTTGCAGAATATAGAGGACTTAGTGCAGGGTTGCATAAGGCAGAAGGGTTCAAACTCCTGAGGAAAATTATTTGAGAATTATGTTTTATTATTACGTATAGCTATAATCTTGCTAAAAATACCATTCACTAGCTTTGTTTACTTTTACCGGAATAAATTTACTCCCAGTAATGAAAATGAAATGATTAGTATTCTGAAATTTAAGCCCGAAATCCTCAAATGCTTGGCCTAGCTATGTTGATTATTTAGTAAGGTTATAATTTTCTAACAACGTGCTTGCATGGCCAAGGCTTCAAAAAAACTTGAGGGTTAAGACAACTAAATCTTTGATTTATTTCAAATAAAAAATCATAAATATGCTTAATTTTGCTATCTATAGTGTCAAAAATTTTAAAAACTAAAACACCTAGTGTGGAGCTGATAGAAAATTCGAATGGCGACATTTTGCGCACGGCTTAAGTAAATGAAAGTCTTCGTGACTGCATACTACCATTCATTTGCAGGTTTTAAGTACGTAAATATTTCCAAGGGCAAGCTGTCTTCATCGAAAATAGATGTTTTAAAATAACTCCAAAATTTCTATCTAAAAATAGAAAGGTAAATACGCTAATAGTTTCTTTTCGCGGGATTTTTGAAATTAATGGTAATGGACTTGGTGTTGAGGTCGTTCATAATAACGTTAAACCATTAGAACAAGAAGTTATTAAAAAAAAGGCGATATAATCGCAATAAAATTGAATCGCTTGTTGGTTTAACGAAATTTAATTTTATTTTGTACAATACTAGAGGATGATGAGAATGTTCCAAACTTTACTGTGAAATAACGATTTTTTTTATATAAGAACTTTATGTTCTGGGTTCCTTATACTAACTTCATATAAAGAAGTAAAAAAGCATATCTAGCAATTGACTTTATTAATGTTGAAAAAATATATTTCGGGTTTTTACGATTAAATTATTCTGTGATGAGATCCTTGATGGTTTTTGTGAGACAGTTAAACATGGTTATTCAATATATTAAAACGATGATCACCTTAGTAATTTCGGTGCATCACTAATTACGCCGAGTATTGTTATTCAAATTATTGATTAGTTAGTAGAGTTTTTGTAGGAAATATCTTACAATGCTTACTAAAAGGTCCTATAAAACACTATGACAAGTCTAACTTACGTTACAAAATACTCAAGTGAGAAAAAGCAACCAAGCTAGCAAATTTAGAGATAATATTAGCTAAATTGTAGAGTGAGGAATAAGACTATTTAGAAATGACAACAATTCTAAAGCATAAAATTAAGAAAATATTAATACATGCTATAATAACTGCTAATCAAAGAAGACAAACTTTTACAGAGTCAGAACACAATAAATTTACTAGTGCAATGATGAATTACATTGCAAAAGATTCCAAATAAGAAATATTAAAGACAAAAAGAGATCCTGTTTATAACTCTAGTTATTATCATAAACTTGAGTTTGTTAGTTTATACTATCCACTTGCTCTTCTCGATAATGTCAAACTCGGATGTGCAGCCAAGAATCTAGTAGCATTGGATCGTGATGTTTTAGCTACATCGGTATTGCCAAATTTTCTAACTAATATGCTATTCCAGACATTATTTTGAGTGAGGGTAGTACATGACTTGAGCTTGCTTTAATTTAAGTAAAATAGTTTCTAAACAGTATTTAAAATTGTATTATTTCGTTGTGTGAATTTTTTTCTTGACTAGGATATTAATACGGAAATTATAAATTATAGTAATTATAACAAAGAATAAGACATTTATGAAAGCTTATCTTCCAAAATTTTTTTCATTTAAACAAGCAAATGACTTAGTTAGAATTGGGAAAGATTATGATGGCGGTTATCTTGTTTCAAAATCAGACATAGAAAAAACAGATGCATTAATTGGACTAGGTATATCGGATGATTGGAGTTTTGAAGAAGACCTTTTAAGTATTAAAAACATTGAAGTTTTTGCATATGACGCAAGTATAAGCAAAAAATATTTTGTTAAACAAATTGTTGAATCTATTATTAGACTTGATAAATTAAAAAACTTTTCATATTGGGTAAAAAAATTATTTAAGTACAAAAAATTCTTTTCCCAAAATAACGTTAATCATATTCAAAAATTTGTTGGTTTGAATTCTAAATGTGATACATATTGTACATTTTTTGAGGTGCTAAATGAAACAAATCATAAAAATATTTTTTTAAAGATTGATGTTGAAGGTTCTGAATATCGTTTTTTAGACGAGATATTGGAAAATGAAGACAGAATTACTGGGATGGTAATTGAGGTGCATGATTGTGATATCCATCTAAAAAAAATTAAAAGGTTTATAAATAAGTTCGGTTTAAGTTTAGTGCATATACACGCAAATAATTACTCACCAATAAGATCAGATGACTGTTTACCTTTAGTTTTAGAATTAACTTTTAGTAAGCACGCAAAGTTATCAAACTCTTGTACATTGCCTCACAAATTAGATATGCCAAATAATAAAAATGTTTCGGAATTCGAACTATTAATAATTAATTGATGTCTGTGTAAGTTAAAAATAATTAAGAAGAATCATAAACCTATTTTAATGCTATGATTAATAGCACTACGAATGTTAGACTTGAGGATGCTGTCTGTTTTATAGCGGCAATAGTAAACTTTTAAAAATTTAAACGATTGGTTTTGGTTACAAATATTGTTACTTTCAGAATGATATAGTGCAAAAAATTGTCGGATTTGTTAGTTTTTTTAAGTTGCAAAGATCTAGGATAACTTCAAGGCAAAATAAGATTAGTATTATTAATATTTCATGAGCAAGCAACTATTAAATAAAAATGAATTATTTAACTTGTATTAATAGGTATGTATTTAAATGCGATTTTGGAACTATAAATCTGAAGAGTTTTATAATTTATATTTAAAAATATATGATAGTAATTTTCCAATGGAAAAAAAGAAAGTTATTCTTAAATCTCTCTTTTCGGGAGAATACTGTTTAATGAGAATTACAAGTATTTCAAAGTTATGTTACGAAGAACACAAAAAAAACAATTTTAAAAAAGTAACTAAATTCAAAAGAGTTAATAAAAGATTCGTCAGACATCAATTTATTGCATTTAGTGAAACTTTAGCGGAGATACTTCAGAGAAAAGTTCCTATGAAAGATTTCTGGAAGAAAATTGATGAAAATGAAAAAACACATCTTATTACCAGAGGTGAAAGAGATAAAGAGGAATATTTATATATAAATATTCCAATAGAAGGAGGATATTTTCTAAATAAAACTGTTGGTTTTGAATATGGAAAAAAAGAAGAATTATATTTAAGATATATAAGTCAATATAGAATAAGATGGAAAAAAATGAAACTCGTATCCAAGAAAAATGAAATTGAAACTGATGAAAATAAATAATATTGTTTAAATATATATATAAATATATATATAAATAATTATTTTTTTATTAACGTATAAAGAGTAATTAATATTGAAGCTTGAAGGTACTGAATTCCAAATCAAGGTTTGGAAACAAATATTAAAAATCCCAAAAGGATGTGTGAAAACCTATAAAGAAATCGCCTGTGATTTAAACAAACCAAAATCTGCAAGAGCCGTTGCTAATGCTTGTGGTAAAAATCCCCACGTTCCAATTATTCCTTGTCACAGAGTTATTCGTTCTGACGGTTACTTAGGAGGATATAGTGGAAAAGGTGGAATAGAAATGAAAAAAAAAATGTTAATAAGTGAGGGTTTTTATAATTTTAAAAGTGATAGTATTAAATGATTTATTTAAAAAGTCGTAAAAATTAATATAGAAATACTAAATGTCGGATGTACAAATGAATGAAAGTTTAGATTTAAGAAATAGGATACTGAAGATGAGAGAGAGTAATAATCTTATCTTAGATCAGGTCAAATCTGAAAGTAAAAAAAATGATTCAAACTCAGAATTTATTTCCCCCAAAATTCTAAATGACTTAAATAGTAAAAAAAATTTAAAGGAAGAAAAAGTTAACTTAAATATTGAAACCGAAAAAGCAAAAAAAGTTGATACAAATTTATTAAATAACAATTATACTAATTCAAATATAAAAGATGAGAAAAACAAAGACACTTTTACTAGATTAGTAAATGATAATGAAGCTCAATTTAGAATGATTGCAATAAAATTTAACGAAGCTGTTGAGGTGATATTACAGCTTTCTGAAAAAGTTAAAAAATTAGAGGAGAATTTTAACGATCTTTCGGTTAAGTCTGGTACAAATAAAAAAAGTCACACTTTCTTGTCTATAAAAAGTTACGTTTTAATCTTACTAGTAATTTTTATAACATTTAGTATAATAAAAGCTCCTATCGATTTATCTTACATCAAACTAATTATAAAAGATATTATTTCATCTATCTAATACTTTTTATTTTAAATCTATATCAAGAATAGTCATATTAAAATGATAACAAGTATCACCGTCTTCTTTATCCTCAAAAACTACACCAAGGAATTCACCATTATGAGTTACGTCGGCTGAATCTACTTTATTCTCTCTACCTTCAACTTTTATATGTTTTGATTCTAAAGATTTTCTTAAATAGTTTTGAATTTTACTGATGGTAATTCTGTCCATTTCAATCCTTTAAATAGTTATTCTACAAAATCTCAAAGTTTTGCCAAAAATAATTTTATATCATCCTATGAATATTTCTTTATGCTTAATTTTTTTTCAAATTTAGATAAAATAGATGATATTTCACTACTTTTGTTAATAATTTCCATATTTTTTGTAATAAAAAAATCTGGCATGTTTCGGAACCCTTTTAAACTCTTCTTAATTATTTGATATATAGGTCTATCATGTGAATGTTTATATATTGAAAAAATAGCTGTGTTAGCCTTACTATCTAATGCATAGTCTTTCCAAAATCCTTTAGATACTTGTTTGCTATAAAGATTTAAAATAGATGTTAATTCGAACTTTGAAAAAAATATGAAATTTTTATTATTATGTTTTATATCGACAGAATTTTTGCTCAATCTTGAATTTTTAACTTTATTAAAATCAATTTTTTTATTAAATTTAATTACTGTCATGATTATTTCCAATTTAAATATATTCTACAATTGAAATGATATAATTGTCTAATTATAATGATATTTATTTGATCTTTTATGAATAAAAGTTTATTAATTTATTTTTTATTTATTGGATTAATAAAATGGCAGATATTTTTGACGAAGTCTCTGAAGAACTAAAGCAAGATCGATTAATTCAAATTTGGAAAAAAAATTCAAAATATATAATTTCACTTTTACTTATAATTGTTATATCAATAGCTTCTTACCAAGTTTTTATAAGCTGGAATAAAAAAAAATTAGAAGTAAGCTCACAACAATTTTTTAATGCTATAGAAAAATTAGAGAACAAAAAGTATAAAGAAAGTTCTGAGATTTTTTTAAAAAGCTCCATTGAAGATAATGAAGGGTACAGAATTTTGTCTCTTTTTGGTCTTGCAGAGACAAATTACAAAAGAGGTAATATTAAAGAAATGTCTTTAAATTACAAAAATATTTATGAAGATAATAATGTAGATTTATATTACAGAAATTTATCTCGTCTTTTAAGTGTAATGAAAGATAATATTAGCACTTTTGAAAATCAAATAAATATTTTGAAACCAATATTAAATAGTCCCAGTAAATTACAATTATTAGCGGCTGAATTGGAAATCATTTTGTATATTAGGTCTAATAATATAAATAAAGCAAATGCTAAACTTAAAAACTTACTTAAAAGATCAGGTGTTAGCTTGGAACAAAAAAACAGATTAGAACTTATTAATAAAATTTATAAATCAAATGCAAATTAATTTTTTTTTAATCATATTTTTTATATTTATTTTAGGGTGTTCTTCTGAAAAAGATACTAAATTAGAAAATACAGTTAACATTTTTGATAGAAAAAATGTTTTGGCAACTATTGTTGAAAAAAACGATGCTAAACTTGACATTCCTAGAGATGTCAAAAATATCACAAACGCAAAATCTTACAATTTAACAAACTCATCTGCAAAATTTCCTTTGAAAAAAATATGGCAAGTTAATACTGATCAAGTAATTGATGACGAAAACCCTTATTTGCCTGATCCAATTTACTTATCACGAAATCTATATTTGTTAAATAATTATGGTGTTTTATACAAAATTAAAGCTAACAATGGCCAAATTATTTGGAAAAAATTAATTTTTAAAAATTTAGAAAATACAATTATAGGAACTCCAGCTTTGTCTGGTATACTGTCGAATGGTGGCGAAGTTACTATTTATGCTCACAATGGTCTTAATGAAATATTAGCACTTAATGGTGAAAATGGGAATGTTATATGGAAAAAAAATCATCGTCTGCCAATAAGAGGTGGTATAACTTCTCATGAAAACTCTATTTTTGTTAGTGATTTTGATGGAAATTTTTTATCTATTAATAATAAAAATGGAAAAATAAATTGGAACATTTTTCTTGGTAGTGATTATAGCTCAGTTTACACTAGTGCCAGGCCTGTTGTTGCTGAAAATAAAATTATAGTTCCTGGAACTGGAGGTGCATTTTTTATTATATCAAATGATACAGGTGATGTTTTGTGGAATGAAAATATTTCTTCAAATAAACAACTACCTAAAATTTTTCATTCTGGTGACATAATAGCTAATCCAATTTATCATAAAGGTAAAATTTATATTGTATCACAATCAGGTTTTACTGCAGCATTTGATATAAATACGTCTGAAGAGCTATGGAATATAGCTACAGGGGGACTAGAAACTCCAACGCTTTCTGGAGAAACCATTTTTGTGAATGGGCATATGGGACTATTGACTGCTATAGATATTGAAACTGGCAAACTTAGATGGAAAAAAAAATATCCTTCCTACATTAATGAAAATTCTTTATTTTCTGAAAAAGAAATTGCTATTTATAAAGGTCCGACATTGGCAGATTCTAAAGTTTTACTTTCTAATTTAGATGGTAAAATTATTATTATTGATGCTAATAACGGGAATGAAATTAGTAATCTAAATATTGATAAGTTAGCTCTTTCTCCTATTCCAGCTGATAACAAACTTATTTTTCTTACTGCAAAAGGAAAATTATTAGCATACAAATGATATCTATCACGAAAGCCTTAGGGTTGAAGAAATGTTAAAGATAGTATTAGTAGGAAGACCTAATGTTGGCAAGTCGACTTTGTTTAACCGTCTAGTTAGATCAGACAAAGCAATAGTTAACAATCAACCAGGTGTAACCAGAGATAGAAAATATGGACATGGATCTTTAGTTGATCTCAATTTTATTTTGATTGATACTGCAGGAATAGAAGATTCATTTGAAGTTAATACTGTAAATCAAATTAAAACCCAAACTTTAGTTGCTCTTGAAGATTCAGATATAATTATTTTTGTTGTAGATGGTAGAGTAGGTATCTTACCAATTGAAAAAATGTTCGCTAGGAGCTTAATAAAAACTAAAAAACCAACAATTGTCTTAGTTAATAAAAGTGAGGGAACTGGAGGGTTAGTTGGTCTTAGTGATAGTGCTTCACTCGGATTTGATAATGTTATTACTTTTTCTGCAGAACATGGAGAAGGTTTAGTTGATTTATATCATTGTCTGAAAGACATTGTACAACCTGAAAATAACAAAATATATGAAAATAATAAATTAAAAACATATAAAAAAAAATCATCCATAAGAATTGGAATTATTGGTCGCCCAAATACTGGTAAGTCCACATTAATTAATAATATAATAGGAGAAAAAAGATTAGTTACTGGTGAAGAGGCAGGAATTACTAGAGACGCTATTGAAATTTTATGGTGTTATAAAAGTCAACCTATATCTATTATTGATACAGCTGGATTAAGAAGAAAGTCAAAAGTAACAAATATTTTAGAAAAAGATATGGTTAATGACACTCTAAGGACTATAAAGTTCAGTGCTATTTGTATCTTACTCGTCGATGCTTCTAAAGGTATTGATAAACAAGATTTAACTATTGCACGTATGATCCTTGGAGAGGGAAGAGGATTAATTATTGGAGCAAATATGTGGGATAAAGTAACTGATAAGAATTTAATCAAAGATGAAATATTTAACAATATGAAAAATTCTTTATCACAAATTAAGAAGATCCCAATTATTTTTATATCAGGTCTTCAAAGTCAAGGTATAGAAAAATTATTTGAAATGGTTTTAGATGTTAAAAAAAGATTAAGCATTAGAATTTCAACTGGGAAACTCAATAGGTGGTTAGCCCCGGTCATAGAAAAAAATCCACCCCCTTTATATAAAGGTAAAAAAAATAATATTAGATATATTACTCAAGTTAATGTTAGGCCTCCAACATTTGCAGTATTTATGTCAAGTCCAGACAATCTGCAAAATAGTTATAAACGTTTTTTAGCCTCGGCACTTATGGAGGACTTTAATTTATCTGGATTGCCTATAAGGGTTGTTTATAGAAAGGGAAATAACCCTTATATAAATAAATGATAAATTTTTTAGTTTACTGCAACAGGTGAAGATAAATTATTATCAGGTTGTTGAGGATTAGAAATATTATCATTGTTAACCATTTCATTATTTTGATTTGCTAAAGCTTCAGCTTGGATACGTAATTGATTTTGATTTTCAATTCTTTGTTGTTCTAATTTTACTCTTTTATTTATAACTTTAAGTAGATCTGCATCATCTCTTTCAACTGTTTTAAAAAAGCTACCGAGTATTTGTTTTCTTTTCATTAAACCAATTATTCTAACCTCTTTGGTACACCTTTCTAAATTAGCATCGATTTTTTTTGTAGCTATTCCTGCAATACGTTGGTCAATAAACTCTTTTTCCATAGCAGCTCGAATTCTTAATCCTGTATTAGTTTTAATTTTTGTTAGTCTTGAACCAATTGCGTTTGTTCTTCTATTAACATCATCTCCAATTTCTTCTAATTGCATTCTTGAAGGTTTAGGAACTCTGACATGAATAAATTGAGAACCTTGTTCATTTTTAGCAGGAAAACCATTTCCCTTTATAAATTCTAACACCTCTTCAATATGTTCTTTATTATAAATCATCAATTGAATTTTCATGGGATCATCTGGTGACTCAACATTGCCTATATCTCCCATTCTTCTTTTTCGTCCTTTCATAGTTATTTGAAGACTTTCAAAAACTTTTATATTTGCATCCTCTGATTTAATAGCTAATAATGATTCTGCAAACTCTTCGACAGCTCTTTCCAAATTTGCTATTGCTTCTGGAGAGTATCCTTCATCAGTAAGAGTAGGTAAATTATTTTCATCATCCATTTTTTTATCCAATAGTTTTAAACACAAATATTTAATATAATATCAATATTTAATTTCAATTTCAATTCTTCTATTCTTCTCTCTTCCTTCTCTTGTGTCATTTTGCTCTAATGGTTTTGTCTCACCAAAACTTATAGCCTTTAATTTCTCAGAAGGAATAGTATTGGCCTTTGATAACTCTTGAACAACGCTAGATGCTCTTGCTGCTGCTAAATCCCAATTATCTCTGTACTTACCACCAAAAATTAAAGGGACATCATCAGTATGACCAGAAACATTAACTTGACCTGCTCCTTTACCACTGACTTTAGCAATTTTTTGCATTATAGTTCTTGCCTGTTTTGTTAATTTTGCTGAGCCAGAACTAAATGCGCCAGCAGAACCAACTGTGACCACTACTCTGTCTTTTTCCCTTTGAACTTCAGCTAAACCTTTACCAATTTCTTGTTTGAGTGCTACTCTTAATTGGTCTTCACTAAATTCTGCTTTTTTAGTTTTTTCTTTAATTTCTTTTTTGCTTTTAGTACTTTGTTTTTCTAGGTTGCGGACTTGATCTTTTAGGGATTTGTTTTCAATAGTTGCAGAGGCCATTGATTTTATATCTTGATTAATACCGCCTATAAGTACGTCTGTGTCAGTTGCTCCCGTATTCTCTCGAGCAGTTTCAACTGCATCAACAGTATCTTTAATTAATTTTGAAATTTCTTCCGATGACTTGTCTTCAGTATTTACACTTACTAATACTTTGTCATTAACTGTTTCAACTTTTACATCCTCAGATTTAATTTGATCAATTATTTTTTCACTTAATTCTTTAGCATCTAAGGTTTCCTTTGAATTACTTTTAGCGCTATCACCTTCATCTATTTCAGATTTAAGGTCCAAATTTTTTTGTTCAGAGTCTGATGTTTGCTGCCTTAAATTCTTTGTAACAGAGGGAGCGGGCGATGGGCTAAAATTCAACGCAAGAACAGTAGTGCCTTTTGGTTGTTCTACTACAGGAACAACTCTTTGAATTCCAAACGCATTTTTTAAACTACCACTTATTTGTTTAAATTTTGGTACATTAAATTCTGCAAAAGATAAAATCAAAACAAAAAATGCCATTAAGAGTGTCGCCATATCAGCAAATGTTGCCATCCAAGCAGGCGCTCCTTTAGGTGGGCATTTAGGACATTCTTCTTCTTCTATTTCTTCAACTTGAGCTTCAGCCATGATATAATCCAATCCTATCTAAACTATTAAGCTGCTTCTTCAATTTGAGCTTGAATTTTTGGAGGTAAATTAGCAACTAGCTGATCTGTTATATTTCTTGGGCTTTCACCTCTAGATATAAATTTTAACCCCATTACTACCATTTGCCTGTAAAGTAATTCATGAGCAGAATAGTGTTCAAGTTTAGTCACTATTGGCATAAAAATACAGTTAGCAATCATAGCACCATATAAAGTTGTTAACAATGCAACAGCCATAGCTGGCCCAATCGCTTTTGGGTCCGCCATATTACCTAACATAGCAACTAATCCAATCAAAGTTCCAATCATTCCCATAGCAGGGGCTAAATCCACCCAAGCTTGAAAAACACCTGTTGCGTCTTCATGTCTATTTTGCATAGCTTTAACTTCTCTATTGAGTTGGTCAGTCAATTTTGTTTCATCTGCTCCATCAACGAGCATTTGTAATCCTTTCTCAAAAAATTTATCAGGAACTTCCTGACCTTCTAATGCCATCATTCCGTCTTTTCGAGCTATACCAGCTAATTCAGTTAAACGCGTAATTAATTCATCATGTTTTTTTGCACCTGGCATAAAAACTTTCATAAGAGTTCCAAAAGAACCTAAAAACATTGGTAAGGTTGAACGGTACATAACGGCAAAAAATGTACCTCCCACAACAATCAATAATGATGGCGTGTCTACAAACATTCCTAAGCCACCAGACGAGATCATCGCTCCGGCTATCATGCCAAGGGTTCCTATTATACCAATTAGAGAAGCTATATCCATTTTTTTGCCTTTTTAAATATAAAATAATGATATTAGGCACAATTTCTGCAAGAATGAGACCAAAGTTTTATTAAAATGAAAAAAAATATTCATAGAGGCTTTCATGTTATTATTTAAAAAATCATTCAATATAATTAGTACCTTTATTATATTATTCTTAATAAGTTTAAATTTCAATAGTGTTTGGGCCAATAATTTTATTTCAAGAGGACATTATGTTATTGATCTCGCTCAAAAACTTGAATGGTTGACTTGTCCAGTTGGAATGGTTTGGGAAAACAAAACTTGTGTTGGAGATCCAGTCAAATTAAGATTTGATGAAATTAATTCTGTTATATTTCAAGCTAATGAACAACTTAAAGGTAAATGGAGATTGCCAAAAAGAGAAGAATTAGAGAAAATAGTTTGTTCAAAATGTAAAACTGTTAAAATTGACAACATGATTTTTCCAAACACTCCACCTGAATCTTTTTGGACAAGTGAAAAAAATCCATGGCAACCAAAATTTATGTGGACTGTTAATTTTTATACAGGACATACCTTTGGAAGATTCCCTGGCTTTATACCAAATTATGTTAGGTTAGTTCGTGATAGATGAAACATTAATTTTGTTTCTTCTCAACAATATATTTCATCAACTTGAAAAAAAACATTATAACACCAAGAGAAATTATTAATATTGCAGCATTAAAAGGTGTTACAAAATTTAAATAGTGTAACTTATCACTTTGAATTAAAGCTATAATTATTATGAAAACTACGCTAATTAAGAAAATACGAATAATTTGACAATTTTGACACTTATATGCTGATCTCTTTTCTTTTGAATATTTAAAAATTTTATTTACACCTTAAAATATAACTAATAAAAACCTAATGACAATTATTTGACCATACAAATTATTATAATTAATTAAAACTAAAATAAAATAAAAATTTTAAAATAAAAAAATATTTAAACAATAATAAGTTATTGTATTTACGATATTATTTTGTAATTAAAAAAAATATTTTCAGTCATTTATTTGTAATATATTTTTGTCAAATTAAGATTTTGCTTTTCTTAAATCCTTCTGCTTTCCTTTGCATCATAAGTATTAAAACTAAAAGTGGAGATTGATATGAAGTTAGGACAACAGCTAAAAATTAAACAAAATCAGTCATTAATAATGACACCTCAATTACAACAAGCTATCAAACTATTGCAACTATCTAATATTGAATTGGCTGATTTTATTGACCAAGCGCAATTAGAAAATCCATTTTTACAAGAAACAAAAGAATTTACATCCAAAAAACAAATTGAGAATGAGAAGACAAATCTAAATGTTTGCGATAACTTTAATAATACTACTGATTTATTAAAAAAAGAAAACAAAATTGATTTAGAAAATTCCTTTGATACACATTTATCTTCAAATGCAAACCTTGAAAATAAAAAACTGTATGATAAAGAAGTCCTAAAATCAGGCAATAATGTAACTGCTGGTGAAGTTATTGAAAAAACATTAAGAAATAAAATTTCTTTAAAGGAATATTTAGCCAATCAAATTAATATTGAGTTTAGTGATAAAGATTTCAAAGAAATTGCTATTGGATTGATTGATTACTTACACCCTAGTGGATGGTTTACGTCTTCAATAGATGAAGTATCATCGGATTTAAATGTAAATAGTTCTATAATCAAAAAAACACTTCAAAAATTAAAAAAACTAGAACCAATTGGAATATTTTCTGAAAATTTGTCTGAATGTTTAAAAATTCAACTCATTGAAAATAAGTGTTATAACCCTCATTTCGAAATTCTTTTAAATAATCTACAATATCTACCAGCAGGAAAATTTAAACAAGTTAGTAAACTTTGTAACGTTAATGAAAAAGAATTATTTCAAATGATTAGAATTATCAAAACTTTAAACCCAAAACCTGCTGAGCAATATCAACAAGATAATGTAATGATAGACCAACCAGATATAATTGTGTCAAAGTCTGAAAAGGGTTGGCGAATTGATTTAAATAGATCAAATTTACCATCTGTAAATTTAGATGAGGATTACATTAAAGAAATTAATGATTACAATTTAGATAAAAAAGGTACTGATTTTGCTGATGAAAAAATAGGTGAGGCACGTTGGCTAAAAAAAGCAGTAGAACAAAGAAACAAAACAATCGTTAGAGTTACTAGTGAAATAGTAAAAAAACAGATTGGGTTTTTTAGGCATGGTTTTAATCATATGAAACCGATGATACTCAAAGATATTTCTGATGCCATAGGAATGCACGAAAGTACTGTTTCAAGAGTTACTAACAGTAAATTAATTTTGACCGAATGGGGAGTAATGCCATTAAAAAACTTTTTTTCGGCTTCTATTGCTAGCTCAGAAGATTCAGAAACTCATGCTGCTTCAGCAGTAAGAGAAACTATTAAATCGCTTATCTCTTCAGAAATTACAGGTAAACCTCTAAGTGATGATAAGTTGGCTGGAATCTTAAATAAAGAAGGGATGGATATTGCTAGAAGGACTGTTGCAAAGTATAGAGATATGCTAAATATACCATCAAGCTCTCAAAGAAGAAGGGAAGCCAGATTAAAAAATTTTGCTAGTTGTTAAACTATGAATAATAAGAATGATAAAATTATACATTAGATAAAGGTAATTCAATTTCTGAATTCAATATATGTTTCAAAGGAATATTTTCTTCAAAATTTTTAATGCCTGTCTGATCAAAATAGTCTATTTTTATAATACAATCATTTAATTTTTTTATTGTGTGGTGTGACACTTTAGTTTTTGAATACTTAATTTTATGAGTTAACATCTTCTAATCTCCAAATTTATTTTACTTAAATGCATGAGTTATGCCAAATTATTGAGATTATTTACTTTTTAATAGCATATCCTTTTAAACTCGTTCTACTCAGAAGATTTCTACCTATTTTAATATAAGTTGCAGGATTTTGAGATTTTCCATTTACAGAAATCTCGTAATGAAGATGAGCACCTTTAACTTTACCAGTTCTTCCCATTTTGCCTATAACTTGGCCTTCATTTACTATGTCTCCACTTCTTACGTTTATTTTGGCTAAATGACCGTACGTTGTCATGATGCCATAGTTATGTCTGATACGAATAACTTTACCAAAAGATCCATGATAGCCAGCAAAAACAACTGTACCATCTGCAGAAACTGAAACATTTTCTTGCCAAGTGCCAGCTAAATCTATGCCATGATGCATTCTATATTTACCAGTTACTGGATGTTTTCTTGGGCCATATGGACTAGAAACGTAGTAATGTTCCATTGGAGGTTTTAAGGGCAAATTTTGAAGTGCATCTTTATAAATTGCAAGCAAGTTTAGGCGAGCTTTTAAGCTTCTAAAATAATAGTCATTATTTCGGTCGATAGTTTTATCATTTTTAAGTATAGTCTCTATTGTATCCAAATCATTATTTTTTAATTTTACGTTTATAACTTTAAACACATTTTCCATTTGTATAAGCTCATTATCAAGAGAAGCAATAAAACGTAAATTTTTCACCTTATCATTTAGTTTGGGAGGTTGAGGGTATTGATTTTTTTCATTTGAGTAAGATTTAAAACTTTCAGATATTAAAATATTACTCTCATTGATCAATTGATTTACAGCTTCATTTGGAAGATCTTGATTTCTGTAAGTTTTATTAAATAAATCTATATTTTGATTATAATTATTAGTAACATTTATTGTCTTGAAAATTGCTTCATCTTGTAAATCTGAAGTTGATTTATTTTCTTCAGTAAAATTTTTTTCATTTTTGTTTTTATTTTTAATTGGTATATAAACTTGAAATTGGTCAACTTCTTCAATAGTTTTTTTCAGAACAGGTAGGGTTATGTTTGATTGGTCTTCAATATTAATATCTACATTAGTATCCGAATCATTTTCTATTTTATTGTCTATATTGGCCGAAGCTTCGGTAATTATATCGTTTTTTTTTGCTACATCTATTGCGGAGTATATACCTTTTGCAGACCAATAAATTATGCTAGTTAAGCCGATAATAGTAGTAACTAATACGCTAGCATAGTGAACTGGTTTAAATGCAATTTCTATAGGACCTTTTTTTGTGAAAATTAAAAACCGTCTTTCGGAAAACAGTCCTACTTTTTTATCTTTTTTAACTCCTTCTCCAAAACGTTGACCTGTTTTAACTGGAGGAAGTTTTTTCCCAAATTTGTTAAAAGTGGTATTCACCTCTAACTACTCCATCCCTAAATATAAAAAATACAGAATCCCTATATTGGATAAAATCTGTAATGTCACCATGAATATCAAAACTTTACTAGAAACAGGATTTTTTACTGATAAGCTGACAGCTGGAAATGGTTCTTTTCTAAGACGTGAATTATTAATTTCTTTATCACTATTAAAAGAATCTTTAGGATCAAATTTATTGTTATTATTTTGATTCGCATAATTTTTATTACTTTGCATTGACAAAGAAATATTTGAGTTATTAGTTTGTTGATGAATTTCCATTGGTTTATCTTGAGCAGTTTGTTCTACAGCCTCATTTTCAATCTGTATACGCATCTGTTCTATACGATCTCTTAAGTCAATAATTTCTTCTGCCATTATATTTAACTCTATTTTTTTTTTTATTTACTATTATGGCAAGTTATTTGCATCATTCATACCAAATAAGTGCTTTTTAAATAAATTTTTATTTTAAGATTATTTGTAGTAGAATAAACTAAAATAATTAATGAAGAAACGAATTTTTAAATCAAATAGTAAAAGGATTTCCATAATGTTAGGAAAAACAAACGAAACGGGAACTGAAAAATCTATTATTTCAAGAGATATGAAAATAAAAGGAAAAATTTCTGCAGATGGCGAATTAGTATTACTAGGATCAGTTATAGGTGACATAAAGTGTCATAGTTTATCAGTTGAAGATACTGGTACTTTAAAAGGTAATATAGATGCTGATGTAGTTACCGTTTCAGGAAAATGCGATGGACAGGTCTCAGGCGATGTTATTTCAATAAAATCAACTGGAAAAATTTCTGGTGAAGTTTTTTATGAAAATATTTCTATTGAAGAAGGAGCTGTTGTAGAAGCTCAAATTGGTAAAAGAAAAAGTAAAAACTAAGGGAGATTATTTATGGCTAACAAACAAGCAGTTTTAGGATCAGGAGCCCGTTTTAGTGGAAAAATTTCAAATGCAAAATCAATAGAGATTAATGGATACGTTGAAGCAGATTTGACAACTGAAAAAGTAACAATTGGTTCCTCTGGAAAGTTTCTTGGTGCAGTAGATTCTGAACTAGTTGTAATAGCTGGAGAATATGAGGGTAAAATGCAAGCTGATAGTGTTTGGCTAACAGAAACATCTCGTATAAGTGGTGAAGTTCATTATAAATCTTTACAAATGGATAGAGGAGCGGCTTTAAATTGTAGAGTTGTCCATAATTGGAACAAAACTGACGTAGATAATGAAAATGAAACACAAGAAAACCAGGAAGTTGCTCAGGATGAGCAATCAAATTAAAATTAATCAAGATTTGTTATAAGGGTTTATTATGAGTGAAATTACATATATATCGGAAGAATTAGTAATGGAAGGTGACCTTGACTCAGCTGGTTCATCTGTAGTTGTAGCTGGAAGATTTAAAGGAGAGTTAAGGGCGAAAGATGTTCTACTTGAGGCTAATAGCATATTTGACGGTAATCTAGTTGCTGACAAAGTTACTTTGGGTGGTTTAGTTAAAGGTGAAGTTGCTGCTAACACATTGAATGTAGCTAGCAGCGCTAAAGTTGAAGGTAATTTGAAAACTAATGCACTTTCAATTGATCTTGGTGCAGAAGTATCAGGAAGCATAACTAGGATTTCATAAATAATTTAATAAGTCTTAACTTTTATTATTTAATGTTGTTTTAATACAGTCAAAAAAAAATTTTTTTGTATCAAATTCGCCATTTAATTGTGTAAGCTTCATACTAGCATATCTTCCAGCAGCTAGGGCAACGGCAAGTTCATCATTTTCATTAATAGACACATTACAAAGATAATCCTCTATATCGTCCCTAATTCTAATTAATTTTTCTTCATAAACTTTATGTTCATAAATCTTATTTCCATTATTATTTATATTTGAAAAGTTTAATTTAACCACTTGACCCATTTTTAAACCTATCCAGTTATTATTAAAATTATAATGTACTTTACGGCAGAATTTTCATAATTTTAAATTCTTATTCCAAAATTTACAAAGTGATTAACATGATTAATTTTGAACTATACAAAAGTGGAAGAATAATTAGATTTAAAGAAAACACTAAATTATTTAATTTAGAGAAGAGTAACACATTATTTATTTTTCATGGTCTTTATGGTAGAGGAAAAAACTGGCAATCTTTTGCAAAAAAAATGAGTGAGAATGAAAAGATTACGGTTATTACAGTTGATCTAAGAAATCATGGAGCGAATATCTTTAAGGAAGATATGTCCTACACTTTAATGATGGAAGATATTATTCAATTATTCAATTATCTTAAAATAAAAAAAACTAACTTGTTAGGTCACTCAATGGGTGGGAAATTAGCAATGTTAATTACCTTATTAACACCGCACTGCATAAATAAATTAATTATAGCTGATATTGCTCCAATTAATTATCCCAATGATAATCAAAATATAATTAACGCATTGTTTAATTTAGATCTAAATTTAGTTAGAAATAGAAATCATGCAGATGAGTTACTTTCAAACGAAATCGAACCAAAATTTTTAAGGTCTTTTTTGTTACAGAACATAAAACTTGGTGATAGAAAATATAAATGGACAATAAATTTGACTGCAATAAAAAAAGCAATGAATGATTTACGATCATTTCCTAAAATTGATAAAAATAATAAAACTGATACAAAATCATTATGTATTTATGGAGAAAAAAGTGATTATGTTAATGACAATGATTTTCAAATTTTTAAAAATTTTTTTTCAAACGTTATATTTCATAAAATTAAAAATGTAGGACATTTTTTACATATTGAAAACCCTGATGAATTTTATGAGGTTTCAAAAAAATTTCTAAAAGATTAGTCATATCATGTTGTTTCAAATTTATAAAAAATGTATTAGATAATCATGATGAATAAAATTGAAACACATATTTTAAAATTATCCTGTAGAGACCAAGTGGGAATTGTTTCAAAAATTTCTACACTACTAGCAAATTCTAGATGTAATATTGTCGAGTCTAAACAATTTACAGACCAACAAAATGGAAATTTTTTTATTAGGCAAAGTTTTACACTTCATGATTCAAATACATTAGCAAAATTAGAGTATAATTTAAATTTGTTATCAAAGGAATTAAATGCAGAATTTTTCCTAGGTGAAATTGAAAGTTCCATGGATACGATAATAATGGTTTCAAAATTTGATCACTGCTTAAATGATCTTCTTTTTCGAATAAGAAGTAACTCTCTAAACTTAAATGTTAAAGCAATTATTTCAAATCATAAAATTGCTCAAGATATTGCTAGATTTTCCAAAATACCTTTTTATTTTTTGCCTATTAACAAAACAAACAAAGAAGATCAAGAAGTTAAGATTAAAGAAATTTTATATAATAATGACATACAATTAATAGTACTAGCTAGGTATATGCAAGTGCTTTCCGAAGATTTTACAAATGAATTTGAAGGAAAGATTATAAACATTCACCATAGTTTTTTGCCTAGTTTTAAAGGAGCAAAACCCTATCATCAGGCATATGAAAGAGGAGTAAAAGTTATTGGTGCAACAGCTCATTATGTTACAAAAGAATTGGATGAAGGGCCTATAATTGAACAGGACACCCAAGAAGTTGACCATGAGATGATGCCTAATGATTTAGTTTTAATGGGAAGAGACATTGAAGCGAGAGTTTTGTATAGAGCGTTAAAAGCTCATTCGGAAAATAGAGTTTTTTTGAATGGTAAAAGAACAATAGTTTTTAAAGGACAAAGAGTTTTAGGATGAAAAATCAAAAGGAAAAAGTCGTTATAATTGGGTCTGGTACTGCAGGGCTTACCGCAGCTATTTATGCTGCTAGGGCAAATTTAAAACCTCTAGTTATAGATGGAATTCAGCCTGGGGGTCAATTAACAATTACGACTGACGTCGAAAACTATCCTGGCTATGCTGATGTTGTTCAAGGACCTTGGATGATGGAACAAATGAGGTCACAAGCCTTAAATGTTGGAGCGCGAATAATAAATGATGTAGTTGTTCATGTTGATTTTAAAAAAGATAGTAAAACTATTTCATTAGACTCTAAAAGCACATTATACGCAAATACAGTTATCATAGCAACGGGTGCACAAGCTAAATGGTTAGGTCTTGAAAGTGAAAATAAATTTAATGGAAAAGGGGTTTCTGCATGTGCCACATGTGATGGTTTTTTCTACAGAAACAAAGAAGTTGCTGTTATTGGGGGTGGTAATACAGCTGTTGAAGAAGCTTTATATTTATCAAATATTTGTTCAAAGGTAATATTAATTCATAGACGAGAAGAGTTAAGAGCAGAAAAAATTTTGCAAGAAAGACTTTTTGCAAAGGAGAATATAAATGTAATTTGGAACAATGTTGTAAGTGAAATACTGGGAGACGAAAATGGAGTAAATTCATTAGAAATAAAGAGTGCAAGTTCAGAAAAAACAAAAATAATTAAAGTTGACGGTGTCTTTGTTGCTATTGGACACAGTCCTTCTACTGAACCATTTAAAGGAGTTCTTGAAATGGATAAAGAAGGTTATATTGTTGCTCAAAAACCTGGAACATCTATAACAAACATCGAGGGTGTTTTCGCAGCAGGTGATTGTGTTGACAAAATTTACAGACAAGCTGTAACAGCAGCGGGTATGGGTTGCATGGCGGCTTTAGATGCTGAAAAATGGATACAAAATCAATGATTTTTAGCTGTTTAGATTTATTAATTCCATTATTTCATATACCAAAGAAGCTACTGTGAAATCATAAGCAATAAAATTTTTTATTGGAGAGAATTCGACAACGTCAAAACCTATAACTTTTCGGCCTTTAATAAGTTCTTTGATTAAATTTAGGCTTTCATAATATCCTAACCCTCCTGGAACAGGTGTGCCTGTTGCTGGCATTACAGAGGGATCTAATCCGTCTACATCAAATGATACATATATTTTTTTTGGAAAATTTAAAGGTAATATAAATTTCTTTTTATAATAAATATCTTGCGCATCCAAAAATAAAACTTTGAAAATTTTTCTATTTTCAACTTCTTCTTCACTTAAGGCACGCACTCCAAATTGTGCAATTTTATAATTTTCGTTACCAAGAAGATACATTACACTAGCATGTGAATGGACTTCATTTTCATAATTTTGTCTCAAATCAGCATGAGCATCAATTTGTATTATTCCAATATCATCTTTGTTATGTAAATTTAATCCCTTGAAAATACCGTTAACTGCACCATAAGTAATTCCATGTTCACCGCCTAATGTGACGGGTATTTTGTTTTGCTTGCTTATTTTTTTAGTAATATTTTCAATGTCACTCATAATGTCCTTTAATGGTTTATTGCAATTTAAAAAAGGATGAGTGTGTATCCCGTGGATGCATGGTAAGCTTTTACCAGTGTACCGTTCTAATTCATTACTTGCTTTAATAATGGCTTGAGGCCCCTTAGAGGTACCTTTACCATAAGACACGGTTTTTTCTAACGGGACTGGCACTATATGAAATTTAGCTTTATCTTTATTTTTTTCTTCTATAGAAAGCTCTGAGTTTAAAAAGTGATTATTTTTATTATCCATAATTGATATGCTTTTATGATAATCTATTTTCAAAGTCTTTAAATGAAAAGCTTTTAACAATTTCTAAATTGTCTGTTTTACTGTCCCAAATTGCTATAGATGGCAATTTTACACCATTAAAAAAACTAGTTTTTACCATAGTATAATGTGCTTGATCTAGCAGGGCTACCCTTTCGCCTATTTTTGGAATATCAGTAAAATTATATTCACCAATTATATCAACAGCTAGACAACTAGGTCCTCCCAAAATAATTTTATGTCCATTATCTGGTTCGTTAAGAAGGGCAGGTCTATATGGTGCTTCAATTACGTCTGGAATGTGTGATGTAGCACTTATATCTGTAATCGCAATATTTGGAGATAGTGGATTGCTAGGTTTAAAAAAATCGAGTATTTCTCCAACTAAAATACCACTATCTAAAACTACTGCTTCTCCAGGTTCAATATATATTTGGCAATTTGTCTCGTTAGAAACTTGCTTCAAAAAATATTTTAGTTCATTAAGCTGATAATCTTTTCTTGTGATATGGTGTCCACCACCTAAATTTATCCATTTTATATTGGGAATTAAAGGTGCAAGTGAATTTTTTAATTCATTCCATGTATTTTCTAAGGGTTTAAAGTTTTGTTCGCATAATGAATGAAAATGAATTCCATCAATTTTATCTATATCGTAATTAATTAAATCTTTTAAATGCACACCTAAACGAGAACTAATTCCCGCAGAACTATACTTATTAATTTCAACTTCTGAATAGAGTGGGTTAATTCTTATCCCAACTTCATTATTAAATTTTTTAGAAATATCATAAAAAGTATTCATTTGATTAAATGAAATTAAAAATAATATGATCAGATATTTTAGAAATTTCATCAAATTCATCTTTTTTAAATGCAGGTGAATATGTGCTGATTTCCCCTTTAAAATATTTATTTGCCAACTTTGCTTCATATAAACCTGAACAACATGAACCATCTAAATATTCTGATATTAAGTCTGCAAGTGAAAAAGTTGAAAAAGCTTTCAAAGCAATTAGAATTTTTAAGTTTGTTTCTTTTTTAAGTTCAAATAAAATTTCCAAGTTATTTTGTAATGCTATTTTGTCTATTACAAAGCATGGACTTGGTAATCTTTTCAAATTAAGTTTTTTAAAATTTTTAGGGTTTCCACCCATTGTTTGTAACATCTTAAACTCTAAAAATTCAGACTATCGTTTAATTGAATAGTTTTAGTGGGTAATCCATGTTGATTAAGAAGTTCCATAAATGGATCTGGGTTAAACTGTTCTATATTCCATACTCCAGGAACTGGTGATGCTCAATTAACACTTTCTCAAAGAGTAAAATTGGCAGGTGCAATAATTGTTTCCACTCCCCAAGATTTGTCATTAATAGATGCTCGAAAAGGTCTAAACATGTTTAAAAAAGTGAATGTTCCCATTTTAGGTATAATTGAAAATATGAGCTATTTCCAATGTACTAACTGCGACACTAAACATGAAATTTTTGGAAATGGTGGAGCAAAAGCTGAAGCTGAAAAATTAGGTGTCCCTTTTTTAAATGAAATTCCTCTTGATATAAGCTTAAGAACATCATCTGATGATGGAAATCCAATTGTACATAAAGAACCACACAGCATTATTTCACAAAAATATATGGAGATCGGATCTCAAATAATAAATACAATAGAACTAAGTGAAAGACCTAGTCCAAGAATCATTCAATAATCATCTTTAAATAATCCTACTATAATGCCAATAACTAAACTCAGGTGAATTACTAGTTGCTTCAAAATCTTCAAGTTTTGTTTTTTTCCAATCATTTTCTTTCAATCTTGGAAACTTCGATCCTGATACTGCACAAAAGTTTACCTTTGTCATTTCAATAGTATCACAATACTCTAATCCAATCTCATATATTTGGGCTCCACCGAATAAAAATATTTTATTTTGTATGGCTTTATTTCCCATTTTTTTATTGGCCTCAATCCAAATATTGGCCTCTGTGATAGCATTCTCGAAAGAATTTGCTACAATTGCTCCATCCGCCTTCCAAGAAACAGATTTAGTCAGAACTATGCTTGCTCTTCCAGGTAAAGGCCTACCAATTGAGTCCCAAGTTTTTCTTCCCATTATCAAAGGTGTACCCATTGTGATTGTTTTTAATCTTTTTAAATCACCAGGCAAATGCCAGAGTAAATCATTACCATCTCCAATAACTCTATTTTGATTCATAGCAACAATACAAACAATAGGATTTTTTAAATCTTTTTTTCTTATCATTTATACGGCTATCGGAGCAGAAATATGAGGATGTGGATCATAATTAATAATTTCAATATCTTCAAAAACAAAATCATTTATATTAGTATGTTTTTTCAAAAGTTTTATTTGTGGTTTATTTTTTATTGATCTTGATAACTGTTTTTTAGCTTGTTCAAAATGATTTTTATATAAATGAGCATCCCCCAAAGTATGCACAAAATCACCAACTGATATATCACATACATTTGCTATCATATGCGTTAAAATTGCGTAGGATGCTATATTAAATGGAACGCCAAGAAAAATATCTGCACTCCTTTGATATAACTGACAAGATAATTTATTGTCAGCTACATAAAATTGAAAAAGACAATGGCAAGGTGGCAATGCCATAGACCCTACATCTGAAGGATTCCAAGCCGACACAATCATTCTTCTTGAATTTGGATTATTCTTAATCTCACTAATCACATCATATAATTGGTCAAGCTTCCTTCCTTCAGGTGTACTCCATCTTCTCCATTGTTTACCATATACAGGTCCAAGATCCCCATTTTCGTCAGCCCAATCATCCCATATCGACACATTGTTGTCTTTTAAATAAGATATATTTGTATCACCTCTTATAAACCACAAAAGTTCATGTATAATTGACCTTAAATGCAGTTTTTTTGTAGTAAGCAAAGGAAATCCTTTGTTTAAATCAAAACGCATTTGCCAACCAAAGACAGATTTGGTACCCGTTCCAGTTCTATCTTCCTTTACATTTCCATGTTTTAATACGTAGTCTAACAAATCTAAATATTGCTTCATTCAAATATCTCAACCTATAATATTTTAAAACTTTCTTAATGTGGTCTTTAATAAAAAAAATAAATAATGTATACTAAAAAAGTCATTTTAATGACTATAGTGATAAACATTTTTTAGAATAAGCTTAGCGGACCCGGGGGCGGTACCCGGCGCCTCCACCATATATATATGGGGGCGAAATAGGATCGACGCATGTAGTAAAAATCAAACTTTCACTCGGTATTGTACCACCGTTATCGGACTACTATAATAGTTGCAAATGACAACTATGCTCCGGTAGCTGCAGCAGCGTAAGCAGCCAAAGCAACCGAAACTTAGTCTAATTCTATAGCTAGAATTGGCGGGGTTTCAGTTTACCTGGCAACAGAAAAACTTGGGTGGCGAGAAGTTTACTTCTCGCCATTTTATCTGGGTAATTTCCAAATTTATCTTGAAAAAGTTACATTTAGAAATGTAGAATACATAAAAAACTTTTAGGATATATTTCAGTGAATAATAACGATGATGGTACACTAAACATTAAGGGTTTTAATTATGATGATTTAGTAGAAGAAAGCCTTAAAAGTGTAGTTAAGAAAGTATTAAAAATTACAGCTGAATCTGGTCTTGTAGGAAATAGTCATTTTTTTATTTCTTTTAATGGAAATGATAATGAAGTTATTGTCCCAGATGAATTAAAAAGTACTGACAGTTCTGAAATTAAGATAATTATTCAACATCAGTTTTGGGATTTAAAAGCAACTGACGAACATTTTGAGGTGACTTTATCTTTTAATGGTCAAAAGAAAAATATTTACGTTCCTTATAAAGCAATAACATCTTTTACTGATCCTTCAGTAGGATTTGGTCTACAATTTAAAGTTGAAGAAAAAAAAATAATCCCTAATGAAGAAAAGAAAGATGAAAATATTGTATTAGAAAATAAAAAAGAACAAACAAAACAGACAAACGAAACTGAATCTGGAGAAATTATTTCTCTTAATGAGTTCAGAGATAAAAAATAAATATTATTATCTGAAATAGGAGATTTTTTTGAACGAATTTAATTATTCACCAATGTTTCCACTTTTAAAAGACAATACTGAATACATCAAATTATCGGACTCTTATGTTAAGACCTCTCTAATAAATAATATAGAAATTTTAACAATAGAACCTAAAGCCCTAACTTTACTCTCCCAAAGGGCCTTTAAAGACGTGTCTCACTTATTAAGAAAATCTCATTTGCAACAATTAAAAGACATACTTGAAGATGAAGGAGCCTCTGACAATGACCACTTTGTGGCCTTAACTATGTTAAAAAATGCAAATATATCATCTTCGGGCATTCTTCCAATGTGTCAAGATACTGGCACGGCTATTATAATAGGCTATAAGGGTGAAAAAGTTTTTACGAATACAGATGATGGAAAATACTTATCATTAGGTGTTTATAATACTTATCAAGAAAATAATTTACGGTTTTCACAATTAGCACCTTTTTCAATGTTTGAAGAAAAAAATACGGCAAATAACTTACCCGCTGAAATTAGTTTATTTGCTTCAGAAGGAAATGAATACAAATTTGCATTCGTTCAAAAAGGGGGTGGATCAGCTAATAAGAGCTTTTTATTTCAAGCAACACCTGCAACTTTAAATCATGAAAATTTAAAAAATTTTCTCTATGAAAAAATTATTTCTTTAGGAACTGCCGCTTGCCCGCCTTATCATTTATCTATAGTTATTGGTGGAACTTCAGCTGAACTAAATCTAAAAACAGTCAAGCTTGGTTCTATGCGCTATTTAGATAATTTGCCCAATCAAGGCGATTATAAATCTGGTCACGCATATAGAGACGATAAATGGGAAAAAATAATTTTAGATTTAACACGTGAAATGGGTATAGGTGCTCAATTTGGAGGTAAATATTTTTGTCACGACGTAAGAGTAATAAGACTTCCAAGACATGGAGCCTCTCTTCCCATTGGAATTGGTGTCTCTTGTTCAGCTGACAGACAAATATTAGGTAAAATTAACAAGCATGGAATTTTTCTTGAAAAATTGGAAACTGATCCAAGTCAATTCATGCCTGATATTAATATTAATGATGTTTCTGAAGAAGTCACAAACATTGATTTAAACCAACCTATGAAAAATATTTTGAAACAACTAGATGAGTGTGAAGTGAAAAAAAGAGTAAGTCTTACTGGCCCACTTATCGTTGCGAGAGACATAGCTCACGCAAAGCTACTTGATAGACTTAAAAATGATGGTTCTTTACCTGATTATATTAAAGATCATCCTGTATATTATGCGGGCCCAGCTAAAACACCTAAGGGAATGGCTTCTGGCTCTTTTGGACCAACTACTGCTGGACGAATGGATGGATATGTTGATGAATTTCAAAAAAATGGTGGTTCAATGGTTATGCTGGCAAAAGGGAATAGATCTTCACAAGTAAGAGAGGCTTGTCATAAATATGGTGGGTTTTATCTTGGTACTATTGGAGGAACTGCAGCCAAAGTTGCTCTTGATTGCATAAAGAAGATAGAAGTATTAGAATATCCTGAGTTAGGCATGGAAGCCGTATGGAAGATTGAAGTTGAAAAATTTCCTGCATTTGTAGTCATAGATAATAAAGGAAATGATTTTTTTAAAATTTAAAAAATATAATTTTATGTAGTCATATTTTTCATTATTGAATAAAGATCAGACTTACCTTCAAATCCAATACCCTCAATTTCTGGTAAAGTAACAATACTATTTTCAACTTTTACTCCATCAGGAAAACCACCATAAGGTTGGAAAAGATCAGGGTAACTTTCATTACCTCCTAAGCCTAAACCAGCCGCTATTGCTAAGGACATTTGATGACCACCATGTGGAATACATCTTGAAATGTCCCAATTATATTCTTTAAGCATTTTAATTATTTTCAAGTACTCAACTAATCCATAACTTAATGCACAGTCAAATTGCAGCCAGTCTTTTTCTTTTCTCATTCCAGCATACCGGATTAGGTTTCTAGCATCATAAACAGAAAATAAATTTTCACCCGTGGCTAATGAGCCCGAATAAAAATTTCCTAGCTGCTTATGAAGCTCAAAATCTAATGGGTCTCCTGGTTCCTCGTACCAAAACAAGTCATAGTTTGAAAGTGCTTTTCCATACTTAATAGCTGTTTGAAGATCAAATTTTCCATTAGCATCAACTGCAAGTTTGTCATTGGGGCCTAAAACTTTTAAGACTGCTTCTATCCTTGCACAATCCTCAGACAAAGATGCACCACCAATTTTCTTTTTAACGACTGAGTAACCAAGATCTAGATATTTTTTCATCTCATCAGTTAAACCTTGTATACCTTGATCAGGCCAGTAATATCCACCAGCTGCATAAACAAATACTTTTCTATTAACTGTTCCATTTCCATACTTTTCAGCAAGCATCTGAAATAATGGTTTTTTTTCAATTTTAGAAACAAGGTCCCAAATTGCCATATCTATTGTTCCAACAGCAACTGAACGCTCTCCATGACCACCAGGTTTTTCATTTTTCATCATAATATCCCACATTTTTATAGGATCGAAATTAGTTTCTTCCTCATTTAATATTTCTTTAGAATTAGCTTCTAGTAGGCGTGGAAAAAACCTGTCTCTAATAAGATGCCCTTGACCATATCTTCCGTTAGAGTTAAAACCATATCCAATTAAGGGCTTACCATTTCTTTTAATATCAGAACAAACAGCTACTAGACTTATTGTCATTTTAGAAAAATCGATATATGCATTCTTTATATTAGAACTAATAGATTTAGTTTCTTCTATAACTTTTGTTATCTTCATTATTCAATCCTTTATTAAAGAATTTAATTGTAGAAGAGTTAAAAAAGTTTAAAGTAATTTAAAAAAAATAAGTAATAGTAAGGATTGATTAACCTTGACGAGCTTTAAATCTAGGATTTCTTTTATTTATTACGTACAAACGACCCCTACGTTTAACAATTTGACAGTTTCTATCTCGTACTTTTAATGTTTTTAAAGAACTTACAACTTTCATAATTTGCACCATAAATAATTATTAATCTTAAATATATTACGAAACAAATTAGGTCAAGGCGTATTATAGAAAACAAAGAGGTTTATTTAAATTTTATTCCACAACCACCTAGGCCACAATACCCATTTGGATTCTTATGCAAGTATTGTTGATGATAAATTTCAGCAAAATAATATTCTATATCACTCTTTATTTCTGTAGTAATATTTTTTAAACCTCCTATATCTAATAAATTTTGAAATTCTGTCATTGTATTTTTAACTTCAACCAAATCCTCTTTATTTTTGATAAAAATTGCGGATCTATACTGTGTACCTATATCATTACCTTGTCTCATTCCTTGAGTTGGGTCATGTCCTTCCCAAAAATAAATTAAAACTTTTTTTATGGTTATTTTATTTGGATCATATACTACTCTTACTACCTCGGTATGACCAGTTAAACCACTGCATACCTCTTCATAGGTTGGATTTTTAGTATGACCACCCGCATAACCTACTGATGTGTGATATACTCCTTGAAGATTCCAAAAAATTTTTTCAGCGCCCCAAAAACAACCCATGCCAAGAACAATTTCACAGAAACCTTTTGGAACATGCATAAGGTCACGTCCATTTATCTCATGAAATAATTTATCAATGAGAGGATTATCTCTCCCTACAAGCGCGTTACTCTTATCTATTACTTCATTTTTATATTTAGAAAAAAACATACGACCCTCTTTTTTGAATGTTTATATTATAGAAATCATATTTTATTTAAACCATAACTTGACCAATTCTATATGGCAATATAATCAAACTATTAAATAATTTAGGTTAATTTAGTATGAATGATGATGTTTATGGAATAAAAAAATGGGGCAATGACATTCTTGAAATACTTGAGAATGGAAATATTGGGCTAAAAAATCCATTTAATCCAGATAATTCTCCAGCGGACTTGATCAAAATTATCAAAAGTCTGAATGAAAGAGGAATAAGTTGCCCAGTTTTATTGAGAGTTACAGATTACTTAGCATTTAGAATAAAACAAATTAACAACTCTTTTTTTAGAGCAATTAAAGAAATAAGATACAAAGGTGAATATAAAGGTGTTTTTCCTGTAAAAGTAAATCAACAAGCTCAAGTAATTGATAGAATAGTTGAGTTCGGTAAAGAATTTGATTTTGGTTTAGAAGTTGGTTCCAAACCAGAATTATTAATAGCTTTAGCGCATGATCTATCAGCCAACTCTACAATAATTTGTAATGGAATAAAGGATAGAGAATTTATTCATCTTGCAATTTTATCGATAAAAATTGGTTTTAAGACAATTTTAGTTTTAGAAAGCCCAAGAGAACTTGATCTTATAATTAAAATTTCAAAAGAACTAAACGTCCGTCCATTGCTTGGAATTAGGGTGAAATTAACTAATAAAGTTAGCGGTAATTGGTCACAGTCAAGTGGCGATCGAAGTGCATTTGGATTATCTGTTGAACAAGTTATGGAAGTTATAAATAAGTTAAAAATATATGATTACCTTGATTGCTTAATTTTACAACATTCACACCTTGGAAGTCAGATACCAGATATAATTGAGATAAGAAAAGCAACTCAAGAAGCGTGTAGATTTTTTTCTGAAATGAGTAAACTTGGTGCGCTATTAACCTATTTAGATCTTGGTGGAGGTTTAGGAGTGGATTATACTGGAGAACAAAAATCTGCTTTTAACTCTATAAATTATTCCCTGGATGAATATTGTACAAATATAGTAGAGACAGTTAAATATGAACTTGACCAATCCAAAATAGCTCACCCAACAATAATAACTGAATCTGGCAGAGCTTGTATAGCGTCTAGCTCAATGCTTATTTTCAATATTTTAGAAACAACTAACTTTGATAGTAAAAAAACTCAAATAATCAATGAAGAGGATCATCCTTTACTCAAAAATATGATCCAAATTCCTGATTATCTAGGTTTAGAAAGAGCACAAGAATGTTTGAATGATCTAAACTATTATAGAGACGAGATAAGAGCACTTTTCAGAAGTGGTCAAATCGATCTACCTAATATGGCTAAGACTGAGGAAACCTATTTATATGTTATAAACAAAATTAAGACGGTCCTTTCCTCATCAACAGAAATAACCGAAGAACTTCAAGATTCGATTGATAATATGGCAGATATTTATCACGGCAACTTTTCATTATTCCAAAGTCTTCCAGATGTTTGGGCTATAGATCAAATTCATCCAATAGCCCCAATACAAAAACATCATGAATATCCTGACAGAAGAGTTATATTAAATGACATTACTTGTGACAGCGACGGAATTATAAATAAATTTGTTCTGAAAGATGGTGTTTCAAACACTTTACCACTTCACAGTATTAAAGATAATGAAGATTATTTTTTAGGTGTATTTTATATAGGCGCATATCAAGAAACTTTAGGTGACCTTCATAATTTGTTTGGTGATACAAATGTAGTTACAATAAAATTAAAAGAAAATGGTAATTATCAGCTATTGCATGAACAAGAAGGTGACACTATTTCTGAAGTATTATCGTATGTTGAGTATGAACCAAAAGATATTATAAATAGATTTAAGCGTATAGTGGAAGATGCCGTTAGAAGTAGAGAATTATCCTTAACTGAGAGGAAGCAATTGATTCAATCTTTTAAAGAATCAATATCTGGTTACACCTATTTTGAAAAATAATAAATTGCTAAAATTTTAGGAGATTTAAATGCAAAGTGTTTTAGTTATTGGTGCAGGCGGTGTAAGTCATGTAACTATTCACAAAATGGCAAGACTTTCAAAAGTTTTTACTAACATAATTTTAGCCAGTAGAACTTTGGATAAATGCTTAAAAATTAAAAACAGTGTGAAAACAAAATATAAAGTCAATATTACAATTTTAGAATTAGATGCTGATAACGTTAATGAAACTGTCTCTATAATCAAAAAATTTAAACCCTTTTTAGTAGTCAATCTAGCACTTCCTTATCAAGACCTTAATATCATGGATGCTTGTCTTATTACAAAAACACATTATTTGGACACAGCCAATTATGAGCCAAAAGATGAAGCAAAATTTGAATATAAGTGGCAATGGAATTATATGAAAAGTTTTGAAGAAAAAGGAATTATGGCACTTTTAGGATCTGGCTTTGATCCTGGCGTAACTAACGTTTTTACTGCTTATACGAAAAAACATTATCTTGATTGTATAAATAGTTTAGACATTCTAGACTGCAATGATGGAGATCATGGCCATCCATTTGCAACAAACTTTAATCCCGAAATCAATATTAGAGAAGTAACATCTAATAGTAAATACTGGGAAGATAAACAATGGAAAATTGGTCCTGCCCTAAAAAATAAAGTATCATTTAATTTTCCTGAAATTGGTCATAAGAATATGTATCTGATGTATCACGAAGAATTAGAGAGTCTTATCAAACATTTTCCAGAAATAAAAAGAGCTAGGTTTTGGATGACTTTTGGCGACAACTATTTAAAGCATCTTGAAGTACTTGAAAATATTGGGATGACATCAATTGTGCCAATAAATTATAATGGAGTAGAGATAGTTCCATTACAATTTTTAAAAACCGTTCTTCCAGATCCTGGTAGTCTTGGGGAAACAACAAAGGGTAAAACATGTATTGGTACTATTATTACTGGTAGAAAAAATAATATAGAAAAAACATTTTATACTTATAATATATGTAATCACGAAGATTGCTACGATGAAGTTGGAAGTCAAGCAGTTTCATACACAACAGGTGTTCCTGCAATGATTGGAGCACTATTGATGCTACAAAAAAAA
>ARQU01000005.1 GCA_000384615.1 alpha proteobacterium SCGC AAA536-G10 | reverse complement strand
TGTGGTAAAGTAAGCATAGCTGAAATGAATTGGGCATCAGCTGAATTGATGGCGAATGTTGATAAAATAATTCTAGAAAAAGGCTATGGCTGTGAAGTTGAGTTAGTTGCAGGCGCTACTATGCCAACTTTTACTTCCATGAATGAAAAGGGTGCTCCAGATGTTGCTCCAGAACTATGGGCAAATGCGGTAGCAGTACCACTTAATAAAGCTGTTGGAGAAAATAGATTAATGGTTGCAAATAAGTCTCCAATAACCGGCTTAGGTGAAGGTTGGTGGTTGCCACCAGCAACTGTAAAGAAACATCCTGAATTGAAGACCGCTCTTGATGTTATAAATAGGCCTGATTTATTTCCATACTCTGAAGATAAATCAAAGGGTGCTTTTGTAGGCTGTCCTGCAGGATGGGGTTGTCAATTAGCTAATGCAAACCTTTTTAGAGCTTTTGAAATGGAAAAAAAAGGTTGGGTTTTAGTTGATCCAGGGAGTGCTGCTGGTCTAGATGGATCCATGGCTAAAGCTGTTGAGAGAGGGGAAAACTGGTTTGGATATTACTGGTCTCCTACTTCTATGATTGGGAAATACAAGATGCATAAACTAGATTTTGGTGTTCCATTTGGTGGAAAAGAAAATTGGGATAATTGTATTGTAAAACCTGAAAAAGATTGTGCTAATCCTAAAAAATCCTCTTGGGTAAAATCAGAGGTAAATAGTGTTGTATCAGCTAATTTTAAGAAAAATGCTGGTGTCGCTATGGATTATATTGCTAAAAGAGTTTATCCAGGTGAAATAATGAATGGTATGTTAGTTTTTATGACAGAGCAAAAAGCTTCTGGTAAAGACGCTGCATTTGAATTTCTTGAGAAACACGGTGATGTTTGGGAAAAATGGGTAAGCCCAGACGTTGCTAAAAAAATTAAAGCTAGTTTATAATTAGTTATTAAAACCTAAATAATCACTACTTCATATTGAAGTAGTGGTTATTTTTTTTAAGGAAGGTCAGTAGATGGAGTGGTTTTTTAATTTTCCTGATATGAGTCGATCTGATTTAAGAGAATTTAAAAAAACAGTTGATTTTGCTTTCACTGACTTTTCTCGTTCATATGGCGCTGAAATTGAAGGTTTTTTTGAACCTCTCTTAATGTTTTTGGTCTGGTTTGAGAAATTTTTTATTAACACTCCATGGCCCCTAATTATTTTTGGTATACTTGTACTTGCATGGATAGGTTCAAGATCAATTCCTGTAGTAATAGGAACTTTTTTAAGCTTTATGTTAATTGGCTACTTTGGGATGTGGGAAGACACTATGTCTACCTTAGCAATTATACTTGTAGCTACATTTTTATGTATATCAATTGGTATTCCAATGGGAATAGCTATGGCAAGAAGTAACAAAATACAAGCTCTCATAGTACCTGTTTTAGATGTAATGCAAACTATTCCGAGCTTTGTTTATTTGATACCAGTCGTAATGTTACTCGGAATTGGGAAAGTGCCTGGTTTAATTGCTGTTTGTATCTATGCTATTCCTCCAATAGTTCGTTTAACTAACTTAGGCATTAGATTAGTTGATAAAGACGTATTGGAAGCTGCAGATTCATTTGGAGCTAATTATTGGCAAAAACTTTTTGGTGTACAAATGCCACTTGCTTTACCAACAATATTTGCCGGTGTTAATCAAACAATAATGATGGCATTAGCAATGGTAGTTATTGCTTCAATGATAGGCGTTAAGGGGCTAGGTCTCCCAGTTCTAAGAGCAATTTCAAATCAATATCTTGCTTTGGGTCTTATGAATGGCTTAGCAATTGTAGTATTAGCAATTATCTTTGATAGAGTAACTCAAAAATTTGGTTTGAGAATGCAAAAATATAGAAATGACAGTAAGGATTAATTTGATGAATAAAAACGACGTTTTGATCAAAGTTAATCAACTCTATAAAATCTTTGGCAATAAATCAAATGAAGCTCTTGAATTGGTTAAGGATGGAATGAGTAAAGATGATCTTCTTGAGAGGTGCAATTGTGTTCTTGGTTTAAATAATATTAACTTAGATATTAATAAGGCAAAAATACAGGTTGTCATGGGCTTGTCTGGATCCGGTAAGTCAACTCTAATAAGACACCTTAATAGGCTAATAGAGCCAACAAGTGGAGAGATACTGGTTAATGACCAAAATATATTAAGTTTATCACAGAAAGAGCTTGTCCAATTTAGGCAAAATAACATGTCCATGGTATTTCAAAAATTTGCACTTTTTCCTCATAAATCAGTCTTACAAAATGTCGGTTATGGACTAGCAATTCAGAATATTCCATTAAACGAGTGCAATGAAAGGGCCATAAAATGGATTAGTCGTGTAGGTTTAGATGGATATGAAACATACTATCCTGGTCAATTATCGGGGGGAATGCAACAAAGAGTTGGGTTGGCTAGAGCATTAGCAACGGATGCTGAAATCCTCCTAATGGACGAAGCTTTTTCTGCTTTAGACCCCCTTATACGGTCTGAAATGCAAAATATTCTTTTAGATCTTCAAAATGAATTACATAAAACAATAATATTTATTACACATGATCTTGATGAAGCTCTAAAAATTGGCGATAGGATAGCTATTCTCCGAGATGGTAGTATGGTTCAAGATAGTGATCCTCAAAAAATTATTATGAATCCCGCAGATGATTATGTATCCGATTTTATTAAAGACATTAACAGAGCAAGGGTGATACAAGCCAAATCAATAATGACACCTACAAAATCAAAAAGTTCAGGAGCTACTGTTAAAGAAGATATGGTATTAGAAGACATCCTTCAAATTATGTCAGAAGCTCCTTCAAAACCAGTTACCATTGAGAATTCTAAAGGGAATATTACTGGAAAAATAGAAATGGTTAATCTAATTGAAGGCATGAAAAGACCTAAGTCACAAGGCACAAACATTACTGGCTAATTTAACTAGATCTACCTATTTGTATCAGATCAAATTGACTTCCTTTAAAAATGTTAGGATTTAAAGCGTTTCTAAGGTCAATTAATTTATTTCCTCTCATACCTGTCAATTGACTTGGTGATAAACTTCTGAACTCATTCCATTCAGTCAATATTACAAGTGCATCACTATCTCTAAGACAACTATATAAATCTTTTGCGAATTCAATTTTACTAAGTAGTTTTTTTGCTTGGTCCATAGCAACAGGGTCAAAAACTGAAATTTTGATTCCTTTTTTTTGAAGTCTTGGAATGATATCTAAACTAGGACTATCTCTCATATCATCAGTTTCTGGTTTAAATGCTAAGCCTAATATAGAAACTCTCTTATTTACATAATTATTTTTCAAAATTTCTATAATTTTATTTGCCATATCATATTTTCTTTGTTGGTTGTATTTTACTACTGTTTCAACTATAGAGATATTGGTTTTATTTAGTCTTGAAGTTTCTACAAGCGCTAACGTATCTTTGGGAAAACAAGATCCTCCATAACCAGGTCCTGGATGCAAAAATTTACTTCCAATTCTTTTATCTAAACCTATCCCACGAGCTACGTCATGGACATCTGCACCTACTTTTTCACATAGATCCGCCATCTGATTAATGTAAGAAATTTTTACTGCCAAAAATGCATTAGCAGAGTATTTTATTAATTCTGCAGTTTTTAAATCAGTAAAAAGAATAGGAGTCTCTATTAGATATAGAGGCTTATAAATTGTTGAAATTAATTCTTTTGCTTTATTAGTTTCACAACCAACAATTACTCTGTCGGGCCTCATAAAATCTTCTATTGCATTACCTTCTCTTAAAAATTCAGGGTTAGAAACAACATCAAAATTTGCTTTTGAATTTGTTTGTTTTATAATATTCTTAACTTCGTCTCCAGTTCCTACCGGAACTGTAGATTTAGTTACAACTACAGTATATCCACTCAAGTTTTTAGCTATTTGTTTAGCCGCTTCATAAACGTATGAAAGATCTGCATGACCATCACCACGACGAGTTGGGGTTCCAACTGCTATAAAAACTATGTCAGCCTCTTTAATATTTTTATTAATATTATTACTGAATGATAATCTATTAGCATCACTATTTTTTTTTACTAAATTTTTTAGCCCAGGCTCATAAATTGGTATAATATTATTTTTAAGTTTATTTATTTTATCATTATCTTTATCTACACAACACACGTTAAACCCAAATTCAGAAAAACAAGTTCCAGAAACAAGTCCAACATAGCCCGTACCCAATATAGTTATTTTCACTAGACTTCCCTTTATGCTATAAAACATGTATCTATTATTGACGCATCTAAAATATTACAATAATCAGAATATATTCACTAATATAATAATTATAAGGATTTGTGAATGAAAATAAAAAAAGCAATTTTCCCAGTTGGGGGCATGGGCACAAGATTTCTTCCAGCAACAAAGTCAATGCCTAAAGAGATGCTTCCCGTTGTTGATAAACCTCTGATACAATATGCTGTCGAGGAGGCCGCAAACGCTGGTATTGAACAATTCATTTTCGTTACCAGTAGAGGGAAGTCTGCTATAGAAAACCATTTTGATCATTCATTTGAACTTGAAAATAATTTACTTTCTAAAGGTAAACGAGACACCTTAAAAACTGCTCAAGAAATGTTAAAAATTCCAGGATCATTTGCCTATGTCAGGCAACAAGAGCCTGCAGGACTTGGTCACGCTGTCTGGTGTGCCCGTCATTTGATTGGAAATGAACCTGTGGCCATTCTCCTAGCAGACGATTTAATCAATGGATCAAACACCACAAAAGAAATGATTAATAATTATACCTCTGGCAATATGCTAGCAATAATGGATGTAAATAAAAAAGATGTTTCATCCTACGGCATTATCACACCAGGTAATTGTTTACAGAATGGTGTAACTGAAGTTAATGGTCTCGTTGAAAAACCTTCTATAGAAAAAGCCCCAAGCAATATGGCGGTAGTTGGAAGATACATAATTGAACCTGAAATATTTGATGTTTTAGAAAAACAGAACAAGGGTGCAGGAAATGAAATCCAACTTACAGACGCAATAGCCAGCAGAATAGGAAAATCTAATTGTTTTGGTTATAAGTTTTCAGAAGAAAGATTTGACTGCGGATCAAAGATTGGTTTTATACAAGCCAATATAAAACTTTCAATAGAAAGAAAAGAAATGGGTTCAAAATTAAAAAGTTGGCTCCATAATGAATTATTGGAATACAATAAATGATGTATAAGCACACTTTTGATCAAACTATTCTGAGATCCTACGATATCAGAGGTATTTATGAAAAGACTTTAAGTAATAAAGATGCCTTTATGCTAGGGTTTTTTTTTGGAATAATTGTAAAAAAAAATTCACCTGAAAAAAAGTGTCCATTAATAATAATTGGAATGGACGGGAGACTCTCAAGTCCTACACTTGAAGAAAATCTTAATTCTGGCTTAATCAAATCAGGATGTGAAGTTTATAGGATTGGCTTAGGACCTACCCCAATGCTTTATTTTTCCAGCCATTACTATGATGCCGATGGGGCAATCCAAGTAACTGGAAGCCATAATCCAAAAAATTATAACGGGTTTAAAATCATTTTAAATCAAAATTCTTTTTTTGGTGAAGATATAATTAAATTGGGAGAGCTTGCTAAAGAAGGACATTCAAGTAACAATAATGGTTTTTCTAAAAATGTTGTTATACAAGACAAATACATAGAAAAAATCATTGAGCCATTAAAAAATTTAAATGATAAACTTAGTAATAAAACGATAGTCTGGGATTGTGGAAACGGTGCATCTGGTCCTTCGGTAGAAATGATTACTAAAAAAATTTCGGGAAATCATGTGGTTTTATATTCTAAGGTTGATGGTAATTTTCCTAATCACCATCCTGATCCAACTGACATATCAACTTTAAAAATTATGTCTGACAAAATGAAAGCAGTTAATGCGGATATTGGTATAGGATTTGACGGTGATGGTGATAGAATAGGCGTGATTGATAAACAAAATCGTCCCGTAGCAGGGGACTTGCTAACTTCATTTTTAGCTCATTCGATAGAGGTTGAGAATAAAGCAGACCATACTGTTATCTTAGATATAAAGTCTAGCTCGGTTGCTTACGATAAAATTATGTCTTTAGGCTTAAATGTAGAAATAGGTAAGACTGGACATTCTAATATTAAAAAAAGGATTAAAGAAATTAATTCGCCACTAGCTGGTGAAATGTCTGGTCACATTTTTTTTGCAGATAAATATTATGGTTTTGATGATGCACTTTATACTTCAATTAGATTGCTAAGTTTATTGGCTAAAGATGTAAATTTAGAAAAATTTATATCTTCTTTGCCCAAGACATTTGTTTCCCCAGAGATAAAATTACATTGCTCAGATAAAATCAAATTTACGATAATAGATAATATTTCTAGAAATGCTTTGGAAGATTATAGCCCAGAAAATATAACTAACATTGACGGTGTAAGAGCTAAAAATAATTTTGGTTGGTGGCTAATTCGAGCTAGTAATACTGAAGAGGCATTAATTATAAGGTTTGAAGGAAAATCTGTTGAAGATAAAAAAGAATTATTTTTAGAAGTTCAAAAGCGTCTGAAGATAGAAGGATTAACTTTAGAATTTAATTAGAAAATGTTATTATAAATTAATCACTGTAAAAATTAAGGATAATTATGACTAAAAGATTGAATAGAAGTAACTTACAAATATCAGAAAATCTCGTTAATTTTATTGAAAATGAGGCTCTGCCAAACACAAATGTAAGTGCTGAAAGATTTTGGAATAAGCTAGAATTAATTTTAAACCAATTTGCTCCCTTGAACCAAAAATTACTTGAAACTAGAAGTAAAATGAAGAATCAAATCGATTCATTTTATCTTGAAAATACTGGTAAAACAATTAACCGAGATCAGTATATTAATTTTTTGAGGAAAATTAACTACATAGTTCCTATTGGAAATAATTTTACAATTGAGACTCAAAATGTTGATCCTGAACTGGCTCTTAAGGCAGGACCCCAGTTAGTTGTTCCTGTTACAAACGCAAGATACGCTCTGAATGCCGCAAATGCTAGATGGGGGAGTTTATACGATGCACTTTACGGAACTGATACTATTTCAGAAGAAGGGGGTGCGCAAAAAACAAGCTCTTATAATCCTTCAAGAGGAAAAAAAGTAGTAGATTTTGGTAGAGATTTCTTAGATAAAAATTTTAAATTAGAGAATAGTTCTCATAAAGACGTTAAAACCTATAAAATTGAAAACGGTAACCTTATAATTAAGTCGAACGATAATACCAATACCCAATTAAGTGATACAAATCAGTATGTTGGATATCAGGGCAGTGAAGACAATCCTTCTTGTATTCTTCTAAAGAATAATAATTTGCATGTAGAAATTTTAATAAATAAAAATGGTAATATTGGTTCCGCAGATAATGCTGGTATTGACGATATTATAATAGAGTCTGCACTAACAACAATTCAAGATTGTGAAGATTCTGTTGCAACTGTTGACGCAGATGACAAAGTATTGGCTTATAAAAATTGGCTGGGATTAATGAAAGGTAATCTTGAAGACACATTTGAAAAAAATGGTAAAACGCTTACAAGAAAGCTTAATCCAGACAAAATTTATTTGACTAGTAATGGCGAATATAAATTACCTGGTCGTTCAGTTATGTTAATTAGAAATGTTGGTCATTTAATGACTAACCCTGCGATTCTAATGAGCAATGGAGAAGAAATACCTGAAGGCATAATGGATGCCATGATTACTTCAATGATAGCTATTCATGATATTAAGAATAATAAGATGAATTCTAGAACAGGCTCTGTTTACATAGTTAAACCAAAGATGCATGGACCAGAAGAAGTCCAATTTGCATGTGATATTTTTTCTGCTGTAGAAGAAGCTCTACAGTTAGAAAAATATACTCTAAAAATTGGAATTATGGACGAAGAAAGGAGAACAACAGTTAATTTAAAGGAGTGTATTAGAGCAGCGAAAGAAAGAACCGTTTTTATAAATACTGGATTTTTAGATAGAACTGGTGACGAAATACATACAGCAATGGAGGCAGGCCCAATAATTCCAAAAGGGGATATCAAGAACGCAAAATGGATTTCAGCGTATGAAAATAATAATGTTAAAATTGGACTTGAATGTGGATTATCTGGAAAAGCACAAATTGGAAAGGGAATGTGGGCGATGCCAGACTTAATGAACGAAATGTTAAAACAGAAAATTAATCATCCTAAAAGTGGTGCTAACACTGCATGGGTACCAAGCCCTACAGCAGCAACTCTTCATGCGCTACATTATCATGAAGTTGATGTTTTTAATGTTCAAAAGCAAAAATCCAATGATAAGAATGATTATCTAATCGATATTCTTGATGTGCCTGTTACAAAGGGTCATAATTGGTCTCAAGAAGAAATACAAAAAGAAATGGACAATAATGCCCAAGGAATCCTTGGATATGTTGTTAGGTGGATTGATCAAGGAGTGGGTTGTTCAAAAGTTCCAGACATAAATAATATTGGCTTGATGGAGGATAGGGCAACTTGCCGTATATCAAGTCAACATCTAGCAAATTGGATGAGACACGGGATATTTACTAAAGATCAACTAGTAGAGACATTGAAGAAAATGGCTAAAATTGTTGATGATCAAAATAAAAATGACATAAACTATATACCTATGTCTAAAGATTTTGAAAATTCTTTAGCCTTTAAAGCGTCTCTTGATTTAATTATAGAAGGCACAGTTAGTCCTTCTGGCTATACTGAACCGATACTTCATAAAAGAAGATTAGAATTAAAATCTATGCTTGATTAACTGCTCTGGCGGCATGTCTTAAACTATCTATAGGAATTAATTTACCAGATCTCTTTATATGCCAAAAAGTCCAACCATTACAAGCTTGAAGACCTTGTAAATGAGCACCAACGGAATGAATTGATCCTTTTGCGTCTTTTGAAATTAAACTGCCATCAGCTCTGATTTTTGCAGACCATCTGTTTCTAGAATCTTGTAATAGTTCTCCTGGACTTATTAAGCCTTGTTCTAATAAATGACCAAATGGAATTCTAGGTTCGGCAGTTTTTCTAGGTGTTTGAATAAGTTCTTTTGAAACAATTTCATTAATAGAATTAATTCTTTTTTGAGCTTCTATTGCATAATTGGCATTTTGTTCAATTCCTATGAAATTCCTACCAAGTTTTTTTGCAACAGCACCTGTAGTACCTGTTCCAAAAAAAGGGTCTAAGACAATGTCTCCAATATTACTGCTAGACATAATAACTCTAGTTAAAAGGTTTTCTGGTTTTTGGGTTGGATGGACTTTTTTCCCATCTCTATCTTTTAGTCTTTCGTCACCAGTACATATTGGTATTAACCAATCAGATCGCATCTGAAGATCACCATTTAAGGATTTCATTGCTTCGTAGTTAAAAGTATATTTAGATGACGAAGTCTTTGAAGCCCAGATTAGAGTTTCATGAGCATTGGTAAATCTTCTACCCCGAAAATTTGGCATTGGATTAACTTTTCTCCAGATAATGTCATTTAGCATCCAAAAATTTAAATCTTGTAGAATGTAACCTAACCTAAAAATATTGTGATAAGAACCAATTACCCATATTGTGCCATTTGGTTTTAAAATTCTTCTTGCAGCTATCAACCATTGTTTTGTGTAAAGATCGTACTCAGATATAGATGAAAATTTGTCCCAACTTTCATTAACACCATCTACCTTAGTTTGGTCTGGCCTAGATAAATCTCCATTTAATTGAAGATTATAAGGTGGATCGGCAAAAATTAAATCAACACTTACTTCAGGCAATTTATTCATTTGCTCAATACAATCACCAACCAAAACTCTACTTACAAATTTCTCGATAGACATTATTTAAATCTAACCTTAATAAGTTATTAATATATTGTGGATAAAATGATATATATGTATTAAAGTCAATGACTTAGTTAAAAAATATTGTTTTACACAATATGTGTATATTTACAATTTTTGTTAACTATATGTAGTATAAATTGGTTTAAACGACTTTCTATGAAATCCTAAAATTCCGTTTTTTAGAATAGCTTCCTTATGCTTTGCTGTCCCATAACCAAAGTGTTTTTCAAAATAGTAATTAGGATATTTTATTGAGTATTGTCTCATTATATTATCCCTGGTCTCTTTCGCTATGATACTAGACAGGGCTATAGTTTTAGACTTTCTGTCACCTTTAATAAGCGGGATTATATCATTAGAAATTAAATCCAACTTTTTAATTTTTAACAATCTGTCAAAATCTAAAAAATTTGGTTTGTATTTCCCATCAATGAAAATTTTAAATTTATAATTTTTGTTAGATATATAATTATTTAATATTTCAAGAATACTAAATATTGATCTTTTCATAGCCAATGTATTTGCAAATGTGAGTCCGTAAAAATCAATTTCTCTTTCGGAAGAAATTGAACTACAATATTTTACTGAATTATTTAATGATAATATAATTTCTTTACGCTTATTTGTTGTTAACACTTTACTATCATTTATTTCTTTATGTAAGGATTTATAATCTTTAAAATCAATCCAAGATGCTGTTGCTACTAATGGTCCTGCCCAAGAACCTCTTCCTGCTTCATCTACTCCAATCATTATAATGTTATTACTTGATAATTTTCTTTCTAAATCAAAATTTGCCATTAATTCTTTTTACGAGACAATTTATGTTCTTGAAGCCTTGGCATTATTTCTACAAAATTGCATGGTTTATGTCTTATATCTAATTGATGAATTAAAATCTGGTCCCATCCATCACGACAGGCAGATGGGGAACCAGGTAAACAAAAAACGTACGTTCCATTTGAAACACCGGCTAGTGCTCGTGATTGCAAAGACGATGTCCCAATTTTGCTATAGGATAACCATCGAAACATCTCTCCAAAACCATCTATTGTTTTCTCAAATAATGTTTGCATTACTTCTGGTGTTATATCTCTTCCAGTAAGACCAGTTCCTCCTGTTGAAATTATCGCATCTATCTTTTCATTATTTATTAAATTTGAAAATAATTTATAAATTTCATCAAAACTATCTTTTACTATGTCTCTAGAAATAATTTTATGGTTAGATTTAAGAACTCTTTCTTCTAAAACATCACCAGATTTGTCGTTATCTAAAATTCTAGTATCAGATATAGTTACAATAGCTATGTTTATAGGGATGAAATTAATGTTAGTTGACATAAGCTTAACTTCCTATTTTTTCTCTAAAAAAAACCTTAAAATCTATGGGTTTTCCTGACGCCATACTATTAAGAATATCATTATCTTGATTCAATCTTATTTTATAAATCCATAAATTTGTTAATACCAACTTTATATAATTTCTTGTTTCTCTGGCAGGTAAACTTTCTAACATTAATAGCGTATCTTTATATTTATATTTTTTATCTTTTGTCCATTTTTTAAAATTTCCAGGACCAGCGTTATAACTTGCTAGCATCCACATCAAATCTTGGTTAACTGTAGGTAAATTTAAAAGAAATCTCATGTATTTAGAACCGATAAGTATGTTGTGAAGCGGATTATAAAGTAAATGGTTTTTACTTCTTCTAAGTCTATATTCTCTATTTTTCATTATAAAAGCGGCAGTTGAAGGTATTATTTGCAAAATACCCATAGCCTTTGAGGAGCTTTTTGCTCTTGGGTTAAAGCCTGATTCTTGTCTTGCTATTGCATAAATAAGTGCTCTATCCTTTAAATCAGATGTATCCATTTTCCAAGAAGGTATAGGATATAAACCACCTAAATGGATTTGACCATAATCATTTCTTAAAATTGCCGCTAATCTAAATGTTAAACCTGGCATGTTATTTTTAGATATAAATGATAGTAACTGAGGATAATCCTTTACATCGAATTTAGGAATAATTTTTCTAAACTCTCTGGCAGCTTTATGATGCTCCTTTACCTCTAAAAGGGCTAAAGCCCTTACTCCACCTCTATGTTTTGTAATTTTTTTTAATAAATTTATATCATATTTAGGTAATTCAAATTTTGGAGTGTACTTATATCCTAATGAAGCCATAGCTAATGAACCATAAAATGTACGCTCTCTTGTTGCTGCTTTAGTCAGAAAATAATTAGCTTTTCGGGGATTTCCTAAAAAAAAGGAAATACGTGCTGACCAATAACCACCTGCTGCTGCAATTCCATCAGGTCCTGCAATTTCTGCCAATTTGTTAAAGAAATATTTAGAGGTTTCTATATTTTTATTTCTCCAGGAAGCTAAACCACCAGCCCATAAAGCCAAAGGGTTAGGAACTTTAGACAAACTCATTGACAGTCTGGCTTGTCTAATGGCTTTATAATCTTTATAGAATATAAATAAGGCATGAGACAATTCAGCTCTAAGTTGAGACAATTCATTATTAGTTAAATAATTTTTAACTTTTTTGCTACTTAATAAATTTTCAGCATATTGTGTATGTTTTTTATTAATAGCTCGTCTTAATTTAATTGATGTTTGATAAGAATATTTTTTATATTTCTTATTATCTAATGGAAATCTTGGCTTAAGAGGATTAGTTCTATATGTACCATAACCATCTAGAAAACCCGTTGTTGGTTTTTTTGGATTTTTATAGTTTTTTGGCTTTCTTTTAAGGGCTATTCTTGTAATTCTAGTAGCATCAGGATGATCACTATATTTTTCTAGCCAAAGTCTTAGATCTCTGTATGAACTTCTCCATCCAGTAGGATGTAGATATCTTTCAGCATATATATTACCCAATAAGACTTTATTTTTTAATTTTTTGATTAAACCATCTACTTTTATCCATTCTTTAGAATTCTTGCTTTTAATAGATTTTTTTTGTATGTTAAAAATTTGCTTATAAGTTTGAACGTCTTCCAATGATAGAATATTTTTGTAACTTGGAATTTCTGCAAATGCAAAACCACTGGATAGAATTATTTTTAATGAAATAGCAATTAAAAGACATATTATTTTTTTTAATATATTCATAAATCTTTAAATTTCCCTAATTTTATCCCTTAACATTTTCATATCATCCCAAGCTTTTCTTTTCATATCAGGTCTATTTAATAAATATGATATATTAAGAGTTGGAAGTATATAAGGGGTATATTCTGGATCAAAATGACTATTCGAATTAGATTTTAACGAATGCCATTCACCTCTTGTTTTAATAATACTCTGATTTAAATCCAGTATCTGATTTGTTGGAACTTCTCCTAGACAAACAATTATTGATGGTTTTAATAACATTATCAAATTAAAAATAAAGGGTCTACAAATTTTAATTTCTTCTTCTGTTGGGTATCTGTTGCCTGGTGGCCGCCAAGGGATTGAATTTACTATAAATATATCCTCATATTTTAAATGTATTGCATTAAGCATTTTTTCAAATAAATTCCCTTTGGAAGAAACAAACGATTTACCACTTTTATCTTCTTCAGTATCAGGAGTTCCATCAACAAATAATAATTGTGAATTTTTATTTCCTTGAAATTTAACAAAATTTGTTGCTGTCTTTTTTAAATTACAACCATTAAAATTTTCGAATAAATTTTCTAACTCATCAATATTCTTTGCATTAATTAAATTATCATAAGATTTCTTTTTCTTACTTATATAAAAATTATCTAATTTTTTTTTTGTGTTGTTTGTGACTTTCTCACATGATACTTGCTTGAGTTCATTTTGAAATTGATTAATTTGTATATCAACTCCAAAATCTTTATATAATTTAAGTATATTGAGGATATTTTTTTGATCTAATTTTATAAATTTTTTCAATTACTAGTCTTCCATGGCAATTATATAATTTTTTAATAAATAGATTAAAGTGTATCGATTTCATGATAAAGTTATTATTTATATTATGGTAAATTTTATGATTAAGATCATTTTCTTTTTTCTTCTAGCATTAAATGCAACGGGTTGTAATGTTACTTCAAAAAATCTGAAAATTAATCAAAATAATTTTGGGAAAAGAATTTCTTCAGAAAGCGCCACTTACCTTACAGCTAACTACTACATTTCTAAGGGAGACGCTTACACAGCAAGTAAAATTCTGAATAAGAAAATTGAAGACTTAAAACTTTTAGAACTAAAGTTTTTTTCTAACTTGGTTAGTGGAAATTTTGAATTGGCAAACGAAATATCAGTTTTACTTGCACCTGATTCTAAAAAAAATAATTTATATTATTTACCTAGATATATATTAAATATTAAAAAAAATAAATTTAATCAAAATTTTGATGTTTTAGAACAGAATAATCTTACATCAAGTTTTAATAATTTAACTCCTTTGATAAAGTTATGGATTTTAGCAGAACAGAATAAAATAGACTCAAACTTAATTAGTAACAATAAAAGAAGATCTTTACATGAACTTCTCATATTAGAAAATTTTCATAGACCTGAAAGCCTAAAAAAAATAGCTGTCAAAATTTATGAAACAGAAAATTTAAATAGTAATGATCTTTTATTATTGGCTGGGTTCTTTTTCAGATTAAAGGATTTTGAAAGATTTAGAGATATTATTAGAGCAAAGTTGTCTGATAAATTTGATAAGAAATATATAATAAAAAACTTTTCTTTTCATAATAATATTTTTTATAAACTACCAACCTTGAACACAATTTTGGCATCTAAAATACATGATAATTCAATTTTAAATAACAGAGAAAATGAAAATTCAAACTCATATCGGAAAATTTTACTGGAAATGAGCCTTTATCTTTGTCCAAACCTTGATAATGCGAAATATTCTTTAGCCGAATTATACAATTTAGAAAAAACAAATAAAATAGCTTTAGAAAAGCTCGAAACTATTACTTCAAACTCATTTTTTTTTCTACCTAGTAATCTAAAAAAGTTGTCAATAATTAAATCCTTGGACATTGAAAATAATTATAAGGATTTATTATTTAAATATAAGAAAAGATGGCCAAAAAACAAACATATTTTATACAGATTAGCCAATTATTACAAGTCAAAGAAACAATATTATAAATCTATAAAAGTATATCAAAAAATCATAAATATTTATGGAGAAAGTGAGAAAATACTTTTTTTATACGCCTCAAATTTAGATAAAATTGGTAAATGGCATGAGGCTAAAATTTTATTTTTTAAATTACTAAAAAAGAACCCTAAAAATACATATACTTTGAATTATGTCTCTTATAAATTGGCTTTAAAAAATCAAGATTTAGACCTTGCTCTTAATTTAATAAAAAAAGCTTTAGATTTAGATCCCAATAATGGTTATTTTCTTGATACAATTGGTTGGACAGAGTTCAAAAGAAAGAACTATAAGAAAGCAAGTTTTTATCTCGAAAAGTCAATTTCAATATTACCCAAAAGCTCAGAGGTTTTGGACCATCTAGGCGATTGCTATCTAATGTTAGGCAGGAAAAGAGAGGCAATATTTGAATGGAAAAAGGCTATAAAGTATGAAAGAAGTAGACGTCTAATTAAAATTATTCAAGAAAAAGTCAGAAAATATGAATAAATATTATTCAATAACTGCCCCAGCTAAACTTAATCTAAATCTATTTGTTAAGGGTAAAGCAAATAATGGCTTGCATTTATTAGATAGTGACGTATGTTTTTTAGAATTGGCAGATAGAATTCACTTTAAGTTTAGTGAAAATGATAATTTTATGCAAACAACTACTAGTAAGTCATTACTAGTCGATTCTAAGCACAACTTAGTATTAGAGTCTTTGTATAGCTTTAGGTATCTAACGGGTTGGGATAAAAAATTTCAAATTTGCTTATGTAAAAATATTCCAATTGGTGCAGGACTGGGCGGAGGTTCAGCTGATGCCGCTGCTACTTTAATATTATTGAGAAAACTATTTAATAAAGAGAGAAAATCAAAAAAAATTTCAATATCAACTTTATTTGAAATTGCAAATAAACTTGGATCAGACGTGCCGGCTTGTTTGGTAAGTAAAAGTTTAAAAATAAGTGGCTATGGAAATAAAGTTAAAAGAAATATTCTCTCTGACAACTACTACTATTTATTGGTTAACCCCAATATTGAATTATCTACAAAAGAAGTTTTTTCCCATTTTGATTGTTTTTCGAATAAAAAAACATTCGATAAAAAAGTAATCTTTGAAAATTTAATTTTACATAATTCCCTACTTTCATCTGCTATTAAATTGTCTCCCGAAATTCAGGAAGTTTTGTCAATTTTAAAAACAATTCCTAATATAGTTGCATATGGAATGTCTGGAAGTGGTTCAACATGTTTTGGCATTTTTAGAGACATCAAAACTATTTTAAATATTTTGGAATTTTTTAATAATAAATACTTTCTTTGGTATGGGCAAAAAAAAGATTATAATATGAACAGAGTTACTTTTTCTAAAATGCTTGAAAAAAAATTTTAAATAATGTAATGCAATAAAGCAATTGGGGTGTAGCCAAGTGGTAAGGCATCGGGTTTTGATCTCGTGTACCGTAGGTTCGAATCCTACCGCCCCAGCCATATATGTAACGCTCTGATTTTTAAAATATTTTTACAAATATAATTAGTTTATATTAATCTTATTTTATAGTATCCCACAAGAAAATCTAGATTTTATATATGTTTGCCCATTACTTCCAATCTAGTAATGATTTTATGATCATTTAAGTGATTTTTTTTGCAAAACTCCCTAAACTATCTACAGTTTTAGATAAATTGCATGGTGAACAAATCAAAACCATATTGTCTGGAACTTTCTCCACCTCTGTTTTCATTGTACTTATGATAATTAATTAGTTCGTTTCTCACTTTGTATAAGAGCTTGAGTGTACTATAACTTAAAAGAGTTGTGGGTCAGTCATATCCTTTTAAATTATACTTCTAATCTAGATATTTCGATTTCTCATGAGAAACTTTGTAAATTATTAATACAAAATTCATATATTTTGATTAATTTTTTTATTTAAGATATTTTATTAAATTGAAACGTATATAAACCTTTTTGATTTGTTAACGAAAAACATAACTGTGGATCTAGTTTAAATAACTTCTGTTTTAACCTATACACATGCGTTTCTAGAGTATGGGTGTTAATTCCTTCTGCTATACCCCAAATATTAGTTAATATGTCATTTTTTGTTAACTGTTCATTCTTTTTATTAAATAGATAATTTAAAAGATAATTTTCTTTTTCTGTCAAATGTATCGTTATTTTTGTTTTTGAATTGAATAATATCTTTTTATAAGGAAAAAATTCTATATGTTTTATTAAAATTATTTTATTTCTTCTAATTTTAGTAAGTTTTATATACTCTAATTTTTCAAGTAAAGTTCTGAACCTAAAGGGTTTTTCAAGTAAAGTAATGTTAAGATTATTTATAGTGCTATTATTAAATGATTTGTCACAATAACCAATTATATCTAGATAAGGATTTTTGGTTAAAATATTATCAAAAAATTTTGTATATATATTATTCATATCTTCAAAATTTAAAATACAAACATCAATTCTTTTTTTATTTACCAATTCTAGCAAATTCTTATATTCACTTACTGAATAGAGTTCAAAATCGTTTGTATCTAATATTTGTTGATGTAAAATTGAGTTTAAATGTTTCTCTTTTTCATATATTAATATAGTAATATTTTTATCCATTTTAATGGTCCATTGAAAAATTGTGATGACAAAATTTTAAAAACATATGAACATGAATAATACAACTTTAACACTAAAATTAGAAAGAGCAATATCAGAACTTAGAAGAGGTGGTAAAGTAGTAATTTCAGATCCTAATCTTGGAACTTCAGTACTTTTAACCGCAGCAGAATTAATTGATAATGAGACTGTAAAAATCTTATCTAACCATGCAATGTCTAGGCCTAATATTATTTTGTCTAATAACCGTAGTAATGCAATAGGTATAGAAATTGCGAAACAACCATGTTCAATTTTAATTGGAAAAAAATGGACTAAAAACGACATTTTATCATTATGTATGCCACTAACAGGACATAAAACTCCAATTATTAACGGTGTTGTAGCAGAAAGTAATATAAGTATTGTAAATTATTGTTTACTAATTTTAAGACAATCCAGACTTCTCCCTGCTGGTTTAATGTCAATCATATCAAATGTTGCACCTGAAAAAATAAATGAATGGGCGTTTGAAAATAATTTTATTCATGTTGATGTAAATGATATAAAATCCTATGAAAAAAATAACGCAAAAAGTTTAGTCATAGCTGTAAGAACTAAAGTACCAATTGCTGAAACTGATAATTGTGAGGTTATTATTTTTAGACCTTCAGACGGTGGAGACGAACATTTTTGTCTAGTTTTTGGAAAAACTAGACAAAATAATAAAGGTTTTAAAAAAGAAACATTAGTAAGAATTCATAGTCAATGTATCACCGGTGACATTTTAGACAGCCTAAAATGTGACTGCGGCCAGCAATTAAAGCAATCTATTAAAATTATGGCTAAAGCAGATCAAGGTGTATTGATTTACCTAGCGCAAGAAGGTCGTGATATTGGTTTGTTGAACAAACTTAGAGCTTATTCTTTACAAGAAACTGGAATGGATACTGTGGAAGCAAATAAAGATTTAGGATTCAATGACGATGAAAGATTGTATTATCCAGCTAAAGAAATACTTTCGCAATTGAAAATTGATAAAGTTAAGTTAATTACTAATAATCCCAAAAAAATTGAACACTTGATAAAATTGGGTATAAACGTGACCCAACGAATACCAATTAGAATTAATCCTAATAAATATAATAAAAGATATCTTGAAACCAAGTCAAAAAAATCAGGACATATTTTATAATTAAGGTTCTCTTGCTCCAAAGAATAAAGAACCTATTCGAACTGATGTAGCCCCAAATTTTATAGCTTCTTTAAAGTCATTGCTCATTCCCATTGATAATTCAAGCAAGTTATTCTTGTCCGCAATCTTTTTTAAAAGTGCAAAATGCATTGAAGTCTCTTCATATTGAGGTGGAATACACATTAAACCAACAATTGGCAGTTTTAAATCTATTTTGCAATATTCAATAAAAGATTCAACTTCTGAGGGTATCAAGCCACTTTTTTGGGTTTCAGAACCAGTATTAACTTGAATATAAAAACTTTTTGTTTTTGATAAGTTATTTATATTATTAGAGATTTCTTTTGCTAATTTTTCCCTGTCAATTGTCTCAATTATATCAAACAGACTTAATGCTTGCTTTACTTTATTCGTTTGAAGTGGACCGATTAATCTTAATTCTAAATCTTTATATATTTCTAATTTTTTTTGCCACCTTTGCTGAGCCTCCTGTACTCTATTTTCGCCAAAAATTTTTTGACCAAACTTAATAGCCAAATCTATTTTATTTTCTTGTTGTTTTTTTGAAACCGCAACTAATTTTGGATAGGTCATTGACGAAAAGTTGCTTTCACTATGAGCTTTTCGAATATCTTCCAATATAATTTTTCTTTTATCTTCAATACTTTCCAATTTTGTTTCCTCCAAAATAGTTATACTAACAATAATTAACATAACTTTAAATTTATTAAATGTGATATAAATGCAACAGCAAAATAGAATAAGTGATATTTTTGTCATTAATTCTGGTTTTTTTTACTGATATCTATTAATCATCAATAAACATTTCTGTGGTGGAAATGTAATTAACTGTTTTCTTATATAAGAAAGCTCAATATAAAGGGGATACGCAATGCGTAAATTACTTTTAGGCACAACTGCTCTTGCAGCTGCTGCTACACTTACTGCAAATGCTGCCTTAGCAGACATTTCAATTTCAGGAGCTCACGAGTTCCGTTATAACTCAAGAAGTTCAAATGCAGCTGCATTAGATGGCACAACATTTGATACTGACGGTGAAGTAACTTTTAAATTTTCAAACAAAACTGATTCAGGTTTAACTATTGCTCACGAAGTGCAATTAATGTCTGATGGTGGCGACACTGCAATCGACGAAAGTTTTCTAACCATTAGTGGTGGATTTGGTAAAATTATGCTAGGTCAAGATGACGGCGTTGGTGACAACTACGGTCTTGCTGCTGTAGATCTTATAGCTGAAGAAACTGGTACTACTGCTACTTCTGCTACAATTGCTACTAACTCAGACATTGATGGTATGTCAGGTAATGCTGATAAAGTAGCATATCACTTACCAGCAATGGGTGGTTTAACAGCAGGTGTTTCTTTTGCTGATTCAGGTACAAATACTGGTACAGACTCTACTGCTTACGGTTTTAGATATACAACTGATGCAGCTGGCAGTTCAGTTACTATTGGTGGAGCATCCGCTACTACTGAGGTATCAGGTGGTACTGACAAAGATTCACAAAACTTAGGTATTAAGATTGTTAATGGGCCTTTAAGTTTTGCAATGTCTCAAGCTACTGAGGAAGCCGCTGACGAAAATCAAGAAATGATGGGTGCAGCACTTTCTTATAATATGGGCAATGGAATGATCATTGGTGCATATACTGTAGATGGTGACGATTCATTAGACGCTGGTGAAGAATATACATCCTCTGGTGTTGAAGTACAATATACAATTGCTTCAGGTCTAACTGCTGTTGTAATCGTAGAAGATTATGAATATAAAGCTCCTACTACAGCTGACGCTAACGGTACTACTACTGGTGACTCTGGAACAAACTCAAGACTTGTTATTAAAGCATCATTCTAATTGATCTAATAAAATATTTTAAAAGGCGGCTTAAGCCGCCTTTTTTGTCTCTTTTTGTTATTAATTATTTGATGTATTGTTAAATACTGATAAAAGATTAACTTCAAACAAAAAAGGGCTTACTTTTATGTTAAAAAATTTTATATTTTTGTTTTCTTTCATTGTTTTGCTAAGTTGTTCAAATAATACCTCTGAAATAAGGAACCCAGTTACGGGTGAAGTGAAAAAACCAGGCATCTTTTCTAAAGACTCTGAAAAAGGCATATCACTTAGCGATCTTTTAAATCCTCAAGATAAAGATGGAATTAGTGTTAACGTAAATGGTTTTTTATGGCGAGCCTCTTTAGAAGTTTTATCAATTGCACCTTTAATATCTACAGATGCTCTAGGTGGAACAATAATAACTGACTGGTACACTAATAAAAATATTACAAATAAAAGAATAAAAATCATGGCCTATATCAAAACTAGTGAATTAAGATCAGACGGAATAAGTGTAAAGGTACATGTTCAGAGGTTCAAAAGCGGTGTCTGGACTGACACATATAATGATTCAAAATTAGCTTCTCAAATTGAGAATAACATTTTAAACGAAGCACGAAATTATAGAACTAATTCTTTAAATAATTAAAAAATATGAAATACAACCCTCCTTTAATTGAAAAAAAATGGCAAAAAAAATGGAATGATTTAAACATTTTTAAAGCAAAAATTGATTATAACAAACCCAAATATTATGTTTTAGAAATGTTCCCGTATCCTTCAGGTTCTATTCATATGGGACATGTACGTAATTATACATTAGGTGACCTAATTGCCCGATATAAGAGGGCGCAAGGATTTAACGTTCTACACCCTATGGGATGGGATGCCTTTGGATTACCTGCAGAAAATGCTGCTATTGAAAATAAGACACTTCCATCTAAATGGACTTATTCAAATATACAAGTCATGAAAAATCAACTCAAACAAATGGGTTTATCATATGACTGGGAAAGAGAATTTGCAACTTGCAGCCCAGATTATTACAAATTTGAGCAAAAAATGTTTTTAGATTTTTATAAAGCAGGCATTGCTTATAAAAAAGAAACTGTCGTCAATTGGGATCCAGTTGAGCAAACCGTTTTGGCAAATGAACAAGTTGTTGATGGACGCGGATGGCGTTCTGGCGTAGAAGTAGAAAAAAAGAAAATGAAAGGGTGGTTTCTTAAAATTTCTGATTTTGCCGAAGACTTGCTTAACGAAATTGATAACTTAAATGAATGGCCTGATAGAGTTAAAGTTATGCAAAGAAATTGGATCGGTAAAAGTAGAGGCGCCACTTTAAATTTCTCTATAAATAATTCAAAAGATATAATTAAAATTTTTACCACTAGGCCAGATACTATTTTTGGGGCCACATTTATTGCTATTTCTCCAGAACATCAACTATCTCTAGAAATTTCAGAAAATGACAATAAAGCTAAAGAATTTTTAAAATTTTGTGAAAAACAATCCAACAAGGAAGTAGATCTTGAAAAGGGTGATAAATTTGGTTACGAAACTGGCCTTACGGTCTCACATCCACTAAAAAAAGGGGTAAATCTAAAAATCTATATAGCAAATTTTGTATTGATGGATTATGGAACTGGAGCTATATTTGGTTGCCCTGCTCATGACCAAAGAGATTATGATTTTGCTAAAAAATACTCTTTGGAAATTATATCTGTGATTGAAAATGACGATATTCTTCCTTATACAGGAGACGGACTACACATTAATTCTGATTTTCTAGATGGTTTAAATACTCAACAAGCTATTGGCGTAAGTATTCAAGAATTACGTAAGTTAGGAATTGGAAAAGAGACAATTACATACAGAATTCGTGATTGGGGAGTGTCACGTCAAAGATATTGGGGTTGTCCTATACCCATAGTTTTTTGTCAAAGTTGTGGTGAAGTACCTGTACCTGAAAACCAACTTCCTATTTGTCTTCCAGAGGATATAAACTTTAATTTAAAAGGAAACCCTCTAGTGTCACACCCAACTTGGAAAAATACAAAATGTCCAAAATGTAATGATAACGCATTCAGAGAAACCGACACCTTTGATACTTTTTTTGAATCAAGTTGGTATTTTGCCAGATTTACTGATTTAAACCCATCTAAAGCGTTTACAAATGAAGCATTTAAATACTGGATGCCTGTTGATCAATATATAGGTGGTGTAGAACATGCTGTAATGCATCTTCTTTATTCAAGATTTTTTATGAGAGCGTTAAAATTTGTAAAGACTATTGATTTAAAAGAACCCTTCAATTCTTTACAGACACAAGGTATGGTTTGTCATCAAACTTTTAAAACTGAAAAAGAAAAATGGCTTTTTCCAGACCAAGTAACAAAAGAAAATGATAAATTCTTCCACATAGACACAAAAGAAAAAGTTATAGCTGGAAGAATAGAAAAAATGAGTAAATCGAAAAAAAATGTTGTTGATCCTCAACAAATAATTCAAACTTACGGTGCAGATACTGCTAGATTTTTTATGCTTTCTGACTCTCCACCTAACAGGGATATGGAGTGGTCAATTTCAGGTATAGAGGGTTCTTGGCGTTTTTTAAATAAGTTATGGAATTTTGTTAATAGCTTAGAGATTCAAGAAACAAACAAGAAACTACCTGACAACTTGTCACAATTACATAAAGAATTACTTGCAGGATTAAATACCACCATAAAAGAAGTAACGAAATCTATTGATAATTTTCATTTCAATATAGCTGTTGCATCCATTAGAAGTTTGTTTAATGCTCTTTCATCTTATAAAATATTAAATAATGACGACAAAAGTGTTATTTTGCATAGTACTAAAAAGCTGTTGATTCTAATTAATCCTATGGTACCTCATATCGCTGAAGCTTTATGGGAAAATTTAGATGAAAATAATATGATTGCAATAGAAAACTGGCCTTCTGTTGATAATACTTTCGAAGTAAACAATAAAATAAAAATACCAGTTCAAATTAACGGAAAAATGAGGGCAGTGATTGAAGTTCAAAAAGACTTGGATAAAGACAATTTGGAGAAAATAGCCTTAGAAGAGGAAAATATTTTAAAGTTTTTGAACAAAGCTCCGAAAAAAGTTATTATAATTCCCAATCGTATTGTAAATTTTGTTATTTAAAAAAGTGTTACATATGTCTTTCATAAAAAAAATTGTCATATTTTTTCTTATCATAAGTATTTTTGGTTGTGCATCTGAAAATATTACTAAAATTAACTCAATTAATGACAGATCTATTTATATTGATACGCCAAATGATACAACCAAGAATAGATATAGTATCCTTCTAAAAGAACATCTAAAAAGAAGATTCAACAATGAAAACAAACCTCAAGCTGACTATATCCTACAAGCTGATATTTCTTTTGCTTCTAATGAAACATTATCAGTAAGTGGTTTAACAGTCCTTAATTCTACTAAAGCAGTTATCAAATATTCTTTAATAGATAATAATTCAAATCTGTTGATCAAGTCCGGCTCAATTAACACTTTTCCTGCATTAAGTTCCTCATCTAATTCTCTCTATGCAAATGAAAAAAGTTTAGAAAATATAAAAGAAAGATTGATTCAAAGCTCAGCCAAAAAACTTTATTTACTGATTAATATAATTTTAAGAAAATTAATTGAAAATTGATTCTAACAATTTTGAGAAATACATTGAAAAAAATTACCAAAATAATAAGGTGTTTTTTTTATATGGACCAAATTTAGGTTTAATAGATTTGCTTTATAATAAAACTATTGAATCTTTAAATATTAATATTAGTGATCCTTTTTGCGTTTCTAAAATTAGTGGTACAGAATTTAAAGAAAATCCATTTATTTTAGATGATAATATAAACACATTTAATATTTTAACAGAAAAGAAATTTATTTTATTAGATTTATCACACATATCAATTAACAAAAATATTGAAAATATTGTTTTAAATGCTGTCGTTAGAGAGAATCATAACTCTTTGCTTATTATAAAAGCAGGAAATATAGGTTCACAAAATAAGCTAGTAAAGTATTTTGAAAACTCAAAAACAAGTGTTTTAACTGCGTGTTATGAAGAAAAAATTAATAAGATCAAAAATGATGTAAATAATTTACTCATGAAACATAAAATCTTTTTTTCAAATGATTTTATATCAAATTTTAGCTCCACATTTAACACAGACTCTTTATATAACAAAATGGAATTAGAAAAATTGGATTTTTTTTTAGTAAAAAATAAAAATATTACCCAAGATCAACTTTTTAAATTTATGATAAATAATGAAAATATAAATTTAAATAAAATTGTTAACTCATCCGCCAATGGTGAAATAAGAAAGTCTTTATTTTACCTAGATAAGATTTATGAGAAATCAAATAATAATATTATACTTATAAGAATGTTTGGAAAACATTTTAAAACTATTGAGAAAATTCTTTTATCAAGCCAAAATGGAAAAGGTTTTATAGAATCTATAAACGATTTAAAACCTCCAATTTTTTTCAAAGATAAGCCTATTTTTCTTTCTCAATGCAAATTATGGTCATTTAAGAAAATTAATTTAGTTCAAAAAAGACTAATCGATCTTGAATTGAAAACTAAAATAGGTATGTATCCAGAAAAAACTCTAATATCTCAATTTATTTTATCAACTTCTATTCTANCTCAAAAGAAAGTTAAGACTTAATTTTTTTTAATACATAATTAAATTCAGATAAGCTCTTACATCCAAATGTTATTTTACCTGTTTTTTTTAAATTATTAAAATTAATCTTCACTCTAATACCTGTAATTTCTAAAATCTCCCTCTCTAATCCTAAAATGTTTGGATCTTTATTTTTTGAAAAAGGTACTATGTCATGTTGCTTCTTAACTAACATTTCAACTTGTCTGGACGTTAAATTATTTTTATTTATCAATTCAAGTAGATTATCAGAATTTTTATGTCCAATAAGAGGTCTTATTTGACCAACAGTTAACTTTTCTTGGATTAAAAATTCTTTGGCTAGATCTGACAACGACTGTAACCTTAATATATTAGCAATGTAAGAACGAGATTTACCTACCACTTTGGAGATTTTTTCTTGTGTATAGTTATATTTTTCTATTAAAGATTGATATCCTTCAGCTTCCTCTATTGGATTTAAATCCGATCTTTGAATATTTTCAACTAAAGATAATTCTGCAATTCTTTTTTGGTCTATGTCATTTCTTATAATTGAAGGTATCTCATGTATTCCAGCTAACTGACAAGCTCTCCATCTTCTTTCTCCAGCTATAAGGTGATAATGTTTTCCTTTATCTTTCCTCGTTTTTAAAATTATAGGCTGAATAATACCTTGATTTTTAATTGACTTTGATAGGGATTCTAATTCTTTTTTGTCAAATCTTTTTCTGGGTTGCCATGGTCCAGGTTTTATAAACTCTATAGGAATCAATTTATATTCTTCATTAATATTTTCGTTAGATAATATTGATTTTTTTTCAAATTCACTTCCAAGTAAACTTGATAGACCACTTCCTAATCCACTTGATTTAGTAGTTTTATTTTTTTTCATTTTAGTCTTTCTCTTGATTTATAATTTCACCAGCGAGAGATGCATAAGCTTGTGATCCGGGGCAAGATATATCATACATTAAAACTGGTTGACCATAACTTGGAGCTTCAGAAATTCTTACATTTCTGGGAATAACAGTTTTAAAAACCTTGTCACTAAAATGATTTTTAACATCATTTGATACCATTTCACAGATTTTGTTTCTTTTATCATACATAGTCAATAATATACCCTTCAATCCAATATTTTTATTAAAATTACCTTTAACGGATTCTAAGGTTTTGATAAGCTGTGAAAGTCCCTCTAGTGCATAGTATTCTGTTTGTAATGGAATTATAAGACTTCTAGCAGCACATAATGCATTTAAGGTAAGCAACCCTAATGATGGTGGACAGTCAATAAAAATATAATCATAACTTCTTTTTATATCGTTTAATGAACTTTGAATTTTATATTCTCTGTTTTGTACATCAACTAATTCTTGTTCAAGAACAGATAAATCAGGCGATGTAGGAATTATATCTAGTTTTGGGATCATAGTAGATTTTATAGCTTTGTTTATATTTGTTTTTCCACAAATTATAGAGTATAGGTCTTTATCTCTCTCATTATATTTAATACCAAATCCAGTACTAGCGTTGCCTTGTGGATCAGAATCAATAATTAATGTTTTCTTATCACAAGCTGCCATAGCAGTAGCTAAATTGACAACCGTAGTAGTTTTGCCTACACCTCCCTTTTGGTTAGCAACTGCAATTATTTGATTAAACTTATTATCCATTTTTAATATTTAACATATTTATTTTATTAATGTATAAAATTTTACCAAATTTATTTGTAATTGATTTAAATTCTTTGATAGAAAAGTTTTCCTTTTCACTTAAGTTTGAAATCTCTTGACTATAGGATTTACCTTTTAAAAACAACATCTTAGGAGGTTTTTTGTTAGTTAAGGATTTATTTACGAAAACTTCAGCATAATCTATCAGCTTATTTAATGGGGCTAAAGCTCTGGCGGTAATAAGTTCAACATCAAAAAATTCTAGATTTTCAATTCTACTGTTATGAACTGTAACATCTGTTTCGGAAAGCATGGAAACTTCACGCAAAAAAGTACATTTTTTTTTGTCCGATTCCACTAGATGAATATTTTTGTGACCCATCATAGCTAAAACCAAACCAGGGAAACCTGCACCTGATCCAAAATCAATAATATTTCCATTGATATCTTTTATTATTTTATATAATTGTGCTGAATCTAAAAAATGTCTTTCCCAAACATTGTCTACACTATTTCTACTAATTAAATTAATAGATTTTTGCCATTTAATTAATGTTTTATGGAAAATAATGAATTTTTCATATGTTTCACGTGAAACATTTTGAAATGAACAAAAATCTTTATAAGAATTAATCTTCATTAACAGTTTTTAAAGTATTTACTTTTTTTAAATGCCTAAGAAGTAATAATGTTGCCGTGGGAGTGAACCCCGGCAATTTTGACACTTGGGATATGGTTGTTGGCCTTACATTGTTCAAAATATCTTTGGTTTCATTGGACAATCCTTTAATTTGATTAAAATCAAAATTTATTGGAATTTTTATCTTAGTTTCCTTTTTATAAGCTTTAATATCTTCTGATTGTCTTTTCAAATAAACATTGTATCTGGAGTCAGTTTCTAACTGAGCGTGCAATTCTGTTGGTATTTCTCTAAGTTTGGGCCAAACACTAAATAAATCCTTTATAAAAAAACTTCCTGAAGACAAAATTTCTTTGGGTGATCTTAATTTCCCAGTCCTAGTAGAGGGTAGGTTAAATTTTTTTAATTCACTAGGTTTAGAAGTTAAGCTGTCCATTATTTTATTTGCTCTATCAAGATTTTCCTTTTTTTTAAGCCAAAATTTTTCTCTTTCAAGATTGACAACCCCAAACTTAATTCCTTTTCCTGTTAGGCGTTGATCTGCATTATCAGAGCGGAGAAGCAATCTATATTCAGCTCTAGAAGTAAACATCCTATATGGTTCTGGTGCCCCTCTTGTAATTAAATCGTCAATCATCACACCAATATAAGCTTCTGATCTATCTAGAAAAAACCATTTAGGGTTCTTATTTAACGAAATCGAGGCATTTATTCCTGCTATTAAACCTTGAGCCGCTGCTTCTTCATAGCCAGTAGTTCCATTTATCTGACCAGCAAAAAACAAGCCTTTTATTGATTTTACTTCAAAAGTGCTTTTTAGAGCCCTTGGGTCCATATAATCGTACTCAATTGCATAACCATATTGTTTAATTATAGCATTTTCTAGACCATTTATTGTTTTTATAAATTCTTCTTGAACTTTTTTTGGTAAGCTTGTTGAAATACCATTTGGGTAAACTAAAGGGCTGTCTAAACCTTCTGGCTCAAGGAAAATTTGGTGAGAATTTTTTTCATTAAACCTGTAAACTTTATCTTCAATACTGGGACAATATCTAGGACCTGATCCCTGTATTGAGCCTGAAAAAACCGGGGATAAATTTATATTTTTAGATATTATATTATGTGTAATTTCATTAGTTCTTGTTATACCACATTCAATCTGTCGAACATTTATTTTACTATTCATATAGGAAAAAGGTGTTGGAACAGCATCAGCAGATTGCATTTCTACTTTTTCCCAATTAATTGTATCTTTTTTTATCCGAGGGGGGGTTCCAGTTTTCAGCCTCCCAATAGGTAGTTTAAGCTGCCTAATTTTTTTTGATAAAATATCAGACGATTTATCACCAATTCTGCCTGCAGCTATTCTTTCTTTACCTATATGAATTATTCCACCTAAAAAGGTTCCAGTAGTCAAAACAACAGATTTAGACTGATAAAATGTATCATCCTCTAATATAACACCATTAATTTGACCATCTTCTACTTTTATGTCTTTTATAGTACCTTCTATAATCGATAAATTCACCTGGGACTCTAAAAGTATTTTTATAGAGCTTTTATAGAGCTTTCTATCCGCCTGAGATCTTGGACCATGAACAGCAGGGCCTCTTGAACGATTTAACATTCTAAACTGAATTCCAGACAGGTCTATAGCTTTTCCCATAAGCCCATCCAAAGCGTCTATTTCGCGCACTAGATGACCTTTTCCAAGCCCCCCTATTGCAGGATTACATGACATTTCTCCAATTTTTTTAGTGTCCATAGTTATAAGTACTGTATTAGCCCCCATTCGTGCCGAAGAGGATGCCGCTTCTATGCCTGCATGACCTCCACCAACAACTATAACATCAAAACATTTCATATCTTACCTAAATTCATTTTCCTATACAGAAATTATTGAATATATCGTCTAAAATCTCTTCAACGTCAATAATATTAGTTATATTTCCAATTTCCGTAGCAGCAACTCTTAAATCTTCTGCTGCTAACTCTGGATAATTAGCCAAGTTTATGGTTGAAATTTGTTTTAACGCAGAAACGGCTTTTTTTATACCTTGAACATGTCTTTTTCTAGTTAATAATACGTTATCTTTTGGAGTTAATATTTCTAAATGATTTACAATAATTTTAATTAATTCTTTTATTCCTATATCTTTTTTTACAGAAATCTTAATCCCACCTCCATTGTAGTATTTTTTTAAATCGGATTTTGTATGAACTAATATTTTTTTTGCTCCAGATTTCAATTTTGGAATGGAAAAATCTCCACAATCAGATAAAATTAAAATTATATCCGATGACTCTGCTTTCTTTAATGCTCTATTAATTCCAATTTTTTCGACATTTGAATTCGTTTTTCTTAACCCAGCAGTATCGTTTAATATAACAGGAAAACCGTCAAAATCGAGCAATACTTCTAAAATATCTCTTGTTGTTCCCGCTTCTTCTGTTACTATAGCAATTTTTTTATTTGACAAATAATTGATTAAGGAGCTTTTACCTACATTTGGTTTGCCTATAATAGTAATAATAAAACCGTTTCTGATTCTTACACCATAATTGCTGGATTTAATGGAATTTTTCATTTCTTTAATTAGATTTGATAATTTCTTTTTGAATACAGCTTTAATTTCTTGGGGAAGTTCTTCATCTGAAAAATCAATGAGAGCTTCAAGTTTCGAAAGCAAGAATATAACATCTCTTCTCCATAATGTTAGTTTTTCATATAATTCACCCTGATAATGTGAAATAGATGATTTAAATTGGTTTTCTGTTTCAGCGTTTATTAGGTCATTTATTCCTTCAGCTTGCGTTAAATCTATCTTACCATTTAAAAACGCTCTCTTTGTAAACTCTCCCCTATTTGCAATCCTAAAGCTAGCTCTGGTTGATAAGCAGTCATATATTTTTTTTTCAATAATAAGACTTCCATGCGTATGTATTTCAAAGACATCCTCTCCTGTAACTGATGATGGCCCAGGGAAAAAAATTACGACCGCATCATCAATAATATTCTGATTTGAGTCATAGAGCCTTCTTAATGAGGCCACTCTTGGTCTTGGAGGTTTAAACGAAAATATTTCTGGTATTTTTGAAGTTTCTTTTCCAGTAATTCTTATTATTTTAATTGCACTTTTTTGTGCATTAGTTGCGGATGAGTAAATAGTGTCCAATTTATCTAAACTTTATACAAATATGTTTCACGTGAAACATTTTACTTATTTGTTCATTGCTCGAAAGAAGTCTTCATTGGATTTACTTTGCTTTAATTTGTCAGACAAGAAGTCCATTGCTTCCACAGGTCCCATTTGCATTAATATTCTTCTTAACACCCACATTCTTGACAAGGTGTCTTTCTCAACGAGCAACTCTTCTTTCCTTGTTCCAGACTTAGTTACATCAATTGCTGGAAAAGTTCTCTTGTCTGAGAGTTTTCTATCAAGAATAACTTCACTATTTCCTGTTCCTTTAAACTCCTCGAAAATTACTTCATCCATTCTAGAACCTGTTTCAACTAATGCTGTTGCAATAATTGTAAGTGATCCTCCATCTTCAATGTTCCTTGCAGCACCAAAAAATCGTTTAGGTCTTTGAAGAGCATTAGCATCCACTCCTCCTGTTAAGACTTTACCACTTGACGGGATAACTGTATTATAAGCCCTAGCGAGTCTTGTGATTGAGTCTAATAAGATTACTACATCGCGTTTGTGTTCAACTAATCTTTTTGCTTTTTCAATTACCATGTCTGTTACTTGAACGTGTCTTGAAGCTGGTTCGTCAAATGTAGAACTAATAACTTCACCATTGACTGACCTTTGCATATCTGTCACTTCTTCTGGTCTTTCATCAATTAATAGGACAATTAGGTAGATTTCTGGGTGGTTTTTTGATATTGCCTGCGCTACTGATTGAAGCATCATTGTTTTTCCCGTTCGAGGAGGTGCAACAATAAGACCACGCTGACCTTTTCCCATAGGTGCAACCATCTCGACAACCCTAGTTGTTATATCCTTATTATTCGGATCGAATTCTGTTTCAAAATTAATTTTGTGTTGTGGATAAAGAGGTGTTAAATTATCAAAGTTAATCCGATGCCTCACGGCTTCTGGTGCTTCGAAATTTATAGTTTCAACTTTCAACAAAGCAAAATATCTTTCTCCATCCTTTGGAGCTCTAATTTGACCTTCTACGGTGTCTCCAGTTCTTAATCCAAACTTTCTGACTTGGCTTGGTGATATATATATATCATCAGGTCCCGCTAAATAATTAGATTCAGGAGACCTTAAAAAACCAAACCCATCCGATAAAACCTCTAACACACCGTCACCATAAATTCCAATATCATTTGAGGCTAACTTTTTCAAACAAGCAAACATCATATCTTGTTTTCTTAAAGTGCTTGCATTTTCAATATCTAAACTCTCTGCATAGATTAATAAATCAGAAGGATTTTTGGCTTTTAAGTCTTTTAAGTGCATTTAATTCTCATAAAGGGGGGTTGCTAAGTACTTTACAGATCTGGTCTTACTGTTACAAGTAGGATTATTGCAATCATTAATATAGTAGGTATTTCGTTGATTATTCTATAAAACCTAGTATTTTTATATCTATACCCTTTTTTAAAATCTTTGTAAAGAATAGATAAATATATATGAAACAACGAAAGAATAAAAACTAATATTAACTTTAATAGAAAATAATTTTCAGACAAGAAATAGTCGTTTTCATAAGTTAAAATAAAACCAAACACATAAGTAGCAATTAAAGCAGGATTCATTATGTATTTTAATAGGCGATATTCCATTAGGAGAAAGGTAGTATCTATATCACTTAAATATTCCTTATCATTGTGATATACATAAAGTCTAGGCAAATATAATAAGCCGACCATCCAAGATATAACAGCTACAAGGTGTAGAGATTTTATTATATCATAATACAATTATTTTTTCATTTATAGTTTCTAACAATGTCAATAACCTTTTTGACATTTTTAATTTTGCAATCTGGGGTTAATCCATGACCAACGCTAAAGATAAACCTATTATCTTTCATATTATTTAAAATAGAAAGAACAATATTTTCTAAATGACAGCTGTTAAATGGAATAAGTGAGACTGGATCAAGGTTTCCTTGAATGGCGATTGATGAGTTTAAGTTTTTATTTGCCCAGTTTAAATTAACTGTCCAGTCTAAAGCTATACAATCAACATTACTTTCATATGAATAATTTATCAGAGAGGATCCTGCTTTAAATGGAAAACCAATAATTGGTTTTTTAATATTTTTTGATTTCAGTATATTAATAATTTTAGCTGTTGGTTTAATTCCATATTCCTTAAAAAAATTACTCGGTATCATATGAGACCAAGAATCAAATATCATTAATACGTCTGCTCCTGCATTGGCTTGCATTTCAAGTTTTTCAGCAACATAGAAAGATAATGTATCTATTAATTCCATAAACCATTTGTTTGAATTCCAAAGAGCTTTTCTTGTATTTATAAAATCTTTACTACTTTGACCCTCAATCATATAACACGCTAGTGTCCATGGAGCGCCAGCAAAACCAATTAAACTAGTGGATTGTGGTAATTCCTTTCTTAAAATTGATATAGACATTTCCAGAGGTCTAAGCTTTTCAAAAATATTTACATTTTTTAAAATTTTTGTCTCATTAGGTATCATTGGTTGTAATTTTGGACCAACCCCCTTGATAAAATCTATATATCTATTCATTGCCCAAGGGATCATTAAAATATCTGAAAAAACAATGGCAGCGTCTAGATTATAATATTTTAAAGGCAATTTTGTACTTTCAATAACTAATTTTGTATTTAAACAAAAATCTATAAAATTATTTGCTTTCTTTCTTATGTCAAAATATTCTGGAATATGTCTGCCTGCTTGTCTTAAAAACCAAATGGGTACTCCAGAATACTTCGTTTTAAAAAAATCACTTAGTACATCACTCAAAATTAGTTACTCTAGTTTAAATAAAATTAAAGATTAGTAGTAGTTGTCTGTAAATTTTGTGGATAACTTATTTATTTAATCACTATCCACAAGTTATTAAAATATAACTAGTTTGAATATAAAGAAATTTAAACTTATTAACAATTTATAATTTTGTTTTTTTGTATTATTCAGATGTTGTCAAAATAAGAATAAACGCATAGTCTATCTTTATTTATTAACTTAATACTTGGTAAGTTATTTTTATCAACAGATTATTTACAGGTAAAATCGATCATTAATGATTATCATTGGTATTACAGGCTCTATAGGGATGGGTAAATCGACCATTGCTAAAATGTTAAAGCAATTTAAAATACCTGTTTTTGACTCAGACAAAGAGGTTAATGATATATTAGAAAATAATGATGTAGTAAAAAAAAAGATATATGATTTATGGCCAGATGTAATTGTAACCGAAACTAATAACAAAAAAATAGATAAAAACTTGTTGGGTAAAAAAATTTTTGGTAATGAAAATTATAGAAGAATATTAGAATCTATTATACACCCAAAAGTAGAAGAAAGAAGAAATACTTTTATCAAACGCAAAAACAAATCAACCATAGTTGCGCTTGATGTTCCATTATTATATGAAACAGGTACCGATAAAGTTTGTGATGATGTATTTTTAGTCTATGCAAATGAAAAAACACAAAAAAAAAGAGTTTTAGCAAGACCTAATATGACCCAAAAAAAACTAAACCTTATAAAAAAGGCTCAATGGGATGAAAAGAAGAAAAGAAAAAAAGGACCATATTTGGTTACTACTTCTTATGGAAAGTTTATTAGTTTCATAATAATTGTTACATACCTAATAATAATAAGCTTTAAAAGGAAAATTCTAAAGTTATGAGAGAGATAGTTTTAGATACAGAAACAACAGGTTTAGATGTTAACAATGGTGATAGAATAGTTGAAATTGGTATAGTAGAATTACAGAACCATATTCAAACGGGAAAGTTTTTTCATCAATATTTAAATCCAGGAAAAGCCTCCGAACCTCAAGCATTGAAAATACATGGACTTACTTCAGAGTTTTTAAAAGACAAACCCAAATTCATTGACATTGTAGATGATTTTATAAATTTTATCTCTGATAGTAAAATTATTATACACAATGCTGCTTTCGATGTTGGATTTATTAATTCAGAGTTAAGGAAATGTGAAAAAGCAGAAATAAATGAAAACTATATAATTGACACACTATTGTTAGCAAAGAAACATTTTATTGGTCAATCTGTGAGTCTAGACGCTTTATGTAAAAAATTTAACTTAGATATTTCACATCGTGAAATTCATGGAGCCATCAAAGACGCTAAATTATTAGCTCAAGTTTATCTAGAATTGATTGGAGGAAAACAATCAAAATTGGAATTTATTGACGAAGAGAAACCATTAGATATAGATATCGATGTTTCACACATAAATATAGAAAACTTATACCAGAACAAAAAAAAAAGGATTCAAAAGAATATACCATTAAATATAAAAGATAATGAATTACATAACAAGAATATAAAGAAAATTCCAAATAATATTTGGGATAAATTAGAAAACTAACCTTTAATTAAATCAAAATCAACATCTTGTATATAAATGGGTTTACTTCCCCCCATATCCGTTACGTTTTTAATTATTGATCTAACAAAAGGAAGAATTAATTTTCCCCCTCTTTTTGTTAAATCAGCTTGATCATAAGTTTGATTGTCATTAATCTTAAAAAATCCAAAATATTCTAACTCTAGAACAAAAAGTTTATTTCCATTTTTTTTAGAAGAACCCTCGCAATTATATTTCATTACGACGCTAAAAAAATTGTTTTTGTAAGATAAATAAGTAAAACTAAGATTTTGAGATAAATTACAATCATTATTATTTAAGGAATTATTATCATTTATAGATTGAGGATTCTCAAATGATAGATCTTTGATATAATGTTTAATTATTTTTATGCTAGTTTCTTTATTTTCGTTTACTTTAATCATTAAACACCCTAAATATTATTTTGAGATTAGTATAAATTAATTCAGCAATAATAAATATTAATTTTTATTAATTTTGTATATTATAGTAATAAGACTAAACAGTTAATAGCGATGGTGTTACAAACATGCAAAATGGAATTCCATATTTAGATATATTGATATTTGGAGTAATAGCAATTTTTTTAATTTTTAGATTGAAAAATATATTAGGTACAAAAACAGACTTCGAAGAAAGCAATTTTAATGAAAAAAAACAAACCAAGCAAAACTCAAATGTATTTTCGTTAAAATCTAAAAAAATTATCTCATCTAATTCAGAAATCGATAAAATTAAGAAAGTTGATGCTGATTTCAATACAGAGAATTTTTTAAATGGTTCCAAAACCTTTTTTGAAATGGTTCTTAAAAGTTTCGTTAGTGGCGATCTGGACGACGTAAAAGATTATATAAAACCATCGGTTTTAAAGAGTTTCAAAGTGGCTATTAACGATAGAAACAAAGAAAATGAAACACTTATAATTGATTTGAAATCATTCGAAGACCATAAAATTTCATCGTCAACTATCACTAAGTCTTCAATTAAAATTAGTGTTATATTTGAAACATTACAAATAAAAGCATTAATGGATAAAAGCGAAAAAGTTATTGACGGTGATGCAACTAAAGAAATGCTCGTTAAAGACGAGTGGGTTTTTGAAAAAAAAATAAATGACCAACAGAATAATTGGACTTTAGTTGAAACAAAAAGTTTTTAAAAATGTCTTCAATTTCAGAAAATGACAAGCGGATGTGGGAAAATTATACTGCTAGGTTAAATAACCTAAGTATCAATTTTCAAAATAAGAACAATCTGGTTTATAGTTCAACAAAAATAACATCAAAGAAAATCCAACGGCAACATAGGTCGAGTCTGTCTAAAAATGGAAAGTTCAAGCCAAAAGGTATTATAGATCTTCATGGTTATAAATTACAACTGGCGAAAATAACTTTACAAAAGTATATCTTAAACGCTTATGAAGAAAATTTAAGAAATATTTTAATCATAACAGGAAAAGGATATAATAATACTGGTGCTTTAAGAAAAGAAGTTCCGTTATGGTTAAATGAAAGAATATTATCAAAGTTATTAATAGATTTCAAAACAGCACCAAAAAAGTTTGGTGGTGAAGGCGCTTTAATAGTTAGAATTAAAAATAAGGATAAATTTAGATTTATATAATTTTGGACAATTTATGAAAAATTCAAATGATAAAAGGACTTCTATAGTTACTAGAAATACTAATGAAACGAAAATTTTCGCAAAAGTCTACTTAGATGGTAAAGGTGTTAACTCTATTACAACTGGTTTACCTTTTTTCGACCATATGCTTGAACAATTGTCAAAACATAGTTTAATAGATATCGATTTGAAATGCTTAGGTGATTTAAAAGTCGATGCCCATCATACTATAGAGGATTGTGGTTGGGCTTTAGGAAGAGCTATTAAAGAAGCATTAGGAAATAAAAGAGGTATCAAGCGTTACAGTTTCAACTATTTACCAATGGACGAATGCCTCACAAGATGCTGCCTTGATATATCTGAACGACCTTGGCTTATTTGGAATGTTTTTTTACCGAATATATCTATTAAAAATATTGAAACAGAGATTTTCAGGGAGTTTTTTCAGTCATTTTCACAAGCAGGTGGTCTTACTATTCATATTGAAAACCTATATGGTACAAACACACATCATATTATTGAATCTTGTTTCAAAGCTCTAGCAATTTGTATGAGAAAGTCTATTAATATTGATTTACAAAATTTCAATAATATACCTTCAACAAAAGGTACATTATCGGGAAATAGTTAATATGAAGTTAATAATAATAGATTATGGATCTGGAAACCTTAGATCTGTCGAGAATGCCTTTCTTAATTCTATTAATGAGAATAATTTGAAATGTAAGATTGAAGTTACAAATAATTTAAACACAATTAGTAATGCAGATTATTTTGTTCTTCCCGGTGTTGGTTCTTATCCTGATTGTAAAAAAGGGATGCAAAGTTCAGTAGGATTAATTGACGTTTTATCTGAACAAGTTTTATATAAAAAGAAAAAATTTCTTGGTATTTGTGTTGGAATGCAACTGATGTTTGATTACAGTTTGGAAAAATCAAGAACTTCAGGTTTAGGGTGGTTAAGTGGTAGCTTTAATAAAATAAATACGGTTGGTTTAGACTATCTTGGAAGAAATTTTAAAGTTCCGCACATGGGATGGAACAGTTTAAATCTAGAATATACTAACCACCCAATACTTAAGAATATAAGCAATAAAGACCAATATTACTTTGTTCATTCTTATTTTTTGAAAACTAACCAAACAAAACAAATTATTGCTAGTACTGATTATTGTCATCAAATTCCTGCAATTGTTGGTAAGGAAAATTATTTAGGAGTTCAGTTTCATCCTGAAAAAAGTAGTTTATCAGGTCAGAAATTAATTTCAAATTGGCTAAAATGGAATATCTAATTAAATAGAAATCAATGGAAAAACCTATTAAAAAATACAATGTAAAAGCTGAGATTTGTACAAGATTAGACAAAGTAGATTTGCAAGAACTTTGTGACGCAACTGAAGAAGCTATTATAGGAGGTGGAGGTTTTGGTTGGATATTGCCACCATCATATAAAACATTACAAAATTATTGGAAAGGAGTTTTGTTGATACCCGAAAGAGTTCTTATTTTGGGTAAGCTAGATAATGTTATAGCGGGCTCAGTTCAACTAATCAAACCTGCTAAGAACAACGAAGCTCAATCGCATTCTTGCATATTAAGCACCTTTTTCTTTGCTCCTTGGGCTAGAGGTTTTGGGTTGGCAAAGGCAGTATTTCAAAAAGCAGAATTGAAGGCAAAACAGGATGGATTTAAAGTAATCAACCTTGAAGTTAGGGAAACCCAACATAGGGCTATACAACTATATGAACAATCAGGTTTTATCAAGTCTGGAATTAATCCAAAATCAGTTTTTATAGATGGAAAATATATTACTGGTTATTATTATTACAAAGAATTATAAAATGATAGATGAATGTTTCAATTTATATCCAGCTATAGACATCAAAGATGGCAAATGCGTTAGGCTCTTATTTGGAGATATGAAAAAGGAGATTGTTTATAACTATAATCCAATAGATCAAGCCATGTGGTTTATAGATCAAGGTGCAAAATGGTTGCATGTTGTAGATCTAGATGGTGCGGTTGAAGGAAAGACTGTTAATAAAACTGTAATACAAAAACTTTTGATAACCTGTCAAAATAAAGTGAAGATTCAATTAGGTGGTGGGATTAGAAACAAACAAAACATTGATTTTTGGCTAGAAAATAGCGTTGAAAGATTGATTTTAGGTACTTTAGCTTATGAAAATCCAAATCTTGTTAATAATTTAAAAAAAGATTATTATAAGAAAATTGTAATTGCGGCAGATGTTAGAGACGGTATGATTGCGTCACATGGTTGGAAACGCCAGTCTAATACTCAAGCCGTTGATTTAATTAAAAAATTTAATCCATCAATAATTAGTTCTGTTATCTATACTGACATATCAAGAGATGGAAGTTTACAAGGTGTTAGTCTTGAGCAGACTTCTAAGTTTGCAAAATACATTCCTCATCCTGTCATTGCTTCTGGAGGAGTTTCTTCTTTGAATGATATTATGACATTAAGCCATGAATTTTCAAGTGGAATTGAAGGTGTTATAATTGGAAAAGCACTATACGAAAAAAAATTTACTTTTTCTCAGGCTTTAGAAGCAATAAAAAACGGAAGATTATAATGTTATCAACAAGAGTAATTGCTTGCCTTGATGTCCATGAAGGAAGAACAGTAAAAGGTATTAATTTTGTTGATTTAAAAGATGCCGGTGATCCAGTAGAACAAGCCAATTTATATAGTAAAACAGGTGCAGATGAAATTTGTTTTTTAGATATTTCTGCCACACACGAAAAAAGAAAAACAATGTTTGACGTAATTTCAAAAACAGCAGAATCTTGTTTTGTTCCTCTTACTGTAGGAGGAGGGGTTAATAATTTAGAAGATTTTAGTCAATTGTTAAAATGTGGAGCGGATAAAGTATCAGTCAATACTGCAGCTGTATCCAATCCAAATATAATTAGACAATCGTCTGATAAATTTGGGAATCAATGTGTAGTATTAGCAATTGATGCTATTGAGAATAAGGTTATGCCTTGTGGATATGAGGTTACAACACATGGAGGAAGAAAGAGAACAAACGTAGATGTTTTAAATTGGGCGAGTCAGGGAGTTAAAAATGGGGCGGGTGAAATTTTGTTAACTTCAATGAATGCTGATGGAATGAAGACAGGCTATAATCTTCATCTTACTAAGATAATATCTGAAAATGTATCTGTTCCAATAATAGCATCTGGGGGAGCAGGCAATCCTAGGGATATGGTAGATGTAGTACTTAAGTCTGGAGCTTCGGCAGTACTAGCAGCTTCTATTTTTCATTTTGGGATTCACTCAATTTTTTCAGTAAAGAAAGAAATGTTAAAAAATGGTATACATGTAAGAGATTGTGAAAATTAATATGAATGATCAATTTATAGAAGAAATGTTTGATAACTTAAAAAAAAGAATAAATATAGATGAAAATAAATCTTACACAGCGCATTTGATAAACAATCCTGAACTATTAGGAAAAAAAATTGGCGAAGAGTCCTCGGAATTAATAATTGATTTCATTAAAAATAATAAATTAGGAATTGTAAAAGAATCTGCAGATCTAATATATCACTTAGTTGTATTGTGGATATCAATTGGTGTAAATCCCCAAGATATCTGGCAAGAATTATCAACTCGAAAGTTAAAAACTGGGTTTGAAGAAAAAAACAGTAGGAATTTAAAAAATGAACAAAAATTATGATAAAAACAATATTTTCGCTAAAATTCTAAGGTCAGAGGTTCCTTTTCATAAAGTACTTGAAAATGATTATGCTTTAGCATTTTCTGACATTAATCCACAATCACCTATCCACATTTTAATTATTCCAAAAAAAGCTTATTTAAATTTCCACTATTTTATTGAAAATGGCTCGACTAAAGAAATAGAATTTTTTTGGAAATTAGTTAATGATGTTATAAAATTATATAAAATTTCAATGAATGGTTTTCGTATTATTTCAAATTCAGGAGATGATGGTAATCAAGATGTGCCTCATTTTCATGTTCACTTGCTAGGAGGAAAGAATTTGGGTAAAATGATTAACTAAATATTTAATTTATCCTCTATAAATTCCCAAAAAATTTCTTCAATTGCAATTGTGTCGAGAGTTTTTATTTCCCTTATACCTGTAGGGGAAGTAACATTGATTTCTGTTATATAATCACCTATAATATCTATCCCAACAAAATACAATCCTTTATCTTTTAAAGGTTGTGAAATTTCATTACAGATATACTTATCTCTTTTACTCAAAGTTGTTTTTTCTGGTTTTCCTCCAACATGCATATTTGACCTACTTTCACCTTTTTTAGGCTTTCTATTAATAGCACCTACAACTTCCCCGTTGACTAAAATAATTCTTTTGTCGCCATTTCTAACATCACTTAAATATTCTTGTATCATGAGAGGTTCGCTGTTTTGAGTAAAAAACATTTCTAAAATGGAATGAAAATTTTCATCTTCAGGAGGAACATGAAAAACACCTTGTCCTCCATTTCCATATAGTGGCTTAATGATAATATCCTTATATTCATCTCTAAAGTCTTCAATTATTTTTGTATTTCTAGTTATTAGGGTCTTTGGCATTAAATGGGAGAAATTTGTCACAAATATTTTCTCTGGGGCATTTCTAACTTCATAGGGATTATTAATAATTAATACTGAATCAGAAATCTTTTCTAAAATGTGTGTCGCAGTTATATAAGACATATTAAAGGGTGGATCTTGTCTCATTAATATTACATCACAATTATTTAGGGGTGAAATTATTTTATTATGATATTTATAATTATGAGTTTGATTAAAAGAGGACACTTCAAATTTACAAATATTTGCATAAACTTGTCCTGATTTAAAAAAAAGGTCATCTGGCTTAAAAAAATTTATATCGTGTTCTCTTCGCTGAGCCTCAAGTGCGAGTGCAAATGTAGTATCACCATTAAGGTCAAGTTCTTCTAAAGGGTCCATAAGAAAAGCAATTTTCAGGCTTCGTTTCATCTTTTATCATCATTTAAAATTATGTAATTGTAAACCTCCTTCACAAATCGTGCACTTGATGCATGCTCTTTCACAAGAAGCATTTCCTCTTTACTACTTGCAACACCACTTAGGTAGGCTTTGTCATTAACCACATCTATTGAAAAGTTTATACTGTTAATTACTTTATCTGACATTATTCTTGCCCTTATTTCTCCCATGGAAGCAATATCTCTTGCAATATTTTTTATAAGTGAAGTATCAGTTATCTGTAACTCATTATTTACTTCATTTACCCCTTTCACAGTCCAGACTAATTTAGTAAATTCAATTTTATCACTTGGTTTTTGAACTTTTCCAGTTAATAATACTGAACCGTTATTAACAAATACTCTAGTATTTTTTATAAAATTTTTATCTAATTTAAATATTAAATTTGATATTTTTGTTTTAATAATATTATCATTTAATGTAGTACCTATCCCTTTTTCTTTTGATGCGGCTCCTAATGAAACCATACCTACAGTTCCTATTAATGAGGCACATGATTGCAAAAAAATAGTAATAATTGATACAAGCAATAAATTTTTCATGGCTAACACCTTTGTCTAATAATGTGAATTTATATAAATATAATTTAATTTCATAGTTTTATTTTTCAGTCATAAATTGTTTAATTTTCACAGCTTCGTTGTAAATTAATTTTCTTGAAAAATTAGTTTCATCAATTGTCAAATTAACGGTATCACGTACAGAAAAATTTTTAAGTTTCTGTTTAATATTCATTCTTAAAATTTCAATGCTTAATTCATTTTGTTTGTTGAAGCCATCAACTATAATGACAATTTCTCCCTTCAAGGGTACATTATTAAGTTGTTTTTCTTCAATTAAATTAAAAATGTTTTTTAAGTCACAAGAAATAATATTTTCATAGAGTTTTGTTAATTCTCTTGCAATAGTAACTTTTCTGTTTCCATAAATCTTAAGCATTATTTCAAGAGTATTTGTTAACCTTAAACATGTATCAAACCATATCCCTGTCATGGAATAACTTTTAGTTGAGGTAAATTGTTTTATTTTAGTATTTTTCTTTGAAGAGACAAAACCACCAAAATAAAATTGATTTGTGGGTAGTCCAGATAATATTAATCCATTTATTACAGATGAAGGACCTGGTGCATGTGTAACTTTTAAATTATTTAAATAGCATTCTTGAACAAGTTTATAACCAGGATCTGATATTAAAGGAGTTCCAGCATCACTAACCAGACCTAATGTTTTATTCATAAAAAGTTGTTTTAATATATAAGGTCTTTTTTTGGCTGCATTATTATCGTTATATGACATCATATTTCTACGATTAATGTTAAGGTAAGTAAGTAGCTTTTTAGTTTTTCTTGTATCTTCACATAATAATATATCTACAGAACTTAAAAGCTTAATGGCTCTTAAGCTAATGTCATCATAATTTCCAATTGGAGTAGCTATAATATATAAACAGCCATTAGCATTTCTTATTTCAAAATTACTCGACTGTTTCGTATATTCTTTACTTAAGTTTTTCAATATATTACCTTACCTCTGATGATGAAACATTATGTATATACTTATGTTTATTTTTAATTTTAAATATAATCTTGTTACATGTTTTTGTATATTATTAATGATTAATGGATGTCAAAATAATAAAAAGAAATTAATTGTAGAAAACAAAATTTCAACAGAACTTTCAAATAAAGAAAACATAGCTTTGAACAATAAAAATTTTCTTAAAAACAAAATTTTAAAAAAAAGTGAAGTTATTATCAAAAACAAAGAAAATATATCAAAACAAAAAGGTAACGATGTTATTTTTGAATTTAGAAATGAAAGACTACTTCAAGGTAGGAACGAGTTTAAATTAACAGAAGAAGCCAAAAAAAACCAGGCCTTATCAGCAGTCTTTAAAATGTTGAAGCAAAATTTAAGTTCAGAAAATATTAATTTGAATTTGAAAAGTAGTGGAGAAATTTCACTAGAAAATAAATATTTTTATGTGAAACAAGATGGTGCACATTACAAAAATATATTGGCTTTTCTTCCGCTTACTGGTCCTTATTCAAATTATGGTATTAAAGTCAGAAAGGCTTTGGATTTAAGTTTTATAAATTACGATAGTAATAAAATCAAAATTATATATTTTGATACGGCTAAAGGCATAAACAAAAAAGTCATAAGACAATTATTTGATAGTATAAACCCAAGTTTTATTATAGGACCATTTAGGAGGGAAATTTTATTAGAAATTAAGCCTTTTGCTAAATCTAAATCTACACCAATATTAACGTTTTCAAATGATATTTCACTGAGAGAAACAAATATTTGGACTTTGGGATTTTCTCCGGAAGAACAAGTAAAAAGTGTCCTATCATGTGCGTTGATTAGTGGATTTAAAAATTTTGGTTTAATAGCGCCAGATAATTTGTATGGAAGAATTTTAATCGATACATCAATAGATCTAATAAGTGATTATAAAAAAAATAAATACGATAAAATTTTTCTTACTAATGATCAAATAAATAACAAGTCAGAATTGTTTTCCATCCTAAAACGATTTTTAAAATATACTGAAAACCAAAAGAAACACTCAAAGTTTGACTCAATTCTTATAGGTGGTAGTAGAGAGTTTATTTTAGAGATAGCCCCACTATTAGCATACTATAATGTAGATTCAAGGTATGTAAAAATTTTGGGTACTGAAATATTTAATCTTAAACAAATAAAAAACGAACCTTCATTAGAAAAAGCCTGGTTTCCTGTTATTTTAAGTAAAAATGACAAAGGTTTTAAACTTTTTTGGCAACAAATATGGGGAGATGATGTAAATTATTTTGCAAATGCAGGTTATGACGCGGGCACTATTGCTATTAATCACGCTAATAAAGAGAAAAACTCTTTAAAAAGTTTAAAAAATTTTTCTGGTCCAATTACAGGCTTTACTTTTAAATCTGGAGGTTATGTAAAAAAACCTATTCATGTAATGCAAATAGAAAATTTAGGAAAATTAACTAATATTGAGAGGTGTAATAATTTTAAGGATTAATTAAAAAATCAATGATACTATTTAATTTTATCATGTAATTTTCATTGACTTTTAAAACACCATCCTTAAGAGTTATCATCTTTTCCTCTACTAGTTTTTTACAAGCATCACTTTTAATTATAGATTTATCGTTTAACCTGAAAGTCTCTATTCCTTCATTTAATCTAAGTCCCATTATTAATGTATCTGCATCCGAGATATGACTATCCAAACAATTAGTTTTTTCAAAACTTGACTGGCTAATATTTTTTGATAGCCATGTTTTCGGGTTTTTGTAATTTTGATATTCTATACGATTAATATTTGATTTCGAAGACCATAATCTTCCGTAGGCGCCTGGCCCTATACCCATCCAATTTTCTGACTTCCAATAGTTTAAATTATGTTTGCACTTAAAACCTCTCTTAGCATGATTTGAAATCTCATAATTTATAAATTTATGTTCCTTTAGTACTTCATTAGATATTTGATAGAAATCAGCGGCATACTCATTATCAATTGTATTCAACAATCCTTTTTTATGATTTTTAAAAAACTTTGTACCTTCTTCAATAGTTAATTGGTAAAGTGATATATGTTGTAAATCATTATTCTTGAGAAATATACTTAATTCATTAGTCCAATCTGTAAGTTTTTGTCCATGAAAAGCATAGATCAAATCAACAGATACATTATTGAATTTTTTGAGCGCATATTCTACAGTTATTTGTGCATCTAGACTATTATGAAGTCTTCCTAGAAATTTTAAATTAACATCATTTAATGACTGTACTCCAATAGATAATCTGTTTATGCCTATTTTTTCTAAATCATGAAATTTTTCTTTTTCATATGAGCTTGGGTTAGCTTCAAGAGAAATTTCTATATCATTTGCAAATCCAAACAAATTCAAAGAAATTTTTAAAACTCTATCTATAATTTTTAGAGGCATAAGAGAAGGTGTTCCACCCCCAAAAAAAATGGCATTTAATTTATCAAAATTTACATTATGTCTTAATAGTTCTTCTTTCATCTCATACAATTGATTAGTGTAAGATTTTATCCATTGTTCTGTTTCAACATTTTCATTTAGGTGAGAGTTAAAATCACAATAAGGACATTTAGATTCACAATAAGGCCAGTGAATGTAAAGGCTCAACAAATTATTTTTATTTTTAATTAACATTTCAGGCTTGGAAAGCATAAATTAATCAATTTATTAAAAGCTATGGATCTATGACTTATTTTATGTTTAACAAGAGGATCCATCTGACCAAAAGTGATGTCATATCCCAGCGGTTTAAAAATAGGATCATAACCAAAACCTTTATCACCTACTGGAGGCCAACAAAATTTGCCTTCTATCTGCCCAGATACCGTTACATCATATCCGTCAGGCCAAGAAATTGATAAAGAACAAATAAAATGACATTCATAGCTAGGATCTTTTTTTTTTTTAATAGCATCATTTATTTTAGACATAGCTAAGTCGAAGTCTTTATTTAAACCAGCCCATCTTGCTGAGTAAATACCCGGATCGCCACCAAGATCATAGAAGCATATTCCACTATCATCAGACATGCTTGGTAACCCTGTTTTTTGAGACACAAAAGTAGACTTAATTAAAGCGTTTTCTTCAAACGTCTTCCCATTTTCCTCTGGCTCTTCTATATGAAAATCATAAACAGACAGAATTTCAATATTTAATGGTAATAATAGATCCTTAATTTCAGTTATTTTTCCTTCATTATGGCTTGCAATAACTAACTTATTATCTGTAAAAACACGTTTTTCCATTGATATTTAGTCTAAATTAAGCGCTTTTTTTTGAATTTCAAAAATATCATTTGTACCATTTTCAGCTAATTCTAAAAGAATTAGAAATTGCTTTTTATTAAAAGGCTTTTCTTCTGCAGTAGTCTGTATTTCTACTATACCATTATTAGCCGTCATTACAAAATTTCCATCTGTTTCTGCAGTTGAATCTTCTTGATAATCAAGATCAATTATTCCTTGATTATCCAAAATACCACAAGAAATTGCACCAACTTGGTCAAATATTGGGTTCTCAACAATTTTCCCAGACTTAAGTAAAAAATTAATTGCTTCATAAAGTGCAACCCAAGCTCCAGTAATAGATGCTGTTCTTGTTCCACCATCTGCTTGAATTACGTCACAATCTATTTTAATCTGAATTTCACCTAATTTTTCCAAATCTATTATTGATCTCAATGATCTTCCGATTAGACGTTGTATTTCTTGTGTACGACCTGATGGCTTTCCTTTAGTAACTTCTCTATCCATTCTAGAATGAGTTGATCTAGGCAGCATGCCATATTCAGCTGTAATCCAACCTTTACCTGAGTTTCTTAACCATGGTGGTAATTTGTTATCGACAGAGGCGGTACACAAAACATGTGTGTTTCCATATTTTACCATACACGAACCTTCCGCATAAGGAGAAACTTGAGATTCTAATTTTATAACTCTCATTTCATTAAATTGTCTATTAGAGGGCCTTTTAAACATAGGTTTTCTCTTTAACATTAAAAATACAACTTATTATTATCTTAAAATATACTAAATTTCTAATCATAATTTTTTACCCCTTGCAAACCTTATTAAGATTCACTATTTGACCAATATATTAATTTTATCTGGAGATTAAATTGTCTGAAAAAAAAGATAAACAGAAAATAGATAATGAAATTAAGTCTCTTGACGAAAATAAAGCCGAAACCAATAAAGTTTCAGATGAAGATATTACAAATGATGATAATGTAATTTGCGAAAATAATGACACTATTATCAATAATCTAGAAAAGCAAGTTTTAGATTTAAAAGATCAATTAATGCGAACATTAGCTGATAGTGAAAACTTAAGAAAACGAACATTTAAAGAAATTGAGCAGGCTAAAAAATATAGTCATATTACGTTTGTAAGAGATTTAGTTTCTTCTATTGATAATTTGCAAAGAGCTTTAGAATCTGTCCCTGATGATAAGTCTGATTTATCCGATCCTATAAAAAACTTGATAATAGGTTTAGATATCGTTGAAAAAGAAATTATTACTAATTTTGAAAAGCATAATTTAAAACAAATTGATCCTTTAGGAGATAAGTTTGATTATAATTTACATCAAGCTATGTTTGAAGTAGCTACTAATGATACAGAACCTGGGATTATTGTTGAAGTTTCGCAAAAAGGTTATTTATTACATGACAGATTAGTTAGACCAGCAATGGTAGGCATTTCCAAGAAATTAGAAGATAAAGAATTTGATGATAAAAAAAAAAGTAAACAGTGAATTCAGATAAATAATTATTTTATAATCTTGTAAATTCAACAACTTAACCCATATACATTTTGTTTACTATTATAATAATAATTTTGTTAATGATAATTAAAATTTAGGGAGTTTGTTAATGGCTAAAGTTATCGGTATAGATTTGGGTACTACCAATTCATGTGTATCAGTAATGGACGGAAAATCACCAAAAATTATTGAAAATAGTGAAGGTGCAAGAACAACACCATCTATGGTAGGTATTACAGATGATGAAAGATTGGTTGGTCAGCCAGCTAAAAGACAAGCTGTAACAAACCCTGAAAACACTCTATTTGCTATCAAAAGGTTAATAGGTAGAAGACATGATGATCAATATTCAAAGAAATTTTCAGAATTAGTACCTTATAAAATAGTATCGGCAAAAAATGGCGATGCTTGGGTTCAAGCTAATGGTCAAGATTACGCTCCTTCTGAGGTGTCTAGTTTTATTTTAAGAAAACTCAAAGAGGATGCTGAAGCATTTCTTGGTGAAACAGTAGATAAAGCTGTTATTACTGTTCCGGCATACTTCAACGATGCTCAAAGACAAGCTACTAAGGATGCAGGAAAAATAGCTGGTTTAGAAGTATTAAGAATCATCAATGAACCAACTGCTGCAGCCTTAGCTTATGGTCTTGATAAAAAAGAAAGTGGAACTATTGCGGTTTATGATCTTGGTGGGGGTACGTTTGATGTTTCAATTCTTGAAGTCGGAGATGGAGTATTTGAAGTCAAATCTACAAATGGAGACACATTTTTAGGTGGTGAAGATTTTGATCAACGCATTATAGATTACATCGCTGAACAATTTAAAAAAGATAACGGCATAGATTTAAGGTCAGATAAATTAGCTCTACAAAGAATGAAAGAAGCTGCAGAAAAAGCTAAAATTGAACTTTCAAGTGCAGCTCAAACTGACGTAAATTTGCCTTTTGTTACTGCAGATGCAAGTGGGCCAAAACATTTAAATGTTAAATTAACAAGATCTCAATATGAGGGTCTAGTTGATGATTTAATTACTAAAAGTATTGATCCTTGTAAAGCAGCTTTAAAAGACGCTGGAGTAAGTGCTGGCGATATTGACGAAGTTATTTTGGTAGGTGGAATGACCAGAATGCCGAAAATTATTGAAGCAGTAACTTCATTTTTTAAAACTGAGCCTCATAGAGGTGTTAATCCTGATGAGGTAGTGGCTTCAGGAGCTGCAATTCAGGGTGGAGTATTAATGGGAGATGTTAAGGACGTACTTTTGCTTGATGTTACACCGTTATCATTAGGAATTGAAACATTAGGTGGAGTGTTCACTAGATTAATTGACAGAAATACCACTATACCTTCAAAGAAATCTCAAACATTTTCTACTGCTGAAGATAATCAAGCTGCTGTCACTATCCGCGTATCCCAAGGAGAAAGGGAAATGGCTTCGGATAATAAATCATTAGGTGAATTTAATCTTGAAGGTATTGCACCTGCGCCAAGGGGAGTTCCTCAAATAGAAGTTACATTTGACATAGATGCAAATGGAATCGTTAATGTTAGTGCTCAAGATAAGGCAACTGGCAAAGCACATAACATAACTATACAAGCTTCTGGTGGTCTTGATGATAACGAGATTGAGAGAATGGTTAAAGAAGCTGAAGACAACGCAGAAGCTGATAAAGAAAAAAGAGAAGTTGTTGACGCTAGAAATCAAGCTGAATCCATGATACACGGTGCTGAAAAATCTTTGACTGATTTAGGTGACAAAGCAGATCCTAGTGCAAAAACGGAAGTAGAACAATCAATTGCGGAAGTTAAAACCGCTCTTGAAGGTGAAGATATAACTATTATTAAAGATAAAACCTCCGCTTTATCAGCGGTAATGATGAAGATGGGAGAGGCTGCTTATAAAGCCAATGAAGAAAAAAGTCCTGAAAACTCTGAATCAACAGATAATTTGGGCGAGAATAAAGAAGATGTCGTAGATGCTGATTTTGAAGAAGTGAAGGATAACGAAGAGAAAAAAGACGCCTCTTGAATACACAGATATACTTAAGGTATTAAAATGGCACGTGATTATTATGATATATTGGGCTTATCTAAATCAGCTTCAGAGAGAGAAATAAAGTCTTCTTATCGTAAATTAGCTATGAAGTATCATCCAGATAGGAATCCTGGAGATAAAAAAGCCGAAGAAAAATTTAAAGAAATTTCTGAATCTTACGAAATTCTCAAAGACCCCCAAAAGAAAGCTGCATATGATCAATACGGTCATGCGGCTTTTTCTCAGGGTTCTAGTGGAGGAGCTTCTGGAGGATTTTCTGGCTTTGGTAGTGGTGGTTTTTCTGACATATTTGAAGACATGTTTGGTATGGGTGGTGGTTCAGAAAGAAGATCAGCATCAACTGGATCAGATTTAAGATACGATTTATCCATTTCACTTGAACAAGCATACTCTGGTGATCAAGTAGAAATTTCTTTGGCGGTAGCCACAAAATGCGAAGTTTGTAATGGATCAGGAGCTAGTAAGGGATCCCAACCAAAACAATGTAGTCAATGTGGTGGTTATGGTAAAGTTAGAGCTCAACAAGGTTTTTTTACGATTGAAAGAACATGTGCCGCTTGTTCGGGCGTAGGTGAAATTATCGGAGACCCTTGCAGGTCTTGTAAAGGTCAGGGTAGAGTAAATAAAAACAAAAAACTTTCAGTCAATGTACCTGCAGGTGTTGATAATGGAACCCGTATACGTCTTTCTGGTGAAGGTGAAGCAGGAGCAAGAGGTTCATCACCTGGTGATTTATACATTTTTATTGATATTAAAGATCATTCCATATTCCAAAGAGATGGTAAGGATACTTTTATTGAAGTTCCTGTATCTTTTATTGATGCTGTTTTAGGTAATTCAATACAAGTTCCATGTATAGATGATTCAAAAGCTAAAATGAATTTAAGTGCTGGCACTCAAAGTGGCACTCGTTTACGAATGAAGGGTAAGGGAATGCCCGGATTAAGGGGTGGTTCTAGAGGTGACCAGTATGTTCAGATAAACGTAGAAACGCCAGTTGGCATTTCAAGAAAACAAGAAGATCTATTTAAACAAATTAAAGATTTAGGTGTTGACAAAATCAGTCCAAAAACTTCAAGATTTAAAAAATTAATACAATAATTAGTTTTATTTGTATAAAATACTGTTAACCTAAAAAAGAGCTAAATATGAAAAAAATATCTGTTTCTATTCCAGGTGGGAACGGTCGAATGGGCAAAACTTTACTTGGCTTAATAATAGAAAATGAAAAGTATAACTTAGCTAGTGCAACATGTTTGCCGAATGAAGATGAGGTTGGAATCGATATTGGAACGTTAGTTGGTAAGGGCAAAATTTCTAAAGTTTTGGAAACTGAACCTTCATTTTTATTTAAAAATTCAGATGTATTAATTGATTTCACTGTCCCAGACGCAACTATGTTCCACGCAAAAAAATGTTATGAAAATAACATGTCTATGGTAATAGGAACTACAGGATTAAGTAAAATTCAAGAAGAAAAATTATCGATCTTGTCTAAAAAAATTCCTATAGTTTATTCTGCAAATTTTTCCATAGGAGTAACACTATTATCTAGCTTAGTTTCAAATTCAACAAAAATGCTAGGTAATGAATGGGATATCGAAATACTAGAGATGCATCATAAACATAAAGTAGATGCACCATCGGGCACAGCATTATTGCTAGGAAAATCAGCAGCCCAAGCAAGAGGTCAAGAATTGTCGAGTGTAAAGTCAACTTCAAGAGATGGCATCGTCGGAAAAAGAAAAGAATTCGAAATAGGTTTTGCAGTTTTACGAGGGGGTGATGTTGTGGGGGAACACTCTGTAATTTTCTCCAACTCAGGAGAAAGAATAGAATTAGTACATAAAGCTACTGATAGGTCAATTTTTGCTTATGGGGCATTAAGAGCGTCTTATTGGGCAGCCACAGCAGACCCTGGTTTATATAGTTTATCGGATGTTTTAAATAACGGTGGCTAAAATCAAAATTTTTTGATCAGTTTACTATTAATTTCATCCAAACATTTTTTAGTTTCAACTTTTCCATAAAGTTTTGTCGATCTTGTTTTAATATAAGTTACAAAATAACCATTTTCTTTTTTTGTTAAAAAAATGTCTAAAAAGCAGTTTGCGAAATGATATTGATAATTTTTTAACTTACCCTCTTGTTTGAGAAAATCACTCTGACCCATTTTCATAATTAGTTTTTGTTCAGACCAATTCTTAATAATACTAAGATTAATCATTTTAATTTTGGGGGTGTTAATTTTTTTATTTAATGTAATAGCTTTTACTTTTTGTTTTTGCTTTGGGGCTTTTATAGGGGCCATTTCATCCTTATCAGTTTTTTGATTTTTATTTTTTTTATTGTTATTTTCTATTTTAACTGTTTTGTCATGTTCAAATTCTTTTATTGGATTAAAAAAAGTCTTTTGATGTTCTAAGGTATGACATGAACTAAGAAAGAAAATTAAAACATAATTTAAAACAATTTTATTTAGATTTGATTTCATAAATGATATTCATAGATATTGTTTACTATTTAGTCTAATTAAAAATTTTTTTTGAGGGAATAATGAAAGAGTTAAAATATCAAGTCTGTTTCATTGGTAATGCTATAGTTGATATTATCTCTAAAATTACAGATGAAAATTTAAAAGAATTAAAAATACCTAAGGGATCTATGCAACTTGTAGATGAAAAGTTATCTGATAAAATTTTAGACTATATAAAAAGTCCAACCATTATTTCTGGTGGTAGTGCTGCAAACACAGCTGTCGGTTTTAGTTCATTTGGAGGAATTTGTTCTTTTATTGGACAAATAGGTAAGGACGATTTTGGAACTTTATTTTCAAAAGATCTTAATAATTCGGGTGTTTTTTTTGAAAATAAAATTGTTCACGCATCAGAAAAAACCTCCAAGAGTATTGTTTTAGTTACTCCGGATGCAGAAAGAAGCATGAATACATATTTAGGGGCAAGTGTTAAATTCAATTTAGATTGTATTAATGAAGACCTAATTATTCATAGCAAGATAATTTACATTGAAGGCTATATGTTTGATCAATCTGATGCAAAAAAAGCCATTTATTATTGTTGTAAATTAGCTAAACAAAATAATTGTAAGGTTGCATTAAGCTTGTCAGACTCATTTTGCGTAGAAAGACACAGAGAAGAATTTTCTGATTTAATTAATAAATTTGTTGATATTCTTTTTGCTAATGAAGCAGAGATACAAAGTTTATATCAATCAAGTTTACAAGAAAGTTTAAAAAAAATTAAAGAAAATATAGAAGTTGGAGCAATTACCCTAGGAGCTAAAGGTTCCATTGTTTTTCAAAGTCAAATCGAAAATTTAGTTCCTTCAATTGGAGTAAATAATCCAGTTGATACGACTGGTGCCGGTGATATATTTGCATCAGGTTTTTTGTTTGGTCTAATTAATAACTACTCAATAAAAGATTGTGGAAAATTAGGAAATAAAGTAGCCTCAGATATAATTAAATCAATTGGCGCAAGGCCCAAAATTTCACTCAAAACATTTCTTAGTTAGAAAATAATGAATTATAAGTAGCAATAGACGCAGAATTAATAATATCAGATACTGAAGACCCCATTTGAACTATCTGAAATGATTTCTCTCCACCTATCATTAGAGGTCCTAAGATTGAACCTCCACCAAGTTTTTGTAATAACTTAAAAGAAATATTTGCGGATAATAGACTAGGCATTATTAATACGTTAGCTGGCCCAGAAAGTCTACAAAATGGGTAATTTTCTCTAATTAGATCGTAATCTAATGCAACCTCTGGCGTCATTTCACCATCAAACTCAAAATCAACTTTTCTTGTATTTAATATATTTACTGCCTCTTTTAAGTTTTTAGAACTAGGTCTAGTTAAGCTTCCAAAATTAGAAAATGACAACAAAGCTACGCGAGGTGTGTAACCTAAATTTTTTACAGTATTTGCTATACCTGTAGCAATATTTGCTAATTGTTCTGCGTTTGGCATATCATGTATATTAACATCACCTATAAAAACAGTCCGTTCTTTTGAAACCATCATTGACATTGACAAGAAGCTTTCATCTTTTTTTGGTGAAATTACTTTCGTTATATCATCAAAACATCGTCCAAAAGGTCTTGTCACGCCAGTTACCATTGCATTTGCATCTCCTGCAGATACCATAGATGCAGCAAAAACATTTCTGTCTTGGTTTATTAATCTTTGGCAATCTCTCCTTAAATGGCCATGTCGATGTAGTCGATTATATAGGCTATCTATATATTTCTTATTATTTTTACTTAGACTAGCATTATGAATTATTAATTCATTTAGCCCATCTAAGTTTACTACCTCCATAGTTTCTCTAACTCTATTTTCTCTTCCAATTAAAATTGGAATTCCAAAACCTGAGTTATAAAAGGATAAAGCTGCTCGTATTGTCTTTTCTTCCTCACCTTCTGCAAAAACAACTTTCTGTTTCTTACTTTTTATTCTAGATTTTATTGGCTCTAAAATGGAGGCTATAGGGTTGGTTCTGCCCTCTAATTCTCTTCTATAAGCATCTAAACTTTTAAGAGGATTTTTGGCAACACCACTATCCATTGCAGCTTTTGCCACAGCAGATGAAACAGATGATATAAGTCTTGGATCAAAAGGTGCGGGAATTATATAATCATTACCGTAATGTAATTGTACTCCATGATAAGCAGCATTAACCTCATCAGGTACATCCTTTCTAGCTAATTCAGCAATAGCATTTGCTGCAGCAATTTTCATTTCTTCATTAATTGTGGTTGCCCTTACATCAAGAGCCCCTCTAAAAATATAAGGGAATCCTAGTACGTTATTCACTTGATTAGGATAATCAGATCTTCCAGTAGCAACAATAGCGTCTGACCTGATACTTTTCACTTCCTCTGGCATAATTTCAGGTATCGGATTTGCCATAGCAAATATTATTGGTTTATCAGCCATACTTTCCACCATCTTTTTTGTTACTGACCCTGGAACAGATAATCCTAAGAAAACATCTGAATCTTTAATAGCATCTTCTAAGGTTCTAGCTTTTGTATCTACAGTATGCCCAGATTTCCATTGGTTCATATTGGATTGTCTACCCTTGTATATAACTCCGTCTCGATCCACTAAAATTATATTTTTATTTTGCGCCCCCATACCTTTCAAAAGCTCAACACAAGCTATTGAAGCTGCACCTGCACCATTGCAAACAAACTTTGTATCTTTTATTTTTCTGTCAGTTAAATGTAGTGCATTTATTATCCCAGCAGCAGTAACAATTGCTGTTCCGTGTTGGTCGTCATGAAAAACTGGGATCTTCATCATTTCTCTTAATCTTTGCTCAATAATAAAACAATCAGGAGCTTTTATATCTTCTAAATTAATTCCTCCAAAACTTGGTTCAAGTAATGAAACAGTCTCAACAAATTTTTCTGTATCTTCTGTATTTATTTCTAAATCAATACCATCTACATCAGCAAACTTTTTAAATAACACAGCCTTTCCCTCCATAACAGGTTTTGAAGCTGAAGCACCAATATTACCAAGACCTAGTACGGCTGTTCCATTTGAAATAACTGCAACTATATTTCCTTTTGAAGTATAATCATAAATTGTTTCTGGTGTTTCCTCTATCTCAAGACAAGGCGTTGCTACGCCCGGAGAGTATGCTAAAGATAAATCATGTGAACTAATTAAAGGTGTTGTTGGTGTTATTTCTAATTTACCAGGCCGACCTTTTTTGTGATATTCTAAAGATTCTTTTTCTAAATTTGATTTTACAGTATCATCTTTTTTGTTAGTAGACATTTTCCCCTCAAAAACTTAAAATAGCTTGTCGTTGACTATAACTTACTTTTTTAAAAAGGTCTTAATAAATTATTTTTTATAGATAATAATAAAATTATAGATGAAGTTGATTTAATTTCTTTAAAAGGGAAATTATTATTGTGAATAATATAAATACTCCAATGATGGAGCAATATTTAAGTATAAAAAATCAATATAAAGATGCTTTGCTTTTTTATAGAATGGGTGATTTTTATGAGTTGTTTTTTGAAGATGCAGTTGTTGCTTCTCAAGCATTAGATATTGCTTTGACCAAAAGAGGCAAATCGAATGGTAAAGATATTCCCATGTGTGGCGTTCCATTTCATTCAGCTGATAATTATTTGCCAAAGTTAATCAAAAAAGGGTTCAATGTTGCTGTATGCGAGCAGACAGAAACTGCAGAAGAAGCAAGAAAAAACTTAAAAAAAGGTCCGCTTAAAAGAGAAGTAGTAAGAATAATTTCGCCTGGCACTCTTACAGAAGATAATCTTCTTGAAAGAAAAACCAACAATTTTTTAGGGGCCATATCTGACGATAATGGTTCAGTATCTGTTGCATGGGTAGACGTTTCTACAGGATGTTTTAAATCTAGAAACATAGTAGAGCATAACATATCTAATAGAAAACAATTATTAGCTAATTTCCTGTTAAGAATGAATTTTTCAGAATTACTAATTTCTGAAGATTTTGACTTAGAATTAATTGTACAAGAATGGCATTCAATTTTAAAAAAACAACCATCAAGTTTATTTCATTATTCTTCATGTTTGGATCAAATACTTTCTTATTACTCTATTGTTTCGTTAGAGGGTATTGGTAATTTTAGTGAAGGAGAGATTAAATCAGCTGCGGTATTGATTTCATATTTAAAATTAACACAATGTGGAAAAATTCCAATTCTTTCAATGATTCAAACTGAAACTCAGAACAATTTTTTAGAGATTGATTACTTTACTCAAAAATCACTAGAGATTATTAAAAATCTTTCAGGGGATAGCGAAGGAAGTTTAATTTCTTGTTTAGATGAGACAAAAACGGCATGTGGTGCACGATTGTTAAAACAGAGAGTTATTGAGCCTTTTTATAAAATAGAACAAATTCAAGACAGATATGATTTAACAAACTGGATATTAAATAATGATTTAAATATAATGCAATATCAAAAAGACTTTGAAAATATCCCAGATCTTGAAAGGTCACTATCCAGAATATCTTTATCCAGAAGTGGGCCAAGAGATTTGCTTTTAATGTCTAAGGGTCTTTTGATTGTAAAAGGAATTTATGAAAACTTGATTTCATACAATCAAGCCAAACAAATACCGTCGTTATTAAACTTCATTATAAATAATATGGAAATTGATTACATTTTATTTTCAAATATAAAAAAAGCTTTTAAATCAGATGTACCGATTATTGTTAAAGAAGGTAATTTTATAAAAGAAGGATATAATAAGGAGTTAGATCTCCTTAGAAATTTTAGAAATAATGAATTAAAATATCTAGCCAATCTTCAAAAAAAATATTCAGAATTAACATCTGTTAGCTCATTAAAAATTAAACATAATAGAATGCTTGGGTATCATATTGAAGTGAGAGCATTACATGATAAATCTTTAAGAAATATTGATTTATTTATCCACAGACAAACAACAGCTCAAACATCTAGATTTACTACTGTTGAGCTAAACAACGTAGAAAACGAAATATTAAATTCATTTGATAAAGCAATGAAAATTGAGCTTGATATTTTTAATAATTTTGCTGCTCAGATAATAAAAAAAGGTAAAGAAATTTTAAATATAGCACTTTCAATTTCTGAACTAGATATTTCTTTTATGGTTGCTAACCAATCAAAAACTAGAAATTATATTTGCCCAAATATTTTAGAGGAAAAAAGCCTAGAAATTATAGGAGGTAGGCATCCTGTCGTAGAGCAACAAATGAGATTATCACATAAATCTTTTATTTTTAACGATTGTATTTTGAACCAAAAAGATCTGATATGGCTGATAACAGGCCCTAATATGGCTGGAAAATCTACTTATCTTAGACAAAATGCACTTATAGTTATTATGGCACAAGCTGGTTTGTTTGTCCCTGCACAAAAAGCAAAAATAGGTATATTTGATAAAATTTTTTCTAGAGTAGGGGCATCAGATGATTTAGCAAAAGGGCAATCTACTTTTATGATCGAAATGATTGAAACATCACTCATTTTAAATACTGCAACTGACAAATCATTGGTTGTACTTGATGAAATTGGTCGTGGGACTTCTACATATGATGGACTAGCGATTGCTTGGTCAGTATTAGAATATTTACATGAAAAAATCAAATCCAGGACTCTTTTTTCCACTCATTATCATGAATTAACCAGACTCAAAGAAAATCTTGAAAATTTGTCTTGCCATAAAATGTCTGTCAAAGAATGGGATAACTCAATAATTTTTATGCATAAAATTTTAGATGGGGAAGCAGATAAATCATATGGTATTCATGTTGCAAAATTAGCAGGTCTTCCTCCTGCTGTGACTCAAAAGGCGACAAAATTGTTGTCTGATTTACAAACCCAAAATCATGAGAAATTTCATATTAAAATGGATGAATCGGTTACTTCTGAATCAAAAGATAATGGAGATTTTTTTGAGGAATTTGACAAAGTCAATGTTGATGACATTAGCGCAAGACAGTCGCTAGATTTTTTGTATAAACTTAAATCATTAAGAAATACATAATGAATAAAAGTAATTTCAAAAGTAAACTCTCATTATCTAATAAAAATAATTCCCATAACTTTAATGAGAATGATGTGTCTGTAAAAGAAACAATAAATCAAAATTCGACATGGCTTCAAAGTATGGAACCCATAATTTATGCCAAAAATCAAACAAAAAAATTATATGAGATTAATGATATTAAAATTAATCAAGCGGACACAATAGTTTTTAAAAATTTGTTATTCAAAAATTTAAAAGACCAAATGGATATTCACAAAGAAGCGATCAAAAACGAATTTTTAAAAACATCTGACGGCTCTCTTAATGTTGGTTTAAATGCGATTTTAATCGACAGCTTGCTAAAAATTATACTTAAAAACTCATATCTCCATATTTTGGGAGATATAGATTATCAATTTTCATTAATCGCGGTAGGAGGTTATGGCAGGGGAGAATTAGCTCCACATTCTGACTTAGATATATTATTTCTATTACCAAATAAATTGACCAAGAACTATGCAAAAAAGATTGAAAATGTAATTCAACTAATTTTATATATATTATGGGATCTAGGATTCTTAGTTGGTCACTCAACAAGGACCATTAATGATTGTATTGAAAAAAGTAAGTCAGATTTAACTATTTGTACAAGTCTTTTAGAGAAACGTTTCGTTTATGGTAATAAGGAAATATATAACTTATTAAATAATGAATTTAAGGTATTTATTGATAATGCTAAAACTCTAGATTTCGTGGAATCTAAATTAGAAGAATCAGATATAAGACATAAAAAATTTGGTGGTTCGCGGTATGTGGTTGAACCTAATGTTAAAGATGGTAAGGGTGGATTAAGAGACCTACATACACTTATCTGGATATCTAAATTTGCATATAAAGTAGATACTATTTCAAAATTAATCAATATTGGGGCTTTATCAAAACAAGAAGCTACTTCATTTTCTGAAGCTCAAAGATTTTTATTATCTGTAAGATGCCATCTTCATTACAGGGTAAAAAGAGAAGATGACAGGCTTGCAATGGATGCTCAACTTGAAATTGCAAAGAGCATGAACTTTAAGAATACAATTACTCACAAAGATGTAGAAAGGTTTATGAAAAGGTATTTTCTTGCAGCTAAAACAGTTGGAAATTTAACAAGAATATTTTGTGCCGCTATTGAGACGGAATTTAATAAACCCTTAAGATTAAATTTCTTAAGCTTTAAAAAAAAAGTGGATGTGTCTCCATTTACAATAGAGGTAGGTCGTTTGTTTTCTCACAAAAAAGAAATACTTACGGAAAATCCTATCAATATAATAAAACTTTTTTTTATTTCTCATGATAATAATATAGACATTCATTCTAAAACACTCAGACTTATAACAAGCTTAAGGACATTAATAAATTCAAAAGTTCGACAAAATTTAGAAGCAAACAAAATGTTCTTGGATATTTTAACTAGTGAAAAAGATTCTACTAGAACTCTTAGATTAATGAACGAAGCAAACATTTTAGGTCAGTTTATACCTGAATTTCAAAAAATTGTAGGGCTAATGCAATTTGATATGTATCATTCGTATACAGTTGACGAACATACAATTTTTACAATTTCAAACTTACATTCTCTAAGAAATGGTAAATTCAAAGATTTCGCTCCCTTGACAAGTAGTGCAATTTTAGAAATTAAATCTAACAGATCTTTGTTTGTAGCTATGCTTCTACATGACATTGCCAAAGGCAAAAAAGGTGATCATTCGAAAAATGGAGCTTTAATTGCTTCAACGGTATGTCCAAGGTTAGGGCTAAATAAAGATGAAACAAAAATGGTAGAATGGTTAGTATTTAATCATCTTCTAATGAGTAAAACAGCATTTAGATATGAACTGGGAGATCCAAAGGTAATTAAAAATTTTGCAAAACATGTGAGAACAATTGATAGATTAAATTCTCTTCTTTCTCTGACCGTTGCTGATATAAAGGGTGTAGGTCCAGATGTTTGGAATGACTGGAAAGGAGCATTAATAAAAGAACTTTATATAAAAACATATGATTTACTCAAGCCTAACGAAGAAATTTCGGAAATAACAGAACAACTTAAAACGTCTAAAGAACTTTTAATAAGGTACTTAAATAACAAAGGTCTAAATGACACAGATATTAAAACATATTGTAGTAAATTTTATAATAATTATTGGGGCACATTTAATTTATTATCAGTTGTTAATCACTATGAAATTTTTACTAAAATGGAAAGTGTTTCTAAAAAACTTGAAATTTATCTATCTAACGATAGCAAATTAAAAGCAACTGAATTGTTAGTTATCACACCAGATCATCATGGTTTATTTTCGCAAATATCAGGTATAGTTGCCTCATCTGGTCTTGACATTGTAAGTGCAAAAATTATTACAAGATCTGATGGATATGCTTTGGACACTTTTTTCTTACAAAACAAGAAAAAAAAGCCAATTTCAGATATTAATCAAAGAAAAAAATTAATAGAAACTATTACTAAAGGTCTAGAAGGTAATTTTAATATAGAAAAAGCTTTAAATATAAAATGGAATGAAATTCCAGCACGTTTTAGAGCTGTAAAGGCACCAATTAGAGTTATTGTTGATAATAAAACAAGCGATGAATATACTATTTTAGATATAAAATGTAAAAATGCACCTGGAGTTCTTTATAAAATTACAAAAGTAATAATGAGTTTAGGTCTTCAAATAAATACAGCAAATATTTCAACTTATGGTGATAGAGTTGTTGACATTTTTTATTTAAAAAATGCATTTGGGTCAAAAGTAGATGATAAAACCACTATTGAAAAAGTTAAGAATTCTATATTACAAGAATTAAAAGAAATAGATTACGTAAACCAAGTCATAAAATCATGAGATTTTAAATGAAAGATAAAACATCTTTTTTTATTAAAGGATTTACTCAATCTGCAACTCTTACTTTACTTAGTCGTATATCGGGTTTTATGAGGGATATATCTATCGCCGCATTTTTAGGTGCAGGTATTTTTTCAGATATTTTTTTTATAGCATTTAAGTTACCAAATTTGTTTAGAAGAATTACGGCGGAAGGAGCCTTAACTTCAGCATTTCTTCCTATTTACTCAAGGTTAATAGAAAAAAAAGGTGATATATTTGCTCATAGATTTTTTAAAGTATTTATTTTACGCGCAAGCATTCTCTTATTTTTATTAATGATAGTTCTTCAAATTATAATGCCATTTTGCATCTATTTTTTAGCCCCAGGTTTTTCAGACAATGTTTCAGTTTTAGAGCAAATTACCTTGTTAACTAGAATAACAATAATCTTCATGCCTATTATATCTATTGTTGCACTATTAGGTGTAGCAACAAACGTTTCTGGTAGGTTTTGGATTTTATCGTTTACTCCAATTATTTTAAATTTTTGTTTAATTATAAGTTGTTTTTTTATAAATGATAATTTGTCTGTTAAATCCATACCTCTTGCTATTGCAACTGTTTTAGGAGGTACCCTTCAACTTATATTTATTCTAATAATGATAAAAAAATTTGGTATTTTAGAATCAAAAAATTTAAGTTTTAAAAGCAACACAGTTATCGAATATAAAGAGATAAAATTATATCTAAAAAAAACATGGGAGAAATTTTTACCTGCCGCATTCGGAGGTGGTATTTTGCAAATAAATCTACTTGTAGACACTATTTTAGCGAGCTTATTAGGCTTTGGATCCGTTTCCTATCTCTATTTTGCAGATAGAATTGCTCAATTACCATTAGGTATAATAGGAATTGCATTAAGTACGGCTCTATTAACCTCACTATCTAAATCAACTGCAATAAGTGACACAAAACAATTTTCTAGAGAATTAATAATATCACTAAAAATAGGATTATTTTTTTCAATACCTGCTTCTTTTGTTTTTATTAATTTTTCAGATTTATTTGTTAAAGTTTTATTTGAAAGAGGAGAATTCAGTTCTGTAGAAACCAACCAAACGGCGCAAGCACTAATAGCATATGCTATTGGTATTCCTGCTTTCATTATACTGAAATCCTGTCAACCTGCATTCTTAGCAGAGGGAAATACCAAAACTCCAATGTATGTAGGCTTAATATTACTATTACTTAATATTATTTTTTCATTGATATTAATGAATTATTTTATGCATTCAGGGATCGCACTTGCGACTTCTGTTGTATCCTGGATAGGGTCTGTTATTTATTTGATATTATTGACAAAAAAAAGAAAAATATCAAAATTCGAATTCAAACTTCAAGTTGATGAGTTCAACTTATTTGCTGTATTAGTTTATGCACTAAGGATAGTTTTGACATCTTCTTTAATGGTATTGGCTATGAAATATACTTTTTACATTTTAAATATTTATAATTTTAATGAAATTTCTATTTTATTACTTTTAGTTCTTTTTGGTTTGTTAACATATTTTTTGACAAATTACTTTTTAAAATATATTCCTCAGGAATTATTAATTTCGAAGAAATTTAAATTTAGGTAACCAAAACAAAAAATGATAAATTTACAATCAGATCATGTAAAAAAAAGAATTTTTTCTGGAATTCAACCTACAGGAAATTTACATCTTGGCAATTATTTAGGAGCAATTAAGAATTGGGTAAATCTTCAAAATCATATTTCTTCAATTTTTTCAATTGTAGATTTACATGCAATTACAGTTCCACAAGAACCTCTAAAACTTAAATCATCAACCCATGAAGTTACTGCAGCAATTATTGCTTCAGGTATAGATATAAATAAGTCCATTCTTTTTAATCAATCCTCTGTTAAAGAACACTCTGAACTAGCGTGGATATTGAATTGTGTATGTAGAATTGGATGGTTAAATCGCATGACTCAATTTAAAGAGAAAGCTGGTAAACATAAAGAAAATGCTACCGTTGGTCTATATGGATATCCAGTTCTGATGGCTTCAGATATTTTGCTATATAAATCAACTCATGTTCCTGTTGGAGATGATCAAAAACAACATATTGAATTAGTTAGAGATATTGCATCCTCTTTTAACAATATGTTTACCCCTCAAAATGAACCAGACTTTTTCACCTTGCCTGAACCACAAATTATTGGTGAAGCCACTCGTGTAATGAGTTTAAGAGATGGAACAAAAAAAATGAGTAAATCGGATCCTTCAGATGCTTCACGAGTAAATTTAACTGATACTAAAGAAGAGATTTCAAATAAAATTAAAAAAGCCAAAACTGACCCCTTCCCACTTCCAGATACTTTGGATGAGTTGAAAAATAGACCTGAAGCATATAATTTACTCAGTATTTACTCATCATTATCAGATCAAACTTTAGAAAAAGCATTAACAGAGTTCTCAGGTAAAGGTTTTTCTCATTTCAAGCCTAAGTTGATAGAGCTGGCTGTTGAAACTTTAAATCCTATTTCATGCGAGATGAGAAATCTTCTAAAAAATACTAATGAAATCGATAAAATTTTAAAAGATGGTGAATTAAAAGCCAGGGAAATAGCAGAACCAGTTTTAAAAGATGTTAAAAAGTTAGTTGGGTTTGTGAATTAGTTAGTTAATTTGTAGAAATTTTTAAAATAAAGTGTTACAATTATTAAGGAGATTAAAATGTTTATTCAAACTGAAGATACACCTAACCCAGATACATTAAAGTTTTTGCCAGGTAATATTATTTTAAAAAGGGGTTCTTTTGATTTTTCTAATATCGAATCTGCAACTTGCTCTCCATTGGCAAAGCGTCTTTTTGATATTGATGGTGTAAGTAGAGTTTTTATTTCTTCAGACTTTATCTCTGTTACAAAAGAATCTTCACTTGAATGGAATACCTTAAAACCTTCAATTCTTACAGGAATAATGGAACATTATTCAAGTGGCCTTCCTGTTGTAAATATAGAAAAAGAAATTATAGAAAATGATAGTGAAGAAGATTCAGAGACTGTAAAACAAATCAAAGATTTATTAGAGACGCGTGTTAGACCAGCGGTAGCAATGGACGGTGGTGATATCTCATTTTGTTCTTTTGAAGCTGGTGTTGTAACTTTGCAGATGAAAGGAGCGTGCGCAGGTTGTCCATCAAGTACAGCTACCTTAAAAATGGGTATTGAAAATATGCTTAGACATTATATTCCCGAAGTTACAGAAGTTAAAGCTGCAGAACTATAATAAAACATAAAACTTTATGTTAGAAAAATACAGATTACATGCTAACAGTATTAATGAAATAAGATATTCAGCCACTATCTTTATAATAATACTAATTTTTTTGACACTAATTGGTTTTTTAAGCCCAAGAGTTTTGAATATACCTTCACTTGTTTTTGATTTTACGGTAGTAAAAAGAAATTTTAATACGGTTTCTATTGATATTAATAAATTAGATAAGTTTAAAACTAATAAAAATTATTTGTCCTCTGATCAAATTAATAATAAAGCTATTGTATTAGAATGGTCAAACAGAATCATTTATAATGTAGAAAATAATTTAGATATAGCAAGAATGTATTTTCCTCATGTACCAAGGAACATTAATGAATTTGAAACACAAATAAAAAAGAATGTTTTTTTGAGCATTCTTTTACCAATTGCTCTTAGAGGAAATGAATTAGTTTTAGAAGAAAGAAAGTTAATGAAAGTGGCTTTTTTAACAAACAATATTTACAAAATTGAAAGCATAGCAAAAAAATATAAAGTTAAAAACTTTAAAAAAATTAACTTTAGTAATATTACAACCTCGGATTTAAGACTAGTCAAGGAAGAATTACTAACAAAAATTAACAAAATACCTATATCAATGATATTAGCTCAATCTATAATCGAGAGTGGTTGGGGATCATCAAGGTTTGCTCAACAAGGTAATGCCCTTTTTGGAGAATGGACTTGGAACGCTAACGTTGGGATAAAACCAAAAGGAAATTTAGATGCAAATTTTGCAGTAAAAAATTTTAAAAATTTATTAGAATCAGTGAAATCATATATTTTAAACTTAAATAGTCATCCAGCATATTCTGAAATGAGAAAATTTAGGACATTGAGATATAAAACTGGTAAAGAAATTACAGGTTATGATACTGCTAATTTTCTTAACAAATATGCGGAAATAGGATTTGAGTATGTTACAAAAATTGAAAATATGATTAAAACTAATAAATTATACAAGTTTAGGAACGCCAGATTAGAAGAATACTAAAATAATATATTAATCAATTATAAATTGTCTTCCTAGCCATCGCCATCTTTTATTTTTTCCAGCCATAGTGCAATTAATTCTACCTCTCCCTTTGAGAAAAGGACCGCTTAATCTGACTTCAATTCTATTCTTACCAAGTCTTTTTGTTTGTGTTTTAATGCCATTATTTGCAAAACATCTGATAGCATTTTTAGGCTCTATTAAATCAGATAGAGTAAATCCATAAGATGGTGGATTTTTTGATATTACTGGTTCTTTAGGGGAAAGGTCAGAAATAGGCATAGGTAAAGCGTTAACTGCTAACAAAAATCTATCCATTCCACCATATTTTTCATTCATCGCAAATCTGGGTAATTCATATAAACCTAAACTTTTATGTGCAACACCAGAATGTTGGCCAAAAGCTGCTTCAAATCCCTGTGATTTTACTTGTTCTAGAACCTCTAGATTATATTCACCATAAGGATAGGCAAAAATTTTAGGTCTGCTTCCAATCTCATCAATAAATCTTTTATTAGAAATAGTAAGTTCATCGATAATTTTCTGTTTGCTGATCTTATGCATATGAGGATGGGATTTGGTTTGACTTCCAATAGTAACACCATTGTCTCTTAAAATTCTAATCTCCTCCCAATTCATATATCCTGGCGTTTTATTATCAATTACGTCAGTAGAAACAAATAAGGTAAAAGGTAAGTTATATCTTTTAAATATAGGCCATGCATAGTCATAAACTGATGAATATGCATCATCAACAGTAATAACTATAGATTTGTCTTTTATGAGTTTTACATTATTTATTGCTTTAAGTGCTTGTTCTATTCCAATAACGCTATATTTTGATTTTAATAATTCATTAATATGTTTTTGAAACTGCTCTTTTTTTATATTCGTTGACGGATATCTACTATCACCAAATCTGTGATACATAATTACTGATGCATAATTTACATTCTTAATTTCTTCAGTATCATTTTCTTGTGAATATGACATAGTAGGTAGTATTAAAAACAATAAGACTATTATATAATACATTAAATCCTCAAAAATTAAATATTATAGATTAGAACTTATTATAATGTAATTATGCATAATGCCACTTTTTTTTGAATATTTATAAAAAGACAACAATGATTTTTTCTATTGAAACCAGTACATCAGATTTATCACTTTCTTTGTTAAGAAATAATCAAGTAATTAATAAAGTATCAATCAAAGTTAAAAATAAATTATCTGAAATAATTGTTCCAACTATTAAGAAATTCATGGAAGATAATTGCATAACATTCCTGAGTATATCATTGTTAGTAATAGGTTGTGGTCCTGGTAGTTTTACCAGTATACGTGTATTAATTTCTGCAGCAAAGGGAATATATTTATCAAATAAACATATAAAAATATTAGGAATTAACTCTCTAGCGGGATTAGCAATGTCTGCATTAAATGAAGCAAAAATTAGAAATTTTGAATATATTATTGCTTCAGTTGATACAAAAAGGAATGATCAATTCCTGCAATTGTTTAAGATTAATAATTGTAATGAGAGATTGCTACCTATTTCTGCCATCAATAATATTAAACCAGTTAAATTAGAAAAGTTTCCAGTTTATATTAAAGAAAACAAATTGGTGGTTGAAAACTTTCTTTATGTAGGCTTCTTTTCAAATTTATTAAAAAATAAATCAATAAACATAAATTTTTGTAAGGAATCAACTCATGCCCCAGATGCAGTTTGGGTTGGCAAGTTAGGTTCATATATTATAAATAATGATATTAATTATAAAAATTCAAAAATAGCTTTTAATGAATTTAAACCTATTTATGTTAGATCTGCTCAGATAAATTAATCAGAAATGTTTCATATTAGTCCATGTAAAAAAAGTGATTATAAAGCCTTAATTCAGATTGAAAAAGGAATCTTTAAAGATTTTATATCAATAAATATGTTAAAAAGTTTTGAAAAGTACGAATCTCATGTGATTTGGAAAATTGAAGAAAAAAAAATTATTGGTTTTGTTCATTTTTTCCATGTTAAAGATGAAATAGAAATTATCAAAATTGGTATAATAAAGTCCCAACAAAGAAAAAGTTATGGGTCAAAATTAATCAATGAAATAAAAAAACTTAAAATAAAAAAAATTTTTCTGGAAGTATCTGTACAAAATATAAACGCGATTAATTTTTATTTTAAAAATGGATTTAAAAAAATTGGTGTTAGAAAAGGATATTATGCAAGTAATGATAGTTCTCGGACAGATGCATTAAGATTAATCTTAAAGGTTTAATAAAAATGAAATATTTAAAACTTATTTTAAATTTTAAATTTTAAATTTTAAATTCAGATAGGTATTTAAATGTTACTTGATAAGATACGTGAAAATTTAGATTTCAAATATTTTAACTCACGTGATTTAAATCTAATTTTCAAAAGTAAATCTGTTCCAATAAAAATACTATTACAAAACAAAATATTTCCAGAAATAAAACTTGGTGATTTTGTAATTAAATTGGCAAATAAGAAATCAGAGTTAAATAAAGCTCAAGCTTTAAGATACTCTGTTTTTTATAAAGAAAAAAAAGCTAAGCCAACTTTTCCAAAAAAAATTATGAGATTAGATTACGACAAAATTGATAAATTTGCTGATCATTTAATTGTAATAGATAAGAAGAGAAAAGGTATTAAAAATAAAATTGTTGGAACTTATAGATTAATACGTGGCGATGTAGCTTCACATTTTGGAGGATTTTATACTTCATCAGAGTTTGACCTTACTAAAATACTTAATGCATATAAACATAAAGAAATATTAGAATTAGGAAGGTCTTGTGTTCATAAAGATTACAGAAATGGAACTACAATGAACTTGCTTTGGAAAGCAATTGCAGAATATATTAAATTATATGATATAAAAGTCCTTTTAGGATGTGCAAGTTTTCCTGGAACAAATGTACAAGAGTTTTCAAAAGAATTATTTTATTTGAAAAGTAATTTTTCCCTGCCAAAAGAAGTATCAGTAAAAAGTTTAGTTAATAATTGTCTAGATTATAATAAAGATAATATTAATGAGACTGATTTAAGAACCTTTGCTAAACTACCTCCATTAATAAAAGGATATCTTAGAGCTGGCGGAAAAGTAAGCGACACCTTTTTTGTTGACTATGATTTTAACACAATAGACCTTTGCGTAGTTGTTCAAATAGAAAATATAGATGAAAAATATAAGAATAAATTTTTAAATTAATGCAATTGAGTATGACTGTTAAGCAAAATTTATATTATAGCCCAATAGATAATTTATCATATTTAGACCATCTAATTTTCAATCTAAAGTTAATTATTGTTGTAGCACTTTCTATTCCTCTCATATTTGTAGTGATCCTTTTTGAAAAATTAATTCCCTTTGTGGGGAAATGGTTACCGGTCATTTTTCATAAACTAATTATATGGCTTCTATCAGTTCGTATTGAATGCGAAGGTGAAATAAATAAATCAAATGATTGTAATCTATATATCAGCAATCATCTCTCTTATTTAGATATTCCTATATTAGGGTCTAAATACCCAGTACGATTTGTAGCAAAATCAGAAGTTGAAAATTGGCCATTATTTGGATTTTTAGCTAAATTAGGTAGAACAATATTTATAAGTAGAAAAAGGTCTGACAGCCTTGATCAGAAAAATAAAATTCTTAACTTATTATCCTCTGATGAGAAAATATTTATTTTTCCTGAGGGAACAACATCTGATGGAAATAGAGTATTAAACTTTAAGCCTAGTTCTTTTTCTGCGTTAGAAGGTCAAAATTTTATTATTCAACCAATAGTTATAGTATATGCAGACTTAAATGGAATACCAATAAATAGATGGTTAAGACCTGTAATAGCTTGGTACGGTGATATGGAGCTTAAACCTCATTTATCATCATTAGCACATTTAAAATCTATAAAAGCGAGACTAATATATTTGGATAAAGTTAACGCAAAAAAGTTTGCTAGCAGAAAAGATCTTAGTAAATATTTAGAGAATAAAATTAAAAAAGTTTACTCTAGTGCTTAATAAAAAAAACTTGCATAATAATGTTATTGTCAGTTATTGACATTTAATATATATGCAATACTAATGAAAAAACTTTTTATCAAAACTCACGGATGTCAGATGAATTTTTACGACTCTGAGAGAATGATGGATTTGCTTAAACCGCATGGTTATATCTTAGATGACAATCAAGATGATGCCGATATTATAGTTTTAAACACATGCCACATTCGTGAAAAAGCAGTTGATAAAACATACTCAGAATTAGGCCGAATTAGAGATAAAATTAAATTAAGACAACAAAAAACTGGTAAAAAGTCTATAGTTATTGTTGCTGGTTGTGTTGCTCAAGCTGAAGGTAAAGAAATCATAAAACGTTCACCTTGGGTTGATATAGTAGTTGGTCCTCAATCTTATCAAAATCTTCCTGAGTTAATATCTAAAGTTGATCCTATTAATAATAACAAACATATTAACATAGAATTTCCTATTATACCTAAATTTGATCATTTAGATATTGATATTAATGAAAGAAGTTCTTCCGCATTTTTAACTATCCAAGAAGGCTGTGATAAGTTCTGCACTTTTTGTGTTGTTCCTTACACAAGAGGGGCAGAATATTCTAGACCCTTAACTTCAATATTGGAAGAAGCCAAAAAATTAGTTGATGCTGGCGTTAAAGAGATAACTCTTCTTGGTCAAAACGTTAACGCTTGGAGTGCTACTGGCAAAGAAAAAAAAAATTGGGGCTTAGGAAGGTTAATTCAAGAATTAGCAAAAATAAAAGAGCTACAATTTATAAGGTATACTACTTCCCATCCACTTGATATGGATATAGAGCTTATTGAAGCCCATAGAGATGTTAGCAAGCTAATGCCATACTTGCATTTGCCAGTTCAATCTGGTTCAGACAAGATACTTAAAATGATGAATAGAAAACACAGTATTATAGAATATATAAAAGTTATTGAAAAAGTTAGAGATTATAACCCTCAAATTGCAATATCGGGAGATTTTATAATTGGTTTTCCAGGAGAAACTGATAAAGATCATCAAGCAACACTAGATTTAATTAGAGAAATTAATTATTCACAAGCTTATTCATTTAAGTACTCTTCTAGGCCGGGAACACCAGCGGTTGTTTTTTTTGATCATGTAGATGAGAATATAAAAAGAAAAAGACTCCAAGAAGTTCAAGACTTACTTCGGCTTCAACAAATGCAATTTAATAAGAAATCTATAAATTCAACTTTAAAAGTTTTAGTTTTGAAAAAGGGAAAAAAAATTAATCAATATTTAGGCAGAACCCCGTTCAATCAATCAATTTATTTTAACTCAAATTATAATAATTTAATTGGATCTACAATAGACATAACAGTTACAGATGCATTTCAAAATAGTTTAGCTGGTATTATTAACTCTGATAAAAATATTTGAAAGTTTATTAATTTTGAATTTTAAAATAAATAAAGAAAAAATAAAAATCGAATTTCCGAACAATTCTTTAATAGCTATATTAGTAGGAAATCATAATATTAATATTATTAAATTAGAGAAATTGATTAAGGTTAACATAAATCTATTTGGTAATCAGTTTCACATTTATGGGGAACTTGAAAGGATTGATTTAGCAAAATCAATTTTAACAAAAGTATATAATAATTTATCTAATACAAAAATAGAAAATATAAATCTTGAATTTTCAGATTTTGAGACTGAATTAAGAATGTTAAGTGGCAAGACTGACTTAAACTCTACTCCAAGCTCAAGGTTAGATAAGGTTATTGATTACAAGTTTGAAACGTGGAAAAAAACTATTGTTCCTAAAAGCCTTGGTCAAAAAAACTATTTTGAAGCATTAAATAATTATGAATTGGTCTTTGGCCTTGGCCCTGCAGGAACTGGGAAGTCGTATTTAGCAGTAGCTAAAGGTATTGATATGTTAAAAAAAGGTTTTATTGAAAAAATTATTCTAACAAGACCTGCAGTTGAAGCTGGCGAAAGATTAGGTTTTTTGCCAGGAGATATGAAAGAAAAAATAGATCCTTATTTAAGACCTATTTATGATGCGTTATACGAGATGATGCCCCCAGATAGGGTTGAAAAAAAAATCCAATCAGGAGAAATAGAAATTGCTCCATTAGCATTCATGCGAGGAAGAACATTTAATAATGCTTTCGTTATAGTAGATGAAGCACAAAACACAACTTCAGTTCAGATGAAAATGGTTTTAACCCGAATAGGTGAAGGTTCTAGAATGGTAATTAATGGTGATTTAAGCCAAGTAGACCTTCCTAAAGGTCAGTTGTCTGGATTGAAAGAGTCTGAAAAAATACTCAATAAAATTAAAGACATAAAGATAATTTCTTTGAAAGCAAACGATGTTATTAGACATAGATTAGTTGCTAAAATTGTTAAAGCTTATAATCATTTTAATAAAGTTTGAAATCACTTAATAATAAAGATGAAAATGGAAAAATACAGTCATATAATATGGAAAAATGAAATGTTTATTGTAGAGTCACTTATAGATGAAACATTATGGGATAAACAACTAATTAACAAATTCCAAAAAAATTTAAATAAAATTTTAAATGAAATTTGTAAAATATCTAAATTAATAAATGCAAACAAAATAAATTCTGTTTCTTTATCATTTGCAGGAGATAAAAAAATCATTGAACTTAATGATCTTTATAGACAAAAAAAATTGCCAACAAATGTTTTATCGTTTCCATCGCTAACAGAAAGAAAAAATAAGATCTTTTTAGGTGACATAATTTTTTCAGCTGAAACTATTTTTAAAGAAGCTAAAAGAGACAAAAAGAGTTTTAATGATCATTTAATCCATCTTTTTATTCATAGTTTGTTACACTTGGTTGGCTATAATCACAATACAGAAGATAAAGCAAAAATTATGGAAAAATTAGAAATAAAAATGTTAGAGAACTTAAACATAGATAATCCATATGAATAAGTCAAAATTAAATACTAAAAATCAGAAGCATTAAATTAATGAAAATTAAACTTCTAAGTTTTTTAAAAAAGAACAAGTCAGGTTATATAGATAAAGATCTAGACAAAGAATTAGAACAATTTGTTGCAAAGAGAATTAATGCAGATGATTCAAACGGTAACTCGTTAAGTCATGAAAATGAGCTATTAAAAAACCTGGCTGGGTTAAGAGGTATAACAGCTTCAGATGTAATGATACCAAGGGTTGACATCATTTCGGTTGCAATGTCTGATGATTTTGACGAAATAGTCAAGCAATTAATAAAGACTAATCATAGTAGAGTCCCTGTAAGAAACGAAAGCTTAGACGATATAGTTGGTATTCTTCATATAAAAGACGTATTAGCTAACTTGTTTTTAAAAGAAAAACAGGATATAAGAACACTTTTAAAAAAACCTATATTTGTGTCTCCTTCGATAAGTTTATTAGACTTGCTTTATGAAATGAGAGTTAAAAGGCGTCATTTGGCCCTTGTAGTTGACGAATATGGTGGGACTGATGGTCTAGTAACAATTGAAGATTTAGTTGAAGAGCTAGTTGGAGAAATAGAAGATGAACACGATTTATCTTTAGAATATCGTTTAGATAAATTAGATGATGGTTCAATAATTGTGGATGCTAGAATAACAATTAATCAGCTTGAAGATCTTTTTTCATCAATTAGAAAAGATGATCTAAATGACGAAATTGAGACACTTGGAGGCTTTATAATAAGTATAGCCGGCAGAGTTCCTGTAAAGGGTCAAGTAATCAAATACTCACCATCAGGTTTTAAATTTGAGATATTAGAAGCAGATCCTCGTAAAGTAATTTTAGTCAAGATTAGAGGCTTTAACAAAATTTCATCTTTTAAAAATTAAAATTATAAATATTTAAATGGCTCTAAATCATAAATCCAAGTTTTTGTTTTACAACATCATAATATTTTGTTCTGGTGCAATTGCAAACCTTGCAATTCCCCCTTTTTATATTTTTCCATCTGTTTTTGCATTGGGCTTTGGGATTTATTTAATTACTTTAAGTCCCTCTTTTATGAAATCTTTTGTATCAGGATGGTTTTTAGGGTTTGGATGGTTTACATTTGGTCTATATTGGATTGGTTCAGCTTTTATGGTGGCTGACACTTTTCATAAAGTGCTGATGCCATTTGCTATTGTAATTTTACCATCCATATTAGCAATTTTTTGGGGTTTTGCTTGTGTTTTTGCCAAATTACTTACAAAAAAAAAACACTCTTCTATATTTCTAACAGTAGTTTTCTTAACATTATTTGAATATTTAAGAGCAAAATTATTCACTGGATTTCCATGGTTAATGCCTAGTATGACGTTGTCATCAAATGAATATTTAATTCAAATATTTTCTTTCATTGGGAGCTTTACAGCAAATTTATTTGTTTTTACCTTCTCAATTTTACCGTTCATTTTGATTTCCAAAATTAAAAGTAAATATTTAATATTTAGTTCATTATTTATCTCCATGATAATCTTACTTTTTTTCAGTTTTATTCGTTTCTATAATAAAGATGTTAATAAAATTGATGAACAGTTAATTACGCTTGTACAGCCTAACATAGAACAAAAACAAAAGTGGAGACCAGAAACACGAAATGATAACTTAAACAAACTAACAAAATTATCTCTACAAAAAGCCTCTGAGTTTAGAAATGTTAATAGAATAATTATTTGGCCCGAAACTAGTTTTGAAGGAACAATACCCAATGAAATGCGTTTGTTATCTAGTATTAGCAAACAAATTTTAAAAGATTCAAAAGCAATTTTAGTTGTAGGGTTATTAAGAGTTGAGAACAACAAATTATTCAACTCAATGGTTTTCTTAAATTCAAATGGAAATGTAATACATCAATATGATAAAGTTCATCTTGTGCCTTTTGGAGAATATATTCCTTTTAGGAAGAATTTTACGACAATTGCTAATTTTTTTAGTAATCAAGATTTTTCTAGTGGCAAAATAACGAAAAATTTTACATTCAAAGGATTTGGAGAGATTTTAACCTTAATATGCTATGAGATTTTATTTACTGAAGAAATATTTTCCAGACTATCAGCAAACACAAATTTATTAATCAATATTACAAACGATGCTTGGTTTGGAAAAACAGCTGGACCTTATCAACACTTAGCACTTGCAAAAATAAGGGCTGTTGAGTTAGGTGTTCCATTGGCAAGGGTTGCTAACACAGGGATATCGGCATTAATTTCTCCATATGGTAGAGAAATTACAAAAATTCCTCTTTATGAAAGTGGAGTAAAAACAGTATCATTAACTGCACCTTTAGAAAATACAATATATAAAAAATACGGCGATATAATTTTTATTGTTTCAATATTATTTTTAATAATTATAAATAAAATGAGTTACCATAAAATTATGAAAGAATAAAAAATGAAAAATAATTATCTATTTACATCTGAGTCTGTATCTGAAGGACATCCCGATAAAATTTGTGACAGAATTTCAGATACAGTTGTTGACTTATTGTTAAATAAATATCCTGAGGCAAGAGTCGCATGCGAGACTATGGTATCTACTAATAGAACAATTGTCGCTGGTGAATATAGACTTCCAGACGGTATTTTCATAGAAAATCAAGAGATTGAGGATCATGTTAGAAAAGCAGTCAAAGATATTGGATATGAACAAGAAGGTTATCACTGGGAAAAAATGCATTTTGAGTGTCACCTTCATGCACAATCTTCAAATATCGCTGTTGGAGTTGATCAATCAGGTAATAAGGACGAAGGTGCTGGTGATCAAGGATTAATGTTTGGATATGCTTGTAATGAAACAGAAGCATTAATGCCAGCTCCAATATATTACTCTCACAAAATTTTAAAAGAAATGTCAAAAATTAGGCATAAGAGTAGAAATAGTATTTTACTTCCAGACAGTAAATCTCAAATAACTTTAGAATATAAAAACGGGTTCCCGGTTAGGGCAAGTTCTATAGTTGTTTCTACTCAGCATATTAAAAACTGTTCCCAAGAAGATATTAAAAATATCGTAAGAGATGTTTTAAATAAAGTGTTACCGGAAGGTTGGATGTGCCCAGAAGAAGAGTTTTATGTTAATCCAACGGGTATTTTTGAGATAGGAGGGCCAGATGGAGATGCAGGTCTAACAGGAAGAAAAATCATTGTTGATACATATGGTGGTGCCTCTCCACATGGAGGAGGAGCTTTTTCAGGAAAAGATCCAACTAAAGTAGATAGATCTGCAGCATATTTAACAAGATATCTAGCTAAAAACGTTGTTGCAGCTGGCCTTGCGTCAAAATGCATAATACAAATTGCATATGCTATTGGAGTATCTAAGCCCCTTTCATTATATGTAAATACTGACGGTACAGGAAAGATAGATGATAAAAGGATTGAAAAAATTCTTACAAACATTGTTGATATGTCTCCAAGAGGTGTCAGGGAACATTTAAAATTAAATAAGCCTATATATGTACCAACATCGGCCTATGGACATTTTGGAAGGAATCCAGATGAAGATGTTGAAGGCTCTTTTACATGGGAAAAAACTGACCTTATTGATTCTATTCTTCAAGATTTAAAAAGATATTGAGGTTGATTTTATCTGAAGAAATCCCAAGGTTTTATGGAAGAAGAAAAGGAAGAAAATTATCTAGAACTGGTATTTTTGCCATAAAAGAAGGATACAAGTTTATTCTAGAATATAACACACTTTCAGAAAATTTTTTTAAATCAAAAGATAAAATAATTCTTGAAATCGGTTTTGGTGATGGTGAAAATTTAGTAAATTCAGCAAAAAAAAATACTGATAGTTTTTATTTAGGGGCGGACCCATTTTTAAACGCCACTGCAAAATGTTTAAAAAAAATATTAGATAACAACCTAAGTAATGTAAAAATTTGGCCAGATGACGTCAGAAAAATCATAAATTCTTTCCCTTCAAAAAGTTTATCAGAAGTTAAATTATTGTTTCCAGATCCTTGGCCAAAAACTAAGCATAAAAATCGAAGGTTATTACAAATTGAATTCATAAATATTATTTATAAAATTTTGAAAACAGAAGGAACTTTTACAGTTGCAACAGATCACAAAATTTTAAAAAGCTGGATTTTAGAAAAATTTCAAGCAAATTCAAAATTTGAATGGCAAGCCCAAGTCTCAAAAGATTGGCAAAATAGGCCTGAAGATTGTTTTCAAACAAAATACGAAAGAAAATCATTGGAAGAAAAAAGAAAACCAACTTGGTTCGTATTTAAAAAAAAATAAAATATCTATCAATTTTTTAAAATCATTATCAAAGTTATTGATTTATTCTGAAATTAAAATTATAAAGTTATTCGAGTGAGTCATAGACTCACTTTTTTCATTTAAGGAATTAGATCATTAATGCTGGATGAACATATAAGAGATTTATTATTTATAAGATTGAAAAAACTGGGTTACCATCTTATTCGAGTTAAGACTGTTAATGTGGGTTCAAAAAAAACTTTGCAGATAATGGCCGAGCGAATTAAGGATAGAAAAATGAATCTTGAAGATTGTTCTTTTCTTAGTAGAGAGATATCATCATTTTTAGAAGTTGATGACCCAATTAGTTCATCTTATACATTAGAGGTATCTTCTGGCGGTATAGCAAGGCCTTTGACAATGGTTGAAGATTATAATTTGTTCAAACAGAATAAGGCTAAGATTGTGTTAAAAAAGAAATATAACGGAAAAAAAATATTTTCAGGATTCCTTCAGGGAGTTGACGAAAATTCAAATATAACACTAGAGACAGAAGAACATGAAATAAAAATTAATTTCATGGAAATTGAGAAGGCTAATATTGATCCTGATTGGGCTATTCAAAATAATGAAATTATATTAAATAACTTTACTGATATAAGGAAATAAAATGGAATTAAAATCCATACCTAGATTAGAATTAATACAAGTTGCGGAGGCTGTTTCAAGAGAGAAATCTATTGAAAAGGAAGAAGTAATTCTTGCGATGGAAGAAGCTATACAAAAAGCAGCCCGATTAAAATACGGGTTAGAGAGAGATATTAGAGCAAACATTGATAGAAAAAATGGATCAATTGAAATAGCTCAGTTTACTCAGGTTGTTGAAAAAATTGAAAATGAATTGACCGAAATGACACTTCAGGAGTCTGAAAGAAAAAAGCTTAATCTAACCGTTGGAGAATTTTACAAACAGTCACTTCCTCCCATTGATTTTGGAAGAATTGCAGCTCAAACAGCAAAACAAGTGATTTCTCAAAAAGTTCGTGAAGCCGAACGTCAAAGGCAATATTATGAATATAAAGACCGAGTAGGAGAGATTGTTGTTGGTACAATTAAGAGAGTTGAAAATCACTCAATTACCATTGATCTTGGAAGAGCGGAAGCAATAATTAAAAAAGATCAGATGATACCCCGAGAACAACTTAAACCTGGAGAAAGATTAAGATGTTTTATAGTCGAAGTAACTCAAGAAACAAAGGGTCCTCAGATTTTTTTATCAAGAGCATCTAACCAGTTTTTAGCAGCTCTTTTTACCCAAGAAGTGCCCGAAATTTATGACGGTATAATAGAGATAAAAGGTGTAGCAAGGGAACCTGGAAGTAGAGCAAAAATCTCGGCATTTTCCAATGATCCTAGTATTGATCCTGTAGGAGCATGTGTTGGAATGAGAGGATCTAGAGTGCAGGCTGTTGTTAACGAACTCCAAGGAGAAAAAATTGAAATTATTCCATGGTCAGATGATCCTGTCTCATTCGTTATTAATGCGTTAGCACCAGCTGTGCCTTCAAAAGTAGTTATGGATGAAGATGCAGGCAGAATGGAAGTAGTTGTTCCTGACGATCAATTATCTATAGCAATTGGAAGGAGAGGCCAAAATGTAAGATTAGCTTCTCAATTAACTAATTGGTTTGTAGATATATTAACTGAAGCGGAAGAAGCAGAAAAAAGACAAGAAGAATTTAATGAAAGAAACAAAGTTTTCATTGAAGCCCTAGATATTGACGAAGTTATAGCACATTTAATGGTTAGTGAAGGTTTTACATCAGTATATGACATTGCAGATGCATCAATAGAAGAATTAGTTACTATTGAAGGGTTTGATAACGAGATTGCCTCTGAATTAAGTCAAAGAGCCAAAAAATTTGTTATTGATGAAACTGAGCGTGTTGAGAATTCACTTAAAGAACTTAATATAAATGAAGATTTATATAATTTTGAAGAACTTAGTAAATTAAGTCTTCTTAAACTAGTTGAAAATAATATTAAAACTTTGGACGAACTTGCTGAATTAGATAGTGAAGAATTATTTAATATTTTAGGTACAAGTGTTTTCATAAATGAGGATGATGCAGGTTCTGTAATTATGAAAGCCAGAGAACATTGGTTTTCTGAAGAAAATATTGAAAACAAGTAATAGTTTAAGGAATTGAAACCATGGAAGAGAATAAAAACGGAGAAAGAAAAAAGCTTAGTCTTGCTTCAGGTGGAAAATTAACATTAAAACATTCTGTTCCATCACCCAAATCTTCAAATAGTATTACCGCAAATTCTAGAGCAGGAAGAGGTACGGTTCAAGTTGAAGTTAAAAGAACAAAAAGATCACTAAACAGGCTTAATATTAACGAAAAAATTATTGAAAGAACTAATAACGAAAATAGTTCGGGACTAAGTGCTAAAGAAATTCAGTCCAGAAGCAAGATGTTACAAGAGGGATTAGCAAAGACTGCCGCGGATGCTGACACAATTGCTTCTGAAAAAGTTGAGAAGGCTAAATTTGAAGAAGCCAGGATTGCAGCTAATGCATTAGAAGCATCAGAAGCAGCTTCGTCTTTAGCACCAAAGGATAAGATATTAGCTAGAAGAAAATCAGAAACAGAAGAAATACTTGAAATTAAAAAAATTGAAGAAGAACAAAAACAAGTTCAGATTGATGCCAAGAAAGCTGAAGAAGCTGTCTTACAAGCTGAAAAAGATAGACAAAAATTAACTGATATTGAAACACCGCTTAATAATAAATTGCGAATAGGGAATAAAGTTCAAGAAAAAGACATATTTAGAGAAAATGCAAAAAAAACTACATTTAACAGAGGGTTTCAAGAAAAAAGACAAGGAAAAATGACAATTGCTCGTGCATTGGATTCTGACAATGTCAGAGTTAGATCTTTGGCGTCAATCAAAAGACGACGCGAAAAGGCAAGAATGCAAGCAGATCAAACGCCAGCTATAAAGCAGTTTAGAGAAGTAACAATACCGGATACAATTACAGTTTCAGAATTAGCTAACCGGATGACAGAAAAAACAGCAGACGTTGTCAGAGAGTTAATGAAAAATGGAATTATGGCAACTGCTACTGAAGTTATAGATTCTGAAACAGCTGAGCTGATTACAACTGAATTTGGTCACAAACCGAAAAGAATTTCGGAATCTGATGTAGAATTAGATCTTATGCTAGAAGAAAATAATCCAGAAAATCTTACTGCTAGACCCCCTATTGTAACAATAATGGGTCATGTAGATCATGGTAAAACTTCTTTATTAGATGCTTTAAGAAAAAGTAAAGTTGCAGATGGTGAAGCAGGAGGAATAACCCAACATATAGGCGCATACCAAATTACAACAAAATCTGGTTCTCAAATTTCTTTTATAGATACACCTGGTCATGAAGCTTTTTCAGAAATGAGGGCTAGAGGAGCTAATGTTACAGATATTGTTATATTAGTTGTTGCAGCGGATGATGGTATTAAACCGCAAACAATTGAAGCAATCAAACACGCTAAAGCTGCTTCATGTCCAATTATAGTTGCCGTTAACAAATGTGATAAGCCAGATGCAAATCCACAAAAAGTTAGAACTGAATTACTTCAATATGAACTTATACCCGAAGAAATGGGTGGTGATATACAATGTATAAATGTTTCTGCAATTAATAAAGAAGGTCTAAATAATCTTCTTGAAGCCCTAGAACTTCAGGCAGACTTAATGGAGTTAAAGAGTGATGCAACAATAAATGCTAATGGTGTGGTGGTTGAATCTAAGGTAGAGAGAGGTAAAGGCTCTGTAATAACTTTACTTGTGAAATCAGGTACTTTGAAAGTTGGTGACATCATAGTAGTTGGTAGCGTATCTGGTAAGGTTAGGGCATTAATCAATGATTTAGGAAAAAGAATAAATAAAGCTGGCCCTTCTATGCCAGTTGAAGTTCTTGGTTTGTCAGGAACGCCTGATGCGGGCGATATAGCTCATGTAGTAGATTCAGAATCTAAAGCTAGAGAAATTGCTGAATATAGATCTAGGAAATCAAAACAAAAAGAGGCAACTTTGTCAGCAAGAGGATCTGTAGAACAAATGTTAGAGGATATCCAATCTGGTGTATCATCTGAACTACCTGTTATTATTAAAACAGACGTTCATGGATCATTGGAAGCTATCAAAGTTGCGTTAGAAAAATTAGGTAACTCATTAGTCAAAATAAGAGTGTTGTCTGGTGCAGTAGGGGCTATAAGTGAGTCTGATATAACTTTAGCTTCAGCATCTTCAGCGCTTGTATTTGCTTTTAATGTTAGAGCCATTCCTCAAGCAAGAGAACTTTCCAGAAGAGATAATATAGAAATAAGGTATCATTCAATTATTTACGAGTTAATTGAGGATGCGAAATTAGCACTTACTGGTATGCTAGACCCTGATTTACAAGAAAATTTTATTGGATATGCTGAAATAAGAAAAGTATTCTCAGTATCTAAAATTGGAAAGATTGCTGGTTGTTTTGTTAATGAAGGAATTGTTAAAAAAGGTTGTAGTTTCAGATTGCTCAGAGATAACACAGTAGTTCATCAAGGAATGCTTAAAACTCTAAGAAGATTTAAAGATGAGGTTAAAGAAGTCCGTGAGGGAACAGAATGTGGGATGGGGTTTGAAAATTATAATGACATTCAAGTTGGTGACGTAATGGAATGTTTTGAAGTAAAAGAGGTAGCCCGTACTTTGGATTCAATTGATAAAAAAGTTGGATAGGCGCAATAATGACTAATGAGTTTGATTATAAAATTAATAGAAAATCTAAAGATAATTCCATTAAATCTCAAAGACAACTTAGAGTTGGAGAAGAACTAAGGCATCTAATTTCTAATGCTTTGCTTCGTGAAACTTTTTATGATCAAGTTATTGAAAATAATACTATAACGGTTACTGAAGTAAATGTTAGTCCTGATTTGAAAAATGCAAGAGTTTACATAATGCCTTTGGGGGGCGAAAATAAGTCTGATGTATTAGACAGTCTTAGCAAAGCAAATGGACGACTAAAAAAATTGATTTCAAACAAACTTAATCTAAGACAAATTCCAAAACTTCATTTTAGAATTGATGAAACTTTTGAATATGCTAGAAATATAGAGAATATTTTACAAAAAATTAAAAAGTAAAATTTCATTATTAACAATTAGGTTGGTTAAAATTAGTAATATTAATGGTTGGATAATACTAGATAAGCAAATTGGTGTTACTTCTCGTCAAGCTGTTACCAAAATTTCTAAAATATTAAATATAAAAAAAATTGGACATGGAGGCACACTTGATCCGTTGGCAAGTGGTGTTTTACCTATAGCGGTGGGAGAAGCAACAAAATGTATTTCTTTTATTCAGAATAAAAATAAAAAATATTCTTTTATTATTAGGTGGGGTCAAACAACAGACACTGATGATTCAGAAGGTAAAGTTTTAGAAAATTCAAATGTAAGACCAACAAAAAATCAGATATTTAACATAATGAAGTTTTTTATCGGTAAAATATACCAAAAACCTCCTCTTTACTCGGCAATTAAAATAGGTGGAAGGCGATCCTATAAATTAGCTAGAAAAAGCATAATTATTGAACACGAAGCAAGGCAAGTAGAAATAACCAAATTAGTTTTAAAAAAAATTATCAATTCTGATTTTGCTGAATTTGAAGTTATTTGTGGAAAAGGTACGTATGTAAGGTCGTTAGCAAGAGATATTGCAGAAAAACTAAATACTAAAGGTCATGTTACAATGATAAGAAGACATTCTGTTGGAGATTTTGTAGAGAAAAATACGATTTTTATAGATTTCTTTAGAGAAATACTACATAGTCCAGCAATATTAAATAGAATGTTACCAATCGAAGCTGCGCTAGACGACATCCCGGCATTGGCTTTGAATAAATTAGAGGCGAGGAAGTTAAAACTAGGACAAAAAATTCAATTAAATTCCCTAGAATTTAAAAATAAATTCATAAATAAATACCCAAACTATCAAGAATTTGAAAAAATATGCGCTATTAGCAATAATAATCTTATAGCTATTATTAAAATTGATACTGACTTAGTTAAACCAAAACGCATAATTAATTATTAAATAGAAGGGAAATACGATGTCGATTGAAAAAAATAAAACAGTTGAATTAATTAAAGACTTTGGAAAAAATGAATTAGATTCTGGGTCAGCTGACGTTCAAGTTGCTATCTTGACTGAGAGAATTAAAAATCTTACTGAACATCTAAAAGGCCATAAAAAAGATTTTGGCTCGCGTCGTGGTCTTTTGAGCATGGTAGGCCAAAGAAGAAATCTATTAAAATATATAAAAAACAAAAATCAAGACCGTTATCTTGACTTGATCAAAAAACTAGGTTTAAGAAGATAATTTTATTAAAATATTATACAGATATATTTTTATAAATTTAAAAAGTTATTAGAGTTTAAGAAGTAAGTAGAGGATACTATTATGTTTGAAGTTTATAGAAAAGAGATCACGTGGGGTGGTAAATTATTAACATTCGAAACTGGAAAAGTTGCTCGCCAAGCTGATGGTGCAGTTATGGTCACTTATGGAGGTACTACTGTATTATGTACAGCAGTTGGGGCATCTTTTGCTAAACCTGGAATTGATTTTTTCCCTCTTACTGTTAATTATCAAGAAAAAACATTTGCTGCTGGGAGAATACCAGGTGGTTTTTTCAAAAGGGAAGGAAGACCTTCAGAAAAAGAAACTTTAGTATCAAGATTAATAGATAGACCAATTAGACCTTTATTTCATAAAAATTACAAGAATGAGACCCAAGTTATTGCTACTGTACTCGCTCATGATATGGAAAATGATCCTGACATAATTGCTATTTTAGGAGCTTCTGCAGCTTTAACAATTTCAGGACTACCATTTATGGGTCCGATTGGTGGATGTAGAATTGGTTGGGATGGGAATAATTATATATTGAATCCAACAATAGATCAGATGAAAAATGCAAATTTAGATTTGGTTGTCGCAGGTACTACAGACGGAGTTTTGATGGTTGAATCAGAAGCTTCTGAGCTATCTGAAGAAATAATGTTAGGTGCCGTTGATTATGGCCATAAACAAATAGAACATGTTATTAAAGCCATAATAGATTTAGCTGAAGTTGCAGCAAAAGAGCCTAGACCTTTGCCGGAGGATTTAAATGAAAAGGATGAATATTTAAAAATAATTCAACCATTTAGAAAAAAGTTTGTGAAGGCTTACAAAGAAATTGATAAGTCAAATAGATCAAAAATGTTATCTGATATTAGAAATGATATCTTGTTAGAATTTGAAGAAAAAGCAAATTTAACATTAGTTTCTTCTTTAACAAAAAATATGGAAGCAGATATCGTACGGGGAAATATTTTAAAAACAAAAAAAAGAATTGATGGTAGAGATACTAAATCAGTGAGATCAATAGTAGCTGAGGTTGGCACTTTACCAAGAGCTCATGGTTCTGCATTATTTACTAGAGGAGAAACTCAGGCTTTAGTTGTAGCCACATTAGGAACTGGTCAAGATGAACAAATAATTGATGCTTTAGAAGGTGAATATAGGTCAAAATTTATGTTGCACTATAATTTTCCGCCATACTCAGTTGGTGAAGCAGGTAGAGTAGGGTCTCCAGGGAGAAGAGAAATAGGGCACGGAAAATTGGCATGGAGAGCTATCAACCCTTTACTACCAAAAGGAGACGATTTTCCATATACTGTAAGAATTGTTTCTGAGATTACCGAATCAAACGGTTCATCCTCAATGGCAACAGTATGCGGTACTTCACTGGCTTTAATGGATGCTGGTGTTCCTTTAAAAAAACCTGTTGCTGGTATTGCTATGGGATTGATTAAAGAGAAAAAAGAATTTTCAGTTTTGTCAGATATTTTAGGTGATGAAGATCATTTAGGTGATATGGATTTTAAAGTTGCTGGAACAAAAGATGGAATTACAAGTCTACAAATGGATATTAAGATCACATCTATTACTAAAGAAATTATGAAAATAGCATTAGATCAAGCTAAAGAAGGCAGAATTCATATATTAAATGAAATGAGCAAAGCCATAGGATCGTCAAGAGAAGCCTTGGCAGATTCGGCTCCAAAAATAACTACTTTGAAAGTTAAACTAGAAAAAATTCGGGATATTATTGGGCCTGGTGGTAAAATGATTAGGGAAATATGTGAAACAACTGGTGCAAAAGTAGATATTGAAGATGACGGTACAATCAAAATTGCCGCTTCAGATACAGAATCATCAGAAGCAGCCCAAAAAAGAATAAATGACATTGTTGCTGAAGCAGAATTGGGATTTGTTTATACTGGAAAAGTTGTAAAAACAGTAGATTTTGGAGCTTTTGTTAACTTTCTTGGAGCTAAAGATGGATTAGTTCATATTTCTGAATTACAAAATGCTAGAACTGAGAAAACAACTGATATTTGTAAAGAGGGTGATGAAGTTAAGGTTAAAGTCATAGGTTTTGATGACAGGGGAAAAGTTAAATTATCTATGAAACGTGTCGACCAAAATACAGGCGAAGATATAGAAAGTAAAAAAAAGATTAATTAAATACTCTAGGAGGTCTTTATGTTAAGTGTTGTTCCAAAAACTGAATGGATTAAAACGTGGTCAGAAAATGGTGTAGGTTGGGTTCAATTAAATCATGAAAACAAGCTTAACCCTTTGTCAGCTGGTTTTATACTAGCAATAAAAGAAGCAACTGAAAAATTTGACAATGATTTATCTATAGGTTGTATAGTTTTGATAGGTTCTGAAAAAGCATTTGCAGCTGGTGCTGACTTAAAAGAGATGGTAAAACATAATTTTGCCTCAGTCTATGAAACAAGATATATAGAAAATGGATGGCTTGATATTCCCAAAATTCAAACTCCAATTATAGCGGGTGTTAAAGGATACGCATTAGGTGGTGGTTGTGAGTTGGCCATGATGTGTGATTTTATAATTGCTTCGGACAATGCAAAGTTTGGTCAACCCGAAATAAATATTGGTGCTATACCTGGTGCAGGTGGAACCCAAAGGTTGACAAGATCTATTGGCAAATCAAAAGCTATGTTAGCAATTTTGACAGGTGATATGATATCAGCTGAAGAAGCAGAAAAGTCAGGATTAGTAGCAAAAGTCGTAAGTAATGAAGAGTTCAATGTTTCTCTAAAAGAGATTGCTCAAAAAATTGCTAATCAATCCAAACCTTTAGCCAAATTAGCAAAGCAAGCTGTTAATGTTGCATATGAAACCACTCTTGATGAGGGTATTCGTACTGAACGAGCTCTATTTTATTCAACTTTTGCACTTCAAGATCATGTTGAAGGTATGGAAGCTTTTTCAGAAAAAAGAAAACCTGTTTGGAACAATAGATAGTGTAAATTACATTAGATCATTTATTTTAGGTATTGCAACACTATGTAATCCTCCATCTATGTGGTGAATGTTACCTGTTACACCGGATGATAAATCTGATATAAGGTACAAAGCAGAATTACCGATTTCTGTTAGCTCAGGATTAAATTTCAATGGCGCTACATTCTCAGAGTATCTATATACATGGCGAGCACCAGAAATAGCCGCGCCTGCGAGTGTTTTTACTGGACCTGCAGATAACCCATTAACTCTAATATTATTTTTACCTAGATCCATTGCTAAATACTTAATTGAAGCTTCCAATGCTGACTTGGCTACTCCCATTACATTGTAGTTAGGTGTAGTTCTTTCTGCACCAAGATAGGACAAAGTTAACAAACTTCCTCCGTTTAAAGACATAAGTGGAAAAGCTGATTTAGCAGTTCTTGTAAAGCTAAATGCTGATATATCAAGTGAATTTAGAAAGTTTTCTCTACTACAATTAACATACTTCCCTTTTAATTCTTCTTTATCTGAATATGCAAGGGCGTGTACAACAAAATCAATTTCATCCCAAGTTTCTAAAATTTTATTAAACATATTTTCTATAGAGTTTGTCTCATTAATATCTTTGGAAACATCACACTCATAAAACATATTTGCTTTTATAGATTCCATAAGAGGAATTAATCTTTTTTTAAATCCTTCATTTTGATAGGAAAAAGCTAGCTCTGCGCCGTAATCAGCTAAGGTTTTAGCAATACCCCAAGCTATTGAACGCTCATTTGCAACGCCCATTATAAGACCTTTTTTTCCATTCAATATAGACATAATATACTTTCTTAATTAAATTTAGACAAAGCAAGACACGCATTTGTCCCTCCAAATCCAAAAGAATTTGAAAGGGCTAAATTAACATCTATATTTTCGATAGTTTTTCTAGGTATGTCGATAGAGCCTATTTCTGGATCTTCATTATTAATGTTAGCAGATCCTGAAATAAAATTATTGTTCATCATTAGTAATGTATAGATAGCCTCCTGTACACCTGTAGCTCCTAAAGAGTGACCTGTTAAGGACTTAGTGCTGGTAAGTTTTGGTAGATAGCCTTTATCTTTAAAGACTTCTCTTACAGCATGAAGTTCCTGCATATCTCCAACAGGGGTACTTGTTCCGTGAGCATTTATATAATCGACTTTTTGTTTCGTTTTTGTTAGAGCCTGCTGCATACATCTAATTGCACCTTCCCCACTTGGTGCAACCATATCGTAGCCATCAGAATTTGCACAATGGCCAACTATTTCACCATAAATTTTAGCACCCCTTGCTTTTGCATGCTCAAGTTCTTCTAAAACAAGCATTCCACCACCTCCGGCAATTACAAATCCGTCTCTATCTAAATCGTATGGCCTAGAGGCTAATTCTGGAGTATCATTATATCTACTAGACATTGCTCCCATAGCATCAAATAGCACAGAGAGTGTCCAGTCAAGCTCTTCACCTCCTCCTGCAAAAATTATATTTTGATTTCCGTACCTAATTTGATCTGTTCCAATACCAATACAATGAGCTGATGTAGAACAAGCAGAAGTAATTGAAAAATTTACACCTTTAATTTTAAAAAAAGTAGCGATACAGGCTGATACAGACGAACTCATACATCGTGGAACCATAAAAGGACCTACTCTTTTAGGACCTTTTTTTCTTGCAATATCAAACGATTGAAGTAAGTTTAAAGTACTAGGACCACCAGATCCAGCAATAATGCCAGTTTTGGGGTTAGAAATTTCCTGAGTAGTTAATCCAGAATCTTTAATAGCTTGTTCCATTGAAAGGACAGAATATGCAGCTCCTGCACCCATAAACCTAAGTTGTTTTTTATCAACATGATCTTCTAAATTAAGTTTTACTTCACCATGAATTTGACTTCGAAAGCCCATCTCTTTGTAAGTATCAGCTTGAACAATGCCTGATTTTTGATTTATTAAAGAATTTTTAACTTCCTCTACGTTATTACCAATAGAGCTAACTATACCCATACCAGTAATAACAACTCTTTTTTCATTACTCATATTAAATCCTATTTATGTTAGAATTAATTAATCTTAAAAAAGTCCAACCCTAATGTCAGATGCTTCAAAAACGGTCTTATTGTCACAAACAACTCTTCCATCAGCTATACCTAAAATTAGCTTTCTCATTATAATTCTTTTAAAATCAAGAAAATACTCTACTTTTTTAGCAATTGGCAATATTTGTCCAGTAAATTTTACTTTTCCTACGGATATAGCTCTACCTTTTCCTCTACCACCCATATTTCCTAATGAAAAACCTAAAAGTTGCCATAGCGCATCCATTCCTAGGCATCCCGGCATTACAGGATCATTTTCAAAATGACATGGAAAGAACCATTTATCTGGAGTAATTTTAAACTTAGCATGAGCTGTCCCTTTATCATAGTTCCCACCAGTCTCTCTAATATTTGTGATTTCATCAAACATAAGCATAGGTGGTAATGGGAGTTTGGGAAAATCTACACCAGCTAGTTGACCCTTAGCACAATCAATTAATTCCTGATAATTAAATGAGTTTTTAAATAAAGCCATAGAAAATACCTTCAACATTTATAATTCAAATCTTACCTTAATCCTAAAGGAGAATAAATGAAATAATTATAGTTATTCATAAACAGAACCCCAAATAGTGTTCTTCCTAATCCAGCCAACAAAGTTTTTATTTTCAAGAACTTCAATGTTACACCATTCTAATTTACATTTTTTTACTTTAATTAATAAGTCTGGAAGTAATTTGGCTAGAGTTTTACTCGAAACTGAAGGACGTCTTTTCAATGGAGTATTTGTAATAAGTAATCCAGTTCTGAATGCGGATAATAATTGTGTATGTATCCAACCTGATAAGTTATTTTTAGTATTTACTTTTCTCCAATTATTAAACTCAGCGATTATTTTAACAGGGTACCTTTTTTGATTAATTTCAAACTTTATTGGAAATTCTTTTCCAGGCCCAGTTCTCATAAATGTTAAGGAGTTTTTTAAAGAGACTATTCTGGGGATTTTGAGCCCACTTCCATTTATAGAGTTTTTCGTTTCAGAATGAGTGGGTTGTGAATAAAATATTAAATTAATAGTAAAAAAAAATATAATAAAAATTAGAAATTTATAATTATTAGTAGATATAAAAAAGTTTAGACTTTTCATCTAGAGCATACCGGACATTTTTTGTTCTTAGTTAGTTTAATTTTATCTAAACTTTGTGCTAATCCATCATACAAGAATAAATATCCAGCTCTTGAATCATAATTTTCTAAAGCCATTTCCTTTATTCCTTCATTAACCTGCATACTGCCAATTAAACCTGTTATTGGCCCAATTATTCCGGCTTCTCTACAATTTGTAATAGGAGCTATTTCTATTGTTTTTGGAAAAATACATTCATAACAAGGATAATCTTTATTTAATCCACTCTTCCAAACCGCCATTTGCCCTTCCATTTGAACAGCAGAACCTGATATTAGAGTTTTTTTACTTAAATGCGATAAAAAATTGATTGTATATTTTGCTTCAGGATTGTCGGAACAATCAAAAATTAAGTCAAAATTACTAATATCACAAGATCTATCAAACTTTTTTTTGTTTGATTTTATAATAATGTTAGGATTGATTTTTAGGCATTCTTTTACAAGGTTTTCAGCTTTATTATAACCAATCGTGTTATTTTTATGAGCAATTTGTCTATTAAGATTCGTAAGGTCAATATTGTCATCGTCATAAATTTCTATATATCCAAAACCTGCTGCAGAAGCATATAAAGCTACAGGACAACCTAAACCTCCAGCACCAATTATTAAACACTTGGTTCCAAGTAATTTTTCTTGACCCTCTTCATTAAAGTTTGGAATAATTACCTGTCTTGCATATCTAATTAAATCATCTTCACTAAGCATACATATCTCAAATATAACTATTAATAAAAATCTTATTTATTCTGTCAGCTAGATTAGAGGCCACTGATTTTTTGCTTTGTTCAGACCATTCCTCACAATTATTTTCATCAATAATAAACACTTTGTTAAAATCGTCTCCAAAAACCTTATTTTCTCCTACATCATTAGCTACTATTAGATCAATTTCTTTAGAAACCAATTTTGATTTTGCGTTTTTGATGACGTTATTAGTTTCAGCAGAAAATCCAACAACAATACTAGGCCTTAGATTGCTTTTGGCCACAGTTGCAAGAATGTCAGGGTTCTTTATGGTCTTGAATAATAACTCTTGTTTTGTTTTTTTTATTTTATTTTCATTATTAATTTTCTTTTTAGAAGAAGATTCTGGAACTAATTTCCAGTCGGCCACTGCAGCACTACAAATTAATATGTCAGCAGGTAGTTGTGACATTGTTTCCTCAAACATTTCTTTAGCAGTTGTAACTTGAATTATATTTGCACATTTTGGAAATGGAATATTTACTGGACCAGAAATTAGAGTCACTCTTGCTCCTCTTTTAGAAAATTCAGAAGCAATTGCAAAACCTTGTTTACCGGATGATCTGTTGCTAATAAATCGAACTGGATCGATATTTTCTATTGTCGGACCTGCTGTAATTATGATTGATACATCTTTAAATTGGTCAGTTGTATTTTTTCTTTTATTGATATTTGAAACTATTTTCTCAAAAATTATTTTAGGTTCTGGGAACCTACCCGTTCCACTTTCTCCACAAGCCATTTCTCCAACATCAGGTTCTATAAATTCAATACCTCTTCCTAAAAGTTTTTGATAATTTTCTTGTGTTGCTAAATTACTCCACATAACAGGGTTCATCGATGGAGCTAAAATTATTTGAGAGAATGATGCAAGTAAAATTGTACTTGCAAGATCATCTGCAATTCCATTAGCGAGTTTTGCCATTATGTTTGCAGTAGCAGGAGCAACTAAAATAAAATCCGGCTTTCTGGCAAGCATAATGTGGTTCATCTTTGACTCATTTTCAACAGAAAATAAGTCAGTGTAACATTTTTTTTCAATCAAGCTTGTTACTAATAAAGGAGTAATGAATTGCTGAGCTGATTTAGTAATTACAACTTCAAGATCAATGTTTGTTTTTTTCATTAATCTAATTATTTCAAGAGATTTATATGACGCTATACCTCCACAAATAATTAAAAGTATTTTAACATTAAAATTATTTAAATTTTTTCTTGGTAAATAATCTTCGGCATTGATCTTAAGTTGAGAGCTTATGGACAATATGGCACTTATTTTGTTTTTTGGAATCTTATTGAGCTTTCTCCAATTTGAAACTGCAGAAGGTTTAATTTTTAGTTTTTCTGCTACTGACCCTGTTCCACCAAGTAGAGAAATGAGATGTGAGATATTATTCATTAGACAAATTCCTAAAAGTTTTAGGATTTTATATCAAATTTATTAACAATAAAATGAAAATTTTCATTTTTTTGATAAAATTTTATCAAATTTATTAATAATTTCAGGTATTTTTAATAAAACCAACTTATTTTTATGAAACCATTCCTCAAGAATTTTAAAAGGGTCATGAGTATCATTTATCCATTTGTCAATAAGAGGGGCAGATAAATCCCACATATTAATGTCAGGATTAATTTGTCTTGTTGTACCTTCTGCCATTAACATAGTCTTCTGTAGTAAAGTAAATTGAGGCTGTACTTCAATATTAAATTCTTTGGATAAACCCAATATCTGCCCTAATAATTTAGCTAAAGAAACTTCTCCAATAGGCTTGTTCAAGATGGGTGAACAAATTGCTCTTATAGCTTGTGCAAGATGATCATGAGAAATATCTGTTCCAAGCATATTCGCTTCTGAATGGATTTCTACAACTTTCTTATAATTTTTATTAAGAAGATATGTAAGTAATAAAGCCAAAAATTGACGGTCTTTGTTTGACAATCTTCCCATAATACCAAAATCAATTGGAACAAGAACACCTTTGGGATTAATTAAAATATTACCTGGATGCATATCGCCGTGAAAAAAACCATCACGAAATACTTGAAGAAAAAAAACTTCAATGCCAATTTCTGTTATTTTTTTTATATTGTGATTCGCCTTTTTTAGAGCATTTATATCATCAATTCGAATTCCTTTTATATACTCAAGAACGAGCATGTTTTTACTAGTAAGTTCCCAGAAAATTTTAGGTATCTTGTAATTTGGACTATCTTTGAAGTTTTCAGAAAGTTCTTCTGCAGCAGATGCTTCTAATGTTAAGTCAAGTTCGTTTAATGAAACTTCAGACAATACCTCAACGTTTTTAGAGAGTTTGAATCTCTTGATACTAGGGATAGCAATCTCAAGACATTTTGATATCCAGTAAAAAAAGATAAAGTCGTTAAATAACTTTTTTTTGATATTTGGTTTAAGAAGTTTAATAGCGACTGTTTCACCACTTTTTAGAATAGCGGTATGTACCTGAGCAACGGATGCATTTGCAATTGGTTTTTCATCAAAAGAGGAAAAAATATTTTCAACTAAATTTTGAGTTTCTGACTCGATTATTTTTTTTGCAATAGAACTCGAAAAGGGATTGATATCATCTTGTAATTTTTTTAAATATTCGCATGTTTTTTTATCAACCAGGTCGGGTCGTGTTGATAAAGCTTGCCCAAACTTAATGTATCCTGGACCTAAATCAATTAAACACCTTAAAAGTTTTTTCCCAACTTCTTCTTTTTTCTGTTTATGAAAAAGTAAATTAAATAGTTTTAAAGTTAAGTTTATCCTTTTATTAAAAAAATTTTTATTAATCAAAAGGGTCAAAGCACCCGCTTTAACTAATTTAATAAACACAAAAAGACCTGCTATACAAAAGTATGGTATTTTCCAGATTGGATACTCTAACCTTTGTCTTATTTGCATTTAAATCTTCCACCCAGAATGAAGTGCAACTATACCATTTGAGAGGTTTCTGAATTTAACCCTAGAAAATCCAACCTCAGAAAACATTTGAGCTAATTCGGGTTGGGTGGGAAACTGTCTTATAGACTCAACTAAATAAGTATATGCATCTTTATTACCCGTAATTTGTTTTCCTATTAATGGCATAAAATTAAATGACCAATTATCATACAATTTTCTAATTGCATCATTTTCTACATGACTAAATTCTAGACAAATAAATCGACCCCCAGGCTTTAATATACGATAAACCTCTCTTAAAGACTTAATCCTATCAGTTATATTCCTTAGACCAAATCCCATGGTTGCTCTTTCATAAGAAGACTCAGGCGCAGGAATATTTTCAGCGCTCGCAATAGTCCATTTTATTTTTTTTGTATTACCATTCTTCATTTCGCCTATGTTTAACATTTTTTGATTTATATCATATACGTGAGCATTACCACCACCAGCCTCCAAAAATTTCTTAGCTATATCACCAGTTCCTCCAGCAATATCAGCTAGATTTTGATTATTTTGAGGTGCTAGCCAGTTAATTAGGTCATTTTTCCAAAGCCTATGTATACCAAAACTAGTTAGATCATTCATATAATCATATTTATTTGCAACTGAATCAAATACACTATTAACTAATTTCTGCTTTTCAGATCTTTTTATTGTTTTGTATCCAAAATCGATTTCTTTTTTATCTTTATTTAACATAATAATTCCAATTACTATAGACTAAGCTTGAATATACTTTTTTAATTTATTTAAAGATATACAAAAAAGGTTTAAAAGATGCCAGAATTACCTGAAGTAGAAACAGTATGTTTGGCTTTGTCTAAAGTTGTAAATAACGCCAAGATTGTAAAAACAGAAATATTCAGAAATGACTTAAGGTGGAAAATTAAAAAGTCTTTGAAAAAAGATATGGAAAACGACACTTTTAAACAACCTTTTAGAAGAGGAAAATATATATTAATACCTACTATAAATGATAATATTTTTCTTATTCATTTAGGCATGAGTGGACAAATTAAAGTTAGCGAAACCTATGAAACTCTTCTAAAACATGATCATATAAGAATTACAATAAAATCAAATAACGAGAAAATGAATACTATTACTTACAATGATCCAAGAAGATTCGGCTATATTGATTTGTTTCATAAAAAAGAAATTGCTCAACACTTCTTGTTAAAAAAGTTAGGTGTTGAGCCTTTTAAAAAAGAATTGAATGTTGATTACTTAGAAACGATTTTTAAGAAAAAAATAAAATGTATTAAAGACACTCTTATGGATCAGGGTATAATTGCAGGTATAGGAAATATTTATGCTAGTGAGATATTGTTTAAAGCAAAAATAAATCCAAACAGAAGTGTAAAAACCTTAAAAACAGAAGAAATTAGATCTATTATTTGCGCTACAAGACAGATTTTACAAAAATCAATTAAAGTTGGAGGAACAACTCTCCAAAATCATTTACAACCAAACGGAAGACTTGGTTATTTTTTTCAAAAACTTCAAGTTTATGGCAGGAAAAACAAATCTTGTAATAAATGCAATCAATTAATTACAGTAACTACTATAAGTAATCGTTCAACTTTTTTTTGTAATAATTGTCAAATCTAAGAGTCCAAAATCAAATAATATATCTTATTTAACTTGACATTTGAATAAGAAAAAATTAATTCAATATTATAAATTATCATCAGGATATAACAATGGCTAATCATGCTTCGGCTAAAAAAAGAATAAGACGTAATTCCAGAATGGAAGTCGTTAATAAAGTTAGAAAAAATAGAGTTAGGTCTTTTATAAAAAAAGTTGAGTTAGCAATTCAAAACGATGATAGAAAATTAGCTCAAGTTGCTTTTATTGAAGCACAGTCAGAGATGCACAGATCTGTTACAAAAGGCGTTTTCAAAAAAAATACTATTTCTAGAAAATTATCTAGATTAACAGCAAGAATTAAAAAGATAGCTTAAATTAAAACTTAATTTAAAAATACCAAGAGGTCTAAGACCTCTTTTTTTAATGATTAAAAATAGTGAAATTAACGATTCGTGCCAATCAAAAAATTTAATACAATATAAAAAAAGTAAATATTCGATATTTACTGATAATAAAAAGTAAATTTTTTTTATTATTTACAAAAAAAATATTTTTAAGAATCATAGCAAATTCAACGTAATATCCTAAATTGTTAGAAAACAAACTTAATAAAACAAGTAAAAAAGTTAAAAATTATTCAAAAATATTAAACGGTTAAATAATATTTAATATTTTTAATACATTGTTTTAGTTGAGTTTTTTGATAAATAAGAAAAATCAATAATTTTTTTTTATTTATTACACATTACACTTATTGCGAATAACAATTAGCTATATAAAATCCTAAAGCTAGTTAGATTTTAAAATAATAATTTTCAATTTAATTACAAAATTAACTTATAGAAGCGTCTATATAAATGAACAAAATTCAATCGTATTCAGATAATGAAAAAATAAAAATTGAACAAGGTGGAGACATAATTGAAGCTCATTTTTCTCAAAATAACAATTGGGAAAAAACAAAACAAGTCATTTCATTGAATCTGAAGGAGATTATTTGGAAAGCTTGGATAGAGCCACTTAATTTTATTAAATATGAGAATAAAATACTTTATTTAATGACAAATTCTCAATTAATTTCAAATAGAGCTGAAACTCAATATTATGAAATAATTTTTTTTCAAGCATCAAAATATTTTGACGGTCTAATAAAAGTTATTATTCACACAAAAGATAAAGTTGAAACATTAAAGACTTCTAAAATTGAAAAAATATATGACATTAAGGCTGAAAGTCTTAAAACTGATCTTTCATTCGTAGACAGCATATCTAATAAAATTAATACAAGACTAACTTTTGATAATTTTGTAGTTGGCTCCTCTAATCAGATGCCTTATGCAGCTTCTAAAAGGGTATGTGATGTAAGTGCTTTCATTTATAATCCTCTTTACATTTATGGTAATGTTGGGATGGGAAAAACCCACTTATTAAATGCAATTGCAATAGACCTAAAGAAAAAAAATCCAAACATTAAAATTTTGTTAATGTCTGCAGAACGCTTTATGTATCAGTTTATTAAGGCTATTAGACAAAAAGATACTATAAAGTTTAAAGATCAATTTAAATCTATTGATGTCTTAATAATTGATGACATCCAATTTATTGGTGGTAAAGGGTCAACTCAGGAAGAATTCTTTTATATTTTTGATAATTTAATACATGTGGGAAAACAAATTATAATTTCATCTAACAAATCACCGGTTGAACTACTTGATTTAGATGAGAAGTTAAAATCAAGATTAGGAGGAGGACTAGTTGTTGATTTTCTTCCAACTAATTATGAATTAAGATTAGATATACTTAGAAAAAAAGTTGATTTATTAGGGCTGAATATACCAATTAATGTCCTTCAATTTTTAGCACAAAAAATTGTAAGTAATATTAGAGAATTAGAAGGTGCTTTAAATCGAATTTGGGCTAATCATGAACTTTCAGGTAAAGAGATAAGTATAGAGAACTCTGAAAATTTATTATCTGATATTTTGTCAGTTAATGAAAAAAATATATCTATTAACCTTATTCAAGAACAAGCCTCATTATATTTTAATTTAAAATTATCCGATATGACTTCCTCAAGACGATCAATAAATATTGCTAGACCTAGGCAAATTGCCATGTACATTTGTAAAGTCTTGACTAGTTTCTCTTATCCTGAGATAGGTAAAGCCTTTGGAGGTAAAGATCATACGACAGTAATGCATGNGGTTAAAAAAGTTGAAGCATTATTAATTATAGATCTAAAATTAAAAAAACAAATTTCCGATCTTAAAAAATCTATACTTTCTGTTTAAAAAATTTCTTATTAAATTGAAAATTAGTGGCATGTAATTGCTTGCTGATATAAGTCTAAACATGTTATAATAATTGTTTAATATTTATCTTTATTTGTAAGTGATTGAGGTTAAATTATGATTTTTTCGATTGATAGAAATGCACTTCTTAAGCCACTTGGACATATATATTCTGTAGTTGAAAGAAGAAATACAATACCAATATTGTCTAATGTACTAATAGAAACAAATTCATCAAAAGTCTCATTTACAGGCACAGACATGGACATGGACATTATAGAAGTAACAAATTGTGTTGTTTTTAGTCAAGGCAAAGTTACACTGGCTGCTCATACTCTTTATGATATTGTAAGAAAGCTTCAAGACGGAGCTGAAATTAAAATTGAACTTCTTGATTTAAATGTCCAAGTTTCAGCAGGTAAATCTAAATTCATTCTTCCAACTTTATCAGTAGACGATTTTCCAGTAATGACAGAGATTGAAAAAGGTAACGAATTTTTTATAGAATCTGTTGATCTTGCAAGTTTGATTGATAATACGAAGTTTGCAATTTCTTCAGAAGAAACAAGATATTATTTAAACGGTATTTTTTTTCACGTTCCTGAACCAAGCAGAGATAAATTAAGAGCAGTGGCAACAGATGGACATCGCCTAGCTCAGGCTGAAATTCCACTTCCTGACGGGGCTGAAGCTATGCCCGGTATAATTTTACCAAGAAAAGCTGTAGGAGAAATAAGAAAGTTAACTGATGGCACTGACGGTAAAATTAAAATAATTATTTCTAATACCAAAGCAAAATTTATTTTTCCAAATTCTGTTTTGACAACAAAACTTATAGATGGTTCATTTCCAGATTATCAAAGAGTTATTCCAAAAGAAAATTTAAATAAATTAGTAGTTTTAAATTCTGATTTTTCAAAAGCAATTGACCGAGTTTCTACTGTGTCCATGGAAAAATCAAGAGCTGTTAAACTTTCTTTAAACAAAAACCTATTATCTTTAAATGTTAATAGTCATGACTTAGGCAATGCTTCTGAAGATTTAGAAGTAGATTATAATTATGATAATTTAGATATAGGGTTTAATGCAAAATATCTTTTGGATATAGCATCTCAAATTCAAGGAAAAGAAATAGAAATTTTATTATCCGATTCAGCATCACCCGCTTTGATTACAGATCCAGATCAAGATGGTGTTATTTTTGTTTTAATGCCTATGAGAGTTTAATTTATTTATAAATTAAAATAAGTAAATTTAGGATAGAAATGAAAAATAATATTTTAAACTTTAGAGATGAAATTAAAGCTAGCAACAACTCAAACAAATTTTACATAAAAAAAATTAAACTTAAAAAATTTTAGAAATTATGTCGATTTAAATCTAAATATTGGTAAATCATCTTTACTAATATATGGCGACAATGGTTGTGGTAAAACTAATATTTTAGAAGCTGTATCCTTATTAAATCAAGGTAAAGGTCTTAGAAAGTCAAACATTGAAGATTATTTAAATCAGAAGATTTTGCTTCAAGGTAGTTATAGCACTTGGGGAATAAATGCAGACTTTATATGCCCTAATGGCAAATTTAACATAGGCACAGGACTGAGAGAAGATACGGTTAAAAATTCCCGAGTAGCTAAAATTAATACTGATAAGTGTTCTTTAAGTTCATTAGGAAAAATTTTAAAAATCTCATGGATTACTCCTCAAATGTGCATTTTATTCCAAACTGGTATGATAGAAAGAAGACGTTTCATAGATAGGCTTACCTCTTCATTAGATAGTTTGCATTTAAATAGGGTATACAAACACGGAATACTTTTAAGACAGAGAAGCAAAATTTTGATGCATTTAAATAGTGATAAAACATGGTTAGATACTATAGAAAGTCAAATTTCTGAATTTTCTGTTGCTATTACAGCTAGTAGATTAGAAATGGTTGAAGCATTAAACGACTTATACAATAAAGAGTTAAATGATAATTGTTTAATAGATAATTTTCCTCCTGCGGAAATAAAATTAATTGGAAAAATTGAAGATCTTCTCACTAAAAAACCTGCTTCGGAAGTAGAAGACTATATAAAAGATATTTTAAAAAAATCTCGATTTTCTGAAGACGAAAATATTTTTGGACCTCATAAGACAATAATAGAAATACTTAACAGAAAAAATAATAAGAATGTTAATTCTGCTTCTACTGGCGAACAGAAACTTTTATTAATTTCTATTATTTTATCACACGCAAGAATGCTAAATAAAAATTTTAATATGGCCCCTATTTTATTGTTAGACGATATTGCAGAGCATTTAGATAAAAAACATAGATGTGCATTGTTTTTAGAAATATCTAGGCATGAAGGTCAGTCATGGTTCACTAGCACAACTAAAGGAGCTTTTGCTGATTATCCAACTTTAATTAATAAAATAAATCTTCCCAAAATAATAAATCAATCCAAAGGTAAATATGATTTTCAATATGGAGAAACTTAGATGTCTGAAAGAGATATAGAAATAAATAATACAGATTATGATGCGGATTCTATTAAGGTTCTCAAAGGGTTAGATGCTGTTAGGAAACGACCCGGCATGTATATTGGTGATACTGATGATGGATCAGGTTTACACCATATGGTTTATGAAGTCTTAGATAATTCGATAGATGAGTCATTAGCAGGTCACTGTGATCTAATTCAAGTAAAATTGTTGAATGATGGTTCTGTTACCGTAAGTGATAATGGAAGAGGTATACCAGTAGACATTCACCCGGAAGAAGGCGTTTCGGCAGCAGAGGTAATTATGACTCAATTACATGCAGGTGGAAAATTTGATAATAATTCTTACAAAGTATCAGGTGGATTACATGGAGTTGGAATTTCAGTTGTAAATGCCTTATCTGAGACTTTAGTTTTAACCATCTACAGAAATGATAAAATACATGAGATTAATTTCAAAAATGGCGTTGCTGCAAATCGTTTGAAAATTATTGGAGAAGATAGTCAAAAAACTGGTACAGAAATTAATTTTAAACCAAGTAAAGAGACTTTTACTAAATGTAATTTTGATTATCAAACTTTAGAGCATCGAATTAGAGAATTGGCATTTTTGAATAGTGGAGTTCATATAGATTTAATTGATCAAAGAGAAACAAAAGAAAAAAAAGTTTCATTTTTCTATGAGGGAGGTTTGAAGGCATACATAGAGTATCTAAATAGATCTAGAAATGCTATTCATGAAGTAATAGCTACTACTCACGAAAAAGAAAGTATCACTGTAGATATTTCTATGGAATGGACAGATGGATACCATGAAACCACTCTGTGTTTCACAAATAATATTCCACAAAGAGACGGAGGCACTCATTTAGCGGGGTTTAGGGCGGCTCTTACTAGAGTGATAAATTCCTATTCTATTAATGCTGGTATAGCAAAAAAAGAAAAGCTTCAATTATCTGGCGAAGATTGTAGAGAAGGACTAACTACTGTACTATCTTTAAAAATTCCTGATCCAAAGTTTTCTAGTCAAACAAAGGATAAATTAGTATCAAGTGAAGTTCGTCCAGTAGTAGAGCAATTAGTTTCAGAATCTCTAAACCAATGGTTTGATGAACATCCAACGGAAGCTAAAAAAATAGTAGCAAAGGCATATGAAGCTGCAAGTGCACGTGAAGCAGCTAAAAGAGCTCGTGAATTAACAAGAAGAAAAGGTGTTATGGACATTGCTAGTCTTCCTGGTAAGTTGGCGGATTGTCAGGAAAAAGATCCATCAAAATCAGAAATATTTTTGGTTGAAGGTGACTCTGCAGGTGGATCAGCTAAACAAGGAAGAGATAGGTTAAATCAAGCTATTCTTCCATTAAGGGGTAAAATTCTAAATGTTGAAAGAGCTCGAGTTGACAAAATGTTATCATCTGCAGAAATCGGAACTTTAATTACAGCTATTGGTGCAGGAGTAGGGAATTCCGAAATTGATATAGAAAAAGCAAGATATCATAAAATAATTATAATGACAGATGCAGATGTTGATGGAAGTCATATAAGAACATTGTTGTTAACTTTTTTCTTCAGACACATGCGCCCTCTAGTTGATGCAGGCTATTTATATATTGCACAACCACCATTATTTAGGGCAAAACATGGTCAATCAGAAGTTTATCTAAAAGATCAAGTAGCCTTAGATGATTATTTAATAAAATCAGGAATAAAAGATATTTCTTTGTCGATAGGAGATAATGAAACAATATATGGTGAGGATTTGAAATTATCCGTTGAACAATCAATTTTTGCAAAAAGAATTATAGACAATGTATCTAAAAAGCTAGGCTCGCCAGAAATTATTTCCCAGTTGGCTATTTTAGGTCTTTTAAATTCAAAACTTTTTGATAACAAAAATAATCTTTTAGAAATTTCTCAAAGATTAAATAGACTACCTAGCTCTTCAACTAATGAATGGACTGCAACCTACAATAGTAACGATAATAATGAAAATAAAAAATTTATAGAAATATTTAGAGTAAGTAGGGGTGTAAAAGATATTTTTCTTATAAATGAAGATGATTTATTATCCGAAGAAGTAAAAGCTTTGGACAATATGAAAGAGTTCCTTAGTTATCATTTTCTAACTAGATGTACATTTAATTCGAATACAGAAAGTTATGAGTTATATGGTCCTCTTGATTTAGCAAAAAAGGTAACTGATTTAGGTAAAAAAGGATCACAAGTTAATAGATATAAAGGGTTAGGTGAAATGAATCCTGTACAACTTTGGGAAACGACACTTGATCCTAATGCAAGATTTCTACTTCAAGTAAAGGTAGAAAATGAAGGTGACGCAGAAGAAACTTTCTCTACTTTAATGGGTGAAACCGTAGAACATAGAAGAATGTTTATTCAAGACAATGCATTAAAAGTAAGTAATTTAGACATTTAATCTTTATTTAATTTGATTATCTTTTCTAACAATATGATCTGAAATTTGTTGGGAAGTGAATGCACTTAAGGTCCAGCCAAGATGTCCATGACCAGTATTATAAAACACACCTGGTAATTTACCACTTCCAACTTTTGGAACCATGCTAGGCGTCATTGGTCTCAATCCTGCCCAAGGAATTGCATGTTCTGTAGATACTTTAGGAAAAAGGTCATTACACCATTTAATTAAGGGGTTTATTCTGTCAGCTCTGATATCCTTATTGTAACCATTGAACTCAGCAGTGCCAGCTACCCTAAATCTATCTTTGCCTAATCGGCTTGAGACTATTTTAGCTTTGTCATCAAGCAACGAAACATATGGAGCATTATCAAAGCTTTCTTGATCATCAAGTAATAAGGTAATTGAATAACCCTTTACTGGATATATATTTACGTTATCTCCTAGTCCATTAGCAATTATTTTGCTATTAACTCCAGCGCATATAACAATAGCGTCATAATTTTGTTTGTAGAATTGGTTAGTTTTATTAAAAGTTATTAAAGGTTGTTTTTTATTGTGATTAACCTTAATTATTTCCGTTTCATAGTAAAACTTTACACCTTTTTTTACACAGGCCTCTGCAAGCAATTTAGTAAATTTATGAATATCACCAGACATGTCACTTTTTGTATAAAACCCACCAACTAAGTTTTTTATATTTAAAGTTGGTTCAATGGATAACATTTCATCTAATGTAACTTCCTTACGATCTAATCCAGCATCAGCAAGCCATTTATTTACTTTTCTTCCATGCTCCAAAGAATCAAAAGTATCGCACAAATGCATGATTCCTCTCTCTTCGAGATCTAGCTTAATATTTTCAATTTTCAAAATTCTTTTAAATTCATTTCTGCTTTCAATTGCCATTTTAGCGGTTAAAATTGTATTTTTTTTATGATTGGGTATATTAGAAATAAAACTTAGCAACCAACCAATTTTATGAAAATTTAATTTAGGATTGAATAACAGAGGAGCGTCTTTTTTGAGCATCCACTGAATTCCTTTGCTTATTGTTGACCAACTATTCCAAACTTCTGCATTACACGCAGATAATTGGCCTCCGTTTGCAAAACTAGTCTCCATGGCTGCATATCGATTTTTATCAAAAACAGATACCTCATATCCTCTTTCTAAAAGCTGATAAGCAGTGGTTACTCCAGTAATTCCTGCGCCAATAATTGCTATATTTTTCATGAAAATCTCCGTAACAAAATTATTGTAAAAAACAATTTACCCCATCTGTCACAGAACCTGAAAGATTGACCAAGATTGGCTTACCCCTTCGGTGGATGAAAAACTCATCGCTCTCCAGATTATCAACTTTCTGCGTTTCGGGTGCCTGAGAGTTTCCGGGGTGGTTGCTCCTTCGGCGGTTTTAAAAAACGCTCTCACACAAAAAGACATTGATGATTGAATATAACATTTATAATAAAAAAAACAATACAATTGAGGTTATAAGTTTTTCTTTTCAAATCTTGTTATTATAAAAACACCTATGCATGAAAGAGATAAGCCAAATAGATCAATAAAAGAAAATTGTTCGTTTAGGATTATAAATGCCATAAAGGCTGAAACAGGAGGAACTAAAAAAAATAAAGTAGATGTTTGATTAGCTTTATTGTGCTCTAACAACCACATTAAAATCAAAAAAGCTCCAAGTGAAACTGCAAATATTTGCCATGCCATAGCTAAAAGAAACTCATTTGATAAGTTTATAAAGTAATTTTCAAAACTAAGAGCAAGAAAAAAGTGAAAGATTGAGGCACTTAATGCTTGTAAAAAATTATTACCTGAAAGTGACAAATCAGAACCAATTTTCTTTTGCCATATTATTCCAAGAGATGCAGAAATTAATCCAACTAACCCTGCAAAAAATGCAAAAAAAGTTAGACCTTCTATTATGTCAGACGTAATTATAATAAATGCTCCAAAAAACCCAAAGCAAATGCCCATCAACTGAAATTTAGATAAAGTCTCATTTAAATAAACTTTTGCAAGAATAGATGTTAAAACTGGTTGTAATGAAACAATTAGAGCAATTAGGTTAGCGGTTATACCATTTGATAAGGCGTAAAAAACACCACCTAAATAAAGCCCATGAAATAATAAACCGCTGACTGACGCATCTATGAAGGCTTTTAAAGTAATTTTTTTACTTTTCGAAAAAATCATAAAAAATAAGAAAAAAAAGAAAGCAACAATCCCAAATCTAATCGAAAGTGAAAAGAAAGGGGTAGCATTATCAACTATGATTTTGCTCGTAATAAAAGCCGAAGACCAAAGGACAACAAAAATGAGTGGTATAGTATTAAGAATTTTTTATGCTCTGTCATAAAGTAGTTTTGTGAAATAATCTAGCCTCTTCAATTGGACTTTCTAATTCAAGACATCTATTATAGTTACCTATAAAGTAAGATGTATTTAAAAGTCCAATATAATTAGCTGTAAGCTTAGCAAGAGCGTAACACCAATCTGAGGCGCAATAAAATATAAAGTTAAAATCTTCATTAAAAAATTCTTTATGATAAGAACTATTAGGGTTTACCCAAAATTCTAGCTTACTTCTTGGTACGTGTTTAGCGCTTAACATACACCTGGATTTTTTTATTTCTCTAATATATGTGAAAAAATTTCTCTCATTAGAGTTTATTATAATAGCTTTCTTAATTTCTATTTTATTAATTTGTATTTTTGCGATTTCAACTAGATTTTGAACAGAGTTTTTTATTTTTATCATTTATTATTTTCTCAGATAAAGAATAATTTAGAATATTAATGGAGTCTTTTAAATATTAAATCTGCTGCTTTTTCTCCAGAAATAAATGCTGACTCAACATTTGGTCCCTCCATAAAATCACCTGCAATAACTACAGGAAACTTTGGATCAATTTGAGGTCCTGAGGCAACTTTCGTCACTTTTGCATATTTCCAAATTTGTAAACTATGAAAATTAATTTTCACATTTTCTTCAAATCGATAAATAATTTTTTTTATTTCGGAAAACATTTCATTTTTAACCAATTCTTTATCTTTATTTAAGCTTATATTTGAAAAATCTCCTTTAGAATGTGCAGTCCAAAAACGCAAGTTACTGCCAGCAGCCATCCAACTCAAAATACTATTTTTTTTATAATAATCAAAAAATTGTGGAATGTTTTTAGGGCTCCTTTCAAAGAAAAACATCAGCGCAACGCATGCATCGTAAGAAGCAGTTTTAAGAGTTTTTTTTAAAGTTGGGAATTTTTTCATTAATTCTAAATTTTGTGGAGCCGGAAGAGTAGATATCACAGCGTCAAATGTTGGCCAAATACGACTTTTACTGTCAAGGACACTAATTTTATCATTATATGTTCTTAAATGGGTGACTTTAACATTTTGAATAATATTAAGATTTTCAGATAAATTTATTAAAAAATTTCTCATAGATTTAAAACCTCTATATCTTGGGGGTGAAAAGCTTCCATATTCTTTTATATATTTTTTGTTTATTCCATTTTGGACAACTTTCTGGAAATTATCTGATTTGGCAGTAAAAAATTGTGCTCCATGAAAAAAGTAATGTGATTTATCTTTAATTTTTATGTCTCGAGTACCTATTCTTCCTCCTATAAAATTACCCTTATCAATTATTATTGATTCTAAACCATAAGATTTTAACTTTAATGATGAAGAAATTCCTGCTATTCCTGATCCAATAATTAATATTTTATTTGACATGTATACACTTTCATTAAAACTATATCTTATAGGATAACCAAACAATATGAATAATTTTTTTGTTAAGTCTGAGTTTATTTTAGAAAAATTTAAATTTGAAGAAAATTTTGAAATTCCATCTGTAAAAAAAATGAATGCAGAAAATGTTATAAATGTTTATGAAGGCATGCGTCAATTTTTTCCGACTTATCAGCAAAATAGTGAAAAGACAACTCTGGCCTCAAAGCTAGAAAATATTCTAGATAAATTTGAAGCATTATTGCTAGATGCGTTTGGAGTTTTAAATACTGGTACTACTTTGATACCTGGAATTGTTAAAACATTAAACAAAGCCCGAGAAAAAAACATTACACTATTAGTAGTTACTAATGGGGCAAGTAACAATTCATATAAAAAAAGAGAACAACTTTCTTCTTTAGGTTTAGAGTTTTCAGATGATGAGATAATATCTAGCAGAGAAACAGCTGAAATATTTCTATCATATAATCAACCAGAAGGACCTTTGGGTGTTATGGGCAACATAGGGGATGATTTAAACATATCCAATCTAAATTGTATCGAACTTGAACAAGATTATTCAATGTTTGAGAAAATGAACTCGTTTATTTTATTAGGTACTCTTCAATGGGATACTATATGGCAAGAAATATTATTTAACTCTTTAAAAGAAAATCCTAGACCATTATTTGTTGCTAATCCAGACTTAGTCGCTCCTCATGAAGAAAGGTTTAGTATAGAGCCAGCATATTATGTATCACACTTAATTAAAAATGGAATTCATCTCCCATTTTGGTTAGGCAAACCGTTTCCAACAATATTTGAACTCGCTATGAATAGAATTAATGAATTGTCTGGTAGGCACATACCTTTGTCCAAAATAGGCATGGTTGGTGACACTCTTCATACTGATATATTAGGTGCAAATAGTTTTGGTTTAAAATCAATATTAATGACCAAACATGGCTTGCTTAAAAATATAAATGTTGGAAAAATGATCAAACATACTAATATTATTCCTGATTATATTGTTGAAAGTCCCTAAAAAATGAATACCGATTCAATTGATGATCTAATTTTTGAAAATGTATGTTTCTCTTACAAAGACAAATTTAATAAAAAGGAAATTATTAGAAATTTTAGTTGTAAAATAAAAAAAGGAAAGTTTACGAGTATTATTGGTCCTTCTGGTTCAGGAAAAACATCTTTATTAAAATTGATTTCAGGTATTATAAAATATAAAAAAGGTGTAATTAAATTTGAAAATGAAACTTTAAAACAAAAATTGAGAGATATAAGCTTAGTACAGCAAAGCGCATCACTCATGCCTTGGTTAAATGTTTACCAGAATATTGAGTTAGGAAATATAAATAAAAAAAGTGAAAAATCTCATAAAATTAATAAAATTATTAAAGATGTAGGTTTACAAGAATATATAAAATTCTTCCCTTATCAACTGTCAGGAGGGCTATTACAAAGAGTCGCAATTGCAAGAGCATTAATATTTCAACCAAAATTATTACTTTTAGATGAACCATTTGCTGCTTTAGATAATTTAAGTAGAGAAACTATTTCAACCGAACTTATCTCAATTATTAAAAAAGAAGCTGTTACAGTTATAATGGTTACTCATTCTATAGAAGAAGCAGCATTACTGAGTGATGAAATTTTGGTTACTGGATTGGCGCCTATAAATGTTGTTAAAAGTTTTATTCCGCCTATAAGTAAAAATTGTGAATCTTGGCAAAAAATAGGTCTTAGAAAATCTTTAGAGGACCGATCTTTTCATAAGTATTTAAAATCAATTAGAGATACTTCATACCAAGCTTTACAAAAGGAAATTTAACTTTGAAACATAAAAATAAAACAATTTTAGTCACTGCATCTGCTAAAAGGTTAGGAAAATTAATAGCGACCGATTTAGTGAAAGCAGGATGGGGGGTGGCTATTCATTATAATAAATCAAAACAATTAGGGGAAGAAACAGCAAATGAATTGTTAAAAATAGGAGGTAAAGTAACATTACATCAAGCTGATTTATCAATTACTTCAGATATTGAAAAAATAATTAAAGATTTAGAAGAACAAGATTTAATATGGGCTGGTTTAATAAATAATGCAGGTTATTTCAAATATGATAATGGAGTAAGCTTTGATACTATATCTCTACATAATCACATGTCAGTGAATTTTACTGCACCAACAATTTTGACACAAGCACTAGCTAAATATACCTTAAATTTTCAAAAAAAGAAAAAGAAAACCCAAGGTTTTGTTATCAATATAATTGACGCAAAAGTTTTTGGACTTAATCCAGATTATTATACTTATACGTTATCTAAACAAGCTATGTATGGCCTTACAAAAATGTCTGCATTGACATATTCATCTTGTCTAAGAGTAAACGGGATAGCCCCTGGTATTACTTTATTAGCACCTGGGCAGGACGAAAAGGAATTTATAAAATCTCATAAAAAAAACTTATTAAAGTCATCTTCTACAGTTGAGGAAATTTTAAATACGATTAAACTTATAATACATTCTAAATCAATGACTGGACACGTAATACTTCTTGACGGAGGAGCACATCTTGCGCCACCTAGAAGGGATGTTGGTTTATAGGGTGGGTAATTAATATGATGACTAGAAAAAGAAAAATATATATAAAAAACTTGATTTTGATAGCTTCAATTGGTGTTTATGAACAAGAAAAAAAGAATAAACAAAAAATAATAGTTAATTTAGAAATAATTCTAACTAATGACACCGAACCTCAACGTGACAGTTTGAAAGAAACTCAAGATTATAGTCAATTTAGAAACTGTGTGGTTGATATAGTTGAAAGCCAACATTTTGACTTACTTGAAAGTTTAACCAAAGAAATACATGTAGCTATTTCTGAAAAAAATTTCGTTCTTGGAGTAAAGATAAATATATCTAAACCAGACATTTTTGATAATTGCGAAGTGGCATATGAATTATCTAGCATTTAAAAGTTATCCTTTTTTAATCTTATAGCGCTAAAAATTTCATTCGGATTATTTGTTTTTAAAGCAACAGAATTAATAAAATTTGGATTATCAGCTCTCAAAAAAGGGTTAATAGTTTTTTCCTTGCCTAATTCAAAAGGTGTTGTAGGCAAACCTATTTCCAGTTTATTTTCTATTTCTATGCAAGTTTCTTTCAACATTTTATTGTTAGGATCTATGTGATTTGCAAATTTTGCATTTGAAGATGTGTATTCATGACCAAAATAAACCAATGTATCATTAGGTAAAGATCTTAACTTAAGCAAACTTGACCACATTTGATCCATCGTACCTTCAAAAACTCTACCACAACCAAGATAAAACATCGTATCACCAGAAAACAAACATTTTTCGTCTGCCATATAAAAACATACATGACCTAAAGTATGACCAGGTGTGTGAATGACTTTAGTTTTTATTCCTGCAATACTAATTAAATCATTATCAGAGACTAAAACATCTATATTAGAAATTCGACTCTTATCATATATAGGCGCAATTAATTTTGATTTATAAACTTCTAAAAGTTTGGCATTTCCCCCAATATGGTCATGATGGTGATGAGTATTGATTATTTCATCTAAATGCCAACTTCTATTTTCTAAAAATTTAATAACAGGGCCTGATTCTCCAGGATCAATTACACTAGTAATTTTTTTTTGCTCATTTCTTATTAAATAAATGTAATTGTCTGAAAAAGCGTTAATTATATTGATTTCAATCATTTTTATCCACATAAATTAAAAATATTTAAGATCTTAATTAATTAATTATAATATTTACTTATTAAAACAATCAAAAAGTTTATTTTATTTTATTAAAGTATATATATATGAATAAATATTAAAGGATTAAAATGAGTAATATGGATTTAGATAATCTCAGATTAAAGATTGACAGCATTGATACTAATTTGTGCCAATTGATAAAAGAAAGGCAATCCCTAGCTTCGAAGATAATGAGTGCGAAGAAAGGTGTTTTCCCTTTTGATCCTAAAAGAGAAGAAGAGTTGATCAAAAAATTAGTTAACTTAGGTCTAGACAAGTTTTTAGTTGAAAAAGTTTGGCGTCAAATTATTTCATCTAATTTATCAATGCAAAAGATTCTTAAAATTGGTGTTGCAGGAAATGATGATGAAATCCAATCAGCTTATTCAGCACACTTTGGAAACTATTTTAAAACCACTTACTTTTTAAGCGTAGTTAGCTTAATGGCATCATTAGAGAAAAAAGATATAGATCTTGGTTTTATTGATAGTGAGAGTATTAATAAACTTAAAAACCAGACTGAGATTAAGATTAATTTTGACATTTTAGCTAATGTTCCACTTTATAAAAGTGCTAATCAAAAGGACTATAATATTATTAAACTTAAATCTGATCAATTATAGGGTGTACTAATGAATACTCCTACTGCAAAAGTTAGTATTGACAAATTAAAAACTTATAAACCAAACTTTGGTAAAAGTAAGATAAATAACCTGATTAGATTATCAGCAAACGAGGGCGCTCTAGGTACTTCGTCTAATGCTATCAAAGCACTCAATTCTTTTACTTATAATTTAAACAGATACCCACCTCAAGTAAGTGATGAATTAATAAGTGCAATTGCAAGCAGATACTCTCTTAATAAGAATAAAATTATTTTGGGTAATGGATCTGATGAATTAATTTCAATAATTACACAAACTTTTTTAGAATCAAAAGATGAAGCAATTTATACTGAATTTGGATTTCTTCAATTTCCTCAAGCTATTTCAGTTTCGGGGGCAAAAGGTGTTGTAGCAAAAGATGTTAAATTTACAGCAAATGTTGACAATATTCTGTCAAAAATAAATGATAAAACTAAACTAATATTTTTGGCAAATGCAAACAATCCAACTGGTACTTTTATTCCAAAAGAAGAAGTAATTAGATTACATAAATCAATGCCCTCTAATATATTGCTTGTTTATGACGCAGCATATTCAGAATTTATAAATAATAAAGATTATATTGACGGAAGTACTTTAGTTGATAAGCATGACAATATCATTATGTTGAGGACATTTTCTAAACTACACGGGTTGGCTTCTTTAAGGTTAGGTTGGGGATATTGTTCTGAATATATTTTGAGTAATCTTATGAAGGTAAGAGGGCCATTTAGTGTAAACACTGCTGCTATGCTGGCAGGTATAGCAGCAATAGAAGATATAGAATTTCAAAACAAATCTGTTGCACATAATTTAAAATGGATGAGCTGGCTTGAAAATGAAATTAAATTATTGAAATTAGATTTTCAACGATCAGTAACTAATTTTTTGTTAATAAAATTCCCAAATGAAACTCGTTATAATGCTCAAAATGCAGAAAAATTTTTAGCTGAGAAAGGAATTTTAGTTAGAGGAATGAATGCTTATGGTTTGTCCAATTATTTAAGAGTTTCAATTGGAAATGAAGAGGAAAATATTATTTTTATAAATGAATTAAAAAATTTTATAAATAATTAAAAATGAATTTACATTTTAAAAAAATTTCAATTATTGGATTAGGTCTAATTGGAACTTCGATCTTACATGCAATTAAAAATAAAGAAAATAATGAAATAGTAACTTTTGCATATGATATAAATCCTTATCATAGAGATGTTGTGTTGAAATTGAATATTGCATCTTTCGTGTGTGATAAAATAGAAGACTCAGTTAAGGAGGCTGATCTAGTAATTCTTGCTGTACCTGTAGGTTCAATGAAGACAGTTGCTAACTTGATTGCACCTTTTCTCAAAAAAAACACAGTTGTTACAGATACCGGGTCAACTAAAGGATCAGTTATAAATGATGTAAATCCTTATATGCCAGATAATGTTTGTTTTATACCATCACATCCACTAGCAGGCACTGAATATTCTGGTCCAAAATCAGGTTTTAGTTCCTTATTTGAAAATAGATATTGGTTAATAGTACATGATAACCCAACCAAAGAGACAAAAAAATTAGTTAAATTTTTTCAAAAATTAGGTTCAATTGTAGAAATTATTAATACAGAGTATCATGATAAAATCCTTGCTATTACCTCGCATCTACCACACTTAATTGCTTTTACGATCGTTGGTACAGCATCTGATCTTGAATCTGATCTAAAAAATGATGTAATTAAATATTCTGCATCAGGTTTTAGAGATTTTACCAGAATAGCATCTTCTGATCCTACAATGTGGAGAGATGTTTTTCTAAATAATTCAGATGCAGTTCTTGAGATGCTTCACAGGTTTAACGAAGATTTATCAGATTTACAGAAAGCGATAAAGGAAAAAGATGGAGTTAAGTTGCATTCTTTTTTTTCCAGGACAAGGGCAATTCGAAGAAAAATTATTGATGCTGGGCAAATTTAACAAATAAATTATATTTTTTGAAATTGCATTCTAACGCTAGCAACAAGGAATTTACAATACTCAGAAAAAATTAGAGAGAAAGTTTGAGGAGAACTCAACCACATGCTTATATCATGCTTTTCTGGAGTAATTGGATAAGTAAAAATTTTTAAATCTGGCATTCTATTTTTAAATTCAAGAAAAGCTCTTGGCATATGATAATTACTAGTAATTAATATAAATTCTCTAATATCATTTTTTTTAACCCACTTTAATGTTTCATATGCATTTGAATAAGTATTTGTCGAAATACTGTCTAGCTCAATACAACATTCACTTAAGTCAAAATCAAAACTTAGTTTTTTTTCTAAGCTTATTTTTGTAAAACCTTTTCCTGTTCCGCTAATAAGTATTTTAAAGTTAAATTTAGAAGATTTTTCAAATTTATTGATTATATTTAATCCATCTTTTATTCTATTACTACCACCAGTCAAAATAACAATATTGGAGCTTTTTTTACTTACATGTGTTATATTTGATATAATCTTTTCTTTGTATTCTATTAATCCAAATAAAAAATATATTAAAATCAAAGTTATTAAGATAACCAAAACATTTTTAAATATGGAATGTGACATTCATTGAATCATTTCAATTTAAGCCTAAACATGTTGCCAAAAAAAGTTTTATTAGTATACAATAATTTATAATTTCTACTCAAATATAAGGAATTTTTCTATGCTCGAAACATGTAACTCATGTGGAACAGTTTTTGATATTGATGAAAAAATCTTATCAAAAAAAATTCAGTGGCTTAGATGTAGTGTTTGTAATGAAAAGTGGAGTTTTTCTACAACTGGTTATGCGAGAATTGATCAAGATAAAACAAAAAATAATAAAAACTTAGCATCATTGCAAAACACATTTCAAGATAAGTCTGAAAAAGTTAAGCGTGAATTAGCTTCCATAAAATCAGCAGTAGAAGATAACACAAAAAATATGTCCAAAAAAACTAATCCTGTATTAGAACAAAAAAACAAAAGTGTTTCTGAGATAGCTCTAGAATTGTCAGCCTCAAAGCTAAAGGCAGATACTAAAATTCAAGTTAAGCCTAAAAATAAAGTTAAAATGAACAATCCTTCTAAAAAAGAAAATTTTATTCCGTTCATTTTTTTGCTTATAATATCGCTTTTTTCTGCAATATTATTCTTTAGATCTATTTTACTAAGTTATAGTTTTTTATATTTTCCAAAATATATAAAAAATTACGAAACCAAATTAAGTGAACTATTTAATTATATTAAATTACCATTTTTAGCCGAAATTCATAATCTTAAAATGACAAATTTTGTGGCAACTTTTCAAGAAGAAAAAGTAAAATTTTTAGGAACAATAACAAATGCTTCTAACAGACCAATATTAGTTCCAAGGGTAAAAATTTTGGTAATTAGAGAAGATAGAAAAATTATACTAGAAAAGGTTTTGGTTTTAAAAGATGATATAATTATGCCTTTATCAGAAATAAAATTTACAGAAATATTAGACATGCAAACTAAAAAAGAAAATGTAAGCGTAAAAGCTACCTTGTTAAAAAAATTTTATGATCACTAATCAAATATAATTATTTCTTCTTTAGCAATCATATCCTTTATTGTTTCACTTTTTTTTATCCTAAAATCTTTTTCATTATAAACCATGACTTCAATCGCATCTTTTCTAGCATTATAGTTAGATTTCATGACTGACGCATAAGCGCCAGTTGTTCTAATGGCTAGTAGATCACTACTATTAACTTTATTTATTTTCCTATCTAAAGCTAGAAAATCTCCAGTTTCGCAAATTGGCCCAACTATATCTGCAATAATTTCAGATTTACTAGTTTTCTTTATGGGTTCAATTTTGTGATATGCGTCATATAAAGTAGGTCTAATTAAATTATTCATAGCAGCATCAACAATAATAAAATGTTTGTCTTTTGTTTTTTTGTTTCTTATTACTTTGGTGATTAGTACTCCCGCTTCAGCAATTAGACTTCTTCCTGGCTCAAAACTTAATTGATAGTCAGATTTTTCAAACAAATCTAAGACAATTTTTTTGTAATTACTGAAATCAGGTTTTAAATTTTTACTATAATGTATACCAATTCCACCTCCTAAATCTAGAGCAGGTACTTTATACCCACGTAATTTAAGATCATCAGCCAATTTTTTAAGATTGAAATATGCTCTATAAAAAAAGTTAAAATCAAATATTTGTGACCCTATATGGACGCCCAAACCGACTGGATTTATATAGTCTAATTGATGGAGCTTTTCATAAATAGATACTACGTTTTGGAAGTCAATACCAAATTTTGTTTCTTTTTCGCCAGTTGATATTTTTTTATGGGTTTTAGGAGCTATATCAGGATTGACTCTTAAACATATATTAGCAGTTAACTTAAGCCTAGAAGCGATTTTAGAAATATCATTTAATTCTTCTTCTGATTCTATATTAAATTGTAAAACATTATTTTTCAAAGCTAATTCAATTTCATTATTATCTTTACCAACACCAGAAAATATTATCTTTTGGGGTGACATTCCTGCTGCAACGCATTTTTCAAACTCTCCTATTGAAACTATATCAGCCCCACAACCTAATTTTGCAAAATAGCTTATAATACTTAACGCATCATTCGCTTTAACAGCATAATGAATATTTCCTTTAACTTTATTTATGGCATCCATAAAAATATCATAACTTTGTCTCATTAAGCCAGCATCGTATATGAATAATGGTGTTCCATATTTTTCTGCTAAAGAACTAATTTTAATACCTTGAACATAAAGATCATCATTTTCATCTCTATAAAAACCAATTTCACTCATGGCTAATTATAATTTTTTGAAATTGTTTGCGAAGGTTTTAATGGACTGTTCTTTCTTCCGCATCCATTAAAAGAAATCATTGAAAAAAACAAAATTATTAAGATTATAGCTTTAAATTTCATATTTTTAATCCTTTAAAAATCTTTCTTTTGCTTTTTTAACCGCTTGTAAAACATTGACTGGAGCTGTTCCACCGTAAGAGGTTCTTTTAGAAACAGAGCTTTCTATCTTAAGAATATCCAGAATAGTAATTTCAGCATTTGGAATTATAGTTTTAATCTCTTCAATTGTTAAATTTTCTAAGTTAGACTCTTTTTTTTCAGCTAACATTACAACCTGCCCAGTTAAATGATGTGCGTCTCTAAAAGGTATCTTTAATTCAGTTACTAAATAATCAGCTAAATCAGTTGCAGTAGGAAAGCCTTTTTGAAGGGCCTCCATCATTTTATCTGGGATAGGCTCAAGGCTTTTAACCATTCCTTCCATATTTAAAATGCACGAATCAATAGTTTTAGCAGTATCAAAAATTGGCTGTTTATCTTCTTGCATATCTTTTCCATATGTCATTGGAAGTCCTTTTAGGACTGTCATTAGGTTAAGTAGATTCCCAAATATTCTTCCAGGTTTAGCTCTTATCAATTCTGCCGCATCAGGATTTCTTTTTTGAGGCATAATGCTTGATCCAGTAGTATAGCTTTCAGACAATTTAACAAAATTAAAGCTATCTGAAGACCAAATAACTAATTCTTCAGCTAATCTAGATAAGTGAATAGCTATTAGAGATGAAACAGACATAAATTCAATAGCAAAGTCTCTGTCTGACACAGCATCCATAGAGTTTTCTGTAGGTTTACTGAAATTAAGTTTTTGTGCAACAAAATGTCTGTCAATTGGATAACTGGTTCCCGCTAGTGCTGCAGAACCTAATGGCAATTCATTTAACCTTTTTCGACAGTCACCCAATCTATCTCTGTCTCTTCCGAGCATTTCCACATAGGCTAATAAATGATGTCCAAATGTGACCGGTTGTCCTACTTGAAGATGAGTGTAGCCAGGCATCAAGAGATCATAATAAATTTCTGATTTTTCAATTAGTGTTCGTTGTAAACTTTTAAGATTTAGCTCAATCTGGTCTATTCTTTTTCGTAGCCATAACTTAATATCAGTAGCAACTTGATCATTTCTTGATCGAGCGGTATGTAATTTTTTTCCAGCCTCACCAATTATTTCAATTAATCTATTTTCAATATTCATATGAATATCTTCTAATTCCAGTGAAAAATTAAATTCACTATTGGAAATTTCTAATTCTATTTGTTTTAAGCCTGATACAATTAATTCTAATTCATTTTTCGAAATAATCTTTTGTTTTGAAAGCATCTCAGAATGGGCTATGGATCCTTCAATATCTTCAATATATAAAATCTTATCAAATTGAATAGAAGAATTAAACTCTTCCATTAGTTGGTCAGTAGAACTAGAAAATCTTCCGCCCCATATTTTATTATTACTTTTTTTCATTTTTAATCTATATTGAATTTCTACAAATCATTACTTCATATGAATCTTAATATGCATACATCAAAATTTAAAAAAAAAATATTATTATTATTATACTTTTTAATTTTAAGTAATAATACTTTTGCCGCCGAATATATAGAAAAACTTAAAGGACAAATACAATTCCCAACATTCACTATTATTGATAGTAACGAAAAGCCAATAATTTTACAATTAAATAAAGATCCAAATAAAAATGGATATATAGTAAATTTTTGGGCTACTTGGTGTGTTCCTTGCAAAAAAGAACTTCCTGATCTTAATTTGTTAGACCAAAAACTTGAAAAATATAAAATCGATGTGCTCACGATTTCTATAGATAAAAAAAATATTAAAGATCAAATTAAATTTCTTTCAAAAAACGGTGCGTCTGATTTAACTCATTTTTTTGATAAAAAAATGAATGTTTTTAAAGCTTTGAATTTAAAAGGAGTTCCTACAACTATACTAGTTGATAAAACTGGATTAGTTGTATCAAAGCATGAGGGAATTTTGAAATGGTCAGAAGATGTTATAGTAAAAGAGATTGTACATTTACTTAATTAGTTTTTCCATTTCTGGTACGGCATTAAATAGATCATCAGAAAGCCCATAATCAGATACTGTAAAAATGGGCGCTTCTTCATCTTTATTTATAGCGACTATTACCTTACTATCTTTCATACCTGCTAAATGTTGTATTGCTCCAGAGATGCCTGCTGCAATATATAAATTAGGTGCTACAACTTTACCAGTTTGTCCTACCTGCCAGTCATTTGGAACGTAACCTGCGTCAACAGCTGCTCTGCTCGCTCCCATCGCCGCACCTAGTTTATCAGCTAATCTTTCAAGAACTTGAAAATTTTCGCTCGATCCTAGTCCTCTTCCACCTGAAACTACTATGTCAGCTGCAGTTAATTCTGGACGTTCATTTTTTGAAAGTTCTGAACTTATATATTTTGCTAAGTCAGTGCTCTTAGTAGGGTCAAGAGAAACTATCTCAACTTGTTTGTCAATTAATATAGCTTTTTCAAAAGCTGTAGATCTTACAGTTATAATCTTACAAGAATCACTACTTTTACATGTTGCAATAGCATTCCCAGCATATATAGGCCTTTTAAAAGTTTCATGATCAATAATTTCAATTATATCTGGAATTATCATTACATCTAACAATGCAGCTAAGCGTGGTCCAGTATTTTTTCCATTTGCTGTACTCGCAAACAAAATATGCGTGTAGTTTTTTGCAATTGACTGAATTAAAAGAGCTGTATTTTCTGCCAAAGGTATTTCATAAATAGCGTCATTTGAAAATATAACTTGATTAATACCCTCAATTTTGCTTCCAACTTCAACCACATTTTGGCAATTATAACCAATAACTAGTAAATCTGTATTTCCAATCTGTTTAGCAGCATTTACAGTATTTAAAGTTGCTGGTAATAAGTCAGTATTATTATGCTCTGCTATAACAAGAATATTCATTTTTAACCTCTAATTATTTATATTACTTTTGCTTCGTTTTTTAATTTATCTACCAATTCATCAACTGTTTTTAACATAATCCCGGATTGACGTTTGGGAGGTTCTTCTACTCTTAAAATCTCTAGCCTTTGTTCGATTTTTAAGTTGAGTTCATCAACTAGAATTTGATTTATGGGTTTCTTCTTTGCTTTCATAATGTTAGGTAAACTAGCGTATCTTGGTTCATTTAATCTTAAGTCAGTACTAATAACTGCTGGTAGTGAAACCTCAATATTTTCTATACCTCCATCAACTTCACGACTTACAATTGCTTTTTCATCTGAAATATCAATTTTACTTGCAAAAGTAGCTTGTGGCCAACCTAGTAAAGCTGCTATCATTTGCCCAGTAGCATTCATATCATCATCGATAGCTTGTTTTCCTAAAATCAATAGATGTATATTTTCTTTTTTGGCTACAGACGAAATAATTTTCGCAACATTGAGAGGTTCAAGATTATTAGTAGCTTCTATAAAAATTCCAGAGTCAGCGCCCATAGCAAGTGCATTTCTTATAGTTTCCTGTACTTGAGTTGACCCGATAGATATAGCAATAACTTCAGTAGCAATTCCTTTTTCTTTAAGTCTCAATGCTTCTTCAACTGCAATTTCATCAAAGGGGTTCATAGACATTTTCACATTATCTAGTTCCACGCCAGAATTATCACTCTTCACTCGAACCTTAACGTTGTAGTCAACAACTCTTTTAACAGGTACTAAAACTTTCAAGCTAAGCTCCTTTTTTACATTAATATTTTATAAATCATTCTTGATTTAAACCTGGTACCCACAATATATCTTTTAATCCATATTCATTCAAAACTCTAGACAAAACAAACAATAAATCAGATAACCTATTTAAATAAGTTAATGACTTCATGTTAATTTCTTCTTCACTTGAAAGTAAGCTAGTATCTCTTTCTGCTCTTCTAGCGATTGTTCTTGAGAGATGTAATAAAGATGAAGCTTCGGAACCACCTGGTAAAATAAATGAATTTAATGCTGTCAAATCTGCATTGTAATAATCTATTTTTTTTTCAAGTTTATCAATTTGGATTTGTTTAATCCTAAGTGGTGGATATTTTTGTTTACCTTTTGATATAGGCGTTGATAAATCTGCGCCCAAGTCAAACAAGTCATTTTGAATTTCTTTAATTACTAGCCCCATATTTTTTAATCCATTTATCTTCAATAATTTTTACCCAAGATGGATGGGGTTCCTCAAGCTTCATTTTCAAATCTTGATTTGTAAGTGTAGCAACACCTCTTGGAAGAGAAGAAAATCTATTTCTCCACTTTTGACTCAATTTACTTATGGATATTACGCTTGGATCACCCCAAAAATCTTTGTTTTGTTTTTTTATTTGAGCTTTGGGTGAAATTAAAAAATCCACAAATACTCTAGATGCCGCCTTGTTAGAGGAATTATATGGTATAGCTAAAAAATGAACATTAGCTAATGTACCTTTATCGTGTATATAACTCCTTACAGAATTTGACAATTTACCTTCAGATATAGAATTTGAAGCATGTGCAATATTAAATGCCATTCCAAAATCTATTTCTCTTTCTGCCACCAGTTCTGTCATAGCCAAATAGTTTGAAGGATAATTTTTTCCGTTTCTCCACAAATAAGGGGTTACTTCTTCAAGCCATTGCCATAATGGGTCAAGTTCTCTTTCATGCTTGTTAGCAATATAATTCGATTTTAAAAAATTTTTGTCTGAAATTAATTCAATCAAAATTTGCTTTAAAAAACTTGTACCTACAAAGTCAGGCGGCTGTGGGAAAGTAAACCTTCCTTTATTTCTTATTATATAATTTTTTAATTCTAGTGCAGATTTGGGGGGGGACTTTATGTATTTAGTATCATAATAGAAATTTAATTGAGAAACACCCCACGGCATCTCCATACCATCCGTAGGTATCCCAAAGTCATTAAGCAAACTTGGGTTATTAGAAAAGTCTAAAAATTTTGAATTAGGTGAACTAAAAATCCATTTTTCATTAAACAGTAAATCGTTAGTCTTCATTAATGAAAAATTTTCGCCATTTATCCATACCAAATCAACTGTACCATTATTATTTTTTTTAACATTTTTTTCAGATAAAATCTTTGCTACAACATTTGCTGTGTCAGAAACTTTTACGTGTTTGACAGAAATATCATACTTCTTTTTAACTTCATCTGATGCCCATTTTATATAAGAATTTATGTTTTTAGCACCACCCCAAGCATGAAAATATATAGTCTGTCCAGATGCTTCTTTTAAAACGTCTTTCCAATCGTCATTTCTTTCATAAGCAGATAAAGGAAAAACAAAAAGTAGTAGGCTAAAAAACATAAATAAATTTAAAAAAAGATTTACAAAATTCTTTTTGATGTTAATTAGCATTTTTATTTTCCTTTTAATTGATATTCTATAAATAGATAAAAATTTATATTAACTATAGTATTTAAATTATTAATTGTTATTTATATACATTAATTTAGTATAATTTAATGACATGAATGCACTTTTAGTATTATTAAATGAAATTATTACCCTTTACTTATACACTCTGTTTGTATATGTCGTTATGTCTCTTCTAATTCAATTTCAGATGATAAATAGTTATAATAAAATCATAAATGCTATTTTTCGTGCCCTAATATCTATACATGAGCCTCTATTAGGAAAAGTAAGAAGATACATACCATCTCTGTCAGGAATTGATTTATCACCTGTGATCGTAATTCTATTACTAAGTTTTTTAAAGAACTTAATTCAAGATTATAGATTAGGACTATAAGACAACATTTATGGGAAATATAAAAAAAATTATTAATGGAAAAGAATATTCTGAAAAATTTCTGAAGCAAGTATATACTCTAAGTACTAATTTCTATAAAAGATTTAACAGAAAGCCATGTCTTGCTGTAATATTAGTAGGAGACAATACTGCAAGTGGAATATATGTAAAAAATAAAGTACATACCGCTGAAAAAAACGGTATCAAATCTGTAAAAGTAATTCTTTCTAACAAAGTATCCGAAGCAAGCTTATTAAATGAAATTTTAAAACTAAATGAAGACCAAAATGTTGATGGCATACTTGTTCAACTTCCTTTACCGGTACATATTTCAGAAAAAAATATCATTCATAGCATTAACCCGATGAAGGATGTTGATGGATTTCATCCAATTAATTTTGGCAAACTATTTATGGGAAACCCCAATTTCATCCCTTGTACTCCATTAGGTTGCTATTACATGTTAAAAAATGAATTGAAAGAATTAAGCGGAAAAAATGCTGTAATAATTGGTAGATCAAATATTGTTGGAAAACCGATGGCCTCGCTTTTATTAGCTTCAAATTGTTCTGTGACAATCACCCATTCTAAAACTAAAAATCTTCGAGAACATTGTAAAAAAGCAGATATTTTAATATCTGCGGTAGGAATTCCTGAAATGGTTGACGAAACATATGTGAAAAATAATGCTATAATTTTAGATGTAGGTATAAATAGATTGCAGTTTGTTAACTCAGAAACCAAAGCAAATGAGACTAAACTTGTTGGTGATGTAAACTTTGGAAAAGTAGTAAATATTGCAAAAAAAATAACTCCTGTACCAGGAGGTGTCGGACCAATGACTATCGCGTGCCTAATGCACAATACTGTTAAGGCTGCATATAAAAATAAAAAACAAAGTTTTAATGATATATTAGGAGAAATTTTTTAGTGGATTGGTTTAATATTACATTATTTATATCAATGTTTTTAGTAGTTCTTATACTGGCTTGGGGATTGATAACTATGGCCAGAGGCGGAGAATACAATAAGTCCAACAGTAATATTTTAATGCGATATAGAATTATTTTTCAAGCTGTCGCTATTTTAATATTTGTTTGTCTGTTGTTGTATAAGAGATATTACAATGGTTAAACTAAATAAAATTTATACTCGTACGGGTGACAATGGATCAACAGGTTTGACTGATGGAAGTAGAGTCCCAAAACATACATCAAGGCCGCAAGCATATGGATCAGTAGATGAATTAAATTCGTCTTTGGGCCTTGTTTATTTTTGTTTGAGTAAAAAAGGTTCAACTCCTTTATCATCTGAAATCAAGGATTTAATTAAAGAAATTCAAAATGACTTGTTTGACTTGGGCGCAGATTTATCAACGCCTATATCAAAAGGTAAACAAAAATATCCACCACTTAGGATT
>ARQU01000004.1 GCA_000384615.1 alpha proteobacterium SCGC AAA536-G10 | reverse complement strand
AGTTTTTGGTGCTGAATAATAATAAATATCTTGAAAATCTATTTTTGGAAAATTAACCATGGCCCAATTGGGTTCATCCATAGTCAACCATTTCCTGTAAGCCTTTAGTCTCCAATCTAACAACCATTGTGGCTCTTTTTTCTTTTTAGATATAAATTTTACAATCTCTTCACTTAAACCTAGTGGTGCTTTTTCCGCTTCAAGTTCAGTTACAAAACCGTATTTATAAGAGCTAGCGACTTCTTTTACTTTATCAATTGTTTCTTGAGTAGCTACCATTTTAATTCCTTTTAATTAATTGTACTAACTACAATTTCTTTTTTACCCTCAGTTATAAAAGGGTTTCCAAAATTAAGTAGATCATTTAGTGAAATGTCGTTAAGTGTTTTTCTGATAACATCATTAACTTTATTCCATTTTCCTCCTAAAAAGCAAATATTACTCGCTTCACAAAAATGTTCTGAATTGTCGACACATGCAGTTAAAGTAATAGGTCCTTCCAATGTTTCTATAATTTCAACCACAGATATTTCCGAAGATTTTCTATTTAAAACGTATCCTCCTAAAGCTCCACGATGGGCACTAATTAGGTCACTTTTAGATACAATAATTTTTAAGATTTTTTGAACTGTGTACAATGTTAAACCAGTTTCTCTTGATAATTCTGAAGCTGACATTGGGTTTCCCGATTTACGCGATAACATTCCAAGACAAACAACAGCATAATCAGTCATTTTATTAAGTTTTATCATATTAAACATATAGTACATTATTAGTACTAATTAAAGATTAAATTAGAAAAAATTAATTTCTAACCTCATTTCTCAAATGATATTTCCCGTGATTCATCCCACTAAAAATTTCTTCCAAATCAGGGTGTTCCAAAGGGCCATTTTCGCCATCACCAACCAAATTTTGTTGAGAAACATATGCGGTATAGAAAGTTTCAGTATTTTCTGCCATGAGGTGATAGTAAGGTTGTTCTCGAGATGGTCGTATTTCAGCAGGTATAGATTGGTACCATTCTTCCGTATTAGAGAATTCAGGATCAACATCAACTATTACCCCTCTAAATGGGTAAATACGATGCTTAACAATATCGCCTATGTTAAATAAAGGGTCTTTATAAACTTTTATTTTTTTTGATAAATTTGGTCTAGAAGTTAAATCTTCTTTTTTTTCATCATTATTTTTTTTTATCGACATTTTACACCTTATTAATTCTAATATAATAAAGCAGAACTAAACTTTTGATTTAACTTTTAGAACCTGCTTGCCATTATACATGCCAGTCTTAAGGTCGATATGGTGCGGTCTGTGTAATTCACCTGTATCTTTACTTTCAACGAATGCATCAGGACTTAAAGAATCATGAGAACGTCTCATACCTCTTCTTGATCTAGTTATTTTACTTTTGGGTACTGCCATATTGAACTCTCTGATAAAAAATAGCATTAAAATAATAAGTATATGGTGGAGCTGGACGGGATCGAACCGACGACCTCCTGCTTGCAAAGCAGGCGCTCTCCCAATTGAGCTACAGCCCCATACACTTCACTTGTGTTAAATATCCTTTGAACTTCCTATCGTCAAGAATTATTATGTTTTAGAACCAAAATTATTAACATTTTTTAGAAATTAATATATGTATATTACCCTAATAATTTTATTTTAAGGTAAATAATGATTTTTGGAGAAATTAAAACAGAATCTTCACTGAATGGCATCTTGGCATCTTCAATAGTGTTACATGAAAACAAAGACATAATTAAGGTAAAAAAAGGAACAATAATAAATGAAAATTTGATCAATTTGTTATTAAAAAATGATATTAAATTAGTAACTTGTGCCAAACTAGATAAAGATGACGTAGAAGAAAATAAAGCAGTTTATGAAATTTCAAAAAATATTCTAAATAATGAGCAATCTAATTTCACTATCAAAGATCCAAGACAAGGGAGATGTAATATAATATCAAATATCAATGGATTGTTGGTATTTGATCATGAACAGTTATTTTTAATTAATTCAGTAACAGATGAAATTGGAGTTGCGAGTTTAAAGCCTTATTCATATGTCAAAAAAAACCAAGTAATCGCATCTATAAAAGCTATCCCTTTTGCAATAAATAAAGAAGTATTAAAACAAATAATTAAAGTATCAAATAAATGTTTTAAGGTCTTACCTTTCCTAAAAAAAAATGTTCACTTAATTCAAAGCCACAATCAAAATACCCTTGAAAAGGTTCTGGAAAAAACTGTAGTTACTACAAAAAAAAGATTACTTAATTGTGGTATTGCTAGCATCATAGAAAAGAAGTGTAATCATGAAATTAAATCATTATCATTGAAAATACATGAGAGTATTAACGAAAATGCAGACTTAATTTTAGTTTTTGGAGCATCCGCCATATGTGATAAAAATGACGTTGTCCCAAAGTCTTTAAAAAAAAATAACGGAAAAATTTTGCGCTTAGGAATGCCTGTTGAACCCGGAAATTTGGTACTCTTAGGAGAGATTAGGAATAGAAACAAAATAATCTCCTTTATAGGTATGCCTGGTTGTGCTCGTTCACCAAAAGAAAATGGAGTGGATTGGATATTATGGCGAATTTTTTGTGGATTAGGTATATCTAACAATGATATTAATTATATGGGTAATGGTGGATTATTATGAAAAAAACTTCTATAAAATAGATCACAATTCAAGATGTTTGAAATCAAGAGAAATTCTAAAAATGTTTAAGTCAAAACCCATAAATTACTAAATACATTGATGATTTGTTAGTAAGTCAGTAATTGGACGACCACCTGAAACAGTAAATACTTAATTTAATTAAAGTTTAGTTATTTTTATTCCTAATATTTGGAATACCAATATGAGATTCATTTTTTAATTTTGATAATTCAATTTGTTTTTGACGTTCTTTGAACTTTTGTTTTTGTTTTTTATTGGAAACATTATAACAGTGATGACAACTTTCACCTTGCACAAAAAATTTATGCTTTTTATCCTCTTCATTAATAGGCATTCTGCAAGCAAAACACATATCATAATTACCTAATTTTAAATTGTGTTGGACAGAAACTCTATAATCAAAAACAAAACAACTACCATTCCATTTACTAAGTTTCTCAGGGATTTTTTCAAGATATTTTAATATACCTCCTTCTAAATGACAAACATCTTTAAAGCCCATTGATTTTAAATATGAGGTAGACTTTTCGCATCTAATACCTCCTGTGCAAAACATTGCAATTTTTTTATTTTTAATTTCAGGATCTTTTTTTATTAGGTTTTCAGATACCCACTTTGGAAATTCTCTAAAGTTTTTGATATTTGGGTTTAAAGCGTTCTCAAAAGTCCCTATAGATACTTCATAATCATTTCTTGTATCTATTAATAATAGGTTTTCATCTGAAATTAACTCATTCCATTTTTCAGGTTCAATATATTTCCCCACTATATAATTAGGTGAAATATCTTTTATTCCTAAAGTTACAATTTCTTTTTTAAATTTAATTTTCATCCTAAAGAATGGATTTTTAGGGGCCAAAGAAAATTTAGGCTTGAGATCAGTTAAATTTTCAATCTTCCAAATACTTTCTAAAGCTTCTGATATTTCATTTTTTTTACCAGAAATAGTTCCATTTATACCTTCATTAGCTAACAGAATAGTACCTTTAATCTCTGTTCTAGATAGAATTGAATTCAATAAGGTTTGTAAACCAATAAGATTGCTAACATCAAAAAATTTATAAAATGCAACTACAATATAAATATCATAATTTCTAATCGTATTTTCATTAGATTTTAAAAAATCTTGATAATCTAATTTTGGACACATTATATTTCATTTATTCCGAAAATTTAAAAAAAAATAACACAAAGCAAATAAATTAGAATATACGTTAAAATATTATATTATTGAACACTAAAGTTTTTAGAATGGAGTTTTACAATGTCTGATATTGTTTTGGAACAAATAACATTAGAAAAATCAAATCTAATCATCAAAAATGCAATCAGTAAAGCAAGAGAAATAAAAATTAATCCTATTATGGTTGTTCTTTTAGATCACCGAGGTGCAATAAAGGCATGTTCTGGTGAAGATGGAATAAGTAGTTTACGTTTTCAAATAGCTCATGGAAAAGCTAATGGTGCATATCAGATGGGTATGGGTTCAAGAGCATTGTTTAATAGAGCAGAACAACAAGCTTATTTTATAAATTCTGTGAACGCTCTTACAAATGGGGCTTTAGTTCCTGTTCCAGGAGGTGTATTAATAAGAGACAAAAATAATAACATTGTAGGATCTCTAGGAATTTCTGGTGACACATCAGATAATGACGAAATTGCAGCTATTTCTGGAATTGAGTCAGTAGGATACAAAGCAGATATAGGATAAAGTATCTAAAAAGAACTCAAAATTAAAATTGGTGTAAAAATAAAAATAAAAATTAAAAGTATACCTTTTGATGATTTTTCATTAATGGGTCTCACACTTTTTTGATTTATTCTTGTATATCCATCAGTCATTCTTTGTATAATTTTATGTTTTTTTATAATTTGATAGTATAAAATAGCTAAGATATGAGTTCCTACCAAAAAATATAAAACAAAGTGAAGCAAATTATGAATATCTGTCCAGAAATATATATAGTTAGACGCCAAATGAGCAAGTGGTGCATCGTATAAAACGTCATCACTTGAAAACAATCCTGAAATGGATAATGCAATTAGGACAATGATAAAAGTTAAAGTTGAAAAACTACCAAGAGGCGTTCTTATAGATTTATTTTGATTTTTTTTTGAAAACTGCGTCAATACTCCTTTTATAGATATGTTAAAGCTTTCAAATTTTGAATAATAACTTCCAATAAATCCCCATAAAATTCTAAAAAAGATTAAACCTAAAAGAGAGACACCAAAATATTGATGTATATTTAACATATCTAATTTAGCTGAGATATAAGAACCTATGATAAAAATTATTAGAATAAAGTGGAATACTCTTAAAGAAAGATCCCAGACTTTAACTTTATTATCTTTTTCTTGATCTGTTTGATACATTTAGGTAATTCAAGTTTAAGGTTAAATTGGAAGGTTCAAAATGAATTCAAGATGGAATACCAATATGAAAAATTCTTTCTACAATATAATTAAAATTGATGAAAGCTTTAAAAAAGTATTTGAACAATTTGGTTTGCCCCTTAATCGGACAATCAAGGAGGGTTTTGAGAGCCTTGCTAAGATTATAATTGGACAACAAATTTCAACTAGTGTAGCAAAGTCTTTAATCGATAAATTAAAAAAAGATGGTATGTTAAATGAAAAGAAAATGTCTGAGGCTAGCATAGAACAATTAAAGCTTTATGGGTTATCTTCTCAAAAATCATTTTATCTAAAAAATTTAGCAACACTAGTAATTAAAAATGAAATTAATTTTGATTATCTTAATAAGCAAAAAAGTAATGAAGTTACAAATTTATTGATAAAAATTAAAGGAATTGGACATTGGACAATTAATAATTATAAAATATTTGCTCTGCAAGATACAAACGCTTGGCCATCTGCTGACTTAGCCCTGCAAGAAGCTGTTAAACTATTAAAAGGTTTAGAAACAAGACCAAATGAAAAAGAGATGGAAAAAATTGGAAGTATGTGGAAGCCTCATAGGGCGGCAGCAGCACTATTTTTATGGCACTTTTACAATAAAGTAAAAATAGAAAAAGCAAGCTATAAATTATGATTAGTTTAAAAAAACTTTTTCACTTAATTGATTTAGCAAGGAAATGTAATAAATGTGCAATGTTGCATTTTCAAAATCTTAGTATTAATCAAGTAAAGTACAAAAATGACAATTCTCCACTTACTCAAGCAGACCTTGAAGTTAATCAAATAGCAGTTAATGGGATAAAAAAACTTTTTCCAAAGGTAAAAATTGTTAGTGAAGAATTTGAGAGATCTAAGAAATTCTTCCAAAATAATAATGTTTTTTGGTTAATTGATCCAATCGATGGTACCAAAGAGTTTATAAATAAGAAGCCAAATTTTACTGTAAATTTTGCTCTTATAAAAAATAATTCACCCATATTTGGATTAATATCACAACCTTATACTGGTAATATTTGGTATAACTTCAAAGGCAAGGCATGGAAATTAGAAAAAGATGGCAAATTTGAAAGTTCTCAGCAAATACAATGTAATCAGATTGATTACAATAATCTAAAAATTTTAAGCAGCTTAAATCATAGATCAATAGAGTTAGAAAATTGGATTTCTTTTGTTAATCCTGTTTCAGATCGAGATATTGGATCTAGTATAAAGTTTTGTTATTTAGCTGAAGGTCAAGTAGATTTTTATCCTCGTACTTCTCCAACTATGGAGTGGGACATCGCTGCTGGGCATAGTATTCTTAAAGCCGCAGGTGGAAATATTATTTCCAATTCAGGTTTGGAAATGAGATATGGTAAGGAAAATTTCAAAAATGAAAAATTCTTAGCATATGGTTTCACTAATGATTTACCATGTAAGTTTCTGTTAAATCTAAGTAATACAAATAACAAAAAATATGAAATCGATCTAACCTTAGCAGCTAATGCTTTAAATAAAAAACAACTAGTAGCGTTTCCTACAGAGACCGTCTATGGGATTGGGGCGATAGGAAATAGTAAAAAAGCAATTAGAAGCATATATTCTGCTAAAGATCGTCCATTAAGCAATCCTTTGATAGCTCATACATATAATAAAAACGAAGCTGAAAAATATGTTCAATTTACAGATGTTGCAAATAGATTAACTAATAAATTCTGGCCCGGTCCACTGACGATAATATTACAAACAAAAAAAAATGATAAATCAAATCTATTGTCACAAGGTAAAAGTAGTCTTGGAATTAGAGTACCATCTCACCCCGTAGCACTTGATTTACTAGAAAGAGTTAAAATCCCTATATTAGCTCCTAGTGCAAATAAGTCTGGTGGTGTAAGTCCAACAACTGCTAAACATGTTATTGATGATTTTGGACCAAAATTTAAAGGTGATGGTTGGAATCTTTCTAAAATAATTGATTACGGGTTTTGTGAAGTTGGAATTGAGTCTACTGTAATTGATTGTCGTGGAGATAACCCAATTATACTCAGACACGGCTATATAACTGCTGAGATGATTTATAATGCTCTAAAAACTAAAGTCTTAGATATTAAAAGCAATGAAGAGATGATTTCTCCTGGACTATTAAAAAGTCACTACTCACCAAATGCAAATGTCTATTTAAATCAAAAGTCTAATATGAAAAATAGTGGCTGGTTAATTTTTGGGAATACTCCAAAGTCATTGCAGAAAAAACAAAATCTGTTTAATTTAAGCCCTAATAAAAATTTAATTCAAGCATGTTATTTACTATTTTCAGGGTTACGTTACCTAGACTCTTGTGGTGTTGAAAATATTCAAGTAATGCCAATACCTAACAAGGGCGTTGGAATTGCTATAAATGACCGCTTGAAAAGAGCGTCTTATAAAACTTAAAATAATAATTAGGAAAAAAATGCAACAAACACTTTTAGATATTGATTTCAGAACACTTAATCTAAAACACGCACCTTTATTCAATAAAGATGATCATAGCAAATACGTGAATGACTGGCGAGGACAATATAAAGGACAGGCTGCAGCTATATTAAAACCTATTAACACAGAAGAAGTTTCGGCTATCTTAAGATTTGCCCATGAAAATAATGTTGATGTTGTTCCTCAAGGAGGAAACACAAGCCTCTGCGGGGCAGCAACTCCAGACAATAGCGGAAGATCTATCATTATTTCATTAGAGAAAATGAACAATGTTCGACTATTTAATAAAGCTGCTCAAACTATTACTGTTGAGTCCGGTATGGTGCTATCTCAAATTCACGAGATAGTAGAAAATGAAAATTTGTTTTTTCCACTAAGTTTAGGTGCTAAAGGGTCATGCATGATCGGTGGGAATTTATCAACAAATGCTGGTGGAGTTAATGTTTTAAAATATGGTAATACAAGAGAACTTTGCCTTGGTTTAGAAGTGGTTTTACCAGATGGTAAAATAATGAATCTACTTTCAGAACTCAGAAAAGATAATACTGGATATGATTTAAAAAACATTTTTATTGGAGCGGAAGGTACCCTTGGGATAATAACTGCAGCTACTTTGAAACTTTTTCAATTGCCAAAAATGATCTCTACATTATTTGTAGACGCAGATAGAATATCGAATGCTATAAAATTGCTTAATGTTTTCAAATCTTATTTTCCAGACAGAATTGAATCATTTGAACTTATGCCAAAGGTTTTCTGGGAGGTTGCCAAAAATAATATCGAAAAAATCATATTACCTTTAGAGAAAACGCCTGAGATGGGTGTTTTAATAGATGTTTCTAGTTATTCTAAGGATGATACTTTTCCAAATGAAGAAGGAGAAATCCCAATAATCAAAACAATTGAGAATGTATTGGAAGAATGTTTTGAAAAAAACTTAATATCTGATGCAACTATTTGTAAAAATGAAAATCAAAGTAAATCATTATGGTCAATCAGAGAAGCCGCTGCTGAGTCTGAAAAAAAAGAACTTGAAAAATCTAACTTAATTAAATGTTTAAAACATGATATTTCTCTACCTGTTGAATCTATGGATGATTTTCACAAAGATGCACAAAATATGATCTCAAATTTTTTACCTGAACTTAAGACTATATACTTTGGACATTTAGGCGATGGCAATCTACATTATAATATTTTCGGTAATGGATCATTACCAGATGGATTTAACGGTAAAAGCCAAGATTTAACTATTAAGCTTTATGAGATTGTTCACAAATATAATGGATCTTTTTCTGCTGAACATGGCATTGGGCAATTAAAAAAAATTAACTTAAAAACTCACAAAAATGATGTCGCCTATTCTCTTATGAAGATTATTAAAAATCAACTTGACCCAAAAGGAATTATGAACCCAGGCAAAGTTTTATTTTAATAATTAATCAAATTAATTTAAACTATAACAAATTTAGTATCTTATAAGGTAATAATATGAGTTTAAGAAAATTATTTTATATTTTCATTTTCTTGTTATCAGGAAATGCTTTTGGTGAAAACCAAATTAAACCAAAGGATATGCTCACTTATCAAATGTATAGTGAAGGTGTAAATAAAGAAAATACTCAATTTTCAAGCGATAATATAACTGTAAATGAAAAAACTAAAGTTATGATAGCAACTGGAAATGTGTTGATTATTGGTGAAAACCAAAAAATAAGTGCTGATAAAGTAGAATATGACCAAAATTTAGATATAGCTATTGCAACTGGAAATGTTGTAATTACAAATAGAGATGGTTCAATTTACGAAACAGAAAATGCAACACTCACTAATCAATTTAAATCTATTGTCGCAATCCCTCTATTTGGAAAATTAAATGAAAAATCAAGTATCAAGTCAAACAATTTTAAAAAGAATGACTTAGGGGAAAGTTTTTTTAATGAAGGTGTATACACTGCCTGTGAATGCAACCTAAAAAAGAATGAAACACCAATTTGGAGACTAGAATCTAAAGAAATTAAACATGATCCAAAAACTCAAACTGTTTATCTAAAACACGCTGTTATGAAAATATTTTCATTACCTATTTATTATCTTCCATATTTAAGTTTTCCAGATTGGACTGTTAAAAGACGCTCAGGTTTTCTAACACCAATTTATGGTTATACAAAAAGAGATAGATTTCATATAAAAATACCTTATTATTACGCTCCTGAAAGTGACCCCACTTGGGATATGACACTCACTAGTCATCAAAGTGGTAAAACTGGACATGCAGATCAACTGAATATTAGAAAAGAGTATGAATCAACATCGTTGGAAACTAATATTTATAAAGGAAACTTAAATACTAATAAATCTAATGGAGACAATGTATTTGCCATCAATCTAAAGGCTAAATCTAACTTGAAAAATAATTGGATTATGAACCTTGGTGCTAAGTACGCAGATCAGGAAACTTTTATGAGACGATACGGTTTTGATGGCGAGGCAAGTTATAAAAGTTATGTAGAGCTTGAAAAAATTAAGGAAAATTCAATTTCATTTATTGAAATTTATAATATTCAAAATTTAGATGAAATAAGTAGTAATAACGAACCTGTTTTAGCTCCATCTATATCTCATCATGTTTTTAATAGTAACGAAAAATATAATTATGATATAAAATTTAAAGCTCACTCAATTTATAATGATGAAAGTTATGATATTAAAAGATGGTCTGGTCTTGGCAAAGTCAATAAAAAGTTAAACTTACAAAATATTTCTTTAGAAGCAGATGCTAATATAGGCATAGATTTGTATTCTATTCAAGGAAGACCCTCAACTGATAATAATGACAATAGATACATTGATAGAATATCTTCAGGATTTTCGTTCGCTGCTAGTAATCAATTTGGTTTTATTGCCGACAGGGCTTCCTTAATTATAGAACCAAAAATTCAATTTAGTACAGTTTTTTCCTCTGATAGAACTGATGAAGTTCCTAACAGAGATTCAGCAGAATTTAGATTAGATCAGGCAAATCTATTTTTAAATAATCAATATCAAGGAAGAGATAATATTCAAAAAAATGATAGGGTGAATCTTGGTGTTACCTCACTAGTTAATACAGAAAGCCTAGGTGATATAAATTTCTTTTTAGGGCAAAGCCAAAAAATTAGTGGTACACAAAAAAATCTAACAATATCCAATGAAGATAGACAATCACACATTATCAACTCAATAGATTGGAATCCAAGTGATATGTTTAAAATATCATGGTTCTCTCTATATAATCATCATAATTTAAAATCTGATACGTCAGACTTTAGTTTAAATGGTTCCTTTGATGGATGGAGCTATTCTCTCAACCATAAATCAGTTGATGGAGAATTTATTTCTAATAATGTCGATCGAGAAGAATTAAATCTAGGATTATCTACAAATTTTTCAAATTGGAATACTAGTTATTCAAGAACATATGACTTGAATAACGATAAAGAAGAACTTATTTCGGAAACACTAGGTTTAGAGTATACAGGCTCAGGTTATATGTTTGGAAATTGTCTTACTATTTTATTTCAATACAAAAGTACTGGCGGAGTTGTAGACAGAGACTTGGTTCCAGAAGATTCTATTTATTTGACTTTTAACTTTAGAAATTTAGGTGCATATAATTGGCAACCAAAAGAAATAAATAAAGCACTAAACAAAAATTTAAGATATTAATCGAAAACGTATAAAAATTTATTTAGCATATTTTCTGCTGAGCTACGATTAAAATGCTTCGGTACTCTAAAGACAGCTTGACGACCATAAATCTTATAAATAGGAACGATTTCTTCAATAATGTGGTAATATTGCCTATTATTGTAATCATCAAATATTATTATGCTGCCAGCTTTTGCATTGATTAAACTATAAAGAAAACAAGCAACTCTGAATCTTCCATCAATGAGAACAACGTCAGCTTTTATATTAAATTGCCAAACATTACTGATGTAGTCAATAAAATGCTCTTTGTATACATAAGATTTGGGACGACCCCACTTTTCTAAATCACCCAAATTAATCCAATTTAATTTTATCTGCGAACTTTTGTTAGCAATGTTAATAGTTTCTATCCACTTCTTATCTGTATCAACAGCAATTATTTGGGAGCTAGTATTTTCTAGGACCCAGTTAGTTGACGCTCCAACACCATACTCAAAGTAAAAATTACAATTATCTAAATATTTTTTAAAAAGATAATCATTACCTTCAAAAAGAATAATTTCTTCATCTTTCTTTTTTGACATTATTTATTCAAGTCTCTAATAATTGCAAAAAAGCTAAACCAATATAAACGTAATTTACCTAAAAAAGTTTTATTCAATTTAAGTTTGTTATACTTGTCAACACCACAAGCAGTTTTAATTCTAAATTTATTCATAAATGATACCATTCGATGTGTTCTATTTAATAGCATAAATATTTTTTTATTTACTATTATAATTTGTTAAAAATAACTATATTTTTTGATGGAAAATTAACTTTCCAGTTTCTTTGATATCCTATAATTTTAAAAGTTGTTTTTTTATAAAAAACCACATGAGTTGGATCTCTTCTATAGTGCCAATTCTCAAACAATCTATCTTCAGTCATAAATGATGTCATTATAGCGAGCCAGGAATTTGTAGCTAGCAAACTATCGATCTTATGAAACTCATCGTAAGGTTTAAAAAAATGTTCGACAACTTCTGAACAAGTAATAAAATTAAATTTTCTAAAAAATATATTTTCATTTTTAAAAAAAATGGGGTCGTATAATTCAACGTTAAAACCATCTTTCCTTAAAATATCTGCTAACCCTGGAGCATAACCACATCCATAATCCAAGCCTATATCATTAATGGAAATTTTTTCCTTAAGTGGTTCTATAAGATTAGCTAAAAAATTTCTATAACCAGTATCATTGATTTCATTGTTATGTTTCAAATAATGTTTTTTTTCTTCGTTTCTAGAAATAAATTGAACAGGGTTCAACATTGTTGCCTTGCAACGCTCACACTGCCAATAATCCAATTTTTTTATATTAAAAAAAAACTTTATTTTATTATTTTTACAAACTGTGCATATTTTCATTACGTATAACTGTAAACAGTATTTTTAAACAATCATGATATTTATGAAATCTAAGTGATTATAAAGGTAATTTAATTATGAAAAAAATAGTTAAAAAAAATAATCTATTAAATAAAAGTGAAAAACTATTTATTATTATAAGTATTTTAGGCTTAATTCCTTTTATCATAGGTTTATTAGATTTATTTATAAATAAAAATAATTTTTTCTTTATAGTTAATCTGCCAAAATATTACGGATCTATTATATTAACATTTTTAGGTGCATTATATTGGGGAGCTATTTTGAATTTACCCCCAAAAAGCTCAATACCTGAAAAAATTAAATTTTTTATTATTATATGGTCTGTCGCACCTTCTATTTTAGGACTTACAATTTTATCAATTAAAAGCAATTTCAGTCTTTTAATGCTGTCTGTAGGATTCTTATTATGTCAACTATTCGACGAAACTTTTAACAAATATTTATTATTTCCAACTTGGTATTTATCTCTGAGACGCATTTTAACATTAATTGTAGTAATTATTTTGATATTTTCATATTTTATAGTTTTATTATCATGAGAAAATAAATAAGTAAATTTTATTTAAAAAAAGATTGTTAAATTTCAGTAAAACTGAAATTCACAATTATACTTCAAATATAAATTTAGATCATGGCCACCTCATAAAAATGTTAAAAAAAAATCCATTGCAAAGGGGGTACATAAGCAAAGAAGAATTTTTTAAAATAGTACAAAAATAATAAGTTAATTAACATTGAAAAATTCATAGAAGAGATTTTTGGAGAACTTATCGGAAAGGTTGATTTGAAATTTATCCCTGGATTTATAAGAAATATTTGGGGTGTGAATAAAATAAAATTACGCCCCAAAAAAATATAAGATGTTTTTAATATTAGAAAGATGAATTATAAGATATTAGATATCTTCATAAGTAAGCAAGTACTTCTTAAATTGGTGCAATTACAAAAGTGACAAGTACTTCTACACATGAAGCCACTTTTACCATTTTAGTTCCTTCGTATAAGGAATGATTGGTAGAGCTTTAAATTCAATAAAACGAATCTGAAGGGCACACTTTTGTAGGGTTGAAATTACTTGAAGAGAGTATTGAGATACTATCTATCTAGAGAGGTATTTAATGCAAAAAAAACTTTTAGTTTGGTATAATCTTATTTTTGATTTAAGGTATTCTCAATTTTTGGAGGCTCTAAAATAAATGAATGTAATATCTTCCTTTCCCAATAATTTAAGTAAAACAATAAGCTATACTTGGAGTACCAAAATATTGCTAGTTTTGATTTTAGTAGGGTATGTATATTCAATCTGTCCTTTAGTACCAACTATGCAGGAGTGGCTGTAATGTCTCAAAATCAACCAGCTTTTGATGATGATCTTGACTTGTTTACTTTATGGGATGGCAAGTGGAAAATAATAGTGACAACTTTTGTTGCAACTTTAATTGGTATTGTTTTCAGTATTATAAAGCCAAATACTTTTGAAGTCACAACTCCTATACAGAATGCCAGTCAATCTGTATTTTTGCCATACACTTCTCTCAACAGTTTGCTTAAGGAGCAGGGGCTACTTTTTGATAAAGTTAAGAATAAAAATGGTTACAAATTTGACAGTGATTCGGTATTTGAAATGTTTATTGTTGAGTTTAATGACTACGAAGAAATGATTGATGTTTTAAAGAAGAATGATTTTGTAAAGAATTTAGTTAAAGATTTGGATAAGGTCCAAAAGGAAAGATTACTGATCAATTTGGCTAAATCGTTCTCAATAGTCCCTACAGATAATAAAAAGAACAATTGGGTTTTAAAATTTTATTGGCACGACGTTTATGACGGTATTCAATTGTTTAATAGTGCCATAGAACAAACGCTCATTAACATACAAAAGTCTTCAAAAAATAATATTGATGAATTAGCGAAGGCAATTGATATAAAAAATTCACATCAACTAGAAAGACTTAACAAACAGTTAGAAATTATTGAATTGAAACAATCTTTAAAAGATAAAAAGATTCTTCAATATTTAAATGAGCAGTATACTATTGCTAAAGATTTAGGAATTGGTGAAAGCAATCTTAAATCGAACAATTCGCAACTCTCAGTTTTATTAGGTGAGAATTCAATTAACGTTGCTTATTATTTGAGAGGTTATAAAGCCATTGATAAAGAAATTAATGTAATTAAGAATCGTACATTAGTAGAACGTTTGCTTGCGTCACCTAAATATATCAAAATCAAAACAAATATAATTAACATTGAAAATGACTTGACATCCACCCAATTAAAAACATCTTCAAAGTTAATTGAAATTGATAATCCAAAAAACTGGGTTGAATTTGATTTAACACTTTCAGATAGCATATCTAGGAAAAATCCGATAATATATGTTACTATATCTATATTATTAGGTGGGTTGGTCGGTGTTGTGTATGTGATCATTTCGAATGCTTTTTGCAACCGTAAAGATAAATTTTCTACTAATTAGAAGCTCTCAATATTAACTAAAATATTCACGTAATAAAACTTTAAAATTTTGTTATTATATTAATATGACTGACGGTTATGATCTTGCTGAAAGGTAAAAAATAAAACAACTCAAATCAAAATTTTACCTGTTGGAAAATATAGAGTTGAGACAATTTTTATAAAAAAAGTATTCTACAGAAAAAAATTCTGATTAAAAGTTTAATAAAAGATAAAATATAAAAATCATAATTTTTATACTATTTGAATTAATAAAATCACATCTTGTTGTATACTTAAAGTAAAACTAAGGAAATAATTAAACTTTATAAAAATTACAAAAACAAAGGAAAATACCAGTTAATGACGACATACTTAGAACAAATATGATTTATACTAATTCAATTTTTATACAAAATTCAGTAAGTATGTGGATAAATAATTTATATTAAAGAACAAGAATTATTAGTTGAACGCCTTTAAGTCTTATATATTGACATAATAAACGACATTAAGTTTTTAACATTTACTAGCTATCGGTATTAAAAAAGTTATTACTGTATAAATTGATAATAGAAAAACATATTATTGCCGTTATTGGCATACTTTTATGTAGATATAAAATAAAGGAATATTATAGAAATGCCAAATGAAAAATGTATAGTCTTAATTCCTGCAAGAATGGAGAGTTCACGATTGTATGGAAAGCCAATGAAGAAGATTGCTGGAATTCCAATGATAATACACGTTGCGATTAGATCGTTGCAATGTCCTATAGTAAAAAGAACTATCGTTTGTACAGATTCTGCAACCATTATTTATGAATGTGAAAAATACGGAATTGAAGTTTGTAATACTAGACATAATCATCTAAACGGTACTGATAGGATTGCAGAAGCAGCAATGTTATTAAATTTATCAAACAGCGAAATTATAGTTGATGTTCAAGGTGACGAACCTTTTGTAAGTATTAACTATATTTCAGAAGTTGCTAGTAAAGTTGCTCATTCTAAGTATGGCTGTATTGTACCTTACCAAGAATTTGAAGAATCAAATAATCCTAATAGAGTTAAAATTGTCAGCTCGTCTGATAGAATTATATATTTTTCACGATCAGATGTTCCTAATTATTTTGGTCAAGTAAGTTACCCAATGAAAAAACATTTAAGTATCATTGGCTTTAGATCAGATGTGTTAAAAAAATATTATTCTTTATTTCCTACAGAATTAGAAAAAATAGAGAAAATAGAATTGTTTCGATTAATAGAAAATAATATTGATATTGGTACATTCAAAATGGATGGTCAATCTATGTCTGTTGATACCGAAGAGGATTATCAAAAAGCTTGCCGTATGATTGAAACGGACGATTATTTTTTAAAATTATATAAAGAGGGTTTATTTAATGAAAAAAGTTAAACATATATCTTTTGATTTAGATGGAACTTTAATTAATTCTTTTCCAATTATGAAGCAAGCATGGGCTGAAACTATGTTAGAACTTGGTTTGGCCGTAGGATTTGATAGTTATAAAAAATTTATTGGTATACCGTTCCATCATATCTTAAATAATTTAAGTTTAAGCGGAATTAAAAATGAAATTGAAATACTGTATTTTAGCAAAACCAAAAAACTTTCAAATCAAATAAAATTAACAGATTATGCAAAAGAAATTCTTTTTTGGTGTAATAAAACTGGTTTTTCTACGTCAATAATAACATCTAAACCACGAAAAAATGCAGAACTTATAATTTTTGAAAAAAAACTTGAGGTGGATATTTTAATTTGTGGAGACGATTTGAAAGCTTTTAAGCCTCATCCCGATCCAGGATTAAAAATCTTAGATGAATTTAATTTAAATGCAAGTCAGATTCTTTATATTGGTGATATGATATTTGATTTACAGTTTGCACAAAACTTAGGTGCTCACTTTATTCACTTTAATAATTATGAAGAAAATATGTTGCCATCAAACCTAGTTAATGATGTTAATACTATTTCTAATTTAATGGAAATTAAACAGATAATACATTAACGTTAAAATTAAAATATGCAAATTTTGAAAATCTGCTTTTTCATAATCGTTTACAATTATTACACCCCTTATTTAAAACCACATAATTATATTTTTGTTTAATTGAGAAAAAATAATTTAAAATATTCTTACAATTTTTTTAAATGTGATTATTAATTATAATGTTTAACTTTTAAAAACAATTAGAAATTATATTTATTGTTACAAACAATAATAGATATATGAAAGCTCATTTGTACTAATTTGGCTATATATATTCGATGATTGGAATTTTGAAAAAAATTTCTTAAGTAGAAAAACTAGGATGTGTATGGTCAATTAGCAAGTTTGAATGATATAATTTGTAAAACAATTCCTAAAATCTATTATATGTTTAGTAACATAAAAAAGTTTCTTTTAAAAATTAGTATTAATCATGTTAAAAGTTTTGTTAGTTTAAATTCTGAAATCAATACATGTTGTATATTTTTTAAAAGCTATATATTGGAGTATGATCATTCAGAATAATGATGAATTGCAATATCAGAAAAAATGAAAATGTATTTTTGATACTAATCTATTTAACCTAATATTAGGAAAATTTTTATAATTATAAGTAGTGAAAAATCAGTTAATTTTAGCTTTAAGTTTAAAGTTTGTTAAATTTATCAATTATTTTAAATGAACTCATATTAAGTCTAGTAATCGGCAAACTTCTAATACATAAACTTACTGTAACTGAAGTATTTATTTTGACATTTTCATATTTTTTAATTAGAGAATCTGATATAATGAATATGTTTCCCACCAAAAAATCTGAAGTCATTTCTAACCTGATTAAATTTTGTGAAACCGAACTATTATGCTACTCTTCAAAAAGAAATTTTGATTTAGGTATCCCTCATAAAAATGTTTCAAAACTTTCACCATATTTAAGTACAAGGTTTGTAAATGAGGTAGAAGTTTTAAAAATTGCAGTCAGCAAAACTAATGTTGAATCTATTGAAAAGTTTATAGATGAGATTTTTTGGAAAACTTATTGGAAAGGTTGGCTAGAGACACACCCTTGGGTATATGATGAATATATAAAATCAAACAGAGTTCAGAAAGTACCAAGTAAAACAGGTATAAAATGCTTTGATTATTGGAAAGATGAATTATTAAATACTGGATATTTACACAATCACTCAAGAATGTGGTTTGCAAGTATTTGGATTTTTACTTTAGGTTATGATTGGCAATCTGGGGCAGATTTTTTTGCAAGAAATCTTATTGATTTTTGCCCTGCTTCAAATACTTTAGGTTGGAGGTGGGTAGCAGGTTTACAAACCTTAAATAAACCATACTTAGCTAGTTCAGATAATATTAGTTATTTTACAAAATATAGATTTAACCCTAAAGGCCAATTAAATGAGAAAGTAATTAGTAAATATCAAAATCACCATAATAATAAAATAGTAAAGTTTAAACAACCTGAGAGGTTGCAATTAAAAAACAGTGATGAATTAGGCATCATATTAAATAAAAATGATTTATCTATAAATGAAATATTTGATAAACAGGAACTTACTTACCATTGTTGTTTATTTTCGACAGATCACGAAAATAAACTTATTCGTGAATTCCAAACAAAAATTGATGAAGATATTTTGAATAGAAATAAAAATTTTTGTCTTACTAAAAATTATCAAGAAATATTTTGTTGGCTAATAGAAAAAAAAATAAAAAATTTAATATTACCATATGAAACTGTAGGAAATAAAATTTTGAATAATCATCAATTTAAAAATAAACTTAAGAAATTGGATATTAATTATGTATTTTACTTAAGAGATTGGGATCGTAATGCTTTTCCACATGCCACCAAAGGCTTTTTTAAATTTAAAAAAAACATTCCCGTACTAATGAACTTAGCTAAAATTTAAATAACTTTTATAGAAATTTTAAAATATAAATAAAGGGTATTGACATATGCATTATAATACATATTATGCTTAAATATGAATAAAAATAATATAACAAATCCACTTGAAAGAAGAAGAGTTCAATTTGGATATAGTCAAAATGATATTTCAAAACTTTTGGGTATAACTCAATCTCAATATTCTAGAATTGAAAAAGGTATTTCAGATCCTAATAAACATTTAAAAAAATTATCAGATATTTTTAATTGTATGCCTAATGAAGTTTTTCAAGGAGAAATATTAAGAGAAATAGAGAATGATTTTATAAATGACCCCAAAAATAGTTTTCAAAGATTATTCCACAAAAGAAAGTCCGGTTACGTTCATTTGAATATTCAGGGTTGGTTTACAAAAAAACAAGTAATTAATAATTATAAAATGTTGATTAATGAATTAGAAGATTGGAAAGTCAATGAATATGGCATTAGATGGAAATGGTTGACTATGGATGAACCCAATTGGGCCATGGTTAATTTTCCAAAAATAGATTTTCAAGATATTTATTATTATTCAGCACCAAAAACTAAGCCTAAGTTGAATAGTCTTGATGAGGTAGATCCTGAGTTGTTGAAAACTTACGAAAAATTAGGCATACCAATCAAAGAACAGGAAGTTTTAGCAGGTGTTGCAGTTGACTATGTTTTTGATTCAGTCTCAGTAGCAACAACTTTTAGAGATAAACTTGCTGATGAAGGTATTATTTTTTGTCCAATATCAGAAGCAGTTCAAAATTATCCAGACCTTGTAAAAAAATATATTGGATCTGTAATACCTATAGGTGATAATTATTATGCCGCTCTTAATTCTGCAGTTTTTACTGATGGATCATTTGTATACGTTCCTAAAGGTGTGAAATGTCCAATGGAGTTATCAACTTACTTTAGAATAAATGAACAAAATTCAGGTCAATTTGAAAGAACATTAATTATCGTTGAAGATAATGCATATGTTTCGTATCTAGAAGGTTGTACTGCACCACAAAGAGATGAAAATCAGTTGCATGCTGCTGTCGTAGAGTTGGTTGCTATGGATGATGCAGAGATAAAATATTCAACAGTTCAAAATTGGTATCCAGGTGATAAAGATGGAAAAGGCGGAATTTATAATTTTGTTACCAAAAGAGGTAATTGTCTTGGCAAAAGGTCAAAAATATCATGGACACAAGTCGAAACTGGTTCAGCAATAACATGGAAATATCCATCTTGTGTCCTCAGAGGAGACAATTCAGTTGGAGAATTTTATTCTGTAGCAGTAGCAAATAACGCTCAACAGGCTGATACTGGAACTAAAATGATACATATAGGAAATAATACTAAATCTACAATTATTTCAAAAGGAATTTCAGCAGGTAAAGCTCAAAATACGTACAGAGGTCAAGTTCAAATTCAAAAAAATGCTAAGGGTTCTAGGAATTTTACACAATGCGATTCTTTGTTAATTGGTGATCAGTGCGGAGCACATACTGTTCCTTATATAAATCAACACACCCCATCAGCAAGAGTTGAACATGAAGCCACTACCTCGAAGATTTCTGAAGATCAACTTTTTTACTGTCTTCAAAGAGGTCTTGATACTGAACAAGCTACATCTTTGATTGTAAATGGTTTTTGCAAAGAAGTTATGAAAGAATTGCCAATGGAGTTTGCAGTAGAAGCACAAAAATTAATTGGGATAAGTTTAGAGGGCTCTGTAGGTTAATTGAGTTAAAAATATTTTAAATTGGAATTGATATGTCATTACTTGAAATCAAAAATGCTCATCTTAAACTTGATGATAAAAATATTCTGAACGGTGTTTCCTTATCAGTAAATAAAGGTGAAGTTCATGCAATAATGGGACCTAACGGTTCTGGTAAAAGTACCTTATCTTATATGTTAGCAGGACGAGATGGATATGAATTAGAAGAAGGTGAGATTTTACTAGATGGAATATCTTTATCTGAAATGGAAGCAGATGAGAGAGCAAGATCTGGTTTGTTCCTAGCTTTTCAATATCCTGTTGAATTACCCGGTGTTGGAGGAATGAGTTTTTTAAGAGAGGCAGTTAACTCAAGAAGAAATTTTTTAGGCAAAAAGGAACTTGATCATTTAGCTTTTGTTAAGGAAGCAAGGAAAGAAGCTTCAAAAATGTTTGTCAAAGATGAAATGTTAAAAAGAGCAGTAAATGTTGGATTTTCAGGTGGAGAAAAAAAACGATTTGAGATTTTACAAATGGCATTGCTAAAACCTAAAGTTTCTATTTTAGATGAAACTGACTCAGGTCTCGATGTTGATGCCCTTAAAATAGTCTCTGATGGTGTTAATGCTCAGAGAAATAATGAAAATGCTATTGTTGTTATTACACATTATCAAAGGTTATTAGATTACATTATCCCTGATTTTGTTCATATTTTGTCTGACGGCGTTATTATCAAGTCTGGTGGACCAGAATTAGCTCTAGAAGTTGAAAAAAATGGTTATTCAGGTTTAATTAATGCAGCATAGTATTAAAGACGATTATATCAATTCTCTTAAAAATTATACTAATCAGTTTAAAGATACTAATTTTAGAAGGATAGCATGTAACGATTTTAAAAGTTGGCCTGGTCCTCGAGAAGAAACATGGAGATTAAGTAGGTTAGGATCTTTATCTAGAAAAAAAATTAAACCGATAAATCCTAATTTTAAAAAGAATAATACAAACACATCAAAACTTAATGGATCAACTATTATTCAATTTATCGATGGTGCTTTTCGAGAGGATCTATCTTCCGACATGCCTTCGGGTGTAAATTTATCAATTCTTGGTGATAGTGAAAGCTTAGAGTACTTGCAAAAAATTAAAAAGAGTAATTTAAGTAATCATCCATCTACAAATGCGTCATTATCTTGTACTCCGTCAATAATGAAATTGACTGTAACAAAAGATACAAAAGTTAAGGATTTTTTTGAAATAATATATGAAGGTGGTGAAAACAGCCAATCAGTTCATCCAGTATTATATATAGAATTGAAGGAGAACAGCAGTTTATATTTAATTGAACGTTTCAATCACTTAACTTCATTGGCAATGCCATTGCAACTTACAGAATTAAGAAACAAAGCTTCATTAAATTCTATCAAAATATTTAATGATTATAAAGAAACACATAACTTATCTGCTAATTGTGCATATTTATCTGAAAAATCTAATTTAAATTCGTTTTCTTTGATAAAAGGTGGAATTTTTACTCGTTCAGAAACACATGCTTATTTAAATGGGTGCGGTGCAAAATTAAACCTTAACGGAATTTATATATCTGGTAATAAACAACACCATGACTTAACTACAGCAATTTATCATGACGTATCAGACTGCACTTCCAAACAAATTGTACGAGGTGTCCTAGGTGGAAAATCAACAGGTGTATTCCAAGGTAAGGTTAAAGTAGCAAAACATGCCCAAAGAACTGACGGCCAACAAATGAGTAGAGCTATTTTACTTTCAGATAGTGCAAGTGCAAATGCTAAACCTGAACTTGAAATTTATGCTGATGATGTGATATGTGCGCATGGTGCTACAGTTGGAGAATTAGATGATGACCAACTATTTTATCTTAATAGCAGGGGTGTTCCTATGAATAAAGCTAGGGAAATCCTTATAAAAGCCTTTTTAGAAGATATAATCAATCAATCAGTTGATAAGTCATTACATAATTTTGTGTTTAAAGAAGCTGAATTGGCCTTATCTTCAATATTAACCAAGGAAAAATCATACAATGAAACTTTATGATATACAACATATTAGAGACCAATTCCCAGCTTTAAATAGACAAGTTTGGAATAAACCACTTGTATATCTTGACTCTGCTGCATCAATGCAAAAACCTATAAAAGTTTTAGAAGCTATAAATAAAAATTATTCATTTAATTATTCAAATGTTCATAGAGGTCTTCATAAATTATCTGAAGAGGCCACTTCTAGTTATGAGGGTGCCAGAAAAAAAATTGCAAATTTTATAAATTGTAATGAACAGGAAGTTCTTTTCACCTCAGGTGCTACAGCTGCAATAAATTTAGTTGCATATAGCTGGGGAATGAAAAATATATTACCTGGAGATGAAATAATAATCACAATTGCAGAACATCATGCAAATATTGTACCTTGGCAAATTATTGCAGAACAGAAAGGTGCAAGTATTATAGCAGCAGATGTTGATCCTAATATGGATTTTGATGCTTCTGTTATAAAAAAATTAGTTACTGATAAAACTAAGGTTATTGCTTTTCCGCATGTATCTAACGTTTTAGGAACAACTTTCCCAGTTAAGGAAATTTGTAAAATTGCTAAAGATATTGGTGCAATTAGTATTGTTGATGGGTGCCAGGGTGTTATTCATGAAAAGGTTGATGTGGCTGATTTAGGATGTGATTTTTATTGTTTTTCTGGTCATAAGTTGTATGGACCTACTGGTATTGGCATATTATTTGGTAAGTATAACATATTAGAAGAAATGCCGCCATTTTTAGGTGGTGGAGATATGATAGATAAAGTTAAAATAGAAAAGTCCACATTTGCAGATCCTCCCCTAAGATTTGAAGCAGGAACACCACCTATTGTAGAAGCAATAGCTTTGGGAGAAGCAATAGACTGGGTTATAGAAGTTGGCATTGATAAAATTGGAGCTCATGAAAAAAGTGTTATTGATTATGGGACCTCTTTATTAGATTCTATTGAAGGAGTAAATGTTTTTGGAAAAGCTCCTAGTAAAACAGGTGTAGTTTCCTTTACTATGGATTGTGCCCATTCACATGATATAGCAACAATTATTGATAGAGAGGGTGTAGCAGTAAGAGCAGGTCATCATTGTGCACAACCATTAATGGATGCATTTAATTTAGTATCAACAACTAGAGCTTCTGTTGGGGCGTATTCAACAAAAGAAGATTTTGATAAATTAGCTCAGTCTTTAAATAAAGTAAAAAAGATCTTTGGTGTTTGATATGAGTAATTCTGAAGACCTTCCTTTATCAGCATTTATGCCACATCATCCATCTTCTGATCCGCATGAACCATTTACCGCTAAAGCTGGTAAAAAGAATAAAATATGTACTAGAAAAATAGAACTTACAGAAGTTATAAAATGTATTGAAACTATTTATGATCCAGAAATACCAGTTAACATTTATGATTTAGGCCTTATTTATGATATTAATTTATTAAAAAATAATGATATTAAAATTAAAATGTCTCTCACAGCTCCGGGTTGTCCTGTTGCTGGAGAAATGCCAGGACAAGTTGCTGATACAATTGCGAAAATAGATAATGTAGGGTTAGTTGAAGTCGAACTCGTATGGGAACCTGCCTGGACAAAGGATAGAATGAGTGAAGATGCAAAAATGGCACTTGATATACATTAATTTTTGGAGGAGCTTATAATGACTAATAAAAATAAGCCATTATTAACCTTAACCGAGGCTGCCGCTAATAAGGTTAAAACACTAATGAAAAATACTAACTCAGATGTAATAGGGCTTCGAATTGGTATTAAAACTGCTGGTTGTTCAGGAATGAAATACAACGTCGAATACGCAACTGAAATAAAGCCATTTGAGGAGAAGATTATTTCTAAAGACATCGTTATATGCATTGATCCAGCGGCAATTATGTTTTTAATTGGATCTGAGATGGATTATAAAGAACAAAAGTTTAGTTCGGGTTTTGAGTTTTCTAATCCAAATGAAATTGCACGTTGCGGTTGTGGTGAAAGCTTTACCGTAGCTCAATAGCAATAAATATAAAGGCTATCTTTCATGAAAAATGCTGAAGCATTTTCTTCGAATACTAAAATTTTAACCCCTCTAAAAACACTAAAGGAACTGCTAAGATTTGTTATACCTAAAGGTAATAAAGAGATGCCGTTTAGGATATTCTTAGCATTTATTTTTTTATTTTTGGCAACAATAGTAACTGTTTATACTCCATTTTTGTATGGGAAAGCAGTAGATCTTGTATCAGAGGGAAAACAAGTAAATTTAAATCTACTTTGGTTTGTAATAGGTTCTTATGCATTGGCTAGGTTAGGACAAGTTTTTTTTGACGAAGCAAAAGAGTTTGTTTTTGCAAGAGTTGCTCAAAAAGCAGTAAGAGGCGCTGCATTAAAAGCTTTTCAGCATCTGCATAGTTTGTCTCTTTCTTTTCATCTTAATAGACAAACTGGTGGGTTAACAAGAGCTATTGATAGGGGATCTAAAGGAATAGAATTTTTGTTAAGATTCGCAGCCTTTGAAATTGTTCCTGTTTTAGTTGAATTGTTAGCAGTTGGCATAGTTTTATGGGCAACTTTCGGTTTGGCCTATGCAGCAGTTACTGTAACAACAGTCATAATTTATATTATTTATACAATCAAGGTAACTGAGTGGAGAATTGGAATTAGAAGAAAAATGAATATTGCTGACGAAAATGCATCTACAAAAGCTATAGATAGTTTATTAAATTTTGAAACTGTAAAATATTTTAATTCTGAAAAAATAGAGGCTAATAGATTTGATAATGCAATGAAATCATATGAAGATTCTGCCGTTAAAGCTAGGGCTTCCTTATCAGTTGTTAATATTGGTCAAGGAGCAATAATTGCGATTGGACTATTCTTAATTATGGGAATGGCAGGTGAAGATATTGCAAGTGAAAAAATGTCAATTGGAGATTTTGTAGTTGTAAATACTTTTTTGTTACAGTTATATTTGCCCTTAAATTTTTTGGGTTTTGTTTACAGAGAAATTAGACAGTCTTTATTAGACATTGGTAGGATGTTTGCTTTAGTTGATGAGATGCCTGACATTATAGACAAGGAAAATGCTTATGATCTAGAAGTACATAGCGGAAAAATTGAGTTTCAAAATATAAAATTTTCATTTGGAAATAGAGTAATTTTAAAAAACCTAAGTTTTATAGTAAATCCAGGTCATAAAGTGGCTATTGTGGGTCCTACCGGAGCTGGCAAATCTACAATTTCTAAACTTTTATTTAGATTTTATGATCCTTCTTCTGGTATTATTTCGATAGACAACCAAAATATAAAAGACGTTACTCAAAGCTCATTAAGGTCTAGTATTGGGGTTGTTCCTCAGGATACTGTTTTATTTAATGATACTATAAAGTATAATATCGCTTATTCTAAGCCTGAGGCATCTTTAGAAGAAATTAATAACGCAGCAAAATTATCATCTATTGACAGATTTATTGCTAACTTAGAAATTGGATATGATACGATTGTTGGTGAAAGAGGTCTAAAACTTTCAGGGGGAGAAAAGCAAAGAGTTGCCATAGCAAGAGCGCTTCTTAAAAATCCAAAAATTTTTATTTTTGATGAAGCAACATCTGCTCTAGATTCAAAAACAGAAAAATCAATAGAGAAATCTCTTAAAAAATTATCTAATAAAAATACTACCCTAGTTATAGCTCATAGATTATCAACAATTATAGATGCGGATAAAATTATTGTTTTAGAAGACGGTACTATAGCAGAACAGGGAAACCACAAAGAACTTATGAAGAAAAAAGGCCTTTATGCAGAAATGTGGTTGAGACAACAAGAACAGTTGAACTAATTCTATCCAATCGAAAATTGTTCTGTTAAATATTTATCTTCCATACTGTTGGTCTTATCGTAAAGAATGCGTAAGTTAATATTATGTTTTTGAGAAACAGATACTTTTACAATATTCTTTACCTCTTTAGCATCAGCGCTAGCGCTAACAGGGCGAAGTTTTGGGTTTATTACATTAAATTCAACAACAGATTTATTTTTAATTAATGCGCCTTTCCATCTTCTAGGCCTAAAAGGACTTATAGGAGTTAATGCCAAAAGTTCTGATCCAATTGGTAAGATTGGACCATGAGCAGAAAGATTATAAGCAGTAGAGCCCACTGGTGTTGCTACCATAACTCCATCACAAGTTAACTCATTCAATCTTTCTGTATTATCAATCTTTATAGAGATTATTGCGCTCTGATGAGTTCTTCTAAAAATAGCTACCTCATTAATAGCAAGCTCAACATACTCGTTATTTTTAGAGTCAATCACTATCATTTCTAGAGGGTGAACAATTATTTCATTTGCGTCTTTTAATCTATCAATTAAGTTTAACTTTTGAAATTCATTCATTAAAAAACCAATGTTTCCTCTGTTAAGTCCAAAAACAGGTATATTGTATGTAATACTTTCTCTCATGGCAGCAAGCATCGCACCGTCACCTCCAACTGCAACAATTACTTCTGCTTTAGAAAGCTCTGTCTGTCCGTATAAACTCAGAAGTTCGTCCGATACTACTTTAGCTTTTTTATTTTCGGCTATGTGAAAGTGAATTTTCAAAGATTTTACCCTTTTTGTGGTATTTTTAATCATTTCAAGCTAAAACATTTTCATATTAAAGGGTGATTAAAATGAAAGCAATAGAAACAGCACTTAGCTTAACCCAAGCTTACAAATTAGGTATAGAAAGATTTGAAAAAATGCTTGGAAATGAGTTTTCCAATGCAATTGAATTAATGAATAAAACTAACGAGCATATAATAATCTGTGGAATGGGTAAGTCAGGCCTTGTTGGAAGAAAAATATCATCCACTCTAGCATCTACGGGAACACCAAGTATTTTTCTTCATCCTGCAGAAGCGATTCACGGTGACTTAGGAAAAGTTCAAAAAAAATCTATAGTATTATTAATTTCCTATTCTGGTGAAACAGGAGAAATTATTGCACTAATACCAGCCTTTAAAAGACTTAATGTTACTATAATTGCTCTTACAGGTGTAAAAGATTCAACTTTGGCATCTAAAGCAGATATTATTTTAGATACTTCTGTTGACAGAGAGGCGTGTCCATTAAATTTAGCTCCAACTACCTCTACAATGATAACCATGGTGTTAGGGGATGCTTTAGCAGTTTCATTAATGGAATTAAAAAATTTCAAGCAAGAAGATTTTGCATTAACTCATCCAGGTGGTTCATTAGGAAAGAGACTGCTTTCTTCAGTAAAAGATGAAATGAAGCAAAGTAATTTACCATTTATTGGACACGATGCTAGTGTTCAAGATGTATTAGTTAAAATGACTGAAGGGCGTCTTGGTTTAGCATTAGTTGGAACTAAAGAAAATTTAAATGGTGTTATTACTGACGGTGATATAAGAAGAGCTTTAATTGATAAAACTAATTTTTCTGAATTAAAAGCAGCAGATTTTATGAACAAAAATCCTTTGACTGCACTTGAAACTGATAATTTACAATTGGCTGAAAATCGGATGAGAGAAGCAAAAGTTCAATGTTTAATAGTTAAAAATAAAATTAATAATGTTGTAGGTGTTATTCAAATTTTTGAATAACTAGATTGTTTAGCTAATGGATATATCCCAATTTGACTATGAATTAAGTGATGATTTAATTGCCCAAAAACCCACGAATCCCAGAGATAATTCGCGTTTGTTAAATTGTATCAAAGAAAATCCTGAAGATCTAAAATTTAAAGACCTCCCTAATTTACTTAATTCAGGTGATGTATTAGTTATTAATAATACTAAAGTAATACCATCAAGATTGTCTGGCAAAAAGGATACAGTTAATATTCAAGTAACGTTACACTTGAAAGTTAAGCATAACTTGTGGAGAGCTTTTATAAAACCTGGTCGCAAATGCAAAGTTGGTGAGTGTATAATCTTTAAAAATAAATTGAAGGCAAAATTAATAGAAAAGTTTGTTGAAGGTGATGTCCTACTAGAATTTAATAAAGGTGATCAGAATTTATTGAATGAAGTGCATCAACAAGGAGAAATGCCCCTACCTCCATATGTAAAAAGAAAGATAAAGTCAGATAATGATAAAAAAAATTATCAGACGATATTTGCTGATCAAGATGGGGCTGTAGCTGCACCAACAGCTGGATTACATTTTACTGGCAACTTAATAAAAAAATTACAAAATAAAGGTATCTTGTTTGCACCAATAACTCTTCATGTTGGTGCTGGGACATTCTTACCCATCAAGGATAATAATATCCTCGATCATAAAATGCACAAAGAATGGGGTAGTGTAAGTCAAATAACTTCGGACATTATTAACAATGCTATAGCAAATAATAAGCGTATAATATCAGTAGGTACTACGAGCTTAAGAATATTAGAGACGATAGCAAAAAACAATAATGGAAAAATTAAACCATGGTCTGGTTTTACAGATCTATTCATAATACCAGGGTTCAAGTTTGAAATTGTAAACTTGCTCATTACAAACTTTCACTTACCAAAATCAACATTGCTAATGCTTGTTTCAGCTTTTCATGGACAGGACAATATTTTTAAAAAATATGAATATGCAATTAGACAAAAATATAGATTTTTTTCTTATGGAGATTGTTGTATTTTCTCAAGAGATAATAATAAGTGATATGATAAATAAATTTAATTTTAAATTATTATCCAAAGATAAAAATGCTCGTTTAGGCAAGTTAGAAACAGCTCATGGAGATATAGACACACCAGTTTTTATGCCAGTAGGTACAGCTGCTACTGTGAAAGCAATGCATTTAAGAGATGTGAAAGCTTCTGGCGCTCAAATTATTTTAGCAAATACTTATCATTTAATGTTAAGGCCTGGTCAAGAAAATATAAAAAAAATGGGCGGGGTAAGAAAATTTATGGGATGGAATAAACCTCTCTTGACAGACTCAGGAGGTTTCCAAATTATGAGTTTAGGCAAATTAAGAAAAATTCATAATGATGGCGTCACCTTCAAATCTCATTTAGATGGGACAAAATACTTTTTATCACCAGAGATAAGTACAGAAATTCAAAATTCATTGGATGCAACTATTACAATGCAGTTAGATGAGTGTATTCCTTTTCCTGCTTCATATGAAGAGTCAGAAAGAGCAATGAAACTTTCTCTTGAGTGGGCTACCAAAAGTAGAGAAGCTTTTCAAAATAGAACTGGTTACGGGCAATTTGGAATTGTACAAGGATCTGTTTTTCCAGACTTGAGGAAAGAGTCTTCAAAAAAACTTACTGAGTTAAATTTTGAAGGCTATGCAATAGGCGGCCTGGCTGTTGGAGAGTGTCAAGAATTAATGTTTGAAACTTTAGATAATACAACAAAATTTATGTTGGAAAATAAACCAAGATATCTAATGGGTGTAGGTAAGCCGGATGATCTTGTAGGGGCTATAAAAAGAGGTGTTGACATGTTTGATTGTGTTTTGCCTACTCGTTCCGGAAGAACTGGACAAGCTTTCACTTCTAAAGGTCAAGTTAATATAAAAAATTCTAGGCATATTTTAGATACAAGACCCTTAGACATAGATTGTAACTGCGATACTTGCAGAAATTATTCAAGAGCATATCTTCATCATCTTTTCAAAGCTAAAGAAATATTAGGGCTTATGCTCTTAAGTTTACACAATATTCATTTTTATTTGAATTTGATGAAAAATATTAGAGAGTCTATAAAGAATAATGATTTTGATAAGTTTGAAAAAACTTTTCTAGAAAATTATTATTCAGGTGATATTGAAATAATCTAGTCGTAATTTTCTTAGTATGAAAAAAAATGTAGAAAATAAATTAATTAAAGAGTTAGCAAAAGAATTTGAATTCGACGTATGTAAAATTACAGATGCTAAACTGCCATTGTTGGCCGCTCTAAGATTAAAAGAATTTATTGATTCAGGTTTTCATGGTGAAATGAAATGGATGGAAGATACTTTTGAAAGAAGAAAATCTCCCATTAATTTATGGGAAGATGCAAAATCTGCAATAATTCTTGGTTTAAATTACGGTCCTAAAACCAATCCTTTAGAAAAGAACAATGATAAGAATATAGGTAATATATCAGTATACGCGCAAGGAAAAGATTATCATAACCTCATAAAAGGAAGACTTAAAGTACTTTCTAGCAAATTAATTTCTAAATTAAATACAGAAAATAAAATTAAAATTAAGGTATTTGTTGATACAGCTCCAATTATGGAGAAACCATTAGCTGAAAAAGCTGGATTGGGATGGCAAGGAAAACATACTAATTTAGTTTCCAGAGACTTTGGTTCATGGCTTTTTTTAGGAGTTATTCTTATTAATATATCACTTGAATATGATACTTCTGAGAATAATAATTGTGGATCCTGCAATAAATGTATTGATATCTGCCCAACTAATGCATTTGATGCACCAAATAAGTTAGACGCGACAAAGTGCATTTCATACTTAACCATAGAAAATAAAGATATTATTCCAAAAAAATATAGGGTGGCGATTGGAAATAAAATATTTGGATGTGATGATTGTTTAGCAATTTGCCCTTGGAATAAATATGCAAAGAAGACTAAAGAGATAAAACTTAATGATAATAAATATAATTTTGATTTAAAAAAATTGCTAAAACTTTCTGATCAAGGTTTCAGAAATCAATTTTCAGGGTCTCCAATCAAGAGAATAGGAAGAGATCGGTTTATAAGAAATTGTTGTATAGCTACTGGCAATAGTAAAAATGAAAAGCTTGTGCCTAGTCTAATTAATTTATTGATGAACGATAAGTCGTCTTTAGTAAGAGGTGCTGCTGTATGGGCCGTTCAACAAATAGGAAATAAACAAATATTATTGAAAACAAAAATACAACATCTAAACTTTGAGAAAGAAAAAAGTGTTATAGATGAGTGGTATACTTAACACCTATAATGCATTATTTTCAGTTTCTCCTGTCCTTATCCTAGTCGCGCTGTGGAGATCTAATATAAATATCTTTCCATCTCCTATTTGTCCCGTTGAAGCACTTTGGAGTAAGGCTTCATGCACAGCCTCTTGCATTTCATCTGGGACAGCTATCTCAATTTTGAGCTTAGGAACAAACGAAACACTATACTCTGCACCTCTATAAATTTCTGTTTGACCTCTTTGCCTGCCAAACCCTCGAACTTCAGAGGCTGTCAAACCTTCAACCCCAATTTCAGTTAGAGCATTTCTAACATCGTCTAATTTAAAAGGCTTAATTATAGCAATAAAATATTTCATAATGTTAATCCTTAATCTGAATGATATCCCTTTTCACCATGAGAACGCAAGTCCAAACCTTCAATCTCTTCTTGTTCATCTACTCTAAGCGGAACTATAAACGAAGTTATTTTTAATATTAAATACGTAAAAACAGAGGTCCAAACAACAGTCAAAACGACAGCTTTAAATTGAATAAAGAATTGAGAAACTGCAGTTTGACCTTCTGCTAGTCCTAAGCCTGAAAAAGTTGATGTCGCTAAAAATGCTACTAGTAATGTACCTAATATTCCTCCCACACCGTGAACAGCAAATACATCAAGACTATCATCAATATGAAGCTTAACTCTAATATAATCTACAGCTAGATAACAAAACAAACCGCCAAAGAAACCTAAAACTAAACCACCAGGAACACCTATATAACCGGAAGCAGGAGTTACAGTAGCTAAACCAGCTACCATTCCAGTAACTATTCCTATTAAAGAAGGTTTACCAAATCTTCTCCACTCTATAAACATCCAAACTAATGATGAAGTAGCTGCTGATATATGAGTAACTAGCATAGCCATTCCTGCACCTCCGTTTGCACCTAAAGCAGACCCAGCATTAAAACCAAACCATCCAATCCACAACATTGAAGCTCCTATCATTGTTAAAATAGGGCTATGTGGAGGCGTTATAGACTTTGGGAAACCTCTTCTTTTTCCAAGTGTTAAAGCTGTTACTAAAGCGGCTGTTCCTGCAGTAGCGTGCACAACAATTCCTCCTGCAAAATCCATTGTACCCCAAGAAGATAATATTCCTCCTCCCCAAACCCAATGAGTAACTGGAACATAAACTATTAATAACCAAATACTTAAGAATATAAGCATTGCTGAAAATTTTATTCTTTCAACAAAAGCACCTATCATTAAAGCGGGTGTTATAATTGCAAAAGTCATCTGAAAAGTGGCAAACAGGCTTTCGGGAATACTTCCAGAAGGACTGCTAACATCTATGTCATTCATAAAAATATTACTAAACCCTCCAATCCACTCATTTCCCTCAGAAAAAGCTAAACTATATCCTAAAATCACCCATATAATTGAAACCATACATGCAAGGGCAAAATGTTGCATTAGTACTGAAACAACGTTTTTAGAATTAACTAGTCCAGCATAAAATAAAGCTAAACCAGGTAAAGTCATAAATAAAACTAATGCAGTTGAGGTTAGTATCCAAGCTGTATCACCGTTATTAATGTTTGCAAATGCTGGATAAGAAAAAAAACTAAAAAATATAATAAAAAAAAATTTAGTGAAATTTAAAAAATTGGAAAGAAAAATCATAATTACCCCCTAAATCGACAAACACAACATATGGTATTTTTTCATTTTTACAAAAAAATGCGTAAAAATTATCACATTCTTAATTAAAATGCCTAATTATTAACCAATAAAAAATAAATAAGAGATTGACTACATTAAATATTATTTAATTACTCTTTTTTCAAATGAGTAAAAAGTGTAATAATTGTCAATAATTTTTTAAAAGGTTTGTAGTGTCAGAAATTATACTAAAACAACTTGCTCCAAGAGGTCATCTAAGAGCTGCTATAAATATGAGTAATTTTTTATTAGTTACTGGTAAGGAACCTAATGGAGATCCTCAAGGGGTTTCTCCTGATATGGCAAAAGCTTTAGCTTATGAATTAGGTGTTGATATTGAATTGATCTCATTTTCCAGACCTGGAGAATTAGCTGATGCTATTTTTGAAGATAAATGGGATATTGGTAATATTGCTAATGAGCCAGAAAGAGCAAAATCAATTAACTTTAGTTTTCCTTATACACTAATAGAATCAACTTTTTTAGTAAGAAAACATTTGAATTTCAACACTATAAGAGATATTGATAATGAAGGAATTAGAATAGCTGTAGCAGAAAGAAGTGCTTATGATCTTTGGTTAACTGAAAATATTAAAAAAGCAGATTTAATTAGAGCGAAGTCAATAGATGAATCTTTTTCAATTTTTCAGGAAAAGCAATATGAAGTTTTAGCTGGACTAAGACCCAAACTTTCTGACGATATTAAAAAAACTGAAGATTGTTTGATCTTAGATGAAAGTTTTACATATATAAATCAATGTATTGGTAGTAAACTAAATAATAAAGAAGCTGCAAATTTTATTAATAAATTTATCAAAAAAAATATTGATAATGGTTTTATTAAAAGTCTGTTAATAAAATATAATGTTTTTGATAAATTATCTCTTCCAAAAAATTAGAAAACTAATGAAGTGCCACATATATGAAAAATACGGCTCCAAATTTGGCAATTTTTTCTACAATTTTCTTTTGGGGCTCTTCTTTTCCTGTAATGTCATTTATACTAGAAACTTCTACTCCATTAATTTTAGGTGCAGGTAGATTTTCATTAGCGGCATTCATTTCATTATTGTGGTGTCTTTACAATTATAAGAAGAAAATTACGTTAAATCATTTTCTTAGATATTTCATTGCAGGATTTGTAGGTATTTTTTTATATAATTTATTCTTGAACTATGGTCAGCAGAATGTATCAGCTGGTGCTAGTAGTTTCATAGTAAATTGTAATCCTTTGTTTACGGTGTTAATAGGCTTTTTGATTTTAAAACAAAAAGTCTCAATCATTCATTGGTTATGTGTCTTATTTTGTTTATTAGGTGTGTGTATAATTTCTATTGATCAAGAAGGTGGATTAGAATTCGGTAGTGGTTCAACATTAATTCTGTTTGCAGCAATTTTGACTGCTATCTACTTCCATATATTAAAACCACTAGTTTTAATATATGGCGCTATAACTTCAGCTGCTTATACAATTTTATTTGGAACTTTACCTATGATTATTTGGTTTCCAGAAACATATAATTTTATAATTAATTCTAATAGTGAAGTCCAAATAGCTTTTTTGTGGCTGTCTTTATTCCCTACAACAATAGGTTATTTAACCTGGACTTATTCAGTTGGTTACTTTGGGGCTAATAAAGCTTCATTATTTCTTTATTTAATTCCACCAATTTCAATAATATTAAATTTTTTATGGTATGATAAAGATCCTTCATTAAACACAATTTTTGGTGGAACGATAATTATAATAAGCTTATTTTGCACCTATTTTTTAATAAAAACAAAAAATCAGGTTTAGTATTATTTTAATATTTGATGGAGCGGGTAGCGAGAATCGAACTCGCGTCATTAGCTTGGAAGGCTAAGGTCTTACCACTACACAATACCCGCTTAGACAGTTGATTTATAAGTGTTTATGTATAAAATGTAAATAGCAATTTATAATTATATATAATCTCTTAATAACTAATTTATTGTTCAACAGTTCCAACCAAGAAGATTTTCTTTAATAATAAATTCCAAGAATTTTATTGAGTATTCATTATCGTTTAGACAAGGTATATATTCGAAACTCTCCCCGCCATTTTCAAAAAATAACTCTCTTGCTTCAACATTAATTTCTTCAAGCGTTTCTAAACAATCTGATATAAAGCCTGGTGCAACTACAGCAATGTTTTTTTTGCCATTTTTCGCCAAATCTATAATTGTTTCGTCAGTATAAGGTTGAAGCCATGATTCAGGTCCAAACCTAGATTGAAATGTTACTAAAATTTTTTCATCTGGCCATTTAAGCTCTTCCTTTAGAAGTCGAGCTGTCTTCATACAATGACAATGATAAGGATCTCCAGCCATAAAATATCTCTTGGGGATACCATGAAAAGTAACGATTAATTTGTCTAATTTATTTTTATTTATAATATTTTTCTTAACCGTCTCGGCCAAAGCTTTAATATAGTTATGATTATCAAACCAAGGAGCTATGGTTCTAAGATCAGGTTGCCACCTTTGTTTTAACATCCACTTAAAAACTTCATCTTTAACTGTTGCAGAAGTACTAGCCGCATATTGAGGGTACAAAGGAACAAGAAGAATTTTAGAACAACCATTTTTAGTCATTTTGTTTAGTGTTTTATCAATCTCAGGAGTCCCATATCTCATTGCATATTCAATTGAAATATTCTTATAACTTTCAAAAATTTTCTTTAATTTACTAGTTTGATTTATTGTAAATTTTCTTAGAGGAGATCCATGATTATCTTCATCCCATATTTTTTGGTAGGCTTTGCCGGATTTTGAAGGTCTAAAGGTTAATATAGGCCCGTTTAGTATTAACCACCATAGAGGTCTAAAAATATCTACAACTCTTTTATCCATTAAAAATTGTTTTAAATATTTTCTCATTGACCAGTAATCAGTTCCTTCAGGAGTGCCTAAATTAACTAATAGGATACCAATGTTAGATTTATCAGGAAATAATGGGTGATCTTTAGGTTTGTCAATTATAGCCAATTTAAGCTCTTAATAAATTTTTATGCATATTTTTTATATACAATATTATCTGTTTTGTTAAATGCATGTTTAAGTGCAATAGTTAAATCAGATATCATTTTTTCTGTATGAAGAGGTCCTGGGGTAATTCTAAGTCTTTCTGTACCTTTGGGAACTGTGGGATAGTTAATAGGTTGAATATAATGTCCAAAGTCATTTAGCAATATATTACTTATTTCACTACATCTAATTGGATTGTTAACCATTACTGGTACAATATGTGATTTATTATCTAAATAATTGATGTTTTCTTTTGATAAATATTTCTTTAGCATATTTGTTTTTTGTTTTTGTAAAATTCTCTCATAATTTGATTTTTTCAAATATTTAATAGATTCAGTTGCAGCTTTTGCAAGCGCAGGAGGTATTGCTGTAGTAAAAATAAAACCGCTAGCGTAACTTCTGATCGCATCACAAATTTCTTGAGAAGATGAAATATAACCACCCATAGTCCCGTAAGCTTTGCCAAGTGTACCTTGGATTATATCTATCGAATTTTGTAAATTCATCATTTCAGCTATACCAGCGCCGGTATTTCCATACATGCCAACAGCATGTACTTCATCTAAATAAGTTAGTGCATTATACTTTTTTGCAATATTAACTATATTTTCAATGTCACCAAAGTCTCCATCCATTGAATAAACAGATTCAAATATAATAACTTTATGTTTATGAATAGAGTAATTTTTAATCAATTCTTCTAAATGATATAGGTCGTTATGTCTAAAAATTTCTTTTTTTGCATTTGATTTCTTTATACCATTAATTATAGAGGCATGATTTTTTTCATCAGAGAAAACAACAACATCATCCAATATGCTTAGTAAGGTACTAATACTAGATTCGTTAGCTACATATCCAGAAGAAAATACTAATGCTTTTTCTTTACCATGTAAAACTGCTAATTCTTTTTCCAAGTTGACAATTGCAGAACTATTGCCAGAAATGTTTCTTGTTCCTCCAGAACTTGTTCCCATGTTTTTAACAGCATCAATCATCGAATTAATGATTAGATCATTTTGGCTCATTCCTAAATAATCATTTGAACACCATACTATAATTTCAGACTTTTTATAATTTACTTTCCAAGAAGCTATTGGATGTAGCCCCACATGCCTTTCAATTTCATTAAAATGGCGATATCTATCCTCAAATTTCAATTTATTAATTGATTCTTTAAATTTTTCTGAATAGTTCAATGTGGACTTCTATTTTTGTTATGATAATTAAATAGTATTAAACATTTTTTTTACAACTTATTTTTTCTGAAATGATTATAAAGTTTACGATTTAAGCACTTTTCAAAATTTTATAAATTTTTAATTTTCATGCTTGAATTTTTTTTAAGTTTTTATATAAATTTGTAATTTTAATTACTTAATGGAAATTACGTTGTGAATACATCAAATATCAATAAATTATCAAAAAAAAAATCTTTTGGCAAAGGCGCAAAAAGGGGTGGAATATTAGGTAATCGAGTAGTGCTTCCAGAAGATTATAGCCCAAATAACGATGAAGAATTTATGAATGATAAGCAATTAGAGTTCTTTAGGCAAAAATTAACCAACTGGAAATTAGATTTATTAGATGAAGCTACAGATACAAAAGATAATCTTTCTGCTGAAGGTTTACAAAGACCAGATATAGCTGATAGAGCTCAAGTAGAATCAGATGCGTCTATCCAATTAAGAACACGTGATAGAGAAAGAAAACTAATTAGTAAAATTGATGCAGCTTTAAGAAGGATTGATTTAAAAACATATGGTTATTGTGAAGATACTGGTGAGCCAATAGGATTAGGACGGCTAAAAGCTAGGCCTATTGCCTCTTTAAGTGTTGATGCGCAAGAACGTCATGAAAAAATGGAAAAAATTCATAAAGACGAATAATATTATTTAAATAGAACAAATCAAGAACAACAATTGACAAAAGAACAAAAGGTGAATATACATTATTTATATTCAATAATTTTAATGGTTGAAACTATTTTTACCATATGTCAGTAAGGAGGTAGATAATGAATGCTGAGGTGATTAAAATGTCTAGTCAAGATAAAGATAGAAATGTGGCTTTAGAATCTGCTATTGGACAGATTGAAAAAGCTTTTGGAAAAGGTTCAGTTATGAAATTAGGTACATCTGGAGAAAACCTGGATGTTCAAGCAATTTCTACTGGTTCTCTTGGATTAGACGTTGCGTTAGGTATTGGTGGTTTACCAAAGGGAAGAATTGTAGAAATATATGGACCTGAAAGTTCTGGTAAAACGACCCTGGCTTTACATGTTGTAGCTGAAGCGCAGAAAGCAGGTGGGACATGTGCGTTCGTAGATGCTGAACATGCCTTAGATCCAGTATATGCTAAAAAATTAGGAGTTAATATAGATGATTTGCTAATTTCACAGCCTGACGCAGGTGAACAGGCTTTAGAAATTGCTGACACATTAGTAAGATCAGGAGCTATATCTGTTTTAGTTGTAGATTCTGTTGCTGCTTTAGTGCCTAGAGCTGAATTAGAAGGTGATATGGGTGACAGTCATATGGGGCTTCAAGCTAGATTGATGAGTCAAGCATTGAGAAAATTAACATCATCTATATCTAAGTCTAATTGTTTAGTCATATTTATAAATCAGATTAGACAAAAAATTGGTATTATGTTTGGTAATCCAGAAACAACTTCTGGAGGAAATGCGCTTAAGTTTTATGCATCTGTTAGACTTGATATCCGTAGAATAGGCGCAATCAAGGATAAAGATGACATAATTGGTAATCAAACACGAGTTAAAGTGGTTAAAAATAAAGTGGCTCCGCCTTTTAGAACAGTTGAATTTGATATTATGTATGGTGAAGGTATTTCTAAAAATGGTGAAATAATTGATTTAGGTGTGTCTGCGGATATAATAGAAAAGTCTGGTTCGTGGTTTTCATATAATGATCAAAGAATTGGCCAAGGAAGAGAAAACGCTAAAAATTTCTTGAACGAAAATACTGAAATTGCTGTAGAAATAGAAGATAAAATAAAAGGTAATTCTGTTCTAGTTGAAGAGATTTTAATGAACCCAGAGCAACAAAATTCTGAAGAAGAAAAATAAATATATTGTAGATTTGATTTTTGCTAGATTGGTGTTATCAAGAATAAAACTTAATAATACAGTCTAGCAAATGATTAACCAAAAAAATTCAGTTAATGAAATAAGAAAAACTTTTATTAATTATTTTAAAAAAAACAATCATCAAGTTATATCTTCTAGTAATTTAGTTCCAGAGAATGACCCTACACTTCTCTTCACAAACGCTGGTATGGTACAATTTAAAAATATTTTTACTGGTTTAGAGCATAGAGAATATGATAAGGCTGTATCATCCCAAAAATGCTTGAGAGCAGGCGGAAAGCATAATGATCTTGAGAATGTTGGCAGGACAGCTAGACATCATACATTTTTTGAGATGTTAGGTAATTTTTCTTTTGGAGATTATTTTAAAGAAAAAGCCATTTATCAAGCGTGGGAATTATTAACAAAAGAATATGCAATTCCAAAAGAAAAATTGTTGGTGACTATTTATCATAATGATAAAGAAGCTGATTTATTATGGAAAAAAATTTCTGGTTTTAAAGATGATAAGATAATTAAAATTAAAACTAATGATAATTTTTGGAGTATGGGGGATACAGGTCCATGTGGCCCATGTTCTGAAATATTTTATGATCACGGAGATACAGTTGAAGGTGGTCCTCCTGGTTCGAAAAATGAGGATGGTGATAGGTTCATAGAAATATGGAACCTAGTTTTCATGCAATATGAACAAATCTCTAATAATGAAAGAATCAATTTACCAAAACCTAGTATTGACACAGGTATGGGATTAGAACGTATTTCTGCAGTTTTACAAAATACTCATAATAACTATGAAACTGATATGATGAAAAATTTAGTAAATGCTTCATCATTGTTAACAGGTGTAGATCAAAACAAAGATAATATTATTTCACATAGAGTTGTTGCAGATCACCTAAGGTCAATTTCATTTTTAATTGCTGAAGGTGTGTTACCTAGTAATGAAGGAAGAGGTTATGTACTTAGAAGGATAATGAGAAGGGCTATGCGACACACACATCTACTTGGTGCATTAGATCCGGTTATATATAAATTGGTAGAATATTTAATTAAAGAAATGGGTGAGGCATTCCCTGAATTAATTGCTCAAAAAGCAATTATTGAAAAAACCATTAATGACGAAGAGATAAAGTTTAAAGATACACTAGAAAGAGGCATGAGTTTATTAATGAACGAAATAGACGAAAAAGTCTCTTTAGGTGTTCTTTCTGGTGAGAAAGCATTTGAATTATATGACACATATGGCTTTCCCATAGATTTAACAGAAGATGTTTTAAAATCTTATGGATGGACTGTTGATTATTCCGGCTTTGAAATTTCAATGAATAACCAAAAAAATAAAGCCAGACAAGCATGGTCAGGATCGGGTGATAAGCAATATGACCAAAAAAATTTTAAAGGTTTTATTAAAACTTCCTAGTTCAGATTTCCAAGGATATGATAATAATTTCTTAGAAACTGACATTAATTTAATAATTAAAAATAATGAAATAGTAAAAAATATTTCATTTGGTGATAAAGTTGATGTTGTTTTTAATAAAACTATTTTTTATGCAGAATCTGGTGGACAAATTGCAGATAGAGGAAGCTTGGAAGGAGTGGAATTTAAGGCAAATGTTCTTAATACCAAAAAAATTAATATTGGAAATAATAAAAATATATTTATTTCAACTATAGAAGTTTTATCAGGAAACTTACAAAGTGGTGATATTGTTAAACAATTAATTGAATTAGATCACAGAAAACAATTATGCTCACATCATTCAGCAACACATTTACTACATGAAGCATTAAGACAAAAATTAGGTGATCATGTCGCTCAAAAAGGTTCTCTGGTTACTCAAGAAAAATTAAGGTTTGATTTTAGTCATCCAAATCCCATTTCTATACAAGAAATAAAGGATATTGAAGATGAAGTTAATTTTAGAATATTTTGTAATGATGATGTTACAACTAAAATTATGACTCCAAGCGATGCTATTGAAAGAGGTGCGATTGCTCTTTTTGGAGAAAAGTATGGGGAAAAAGTGAGAGTGGTTTCAATTGGAAAAAGTGTTGATGCAAATAGAGATGCTTGGTCAGTCGAACTGTGTGGTGGCACTCATGTTAAAAGAACTTCAGAGATCTTATCTTTTAAAATTATTTCTGAAACAGGTGTTTCTTCTGGGGTACGTCGAATAGAAGCTGTAACAAATGTTTCAGCAGTAAAGTTTTATAATGATAAAATTGATAAAGTTACAAACATATCAAATCTATTGAAAACTAATAATAACCAAGTGGAAAAAAAAGTTGAACAATTAATTGAGGAAAATCAAAAAATTAACAAGGAGTTTAAACGTTTAAAAAAGAACCAAGCCACAACTGAAAATAATAATTCTATCAAAGAAACAATAAAAGGTATTATTTTTGAGTATGTAATATTTGATGATTTAGCAATCAAAGAATTAAAATCAAATGCTGAAAAGTTAATTAAAAACAATAAATCTGATATAGTTTGTCTTATTAGTAAAATTGATAGCAAAGCATCCTTAGTTATTGCAGTAGAAAAGAAACTAGCTGAGAAAATAAGCGCAGTAGAAATGGTAAAAGAAGTTTCGACTATTTTAGGTGGTAAGGGTGGAGGTGGAAGAGCTGATATGGCCCAGTCCGGAGGTTCTTCACCAGAAAATAGTGCGTTGGCTATTGAAATTCTAAAAAAATATATTGTTAAAAAGTTCTAGAGTTTTAAAAATTGTTAGAAAAATTAAATGAAGAAATTATTTCTTTTAAAGAAACAGCAATTATGGAAATTGCAAATTTTGGAAGGAAATATACAAAAGATACTGGTAAACATGTCTATCCTGCCTGGTTCGGAGAGGGTGATACCCCAACAAGTAAATTAATATATGATAAAAGTGTAAACGCTTTGAATGAAGGTAAAACTTTTTATACCTATCAAAATGGAACACCTAAACTTCGATCTGAAATCACAAAGTATATGAATGAGGTTTTCAATATAAATACTAAGCCAGAAAATCATAGCGTGGTTACTGGTGGTATGATGGGACTTAGACTAATTTGCGATTTAATAGTCAGTAATGGAGATGAAGTTGTTATGATTGGCCCTGTGTGGCCTAATATAAGATCTTCTGTTTTACTAAAAAAAGGTAACATAAAAGAAATTTCACTTGAATTGAAAAATGGAGATTGGGAAATTGATTTTGATTTATTGCTAAATTCAATTACACCTAAAACAAAAATGGTGTTTGTTAACAGTCCAGGAAATCCAACAGGTTGGGTTATGCCTAAAGAGCAGCAGAAACTATTAATAAGTCATACACGTAATTTAGGTTGTTGGTTAATTTCTGATGAAGTTTATCACCAAATAACATTTAATGATTTAGTATCACCTAGTTTTCTTCAATTTTCAAACTCTAGAGATAAATTAATTGTAATTAACTCTGCTTCAAAAAGCTTTAACATGACGGGATGGAGAATAGGTTGGATAACTCATCCAGAAGAGCTTGAAAGTCATATTGCTAAATTGGTTCAAATAACAACAACAGGTGTTCCTGAGTTTCTTCAAAATGGACTAATTTCAGCATTGGAAAATCACACATCTATAACTAACGAAATCCGTAAAAATCTAAAAAAATCACGAAATATTATGTTTGATAGGTTGGTGACTTGGAAAAAAGTTGAATGTAGTATTCCTGAAGCTGCATTTTATGCTTTTTTTAAAGTTGAAGGAATAAAAGATTCACTTGATTTTGCTAAGAAATTAATTTTAGAAACAAATGTTGGTGTTGCACCAGGTATAGCGTTTGGAACTTCAGGGGAAGGACATCTCAGAATTTGCTTTGCAGCAAAAGAAAGTTTTATAAATCAAATTATGGATAGATTAGAACCAGTTCTAAAGTGATAAATTATTTACCAAGAAGAAATACAACTTTTTAATTTTTTATAGCCATCTACAAAACCAGGTCTGTTATCACCGTATATCTTATCAAAAATATTAAGAGCATTGTCTAGCCACTTTTTAAGTTCAGAGTTATCTGGATTAGCATCTATATATGCATCTCTAATGAGCACAAAATGAATTCTTGGGTCATAAGGTTTTTTTGAACCTCCCTTTGTCTCATCTCCATCAAGAAGTCTTAATAACATTGCGTCAGCAGACCCCAACGTTTGTTCATGAATTGGTGGACCTGCCATTCTATACATTACTGAAGTCATATCTCTGCCATTACCTGTTTTATAACCCATTGACTTCCAAGCTTTATCCATTTTCATATCACTATTTGCATAATCAAGTACTTTTTGTCCAAATTCTCTTAAAGGATCTGAAATATCAGCAAGTAAATCAGTCAATCTATCTCCGTCTAAGTCTGTAGCTAAAACTATACATTCTTGATTGTTAACTATATCCCATACTAATAAACCATAATTTGTGTCTGCAATGTGTTGTTCAATTTTACCAGACCAATTTCCCATACCTTCTTTAAAGTCTTTAGGTAGTAGAGATATTATTTTATCAATATTGGTTTTATGTTCTTGATATGCATTTACAGCCCATTTCCTACCAATTTCAAATTTTGTTCCCTCAAGTAGCCAAATAAGAAGGCCTGCATTTATACCGTCTTCCATAGCCTGAGTAGGTTTGAAAGCTACTCTTCCCAATTTTCCAGTGTCATTAACCATTTTAAGAAAAAGGCGACATGCATAAGCCATTTGTATTCCAGGTGTGTTCATCTCTGTATGGACTATACCTGTTTTGTCATTTACACTAAACTTCGATTTATCTTGAGAATAGGGTAGACAGGGCATACATCTAACTACTGTGATAGGTCCATATGGACGAACATTACAATACACACCTGCCTGTGTTCTTAAGGGAGCATTTCCAGATTTACCCATAACAACAACTTTATTTCCTGACTTATCATTAACGTAAGCATCACCAGCAGTTGACCATTTAATTGACGTGTTTTTCATGTTTCCAAACCAACTCAACACTTCTAGTTCTGTATCATGACGTATTTGAGACCACATCGGTACAGCATAAAAAGGAAGATTTAAAATATCTGCAGCAGCAATGGTTCCCAATAATGCGTAGGCGTCAGTTAATGAATGACATATTGGGTTTATAATTCCGTCGTGTTTTCCTCCTTTCCACACTATTGCATTTGGATAGCCATTAGGTCTTATATCAGTTTCATTATAGAGATTGCTTAGGTAAGATTTTAAATCACCGCCTTCAGATTCAGTAGTAGCTATTTTCATTAAATCTAACATCTTTTTTCCTTAATAGTTTTTAGAACTCTCTTAAAAGATTATTCTTTCATTATTCATAAATAATTATTATAAATACATAAATTCGTAAAATATTTAAATATTTTTTAAAAAAATTTTAAGCATTTTTAAATTATTTATTTCTTCAAAATAATTTAAATTATTTGATGGCATAAATTCTTCTTTTATTAAATGGTTAATTAAATTAATAAGAGGATTCCAATATCCTTTAAAGTTAATTATACCTACATTTTTATTCTTAATTTGACTTAATTGGCACCAAGTTAACACTTCAAAACATTCATCAAGTGTTCCAATTCCACCGGGTAAAATTATAAATCCATCAGACTTGTCATACATAAGTTTTTTTCTTTGATGCATTGTTTCAGTCTGTATGAGTTCTGTATTAAATTTTTTTGAGTAAGCAAAATCTGATATGTCCTTTTTGAATAGAAAACTTGGAATAATACCTATTGTTGTTGCTCCATTTTCAATACTTGATTGGGCAACGGCTCCCATAATACCATTTTCACCTCCACCAAAAACTAAATTAAAATTATTGTCAGCAATTGTTTTACCAATTATTCGTGCAGTTTTTTCATTTTCTATATTTTTGCCAGAAACAGACCCACCAAAAACGCAAATATTTTTTTTCAACACTAATCCCTGTTAATTAGAAATAATTAAAATTTGTATGTTAATATTGTTTAATTTAATATAGTTAATCTAACCAACATAAGGTTTTTTTATGAAATTTTCAAAAGTAATTTATTCTTTGTTAATAGGGTCAATAATTGCTATTGTTGCTTTATTAATTGTTTTTTATCAACAAGATACCGAAGAAAAAAAAGAAGTGATAGTTCCTTTAGTCAAAGAGATTGTTGATGCAAAACCTATCGAAGTTAAGCCAACTACAAGAAAGCAAACTGCAGAAACTATAAAACTTGAAGTAGTTCGAGTGAGGCCAGATGGAAGCCTCGTTATAGCTGGCAAAGGTTTGCCAAACTCTAAAGTTGAAATAATATCTGGTTCTCAAGTTATTGCTGTAACCACTAGTGACAAAATTGGTGATTTTGTTGCTGTTCCTGAAAAACAACTAAAGGCAGGAGAATATCTTTTATCATTTAGACAAACTACTCAAGATAAGAAAGTTGTAATTGCTAATAAGTCAGTTGCCATTAATGTAACTGGCGGTATTAACGATATTCCCATTGTTGCAATAGTTGATAGTGAGGGTAAACTAGGTACAAAAGTAATACAGGCTCCTGGATTAAACACCAATAAAGAAATTAGTAAAAATAAAGAAATTAATATTAATGAAGATAAAAGAGACCCATACATAGCAATTTTAGCTATTACTTATGATACAAAGGTAGGTCAATTAGTTTTATCAGGACAGGCCCATAATGGAGTACAAATAAACGCTGGGTTTTCTGGAAAAGAAACCTCTTCTACCAAAATTACAAATGACGAGTGGAGTTTATCAATACCTGGTAAGCTAATTATTGGAAAACAAAAAGTATTTGCTGTTTTATTAGGTAAGAATGGTAAGGTTTTAACTGATAATTCAATTATAATTAGTGGTAAAACAATTCAAAATGCTAATGGTAAAACTTTTGTAGTTGTTCAAAAGGGTGATGCACTTTGGAATATAGCTTATCAAAGATTAGGAGTAGGGAATCGTTATATTGACATTGTTAATCTTAATAAAAACAAAATTATAAATCCTGATTTAATTTATCCTAAACAACTTTTTATTATTCCTAATAAACGTATAAATTAAATATAATATTAATATAGATGATTGACTCTCAATTAAACAAACTTTTAAGACCAACTTTAAATGAAACCGCAAAATTATTTATAAAACTTGGTTTCAATGCAGATTACATTACTTTTTTAGGATTTTTATTTGGTCTTTTCTGTTTTTACTTTACAATAAATTCTTTATTTATCTATGCAATTATCTTCCTTTTTTTAAATAGATTTTGTGATGGATTAGATGGAGCGATTGCACGTCAAAAAGGGGAAACTGACATTGGAGCCTTTTATGATATTATTCTAGATTTTTTATTCTATTCATTATTTCCTATTGCCTTTATTTTTGTAGATTTAAACAATTCTTATTCTATATGTTTTTTGCTATTAAGTTTTGTTGCAACTCAAACAACTTTTTTGGCCTCTGCCTGGATCATAGAAAAAAATAAAATTACTATTGCGAATGGGCAAAAAAAATCATTTTTTTATTCTGGTGGTATTACGGAAGGTTTTGAAACAATTATATGCTTTACATTGATGTTATTATTTCACAAATTCGTTGATTTCATCGCATATATTTTTGGTATGTTATGTTGGATAACTTTTTTTACGAGAGTATTTTTCATAAAAAAAATTCTTAATAATAAAAAAAATATTATTTAACTTTTTTATTTGATAAAAAATAATAGTATAAATTAATTTAAACTAAATAACTAAGGCTTAAGTGATGGTTAGTATAAATAAAAAATTAAGTGATCAACAATATATAGTTACTCAAAAACATGGAACAGAGCCACCTTTTTCAGGTGCTTATTGGGATAAAAAAGATGAGGGAAACTACAAATGTATTTGTTGCGACACAATTCTTTTTTCAAGCAAAACAAAATATGATTCTGGCACAGGTTGGCCATCTTTTTATAAACCTGTTTCAGAAGATGTAATTGGTAAAAATGTTGATAATTCTTTTTTTATGCAAAGAACTGAAGTTCATTGTTCAAAATGCAACGCGCATTTAGGTCATGTCTTTCCTGATGGACCCGAGCCATCAGGATTACGCTATTGTATAAACTCGGCATCTTTAAATTTTAAAAAATTAGAGCAAAAATAATTAATGTTAGGAACAACTAAAATTTATGGTTGCCTTGCTGATCCTATAGATCATGTTAAAGCACCTACTTTATTTACATCACTTTTTAAAAATAAAAATATTGATGCGGTTATGATACCAATTCACTTGAATAAAGATAATTTAGAAAACGTTTTAAATTCATTAAAGTTAATTGAGAATTTTAAAGGTATGACTATTACAATTCCACATAAAACTAATGTTTCAAAATTATGTAATTATCTTGAACCAGATGCAAAATTTACAAGTGCAGTCAATTGGATTAAATTTGATAATGAAAGAAATTTAATTGGGAATAATTTTGATGGTCAAGGATTTGTAAACGGTTTTTTGGGACAAAAATATTCTTTAGAAAATAAAAGTGTCTGTCTTTTTGGAGCTGGTGGTGCTGCAGTCTCAATTGGTTGTTCCTTAGTTAATGAACAAATAAAATCTTTAAAATTAATTAATAGAGATTTAAAAAAAGCTTTTGATTTGAAGAATAAAATCAATGCTAAATCTAAATCTCTACAAGTTGAAGTTTATCCGGATAACGATTATACATTAGCTGGGAGTGATATTATAATAAATGCTACTAGCTTAGGCCTTAAAACATCAGACAAACTTCCATTTGATGTTACAAAAAGTTCAAAAAATTCAGTTATTGCTGACATTATTATGCAACCAGAAGAGACTGAATTATTAAAACATGCAAAATCTTTAGGACGTTGTATTCATTATGGAAAATATATGATAGAAAGTCAAATCGATTTGGTAGGTAATTTTTTTAAAATTTGGTAAAATATAGGTTTATATATGGATAATAATTCAGTTTGGGATGAAAAAAAATTAGAAAAATTAAAAAAATTTTGGGATGAAGGCCTTTCTATTACTAAGATAGGTATTGAATTAGGTGTTTCAAGAAACGCAATTGCTGGAAAAGCTCATAGACTAGATTTACCAAAAAGAAATTCTCCAATTTCAAAATCTGGGGATCCTAGAAAGAACAAAGTTGATTCTAATTTTGAAGCTAGTAAAGATCTTCCTCTTAAAATTTTGCTTAGGGAGGTAGAGTGGTCTAGAAATCGTTGTTGTTGGCCGAATGGTGATCCTAAACTTCCTGGATTTTCTTTTTGTGGCACATCAATAATTCCAGGACGACCTTATTGTGAAAAGCACTCAAACTTGGCTTACACTTCTACAAGAGAAAGTTAATAAATTCAGAATGATTAGGCTTCCCAAAAAGCGATCAGATTATAAGCCTTTAAAATGGTTGCCTGAAGATACTAATCTTGAATTTTTAATCTTTAATGATTTTACAATTGTAAAATCTCAAATTATATTCAAAAAAAATAAATCTGAATTAATTAAAAAATATAATTTAAACAATACATTAGAATTAAACGGATTAAATTTAATTACTAATATGTTTTGTTTAACTATTGATGAAAAGAAAACTGAAAGTATTAAAATAGATAGTTTCAAACAAAATAATGAAATTATTTCAATATCTATTCCAAACAATGCAAATTCCCTAAAAGTTATCACGGAAGTTAAAATTTTTCCGCAAGACAATTTTTCTTTGGAAGGATTATACAAAACTAATAATATGTTTTGTACTCAATGTGAACCAGAGGGATTTAGAAAGATAACATGGTTTCCAGATAGACCAGATTGTTTGAGTAAATTTACAGTCAAAATCGTGTCTTCAAATAAATTTAATACTTTAATTTCGAATGGAAATTTGATTGAAGAAGGATTTGAAAAAAATAAAAGGCATTTCAAAATTTGGTCCGACCCTTTCCCAAAACCCTCATATTTATTTGCTTTAGTTGTTGGTAATTTAGAATTTTATGAATCTAATTTTACAACTTTTTCGAATAAAAAAGTTTTAATAAAGATTTTTACTGAAATTGGAAATAAATCTTTTACAAAATACGCAATGAAAAGTCTAAAAAATGCTATGCGTTGGGATGAAAAAAAATATGGGTTAGAATATGATTTGAATACTTTTATGATTGTTGCTGTTAGCCATTTTAATATGGGAGCAATGGAAAATAAAGGCTTAAATATTTTTAACTCAAAATTTGTTCTTGCTGATGGTAAAACTGCTACTGATAGAGATTTTAAAAATATAGAAGCTATTGTTGCCCACGAATATTTCCATAACTGGACGGGTAATCGGGTTACTTGTAGGGATTGGTTTCAATTAACTTTAAAGGAAGGATTAACAGTTTTTAGAGACCAAGAGTTTTCGGCAGATATGAATCAAAAGGGAGTTAAGAGAATAGAAGACGTTTTGTTTTTGAGATCTATGCAATTTCCTGAAGATGCAGGTTCTAATAGCCATCCAATAAGACCCGAAAGTTATCTCGAAATAAATAATTTTTATACACCTACCGTCTATGAAAAAGGTGCAGAGATTATTAGAATGATTTCCAATTACCTTGGTAAAAAATTATTCAGAAAAGGAATGGATTTTTACTTTAATTGTTATGATGGCGAAGCAGTTACATGTGAAAATTTTATAGATGCTCTTTCTAAAGGTAGTAATTTAGACTTAACAATTTTTAAAAAATGGTATTCCCAGTCAGGAACACCAACACTAAAAATTAAAAGAGAGATCCAAAAATCTGGAATAAAACTCAATTTTTATCAGCGTATTAATAATAAAAAAAGTAATCTTCCACTACCTATAAAAATGTCATTTTTGAATGAAAAAGGAAATCCTATTAAATACAAAATAGATAATTCAAATTTTAGTCATGAACATGTTTATTTATTAACTAAAAGTAAAGATAGCATTACAGTAAATACGAATGAAAAGAATCTGACACCCTCGCTTTTAAAAGAGTTTTCAGCCCCAGTTATATTAGAAACTGATTTGAAGATTGAAGAATATATTCACATACTTAAGTTTGACAATGATTCTTACAATAGATGGGATGCAATTCAAAATTTGTATTTAGATTGTTATCACAACGATACCACCATTAAGTTTCTAAGTGATTCATTAAGAGTTTTATTATTGGATAAAAAAATCGATTTTTCTTTGATGGCCCTTTTTCTAGAATTACCCTCTATAAATTCATATGAGAATTTATTAGAGGTTGTTGATCCAATTCACTTATACTTGAGAAGAATTGAAATCATAAAGTCAATTGCTAAAAATTTAAAAGAAACTTTAGAAAAATTAGCATCAAAAATTTTGATTAATGAAATTGGTAAGTTAGAATTTGAAGGTGAAAGGGCTTTACTAGAAAAAATACTAAAATATTTATTGTTGATAGATAGTAAAATTGGAATTAATATCGCCAAAAATATAACAACAAGTTGTAACATGACACTTTCTATAGCTGGATTAAAATCTTTATGTTTAAGTAATAATAAGGTTGCACTAGAATACTTAAATAAATTTTATTTAAAATGGAGTAATAATGATTTAGTATTAGAGAAATGGTTTGAGATGATGTCTTGCCTGAAGTTTGACGATGAGGGTATTGATTATATTAATAGATTAATGGAACATAAATCATTTGATATTAAAAATCCTAACAAGTTAAGATCTGTGTTAGGTACTTTTCAGAAGGAAAATATTTTACTTTTTCATGCGGATGATTCATCTGGATATAACTTTGTATCTAAACAAATAAGCATTATTGACAAGAGGAATCCTCAAGTTGCAGCAAGATTAATCTTACCACTAACAAGGTTTAAGAATTATAAAGAAGATAGAAAAAATAAAATTAGGAAAGTACTAAAGAATGTTTTTGACCAAAGCCCTTCAATCGATTTGTCAGAGATTATTGAAAAAGCTTTAAATTGACTTTTTTTTGTTCAAAAAATCAGGTATTTGACCACTCTCTTTAAAATTAAGAAAATTTTCAACAGGTAAAAAAGTAAATTTTTGTTTCTGTTTAAGGTCTTCCTTGTCTGATTTCATTTTTAATTTTGATCCTTTTATATTAATGTTATTATTTTTAAAATTTACATCTTCTAAATTTAGTCTTTTTATTCTCTTTTTGATTAATTTTTCTATCAACAAAATATTCTTTCTATCATTATCATTGAAAATAGTATATGCAACACCTTTTTTTCCTGCTCTACCAGTCCTACCTATGCGATGAACATAATCTTCTGGATTGTTAGGTACGTCATAATTAAAAACATGACTTAAATCTTTTATATCAATTCCCCTTGCAGCAACATCAGACGCAATTAGAATATCTGCAGATTTATTTTTAAATTCTTCAAGAGAATTAGTCCTTGAACTTTGATTCATGTCTCCGTGAAGACAAACGGTTTTATAATTATTTTTTTTTAAAAACGTATTAATTTTATTAATATCATTTTTTTTATTACAAAAAATTACGGCACTTTTAAATAAATCAATGTTTAATAATGTTTTAAGATCATCCAATTTATTTTTACTTTGAGTTTGAAAAAAATAACTATCTATATTTTCAGAGGTTGATGCATAAGGGTTAACGGTTATTTCTTTTGGGTTAATTAATAAATTTTTGCCAATATCTCGTACTTCTTTAGATAGTGTCGCAGAAAAAAATAAGGTTTGTCGTATCCTTGGTAATAATTTGTTAATTTTTATGATGTCTGGAATGAAACCCATGTCCAACATACGATCAGCTTCATCAATAATGAGTATTTTAACGTCTTTTATTATAACTTTACCTCGTTCTATATGGTCTAAAAGTCTTCCAGGGGTTGCTACAAGTACATCAACACCTTTTGCTAATTTATTATCTTGATCCGTAAATGAAACACCTCCAATTAATAAGGCCATTTGTAGCTTAAGAAATTTATTAATAAAATTAAATTCTTCAGATACTTGCATAGCCAACTCTCTAGTAGGGGCTAATATAAGTGACCTAGGCATTCTCGACTTTGATTTTCCTGAATTTAATATTTCGGCTAGAGGCATTACAAATGAACCGGTCTTACCTGTACCTGTCTGTGCACAGCCTAGTAAGTCTCTACCCATTAGAATGTGAGGTATAGCTTTTTTTTGGATCTCAGTAGGATTTTCATAACCTTTTTCTTTAATAGCAGATATAATCTCTTTGCAAAAACCTAGTTCATTAAAATTCACTTTTTTTCCTTTTATATTTAATTATGATGTATTAATATATATCTAATTCATATCAAATTATTCCATTTTTAATTTTTGATATTTAAATATCAAAATTATTTACTAAATTAGCATTTTGTTGAATATATTTGAACCTAAGTTCTGGTTTTTTTCCCATAAGTATATTGACTAACTCGTCAACGGATCTTCTTTTGTCAGCATCTTCCATGTCTCTTTTAGGTATGGTGATCTTTAAAAGGTTTCTTGTTTTAAGGGACATTGTCGTTTCTTTTAACTGTGAAGGAGGCATTTCTCCTAGACCTTTAAAGCGACTTACTATTGCTTTACTAGAGAAATTTTCATTCACAATTTCATTTTTCCTTTCTTCTGTTTGTGCATATTGAGTTTGTCCATTATGTGTAATTCTATAAAGAGGAGGTTGAGCAAGATACAAGTGGCCTTTTTCTATTATCTCAGGAAAATTATTGTAGAAAAAAGTTAATAAAAGAGCAGCAATATGAGCTCCATCTACATCTGCGTCTGTCATTATTATAATTTTATTATATCTTAAATTTTCAATATTATTTGATTTTATCTGTTCCAATCCGATAGCTTGCTTTAAATCATTAATTTCTTGATTTTGAGACATTTTTTCATTGGATGCACTTGCAACATTTAATATTTTACCTTTAAGTGGAAGTACTGCTTGAGTAATTCTCTCACGGGCTTGTTTAGCCGATCCTCCAGCGCTATCGCCTTCTACAATGAAAAGTTCAGATTCATCAAATTTATCACTAGTGCAGTCAGCTAATTTACCAGGTAAACGGGTTTTTTTGGCTATAGTTTTCCTGGAAATATCTCTTTCTTTTTTCTTTCTTTTTCTCTCATCATAGTTATGTATAGTACGGTTTAATATTGCTTCACCAGTTGAAATATCATTAGATAACCAAGTTTCAAATCTATCTTTTATCGCAATTTCAACAAGTTTAGTGCTTGATATATTTACTAGTTTTTCTTTTGTCTGTCCTTGAAATTGTGGATTCTTGATAAAAATTGATAAAATAGAACCAGTAGAATTTATTAAATCATCATAAATAAGCTCATTCGCTTTTTTAAAACCTTTGATATCTGCAAAATTTCTTATACCTTTTGTAAGAGCATGCCTAAAGCCCAATTCATGACTTCCACCAAGAGGCGTTGGAATAGTATTACAGAAAGATTCTATAAAACTAGTTTCGCTATTCGTTAGCCAGGCAATTACCCATTCCACATTTTCATCCTCAATCCTTACGTTTCCGTGAAATGTAGATGAAGTAAACATTGGGATTGTTAAAGTCTTGTATTTAATGTAATCTATTATTCCATTTTTATAACAAATTTTTTTATAATTAGGTGTTTTACTATTTTCTTTAATCAAACATGAATCACATTCCCAATTTATTTGAACACCACCAAAAAGATAAGCCTTATATTCTAAAATTTTAAAAAGCTTGTCTGGACTAAAAAAATTGTTTTCACCAAATATACTCGTGTCTGGTTTAAATGAAATGGACGTCCCATTAGGTTCTTTAGTCGACTTTATTTTTTTTAGTTTTGTTGTTGGAAAACCCTTTGAAAATTCTTGTTTATAAAGAATGCCTTCACGAATAACTTCAACTTTTAAAAAAGTTGAAAGAGCATTAACAACAGATGCACCTACACCATGAAGACCACCAGATGTTGTGTAATTTTTATTTGAAAATTTTCCTCCTGAATGGAGTGTAGTCATTATAACTTCTAATGCTGATTTATTTTTATAATTCGGATGGCTGTCAATCGGAATTCCTCTCCCATTATCAGAAATTGAGATAGTGTTTTCGGCAGAAAGTCCTACATTTATTAGTGTTGCATATTTAGCTACTACTTCATCCATACAGTTATCAATTATTTCAATTGCTAAGTGATGTAAGGCATTGTTGTCAGTGCCACCTATATACATGCCTGGTCTATGCCTTACTGGTTCCAGGCCTTCTAAAACTTCAATTTCAGATGCATTGTAATTATTATTAATTAAAGTTTTACTCATAATTTAGGTGCGACATATAGTATAATATGATTATAAAGTTACAATATCTAGCAAAGTTTGACTAATTTTGAAACAAAAATTCTAAATCTTTATAAGTTATTGCTAAAATTTAACTTGAATAATACATTTTGAACTCAACAGGATGTGGGGCATGTTCAAATTGAACAACCTCTTCCATTTTTAAATCAATATATGCCTCAATTTGATCCTCTGTAAAAACATTACCTTTTGTTAGGAAGGACATGTCATTTGCTAGTGCATCAAGAGCTTCTCTTAACGAACCGCATACCGTTGGAATGCTTGTAAGCTCACTAGCAGGAAGCTCATATAAGTCTTGGTCCATAGCTTCACCAGGGTCTATTTTATTTTGTATACCATCTAATCCAGCCATCAACATTGCAGAAAAAGCAAGGTAAGGGTTAGCAGTTGCATCAGGAAATCTAACCTCAACTCTTTTCCCATTTGGACTGTCAGTAAAAGGAATACGGCACGAAGCAGAACGGTTTCTAGCTGAATAAGCTAAAATTACTGGGGCTTCAAATCCAGGTATTAACCTTTTATAAGAGTTTGTTGAAGGGTTCGTAAATGCATTAATAGCTTTTGCATGTTTAATAATCCCACCTATGTAATGCAAGCAAGTTTGTGACAATTGAGCATATTTATCACCTGCAAACATAGGTTTACCATCCTTCCATATTGATTGGTGTGTATGCATCCCTGTACCATTATCTCCTGCTACTGGTTTAGGCATAAAAGTAGCTGTTTGTCCAAAAGAATGAGCAACATTATGAACAGCATATTTATAAAGTTGAACATTGTCTGCTGTATCAATGAGGGTGCCAAACATCATACCTAATTCATGTTGTGACGGAGCGACTTCATGGTGATGCTTTTCCATTGGCACTCCCATATCAACTAATGACAAAACCATTTCACTCCTCAAGTCTTGAGCAGAGTCTACTGGTGGAACAGGAAAATATCCTCCTTTAATACCAGGTCTATGGCCCATATTTCCTTCATCGAAACCTTTTCCAGAATTATATGGACCCTCTGAAGAATCAATTTTATAAAATGAAGAATTCATTTCAGCTTCAAATTTAACATCATCGAAAACAAAAAACTCAGGTTCAGGACCAAAATAGGCAGTATCGCCAACTCCAATTGAATCCATGTAAGTTAAGGCTTGTTTAGCGGTTGACCTAGGATCTCTTTCATAAGGTTTCCCAGATATAGGGTCTAAAACATCACAAAAAATCGATAAAGTGGGTTGTGAGAAAAAAGGATCAACAATACCTCTTGAACAGTCAGGCATTAATTTCATATCGGATTCATTGATGGCTTTCCATCCTGCTATGGATGAACCATCAAACATGAACCCTTCGGAAAGTGTTTTTTCATCAATAGTACTGACATGCTGAGATAAATGTTGCATTTTACCTCTTGGGTCAGTAAATCGAAGGTCTACAAACTGAATTTCTTTTTCCTTAATTATACTCAATATTGATTTTGCATCTGACATTTTTATCTCCATTAATATTTAAATTGCTTCATTACCTTTTTCACCCGTTCTTATACGAATGGCCTGATCTATAGATGATACAAAAATCTTTCCGTCACCAATCCTTCCAGTTTTTGCAGATTGTTCTATACATTCAATGGCTGGGTCAACAAGATCATCATCCAGAATTATTTCAATTTTAACTTTCGGCAAAAAATCAACAACATATTCAGCACCTCTGTAGAGTTCGGTGTGGCCTTTTTGCCTACCAAAACCCTTAGCTTCATATACTGTCAAACCTTGGATTCCTATTAAAGATAGCGAATTTTTAACTTCATCCAGTTTAAACGGTTTTATTATAGCTTCAATTTTTTTCATCTAATATATCCTCATTTATTAATGTGTACAATTTAAAATACTTTTATCAAATTGTAATTACTATGTAGCGAAATATGAAAAAAAATGATTAAAAATTAGGCAATAATTTTTACAGAATATTCTTAATTCTATATATTGCTTCTTCAATTGCTTCGTCAGAATTAGCGCAAGATAATCTAATAAAACCTTCACCATATTTTCCAAATGACGTTCCAGCTACTGTTGCAACCCCAGCTTTGTCTAACAATAGATTTTGCACTTCCATAGAGTTTTTATTAGTATCTTTTATATTTGGAAAACAATAAAACGCTCCATTAGGTTTTTGACAATTGAACCCTTTCACTTCATTTAATCTCGAGTACATTAAATTGGCCCTTTTTTTGAAAGTTTGGTTCATTTCTTGGACGCAATTTTGAGGTCCCGTCAATGCTTCTAGTGCGGCATATTGAGCACTAGCATTTACACATGAATGAATATTTACAGCTAATTTTTCAGCAATTGCGTACAGTTTTTTTGGAAATATTCCATAACCAAGGCGCCATCCAGTCATAGCGTAAGTTTTAGACCAACCATTTAAAATTATTAGTCTATCTCTTATTTCAGAAAATTCTAACATTGATGTAAAATTGTTATTTCCAAAACAAAATTGATCATAAATCTCATCACTCATTAAGACCACATTGGGAAATTTTTCCAACCCTTTAGCAAGTTTTTCAAGTTCAATTTTTGGAACAACACCACCTGTTGGATTTGCAGGACTATTTATTATAATCAGAGTTGTATTTGGATTAATTTTTTTAAGAATATCTTCAGCTGAAAAAGAGAATCCTTTATCTTCACTTAATTCGTAGGGAATTGCCTTAGCGCCAGAATAATTAATTGCTGATTCATAAATTGGAAATCCAGGATTAGGGTACAGAATTTCTTTATTTTCTTCTCCCATTAACATAGCAGAGAAAAATATTATAACTTTCCCTCCAGGTACAATCATAATGTTATCAGGAGAAATTTTTACATTATGTCTACTATTAATATCATCCGACACAGCCTCTCTTAAAATAGGCATACCAATGGACTGTGTATATCCATGATGACCATCTTTAAGAGCTTTTATTCCTGCTTCTACTATATGCTCTGGAGTTTTAAAGTCCGGTTGACCAATGCCTAGATTTATAATGCTTTTACCTTCTGAAGCTAATTTATTTGCTTTTGCCAAAACTGTGAAAGCTGTTTCTGTGCCAAGATTATTATTTCTAGTTGCCGTGTTATACAAATTCATCATTTAATAAAACCTTGATTATTTTTATAATATTAAATACTTATACATTCACAAAATTAAATAAAGTTTTTTATATGTTAATTTGACTATTTAATTATATGGCGGGTGTAGCTCAGTTGGTTAGAGCGCGGGTTTGTGGTACCTGAGGTCGCCGGTTCGAAGCCGGTCACTCGCCCCAATTAATTTTGTAATTATTCTAGCTTGACCTTTGATCATTCCTAAGTTAGCAATTGTTTGATTATAACTTTTTTTGCGGGCGTGGCGGAACTGGTAGACGCGCAAGATTTAGGTTCTTGTATCGAAAGGTGTGGGGGTTCAAGTCCCTTCGCCCGCACCAAAATAAAATATTTTGTTTATAAGAGGTTTGATACTAATATGTCATTTACACAAACTTTATCTGAAGGTCTAAAACGTGAATTTGAAGTAGTTATTACTAATTCAGAGTTAAATAAATTAGTCGACGATAAACTCGCTAAAATTGCTAAGGAAGCGAATCTTCCTGGATTTAGGCCAGGAAAAGTTCCAGTTTCAGTTGTAAAAAATAGGTTTGGGAAACAAGTCTTAGGAGAGGTTGTTAGAGAATCGGTTGATAAAGCAACAAAAGATACAATGGAGAAAAATAAACTTACTCCTTCTTCTCAACCTAAAATAGAAATAACTTCATTTGAAGAAGGAAAAGATCTAAAGGCAAAACTTTCAGTTGAGATAATGCCCGAATTTGAAACTCCTGACTTATCAAATTTAGAAATTATTAAACTTACAGTTAAAATCACCGACAAAGAAATAAATGAAGCTATAGATAAAATAGCAAAAGAAAACATTGGAACTAAAACGATTGAAAAAGATAGACCAACCAAAAAAGGTGATACAGTTGTAATTGATTTCTTAGGAAAAGTAGATGGAGTTCCTTTTGAAGGTGGAAAAGCTAAAGGCCATAACTTGAAACTTGGATCTAATTCCTTTATTCCAGGTTTTGAGGATGGATTGTTAGGGTGTAAAGTTGGAAAAAAAGTAAATGTTAATGTTACTTTTCCAGATGATTACCAAGCTAAGAATCTAGCGGGGAAAAAAGCTAATTTTGAAACAATTATAAGCGAAATCAAAGAAGATATTGAATTAGTAATTAATGACGAATTTGCTAAGACTTTAGGTATGGAAGATTTAAAATCTCTAAAATCAGCTGTTTCTGATCAAATTAGGAAGCAACATGATCAAGCAAGTAGAGAAAAGTCTAAAAGACAAATTCTTGATAAACTAGCAGATAGTGTTTCCTTTGATCTTCCAGAAACTCTAGAAAAAGAAGAATATAATAACATTTGTAGGGCTATGAATCCTAATGCGAAACCTGATAATGCACCTAAAATCAATGAAGAAAATCAAAATTTAGAACCAGATAAGGGAATGAAAAAAGAAGAAAAACAAGACGCATCAGAAATTGCAAAAAGAAGAGTTAGACTCGGTCTTCTTCTTTCTGAAATAGGCAGAAAAAACAATATAAAAGTAGAAGAAGAAGATACTAGAAATGCAATGATGAAAGAAATACAAAAATACCCTGGACAAGAAAAACAAGTTATGGACTATTTTAAAAATAATCCGGAAGCCCAACAACAATTGTCAGGGCCAATTTTTGAAGATAAAATTATAGATTTTATTTTAGAATTAGCAAATACTAAAGAAAAGGTCGTCTCTATTGAGGAACTTTACAAAGAGGAGGAACTTGATTTAAATAAAGAAGCTGATAAAGCAAAAAAATCAAACAAATTAGTCAATAAAAATAAATCCAAAAAAACTAATTAAAAAGGCAACTAAAAAAAAATCATAAAAATGAAATAATTTAAAAGGAGACATTATTAATATGTTTGAATATTTTTCTAATTCACTTTCTTCAATAAATGAAAATGGTGCTCTCGTTCCAATGGTTGTTGAGCAAACAAATAGGGGAGAAAGATCATATGATATATATTCTAGACTTTTGAAAGAAAGAATAATTTTTCTTGTTGGTCCAGTTGACGATAACATAGCCTCTTTAGTATGTGCCCAATTATTATTCTTAGAAGCTGAAAATCCCAAAAAAGATATATATATGTACATTAATTCACCAGGTGGAATTGTAACTTCAGGATTATCTATTTACGACACTATGGAATATATAAGACCTGATGTATCTACAGTATGTATTGGACAAGCAGCTAGTATGGGTTCTTTATTACTTACAGCAGGTGCTGAAAATAAGAGATATTGTTTGCCTAATGCTAGAATTATGACTCATCAACCCTCAGGGGGTTTTCAAGGTCAAGCTAGCGACATAGAAATTCATGCCAAAGAGATTATTAATTTAAGGACCAGATTAAACGGTATTTATATTAAGCATTCTGGCAAGAAAATTGCAGAAATTGAAAGATTAATGGATAGAGATACATTTTTATCTCCTAATGATGCACTTAAACTTGGTTTGATAGACGAAGTTGTTGATAAAAGGCCAAATGCTAAATAAAACTAATAAAATATTTTATATATTGCATTTTAATTAAAACCAATAGAATAATAAAATAATATATTACATATTTGAGGTGGAAAGATGGATGAACAGAAAAATGATGTAAAGAACAAAACAACTTTATACTGTTCATTTTGTGGAAAAAGTCAGCATGAAGTTAAAAAATTAATTGCTGGCCCTACTGTGTTCATATGTGACGAATGTGTTGAATTATGTATGGATATTATTAAAGAAGAACATCAAGCTTCAGTTACTAAAAATAAAGATGGTATACCTCCACCAGCTGAAATATGTAAAATATTAGATGATTATGTTATTGGACAAAGAAAAGCTAAAAGAGTTTTGTCCGTAGCTGTGCACAACCATTATAAAAGATTATCAAATACTTTAGATATAAATGATATTGAAATTTCTAAATCAAATATTCTTTTAGTTGGTCCGACTGGATGCGGAAAAACCCTCCTAGCTCAGACTTTAGCTAAAATTCTAGATGTACCATTTACTATGGCTGATGCTACAACATTAACTGAAGCTGGTTACGTTGGAGAAGACGTTGAAAATATAATTTTAAAATTACTTCAAGCATCAGATTATAATGTTGAAAGAGCCCAAAAAGGAATTGTTTATATTGATGAAGTTGATAAGATTTCAAGAAAATCAGAGAATCCGTCAATTACAAGAGATGTAAGTGGCGAAGGTGTACAGCAGGCCTTACTAAAAATTATGGAAGGTACAATTGCTGCTGTGCCTCCACAAGGTGGAAGAAAACATCCTCAACAGGAGTTTCTTCAGGTAGACACAACAAATATACTTTTTATATGTGGAGGAGCATTTGCAGGTTTAGACAAGTTAATTGCAAATAGAAACAAAGGATCTTCAATTGGTTTTGGGGCAGAAATTGTTAATTCACACGATGTTTCTAGTTCCGATGTTCTAAAAGATGTTGAGCCAGGAGATTTAGTTAAATATGGACTTATTCCAGAGTTTATTGGTCGCTTACCTGTTTTAGCAACCCTTGAGGATCTAGATGAAAATGCATTAGTTACAATTTTAACACAACCAAAAAATGCTTTAGTAAAACAATATCAAAAACTTTTTGAAATGGAAAATACTAAACTTGAGTTTAGAGATAATGCTCTTAAAGCTGTAGCTCAAAAAGCTATAAGTCTGAAGACTGGAGCTAGAGGACTACGATCAATTATTGAAAATATTTTAATGGATACTATGTTTGAACTTCCTTCTGAACCAGATATTAATGAGGTTGTCATAAATGAAGAAGTAGTAATAAAGGGCAGTAAACCTATTTTAGTTCATGAAAAAAAATCTAAAGAAATTAATAAATCTCTGTAATTTTTTTTTTAACTTGAAGTTTTTAAAAAAAATATCATTTAAATAATTAATAAAATTCAAAGGATATAATCTTGGCCAAAATCGTTCATCCTATACTACCACTCAGAGACATAGTTATATTTCCTCACATGATAGCTCCCCTTTTTGTTGGAAGGACTAAGTCTATTAATGCAATTGAAGCTGTTATGGAAGATAATAAAGAAATAGTTTTGCTAACCCAAAAAAAACCTTCTACTGAGGATCCTAAAGAAAAAGACCTATACAAAGTTGGCACTACAGGAAACATACTTCAGATGCTCAAACTTCCTGATGGGACAGTGAAAGTATTAGTTGAAGGAAAATCTAGGTGTGTTGTAAAAAATATTAAAATATCTGATGAGTATTTAAGTTCGGATATGGTTTTATTAAAAAGAGAAGAAGTATCGATATATAAAGATAATGTAACCACTTCTAATTTGTTAGACTTGTTTAAAAAATTTGCCAAATTAAATGGTAAAGTAAGTAGTGAAATATTGTCTGCAATATCAGATATTAAAGACCCAAACACATTTACAGACACAATTATCAATCACTTAGTATTTAATATTGAAGAGAAACAATCTTTCCTTGAAATGATTAACCCTATTGAGAGAGTAGAAAAATTAAAATTAAAAATTAAAAATGAAATTGAAATATTAAGTTCTGAAAGAAAAATAAGGAGCCGTGTTAAATCTCAGATGGAAAAAACACAACGTGAATACTACCTTAACGAACAATTAAAAGCTATTCAAAAAGAGCTTGGATCTTCTGAAGATGGTAAAAATGAATTCGATGAAATTGAAGAGAAAATAAATAAGTGCAAGTTATCAAAGGAAGCTAAAGAAAAGGCATTATCTGAATTGAAAAAATTAAAAAACATGAGTCCAATGAGTGCTGAAGCTACAGTAGTTAGGTCATATATCGATTGGTTGGTCTCAATTCCTTGGACTAAAACAAACAAGGTTAAATCTGATATACAAAATGCTCGAAATGTTTTAGATAATGATCATTATGGCTTAGATAAAGTTAAGGATAGAATTATTGAATTTTTAGCTGTTCAGAAAAGAACTAAAGAAATTAAAGGTCCAATTTTATGTCTAGTCGGCCCTCCTGGTGTTGGTAAAACATCTTTGGGAAAATCAATTGCAGAAGCAACTGGAAGAGAATATGTAAGGATGGCGTTGGGTGGTGTCCGAGATGAAGCTGAAATTAGGGGACATAGGAGAACTTATATTGGTTCTTTACCTGGCAAAATAGTTCATGGGATGAAAAAAGCCTCTGCAATCAACCCATTATTCTTATTAGACGAAATAGATAAGTTAGGAAATGATTATAGAGGTGATCCATCTTCGGCTTTATTAGAAGTTCTTGATCCTGAACAAAATAAATCATTTCAAGACCATTATTTAGAAGTAGATTATGACTTGTCTAAGGTATTGTTTGTTACTACTTCCAATACATTAAATATGCCGCAAGCTCTATTAGACAGGATGGAAGTCATCAGGCTTTCGGGTTATACAGAAGACGAAAAACTAGAAATAGCCAAAAGACATTTAATCAAAAAACAGATGGATAATTGTAAACTTAAAAAAACTGAATTTTCTATCAATGAAGGGGCATTGAAAACAATAATCCAATCATATACACGTGAAGCTGGAGTTAGAAATTTAGAAAGACAATTAGCTAAATTAACTAGGAAAATAGTTACTTTGATTGAAAAAAAAGAAGCTGAATCAGTTAGTGTTACTAAAGACAACATTACAGAAATATTGGGTGTACCCATATATCAAAGACAAGAAATCGAAAAAGATAATCTTGTTGGCATCACTACGGGTTTAGCATGGACAGAAGTTGGTGGTGAGTTGTTATCCATAGAGGCTGTTAAGGTAAGAGGTAAAGGAAAAGTGACTGCTACTGGTAAATTGGGTGATGTTATGAAGGAATCAGTTCAAGCAGCTGAATTTTTTATAAGATCAAAGGCTTTATCTTATGGATTAAATCCTATTGACCTAGAAAAAAATGATATACACGTCCACGTTCCAGAGGGTGCCACTCCAAAAGATGGTCCGTCAGCAGGTGTTGCTATGGTAACTAGTATAGTTTCTGCTTTAACTGAAATTAAAATCAAAAGTAATGTTGGAATGACTGGGGAGATAACATTAAGAGGGAGAGTGCTCCCAATAGGAGGATTAAAAGAAAAGCTTTTAGCCGCAAAAAGAGGGGGATTACAAACAGTTTTAATACCTATTGACAATAAAAAAGACCTAATAGAAATTCCTGACGATATAAAAGAACAATTGGATATAATACCGGTAGATTCTATTGACAAGGTTATTGAACATGCTTTAGTCAAATCACCTAAAGAATTAAGTGTCTTAGATGTAAGTAATTTAAGTTCAAATAATGTAGACAACGTAACTGATAAAACAAATATTTCACATTAATTAATAATATTTTATTATTTTCTTTGTGTTGATCGGCTTTATTTACTAGTGTTATATGATTATATCGTTTATAAATCAAAAAATTAATTACAAAGGAGGTACGAATGAATAAAAATGAATTAGTTGCAAGTGTTGCTGACGCATCGGGTCTTTCAAAAGTAGATGCTGCAAAAGCTGTTGATGGTGTTATTGCTTCTATAACAGGAGCTCTGAAATCAGGCGGTGATGTCCGTATTGTTGGATTTGGAACTTTTTCTGTTGCTAACCGTGCTGCTACAACTGGAAGAAATCCCAGAACTGGCGAAGCCATTCAAATTAAAGCCTCTAAGCAACCAAAATTTAAAGCTGGCAGCCCTTTAAAGGACGCAGTTAACAATTAATTAAAAATTTATAATTTAGAAAGGCGTCTTATTTAAGACGTCTTTTTTATTAAACACCTCTGTTTAATGGACATCTTTTCTTCAATAACTTTCCCGTTAAAATAATTCAATATCTCGTTTTTTTTACTGAATAAATCTATTAGCTCTCTATCATTTAATAAAAAATCTGGATTTTTTGGTGAACCATATTTTTCGTTGCCAACTGAAAAAGTTTCATAAAATAAGTACCCACCATTTTTTAACAAATTAATTAATTTTTTGATTTTAGGTCTGTATAAATAATTCACAACTATGATGATGTCATAATATTTTTCTTTTAAAGGCCAATTTTGATTTGTTTCAAGATCAAAACAGATTGTATTAATATGCTCAAAATGATCGTACTTAACTAATTTCATACTATCTTTATCTATGGCTGTTATATTTGTATTTTTTCCTGCTAAATGAATACTATTTCTTCCATTCCCACTAGCAAAATCTAATATTTGGATTTTTCTTTTGGGCGCTAGTAGTTTTATCTGTTCTATTATCCAAGTTGTTGGCTGTCTATTTATTTTCGATTTCAACATTAGTCCTTCATATTTAATCAATACAGTTATAGAAAAATAAATAAGTTCATAGTTGTCAACTTTATTAAAATTACGTATAAACTTAGATGAAATGGGCGGTTAGCTCAGTTGGTAGAGCATCTCGTTTACACCGAGAATGTCGGCGGTTCGAGACCGTCACCGCCCACCATTTTAACTATAAAACTTTTCAATCTCTAATTATTTACATCATACAAATTATTCATTATTTTTAATACGAATTTTTATTTTCTCTTTGGAGATACAATATGCCAAATATTATTAAACCTGTTTGTCTGATTACTGGCCTTGGGGAGGGTACTGGTGGCTTTGCTGCTAGACGCTTCGCTAAAGCCGGTTATAAGATTGCCATGATAGCTAGATCTAGTGAAAGGTTAATTAAATTTGAAAAAGAATTACCTGACTCTAAAGGCTTTATTTGTGATGTATCAGACTTAACTGTATTAGAAAACACTTGTAAAAAAATAAAAGATGAAATGGGCTCCCCTGAAGTACTAATTCATAATGCTGTGAAAGGAAATTTTGAATATTTACTTAACGGAAAACCAGAATGGCTAGAAGAAAACTTTCGAATTAATACAACTTCCCTTATGTACTTGGCTCATTTTTTGATACCAGAGATGTTGAAAAATAAGAAAGGGGTAATAATAGTCACAGGAAATACTGCTGCACACAGGGGGGTAGCTATGACACCATATTTTGCACCTACTAAGGCAGCTCAAAGGATTTTAGCACAATCTTTAGCTCGTGATTTTGGCCCAAAAGGTATTCACGTCTCATATGTAACTATAGACGCATCAATTAATACTCCATGGACGAGAAGTAGGATTGAACATCAAAAAAATAAAGACGAAATGGAGTTTGCACAACCTGAAGATATAGCAGAAGAAATTTTTAGAATATCACAACAAAAACGTTCAGCTTGGTCATTTGATGTAGAACTAAGACCTGACATAGAAAAATGGTAAGTTAACCTACAAAAGCCTTTTCTAACACAAATTCGGCAGGGTTATTATTTGCCCCTTCTTGCAAATTATGTTTTACCATTATAGCCTTTAGATCATTGTTAAGCCCCATTGATCCGCAAAACATAAATCTGTCATGAGAAGATATATTGTCAATGTTAAGGTCATTAAAAATTTTATTTGTACTAATTAATTCAGTTATTCTTCCTTTATTCATAAAATTTTCCCTTGTAGTTGAATGATAACTCATTAATTTATTTTCAATAAAGTTTTTAATAATTTCGTCATCGTTACTTTGATTAATTATTTCCAGGCTATAAGCTAGTTCGGGAACTGTTCTGCAAGTATGAGTTACAATTACTAGCTCAAATTTTTCATACGTTTCCGGCTCTCTTATAAGTGATGCAAAGGGTGCAAAACCAGTTCCAGAAGAGAGTAAAAATAATCTTTTGCCAGGCCTTAGTGCGTCCAAAACTAATGTACCAGTAGATTTAGGCATCATAATTATTTCATCATCTATTTTAATATTTTTTAATTTTGATGTTAAAGGACCATCTTCAACTTTAATTGAATAAAATTCTAATTCTTCTGACCAACTTGGTGAGGCGATTGAATAAGCCCTTAATATTGGCTTATCCTCTTCATTTGGTAATCCTATCATTACAAATTCACCAGATCTAAATTTAAAACTTTGTGGTCTTTGAATACGAAAAGAGAACAAATTTTCAGTCCAATGTTTTATGAATGTTACTTTATGATGATTATTAGAGAATTTTGACAATGAATTTATCCTAGATTTATTTATCCTTTAATTAATTTTTTTGTTAAAGTAAGTAAAGCTTTTGGGTAGTCAGGATATTTATATTTGTATTTGAGATCATTTTTTATAACTTTGCATTTGATAATTCTATTAGACTCATAAAAAGATTTCAAACTATCAGAAACTTGATCTGGATTATATTTAATTATAGATGGTTCTTTTAATTTTAATTTGTCTGTAACGTATTTAATTGCTTCATAACTACTAACTTTGTTTTGATCGCAAATATTTATTATTTTATTGTTTAGATTTTCAATAACAAATTTAATAGCTATTGAAGACAAGTCTTCAACGTGAATTCTATTTGGAACATAGTCTTTTTTAACAAGAATTTCATTATTTCCATCTAGGTATTTTATCATGGGGTGTCTTTTAGGGCCATATATCCCTGCAATTCGAAAAAGTGAAACATCACGATTGGTTTTAATCCACTCTTCTTCTGCATTAAGTCTAACTATACCTCTTTTATGTTTGGGATCAGGTTTAGTTTCTTCATCTGTTTCTCCTTCTCCATATACTGAAGTTGCAGAAAAATAGATAATTTTATTTTTATTTGATGCAATAGATTTTCCATAATTTTGGATAACTGGATCAAAACCCTCTTCATTTGGAGGAACTGTAGAAATGATATTTTCTTTAGAAAGTTTTAATTCAATATTTTTAGAATCATAATAGTTAAAATAATGGATATTTTTTTTAGGTTTTGAAATATTTCTTGTAATTATAGAAACTTGTAGCCCTTTTTTTAAAGCCTCTTTAGACAAAAATTTAGCCGTGTAGCCATTTCCAATTATTGATAATTTTATCATTTTAAAAAAGTAATTAAGTACTTGCATTGTTAACATTATTTAAACTAATATTAAAATGTTTATGGTGCTTCGAAGATTTCTTCAAGCTTAAAATGGGAATTTGGTAATTCAGATGAATTGTAAGCCAAAGCTGTCCCCGCAACTGTAAATGCTGAGTGAAGGTATATACGCCACTGGATTTATATCTGGGAAGGCTACCTAAACTGTGATGCATGAGCCAGGAGACCTGCCATAAACTGTCGCTTTGTCAGCTTCCGGGTAGAGTAGATGGCACGTGTTTTATATCGTCTAGCGACTAAATAGGTGAGAGCTTATGCTCTTTAAGTTTATTTATTTGCTGGAGACAATTATGATTACGCGTGCGTTTATTTTATCTCTTATACTATTAGTTATTTCTACTTCAAAATCATTCACCAACGAATTAAAACCACTAAGAATTACAATTTATCCATCAAGGATAGCCGATTTAGGTCTTGGTAGTAATAGAATTATAATATCAAAACAACAAATACAAGAAACTACCGCTAAAAATCTGCCTGAGCTTCTCTCAAAACAGACTGGAATTCAAAGTATAAGTTATTATGGAGGAATAGATAATACTAAAGCTGCTATTGGGATTGGTGGTTTTGGTGAACAGGCAGCAATGAATACAGCCATATTTTTAAATGGCGTTAGAATTAATAATATAAGTATGGCGTCTGTAAATTTTGGAAACATACCTCTCCAAAATATCGAGAAAATTGAGATTATTAAAGGAGGAGGTGCGAGTGTTCTGTTTGGTGATGGAGCAGTAGCAGGTGCAATTAATATCATTACAAACAAAAATATCTTTAATAAAAAAACTCTTATTATAGATCAAGAAATAATGTCTTATAATGGTAGAAAAACAAATATTTATGCATCTCAAAATTTAAAAGATTTTGGTATTCAATTTAATCATAATTATACAAGAAGTGATCAATATAGAGACAATAATGATTATAAACTAGATTCAAGTGCAGTTAATTTTTCAACTTTAAATGATAATGGGGTGTATAGTTACCTAAAATTCAAAAAATTTGATGAAGATATTAGATTACCTGGTAGTATCTCACGTGCTGATTACTTCTTAAATCCAGAACAAACTAAGGATAGTTATGCTTTTGCAAGAGAAGAGTTATCTTCAATTGAGATAGGGTATAACGGATTATATCTAGGTGATATTAAAACTAGCGGTTCAATAAGCTATTCAGATAAAATAGCTACTAGTTATTTTGATTATTTTAGATATTATAATAATCATAATTCTGATAGTTCAAATCAATATAATTATGGTTCATTACAGGGTTACAAAAAAGGTCAACTTAAAAATATTTTATTTGGAAGACCTACATTATTCAATTTTGGGTTAGATTTATATAATTCTGATTATTCTGATAAAGTTCTTATTGGAACGTACTATAAAAGGACAGCGGAACAAGTCACTTATGACCCATGGTTAATAGGACAAATGTCTTTCGAAAATGGTCTTGACCTTGAAGTAGGAATAAGACATCACTTTTATGAATTAGATGTGTACAATAAAACAACCTCTAAACAGAAGCTTCATAATAAATCTAGTGATACAAATGCCTGGTCTTTAGGAGGAACTAAACAAATTGATGATAAAAATTCATTAAATTTCAAGTTGTCAAAAAGTTTTCGTGCTCCCAAAATTGATGAAGTTTTACATTATGGAGGAGCAATTTCAACAGTTGAGCATCAAAATTCTAAAATGTTTGAACTAGGTTACAAATTTAATTTTGATAACATTATTATTAAAACAAATGCTTTTAAATCAGAAATTAATAATCTTATCTATTGGAACGGGACAGTTAATGACAATTATAACCCGACTATTCATGAAGGTTATGATGTTGATGCAAATATAAAATATAATGATTATACGTTTAATCTTAACCTTTCTCACGTCACTTCTGAATTTGATACTGGATCTAATAAAGGTAACCAACTACCTATGGTTGCGAATTGGACTAGCAATGCGTCTGTTAAATATCAATTTAACAAAGAATTAAAATTTTTATTAGCCAATCAATTTGTTGGTAGTAGATATAGGATTGGGGATGAAAGTAATACAAATCAAAAAGCAAAGAGCTACAGCTTATACAACGCAGCTGTGAATTATAAATTGAATGACATAGATATTTCATTTAATGTAAATAATATTTTTGATAAAAAACATTATCATTATGAATCCTCTGGAGGAGTTTATCCTCTTCCGGAGCTAAACTGGGCAATAGAATTTAAGTATCCATTTTAAGTTTGTAATAGAGGATGAAATGAAAAAAAAAATTAGCGTTCTGATAGGCTTCTTTATTACAATAATGGTTTTTAGGTATGTTCCTCACTTGCCCAATTTCACACCAGTATTAGCTATAACTTTTTATGGTACAATAATATTCGGCAGAAACTGCCTTGTGTATATGATTCTTGCTTATGCTTTGTCTGATTTGTTTATAGGATTTCATAACCAGTTATTTTGGACATGGGGCAGTTTGTTTTTGATTGGCTATATAAGCCCACTATTTAAAGGACTTTCTGGAAGATCAGTTGGTGTTGTTGTTTCATCTCTGGTGTTTTTTATTTTAACAAATTTAGGAGTTTTTTTAAGTGGTTATTATGGATATACATTTGACTCTTTAATTATATGTTACACGTTGGCTATTCCATTTTATACTAATACAATAATAAGCACTATAATGTTTTCAGTATTCATTGAGTTTTTTGTATTTTCTAAATTTTTTAATTTTATACCTATTTCTAAAAACAAAATAAATTAATTATAAATACATTTCCTTAATATTATTCTTTCCTTGACCAATAGTATATCTATCTTTATCAAGTATATTAACCTTTAAGGGGGTGTAGCTCAGTTGGTTAGAGCGCCGGCCTGTCACGCCGGAGGTCGCGAGTTCGAGTCTCGTCACTCTCGCCATTATCCAAAAATTTTATAAGAGCTTCTTTTAACTTGTTAATATGATAGGATTAATATTGTATAAGAATTGAAATTAGTTTGAGAGTTAGAATGAAAATTGAATTGCATCACATAAACTTATCTTCTGATAAAGTAGATAAAATGAATGATTTCTACATAAAAGTTATGAAACTTAAAACTGAAACTCAAGGCTTACCAATTTTAGAGAAGAAAAAAGGATACTCAGGTGATGTTGCTTTTGTTTCAGATGGTAAAATACAAACTCATCTAGCTGAAAAAGATTTAGATGTTTGCTTTAAGACGGGTCATTCAATAAATCCTCTAGAAAAAGGACACATAGCTTATAGAACTGATGATCTAGAAGCATTTAAAAAACATCTTGATGAATTAGGTGTTCATTATTCAGATTGGGGTGAAACTGCAGTAGCAGGCTGGAAACAAATATTTTTTTATGATCCAGATGGAAATGTAATCGAAGTCCACGAAGTTGAAAACAATTAAACTTTAAATAACAATAAACACTAACTTAGCAAGATTGGCGGTAATATTTGATAAAGCCGAATATTAATTTGTTGGCAGTAATAGTTGCTGTTCCTGTTATAGGTATGACTATTATCTCACCAGCATTAACCCTTATTAAAGATGATTTAAATATTTCATTTTCTGACACTCAGCTTGTTTTGACCCTATATTTTATTTTTTTAGCTCTTGGACAAATTTTATCTGGACCATTTTCAGATAAATACGGAAGGAAACCAATTTTAATATTAGGGGCTACAATATATTCAATATCAGCTTTTGCAGCTTCTTATTCCTCTAATATTGAAATCTTATTAATACTTAGATGTATCCAGGGTTTTGGAGCTGCTGCTTGCTTATCTGTAGGAAGAACTATTTTAAGTGATTGCTTTGAGATAAGTGAAGCAGCAAAACAAATGTCCAAAATGACAGCTATAATGGCCATTATTCCTATTTCTTGTTTTATTTTTGGAGGATTTTTAGCCGAATTTTTAGGATGGCGAACTAACCTAATTGCTTTAGGTATAATTAGCCTAACATTAATAATTTTAATGTCACTAATATTACAAGAAACACTAATTAATAAAGCTAAAAGTGTAAGCTTTAAAAATGTATTTTTAGTTTATAAGGGATTAGTTAAAAATTTTTCTTTTAATTTTTTTACAATCACAACGGCAATGCAAACTTCAATGTTTTTTGCAATGAATGGTTTTATGCCATATGAGTTTGAAAGAAAAGGGGTCAGCATATCTGAATTTGGGATATGGTTTTCTCTAACGTCAGTAGGTTATATTTTAGGAAATATAATAAATAGTAAATTAACCCCTAAAGTTGGCCTAGAGAAAATGTGTTTTGTAGGAACAGTATGCTCTTTTTGTACTGTATTTATATTCTTTTTAAATAATAATTTAGGAGAAAATGGTTCTTTAACTTTATCATTAATATGCGTTCTATTTGGTTGTTCTAATGGTTTTGCAGTAGCAAATAGTATGACGGGAGCTATAAATTCTTCTAAATTAAATAAAGGTGCTGCTAGTGGTTTGATGGGAGCATTTCAAGTTGGTTCAGGAGGGTTAGCAGGCTTTTTAATTATTTTCTTTGGTGGTGCTGAAAATTTTAATATATGTTTATTTGCACTATTTATTATGTCAGGAATTTCTATAATATCTTCTTATTTGGTATTAAATAAAAAGAATATAATTGCGTGAGATATTTAGTTGAGTGAAGACATTGAAATTATTGATGCTCATCATCATTTCTGGGACTTAAACAAAAATTATTACCCTTTTTTGAGTGATAAAATAGATCCTGATTTTTTTTTAGGAAACTATAAATCAATTAGAAAAAATTACCTTCCAGTTGACTATATTAAAGATATAAAAAGTCATAATATAATTGGTACTGTCCACTGTGAGGCAGAGTGGGACAGACAAGATCAAGTTGGTGAAACTAAATGGTTAGAAAGTTTATCAAAAAAGAATAAATTTCCAAATGCTATTGTTGGCCATGCATGGTTTCATAAAAATAATGCTGAAGCAGTAATAGCTGAACAAGCAAGTTTTGATATTGTCAAGGGTATAAGATCAAAACCGAGCGTAAAATTTTCAAGAAATTCTTTGCAGTACATTAAAGATGGTTCCATGCAGGATGAAAAATGGAGGTCAGGCTTAAAGTTATTAGAAAAATATAATTTGAATTATGACTTAAGAGTTCCTTGTTGGCACCTAAAAGAAGCTGTTGAAATAGTCAGGCTTATACCGAATACTAAGGTAGTCATAAATCATGCTGGGTTTCCTTGGGATAGATCTAAGGAAGGTATGGATTTTTGGAGAAAAGGCATTAGGTTGATGTCTTTAGAACCAAATACTTTTATAAAACTGTCTGAATTTGGAGTAAATGGACAAGAATGGAACTATTCTGAAAATGCAAATATTATTTATGAATTAATTGATTTATTTAGTCCTAAAAGATGCATGTTTGCAAGCAATTTTCCTGTTTCAAAATTGAAAGTTACTTTTAATGATTTATTCAATAATTATAAAAAAATTGTTGAAAAATTCTCAATGGATGAAAAAAAAGCTCTTTTTTCTAAAACAGCTATTAAAACATATAATATGGAGCACAAGCTTCTTCATAAGCAATGAATTACCCAAAAGGATATAACGTCAATAATTTAAAAAATTTATAAGTTATGCTAATTAATTTATATGTATAAAACATGGAGTAAATATTGAGCATTCAATATACAAAAATAGTCGAAAAACTTCCTTCTTCAGTTCCATTTGTTGGGCCAGAAGCTCAAGAAAGAAACTTAAAACAAATTTTTAAAGCTCGTATTGGGGCTAATGAAAGTGTTTTTGGTCCTTCATTAAAAGCTACTTTAGCTATGCAAAATGAAATAATAAAAACATGGAAATATGGAGATCCTGAAAATTTTGATCTTAAGCATGCACTTGCAAAAAAGCATATGGTTGAACCTGAAAATATTGTTGTCGGTGAAGGTATTGATGGTCTACTTGGATACCTAGTTAGACTATTAATTGAAAAAGGTGATAATGTTGTAACTACCGATGGAGCCTACCCAACATTTAATTATCATGTTGAAGGTTTTGGTGGTCAATTACATAAAGTTCCTTTTAAAAATGATACTGAAGATTTAGAAAATTTATTAAAAAAAGTTAAGGAAACATCAGCAAAAATTTTATATGTTTCAAATCCAAATAATCCTATGGGTACAATTAATAAACCATTAGATATAGAAACCCTAGTTCAAAATCTTCCTGAAAATACTATGTTATGTTTAGATGAGGCATATATAGATTTCGTAGATCCAGCATTAATTCCTAATATATCAACAAACATAAAAAACATCATTAGAATGAGAACTTTTTCCAAAGCTTATGGAATGGCAGGATTGAGGGTAGGGTATGCTATAGGAGAAAAAAATTTAATCTTAAATTTTGAAAAGATAAGAAATCATTTTGGGATGTCAAGAGTTTCGCAAGTGGGTGCCTTAGCTGCACTTGAAGATACTGATTTTATAAGTGAAGTCATCAAAAAGGCATCACATGTCCGAAATAGAATAAGTGACATAGCTTTAAGTAATAATTGTAAGTTTATTCCCTCACACACGAATTTTATAGCAATAGATTGTCTTAAGGATGCATCATTTGCAAAAAGCGTATTAGAAAACCTTATTAAAAAGGGTATATTCGTTAGAATGCCGTATTCTTATCCGCAAAACAGATGTATCAGAGTAACAGTTGGATTAGATAGTGACATAGATTTATTTGAACAAAATTTTCCAATTGCACTCGCAGAAAGTTAGTGTATTCCATTAATTAATTCTATAAAGTATTAACCATAAAATTATTTAAATAAAATTAAGGGAGTTTATATATGTCAACCAATTATCCAGATACCCATCTTTTTCTAAATGGAGAATGGAGAGAAGCAGCAGCAAAAGAGAGTCTTGAAATTATTAACCCAGCAACTGAAGAAGTTATTGGGAAAGTTTCTCACGCCAGAAAAGAAGATTTAGATATTGCTTTAAATGCAGCTGAAAGTGCTTTTAATAGTTGGAAAAATGTTTCTGCATATGAGAGATCAAAAATACTTCGTAAAGCAGCTGATATCGTTCGTAGTAAAGCAGATCAAATTGCTACTTTGATGACTATGGAACAAGGTAAACCTCTAATTGAAGCAAAGATGGAGACAATGGGAGCGGCTGATTCAATTGACTGGTATGCTGAAGAAGGACGAAGGGCCTATGGAAGGATTATTCCTTCAAGAGCTCCTCAAGGTGTATATCAATTCGTATTTAAAGAACCAGTTGGCGTTGTTGCTGCATTTACACCATGGAATTTTCCTCTTAATCAAGTGGTTAAAAAAGTTGCGGCAGCTTTTGCAGCTGGTTGTACAGCTATTGTAAAAGGACCTGAAGAGACGCCTGCTAGTGTAGCAGAATTAATAAAAGCTTTTGATGAGGCAGGAATGCCAAAAGGGTCAATTAATTTGGTTTATGGTATACCAGCTGAAATTTCAGAATATTTAATCGCACATCCAATTGTCAGAAAAGTTACTTTTACAGGATCTACAGCTGTTGGAAAATTATTAGCTTCACAAGCAGGTACTCATATGAAAAGAGTAACTATGGAACTCGGTGGTCATTCACCTGCCATCGTCTGTGAGGATGCTGACGTTAAAGCCGCAGTAAAAATCTTAAGCGCGAATAAATTTAGGAATGCAGGACAAGTTTGTATTTCTCCAACAAGATTTTTAGTTCATGATTCAGTATATGAAGAATTTGTTGATGGTTTTGTAAAACAAGCTGAATCCTTAAATGTGGGTAATGGTCTAGACGATGGAGTTAAAATGGGTCCCCTAGCCCACGATAGAAGGCTTACTGCAATAGAGGGTTTTGTTGCAGATGCTGTTGAAAATGGTGCAAAAGTTTTAACAGGTGGTAAGAGAAAGGGTAATAAAGGTTACTTCTTTGAGCCGACTGTTATGACAAACGTCAGCAATGAGGCAAGAATTATGAATGAAGAACCATTTGGTCCTTTAGCTCCTATTAATTCTTTTAGTTCTATAGATGAGGTTGTTGAAGAATCAAATCGTCTAAATTATGGTTTAGCCGCATATGCTTACACAAATTCGGCAAAAACAGCGCAAGATTTAGGTCAATCTATAGAAAGTGGACAAGTGTCTATTAATCATCATGGTTTGGGGCTCGTGGATACACCTTTTGGAGGTGTGAAAGACTCTGGATATGGATCAGAAGGTGGTCCTGAAGGTTTGGACGCTTATATGACGACTAAATTAGTTTCTCAGACTGGTTTATAATTAAATTTTCTGTATTACTTTAAAAGCAGCCTCCTAAGGCTGCTTTTGTTGTATATTTAAAGTGCACCTTTTTTTACTTAAGAATTTTTTGTTTAAATCAATTTTAAAATAAATTATTGTAATATTATTTATATATTTAAGGAAATTTTAAATGGAATGGATACCAGCACCAACACCGATTAATGAAAAGAGAAGAGCTCAAGCAGTTGAAAAAACAGGAATAATTGGTACCGATCAGATATACTTATTTGATATATATGTAGAGATAGCCAAAGACATATCTGGTTATAGTGCAGGTAGTTTTAGTTTATATGATTCTAAAAACCAATGTATGATTTCAGAAATCGGCAAACCTGGTGAGAGAGAATTACATAGGAAAGCTGATAAAGCTGCAAGTATATGTTCATATGTCATACTTGAAAAAAATCCATTACTAGTTTTTGAATTAAACAAGCATGAAATATTTAAAAATCATGATGCTGTTAAAAGTGGGATGGTTCATAGTTACTGTGGTTTCCCTGTAAGAAACAAAGATGGATATGTACTGGGTACTTTTTGTATTTATAATTTTTCAGAAGTTAAAGAGATATCACCCGAAAAGATTGAATTAATTGAAAAATTGGTGTCTCGATTAGCACTTCAGATCGATACCCAAACAGAACAAAAAGAGTTAACATCTCAAAAAATTTCTAAATCAATAGATATATTTATGGATAATTATAGGGACTTCACGCTTTCAGATTATAAAAACTTTATTGACATTTGTAGTGGGCTCAATCTACCAGAAAAAGATGCAACTAACTTAATTCATGCTAATTTATGTGAAATTAGAAACATGACAGTCATGTTATCTTCTAAAGGTAATGAATTACAAGAAAAGATGAATATAGTTACTAAAATTCACAACCAAATTAAAGTTGAGGGTAATGAAGCCAACTCGTTGATAGATAATGCGCTTGATAAATTGGGGGATTTATAATGTTTGCTAAGGTTTATCAATATAAATTTGGAACTGTTGCTGAGGCAAAGGTTGCAGCCTCTTTTTGTTCAGATAATTTAGGAAAAAAAATTAGTCAGTATAAATTTCAATCTTTAAATGTAATGATTGGTAAAGATGGAGATTTATCAATATTTATCAAATTTGATACCATTGATAGATTAAAGAAATATGAAACAGAATCTGATGCTTTCATAAAAGAATTAAAACAAACATTTGTATTTAAAGAAAATCAATATGCTGGTGTTTTTGTTTATAATTATGAGGCAGAGGCCACTTCATCTGAAATTAAATTCTCTAATCCGGCGGCTTAATTTATGCTTTGTTCTTAATTTGTGAAATTTTAATAAGCGTTTACTAAACTTCCAATAGATTTATTTTTTAATTTATAATAAACATTCAAATAATTAATTTGTATTGGTGGGGGATATTTTGGAAAAAGAAAAAGAAAAACAGATTAGTATTATCTTATCTAAATACATACCACTGCTTAAAAATACATATCGAGTGCATGAGCTTAAAAAAGAACATCTTTTAAAAAATAAAGATCATGAAGAATGTTATATTATCAAAGAAGGCTCTGTATTAGCGAGAGATGAAAAAGGAAAAACTTTTACTTTAGAACCAGGTGCCCCAATTGGTTTCGCTGAAGCTTTGATTTCAAAGCCATACGATTTAGATTATTTTTTAAAAGAAGACGTTACAGTTTTCGCTTTTAACAGTTCAAATTTACGTAAAGCATTTGCAGTTTCTTCATCTTTAACTCGCGGTATGATAAAATATTCTTTAGATAGAATTTTTCATAATAGTAAGAGTAAAACCTACCATCTAATTGACGATGGATTTTTATCTAAGCAAGAGGTTAAGTTTCCTATTAAAGATTATAATGATGATGAAACTATTTTTATGCGAAATCAGAAGCCTAAATTCTTTTTTTACGTTGAATCAGGTCAAGTGCAACTTGTATCAAAATTAGATAAAGTTATAGCTACTTTTAATCCAGGAGACTCGTTTGGAGAAATGGCTTTGTTTACAGACCGAGTTAGGTCTGCAACCGCTAAATCAGTTGGAAATACAACGGTACATGCAGTAGGAGTAGACTTTATCAAGGATTATTTTGAAAAAGAGGATATTTTAGTTAAGTTTGTCCTTATTTGTATTTTAGAAAGATTAAGAGCTATGAATAATTTACGAAATTTAATAACATAAACATTTGTTTATCTCTTAAAATGTATAATTTAAAATATTACCAATATTGAAGGATATATTTTGGATAGATGGATTGCTGTTGACTGGGGAACAAGTTCTTTTCGTGCCTATTTAATAAAAGACGATGTTGTATCTGATACCATTGAAACTAATGATGGTATGAAGTTTGTAAACGATAACAATTTTGAAAATACTTTTATAAATTTAATTGAAAAATGGTTAGTTAAAGATAAAAAAATAGATGTTTTGGCAAGTGGCATGTTAGGTGCCCGTCAAGGATGGATTGAAGCTCCATATGAAAAAGCTCCATGTAAGTTAAATAATATCAATTACATTTCACCTATTTTATTTGATAATAGAATTTCTATAAAAATATTTTCTGGAATTTCACAGAATGATCCTCCAGATGTTATGCGCGGAGAAGAAACGCAGATTGCTGGATTTCTAACCAATAATAATAACTTCAAAGGCTCTATTTGTCTGCCAGGAACCCACAGCAAATGGATCAAAATCAATAAAAACAGTTTGGAAAAATTTAAAACGTTTATGACAGGGGAGCTATTTGAAATAATTTCTAAGAATTCTGTATTAAGTCATAGTATGAAATCCGACGATTTAGACAAAGCAGAGATTTTAAATTCAGCTAATAAAATAATGAATAAACCAGAACTTTTTGCTAACGCATTATTTCAACTTAGAGCAGATGATCTTATTAATTCCAACGGAGCAATTATTTATAGATCTAGACTATCAGGATATTTGCTGGCTATGGAATTGATAGGCAGTTTAGAGTTTTGGAAAAATAATGATATAGTTTTGATAGGAAATGTCGATTTGATTGAGTTATATGAGAACGTATTGACAAAAAAAGTTTCTTCAATACAAAAATTTAACTCTGAAGACATGGTATTAAAAGGTTTGCAGCATTTTAAAGATAAACTTAATTAAGAGAAAATTTTGAATTCTAAAGAGAATATTTTTAAATCTAGAAGACCGTTAATTGCTATTTTAAGAGGTATATCTCCTCTTGAAGCCGAAAGTGTTTCAGATGTATTAATTGAAGCTGGAATAAGTATGATAGAAGTTCCTCTTAACTCACCAAAACCTTATGAAACAATAGAAAGAATGGTAAAATTTCATGGGGAAAATGGTATTTTTGGCGCAGGAACAGTGTTAAAGGAAAATGAGGTTTATCGAGTAGCTGAAATAGGAGGAAAAATTATAGTTTCTCCTAATTTGAATACTTTAGTTATACGAAAAACAAAAGAACTAAATATGCTAAGTTTCCCTGGAGTTTTTACAGCATCAGAATGTTTTGATGCTTTGGATGCTGGTGCTGATGGGTTAAAGTTTTTTCCAGCCTCATTATTAAAAGAAGATAATTTTAAAGCCTTATCTGCAGTCCTTCCAAAAAATATTGTTTCAATTGCTGTTGGTGGCATTAATGAAAGTAAATTCAAAAGTTGGTTGCAAGTGAATATTACAGCTTTTGGTTTGGGTTCAAACCTTTATAAACCTGGTATGTTAATTGAAGAAGTAAAGTTGAAGGCACAACAGATTGTAAGATCCTATGATCAGTGTATTATAGACATTTCTTAGGTTAATTAATAAATGAAAAAAAATAAATCAAACAATTTTCGTAAAGATATAGATTTATCAAACGATATTTCATTTCTTAAGAATTTACTATCTCCATTAGAATTGAGGCGAGACTTATTAATTGAACATTTGCATCTAATTCAAGACCACTTTGGATTTTTATCAGAAAAAAACCTTATTTCACTAGCTAAACTACTTAACATAAGTAGTGTTGAAGTTTATGAAGTAGCTTCATTTTATGCACATTTTGACATAATTAAAGATGGAGAATTAACTCCACCTAAAACTACCATAAGGGTTTGTAATTCCCTTTCTTGTGAGTTATTTGGCTCCAAAAAATTAGAACATGACTTAACCAAAAAATACCAAGGACAAGACTTAAGAGTTCTTAGAGCTCCATGTATGGGAAGATGTAATTCTGCCCCAGTTTTGGAAATTGGTCATTATCATATTGAAAATGCAAATTTAGAAAAAGTTGATCAAGCTATAAAAAACAATAGAAATAAACCAGACATACCTAATTATGAAACTTTAGAAAATTATATCAAAAAAGGTGGTTACGCACAAACTATTAAGATCAAAGCTGGTAAACAAAATTGGTATGAAAATATTGTAAAGGCAGATTTAAGAGGTTTAGGAGGAGCAGGGTTTAGAACTGCAAAAAAATGGGAGCTTGTTTCAAAAGAACCTGGTCCAAGATATTTAGCAGTTAATGGTGATGAGGGTGAACCAGGAACTTTTAAAGATAAGCATTATCTAGAAACAGAACCTCACATGTTTTTAGAAGGCGCTTTAATGGCATCAATTGCAGTATCGGCTGAAAAATGTTTCATTTATATAAGAGATGAATATCCAGCAATTTTACATATTTTGAAAAAAGAAATTACAAAACTTGAAGAGGCAAAAATTATTCCTATTGGGTTCTTTGATCTTAGAAGGGGTGCTGGAGCATACATTTGTGGTGAAGAAAGCGCTATGATAGAGAGCATAGAAGGGAAAAGAGGGTTACCTAGGCACAGACCACCTTATGTAGGTCAGTCAGGTATATTTGGAAAACCTACTTTAGTTCATAATGTTGAAACACTTTATTGGGTAGCCAAAATAATAAGGTACGGGCCTCAGATTTTTACAGAAGTCAAAAAAAACAATAGAATGGGACTACGAAGTTTTTCTGTATCTGGCCGAGTAAAATACCCAGGATTATATTTGTTACCCTCTGGTTCTACAATATTAGATATAATAGAAGTTTCAGGTGGAATGGTTGAAGGACACAAATTTAAAGCTTATCAACCTGGAGGAGCATCATCAGGCCTTTTACCGGCTTCTATATGTAACGTCCCATTAGATTTTGATACATTAAATGAATTTAATACATTTATAGGATCTGCTGCTGTAGTTATTTTATCTGATAAAGACAAAATTAAGGATGTTGCTTTAAATATGATTGAATTTTTTAAATCAGAAAGTTGCGGTCAATGTACACCTTGTAGGGTTGGTTGTGAAAAGGCAGCTTCAATTATGGAAACACGTGATTGGGATATTTCTCTTTTAGAAGATCTGTGTGAGGTTATGGAAAGTTCTTCTATATGTGGATTGGGTCAGGCGGCAACTAATCCAATAAAGTCAAGTATCAAGTATTTTAGTGAAGAGATTAAAAGTAATGGCTGAAAAAGTATCTTTTTTTCTCAATGGCGAGCCTGTTATTGCCAATAACAATGAGACAATATGGGACGTTTCTAAAAGACATGGTAAAGTCATCCCTCATCTTTGTCATAATGGAAAAACTGGATATAAACCCGATGGTAATTGTAGAGCCTGTGTTGTAGAAATTAAGGGTGAAAAAGCATTAACCGCTTCTTGTATAAGAAAGCCTATGGATGGAATGGAAGTTTTTACTAACAATTCAAAAGTAGAAAGGTCCCAAAAATTAGTACTAGAATTACTTTTAACTGATCAACCAAAAATAAAACAGAAAACATATCAAGAGGATCACTTTTGGAATACACTTAACATAAATCAAATTAGCTCCTCTAGATTTACTCCTAAAAACTCTGACACAGTCCCTAAGACTGATAACAGTCATCCTGCTATGACGGTTGCCTTAGACGCATGTATACAATGCGGTTTGTGTATTAGGGCATGTAGAGATGTCCAGGTAAATGATGTGTTAGGCATGTCTGGAAGAGGAGCAAATAGTTATCCCGTATTTGATACAAATGCTTTAATGGGAGAAAGTAGTTGTGTTGGCTGTGGAGAATGTGTCCAAGCCTGTCCTACGGGTGCTCTTATTGAAACTTCTTTGGTTAATGACGATAATAACCAAACAGTTTATCCTGACAAAAAAATTAAGAGTTTGTGTCCATTTTGCGGTGTTGGTTGTCAAACATTGGTAAGTGTTAAAGATAATTCCATAATGGCCGTCGATGGCTACGAAGGCCCTGCAAATGAAAACCGATTGTGCATTAAAGGTCGTTTTGGATATGACTATATAAGTAGTCCAGTTAGACTAAAAGAACCTCTTATTAGAATAACTCAAAAAACAAAGTCATGGGATTTATCTATTGATGAAAAAAATATTTATAAATATTTTAGAAAAGCTTCTTGGGAAGAAGCTCTTAACCAAGCATCACATAATTTTTCTAAAATTTTAAAAAATAATGAAAACGCATTAGCTGGTTTTGGTTCTGCAAAAGGATCGAATGAAGAAGCTTACATATTTCAAAAATTAATAAGAACTGGTTTTCAAACAAACAATGTAGATCACTGTACTCGTCTTTGTCATGCATCATCTGTCGCTGCATTACTACAATCAGTAGGTTCTGCTGCTGTAACAGCACCATTTACTGCTGTTAAGGATACTGAATGCATAATCTTAATAGGTGCACGACCGGAACAAAACCACCCTGTTGCAGCCTCATATTTGAAGCAAGCTGTTAAAAATGGCTCAAAATTAATTATTATGGATCCTAGACGACAAAACCTATCTAGATATGCGACTCATCATTTACAATTTAATCCAGGACAGGATTTAGCATTATTAAATGCCATTATACATACAATAATTAAAGAAAACTTAATTAATAAAGATTATATCAAAAATCATACTGAGGGATTTACTCTTTTAGAAAAAGAAATTGAGAAATTTAATCCTACTATGATGGAGAAATTATGTGGAATAAATCAGGATATAATTAGAGATGTTGCAAGAATATATGCAAAATCAAAATCATCTATTATTTTTTGGGGTATGGGTATTTCACAACATGTCCATGGAACGCAGAATGCATTTTCATTGATAAACTTAGCTTTAATAACAGGACATCTTGGCAAACCAGGAACAGGACTTCACCCGTTGAGGGGACAAAATAATGTCCAGGGAGCTTCAGATGCAGGTCTTATACCCATGGCTTATCCTGATTATTATACTGTAAATAAACAAACAAATAAATCAAAAATGGAAAGTTTTTGGGATACTAATTTAGATCCTAATGAAGGTAAAACTGTAGTTGAAATTATTAAAGAAATCTCTCAAGGAAAAATTAAAGGCTTGTATGTTCAGGGTGAAAACCCTGCTATGTCTGATCCAGATCAAATACATTCAAGAAAAGCACTTGCAAAATTAGAACACTTAGTTGTTCAAGATATTTTCATGACAGAGACTGCTTGGAATGCAGATATAATATTACCAGCATCTGCACACGCTGAGAAAACTGGCACTTATACTAATACTAACAGACAAGTTCAAATTGGTAGGGCCGTGGTAGAACCACCAAAAGAAGTTAGACAAGATTGGTGGATTATTCAGGAAATTGCAAAAAGAATGGGATTGGGTTGGGATTATAAATCTCCTAAAGATATTTTTGATGAAATGAAATTAATTATGCCTTCATTAGATAATATTTCTTGGGAAAGATTAGAAAAAGATAATCATGTCACCTACCCTGTTAAGAGTGAATTAATTCCAGGAGAAGATATTATATTTACTAATGGTTTTCCAACTTCTAATAATTTAGCTAAAATTATCCCTGTAAATTTAATTAATCCAAATGATGAATTGAACAGTGACTTTCCATTAATTTTATCTACTGGAAGATTGTTAGAACATTGGCATACGGGAACAATGACGAGAAGAGCGTTAGTATTAAATGAACTTGAGCCAGATCCTATGATTTTCATGAATAAGGTGGATAGTAATTTTTATAATCTTAATTTAAATAAATCAGTTATAATTGAAACTAGGCGAGGTAAAATAAGCATTAAAATAAGACATGATGATGATCTTCTTCCTGGTATGATATTTTTACCTTTTTGTTTTAAAGAGGCTGCGGCAAATATTTTAACCAATTCAGATTTAGATCCTATAGGAAAAATTCCTGAGTTAAAATTTAGTGCAGCTAGAGTGTATCAAAATTAAATTTATATTTACTTATGATTCAAATATATTTTAAATAATAAAAGTAAGTTTGACTTATTAAGTTAAGAAAATATAAAAAAATGAACTGGCAAAATAATATTTTCAGAATATTAAAAAGTGAAGAAATTAAAATATTTAGTTATGTACCAGATGCTGGTCATAAAATATTAATAAATAATGCTATAGAAGATAACTTGATTACTGCAGTTCCTCTTACTTCTGAAGAAGAAGGAATTGGTATTGCAGCAGGATCTTATCTAGGTGGTTTGAAGTCAGTTTTGTTGATGCAAAGTAGTGGAGTTGGAAATTGTATTAATCAACTGTCACTAATTAATCATGGACAATTCCCTTTTTTAACAATTGTAACAATGAGGGGAGAGTTTGGAGAAGGTAATCCTTGGCAATATGCTATGGGGCAAGCTGTCATCCCAGCGTTAAAATCAATAGGAATAAATTGTCTAAAAATTGATAGTGAATATGATGTTGAAAAAACTATAAAAGCTGCTCTTACTATGGTTTTTAAATCTGAAAGATCTGTTGCAGTTTTACTGTCTCAAAAATTAATAGGTGCTAAAGCTTTTTAGGTAAAAAACTAAATATGAATTCATTAGATAGAAAAAAAGCAATTCCAAAATTATTAGGTGATACTGATAGATTTCTCATAATTTCAGGATTAGCTGGGACTGCAAAAGATATTGGATTTTTAACTAAAGAAAGCCCGAATACGTTCTTGTTCGGAGGAGCGATGGGAGGTGCTATTCCAACTTCCTTAGGTTTAGCTTTGGCAAGGCCTAATGACACAATTCTTTGTGTTTCAGGTGATGGTGACGTTCTAATGTCTATGGGCTCTTTAGCTACAGTTGCTACGATGAAACCAAAAAACCTCATTATAATTTGTGTAGACAATGCATTATATTTAGAGACGGGTGGTCAAAAGTCACATACTGGATTGGGTGTTGATTTAGATGTTGTTGCACAAGGATGTGGTTTTCCTAATACTATGACTATAAATAATGAAGATAACTTGTTAAAAGCAACAACTTTAGTCAATAATGATTTTAATGGACCTACTTTTATACTCCTAAAAGTTAATCAATCAAGACCACCTCAATATTCTAGAAATTGGAATGCATCTCAAGCAAAAATAAAATTTAGACAAAACATATTAAAATAAATTTTACCTTTTTTTATATTAGTAAATATGTTAACTAAATAGTTTACTAGGAAACTAGATTTTAAAAGGTTAAGTTTTGAAAGAAATATTTGAAGAAAATATAGGTTTGTTAATTCATGATGTAGCTCGATTACTCAGAGTTCTTTATGACCGTCAAATGGCTTCAATTGGACTTACTAGGTCTCAATGGTGGTTGTTAACTTACTTATTTTTTAAAGACGGTATCAATCAATCAGAACTTGCAATTCTTATGGATATGGAAAAGGCACCATTAAGTAGACTTTTAGACCGCATGGAAAAAAAAGGGTGGGTAATTAGAAAAAATGAAAACAAAGACCGTCGCACAAAAAATATTTATTTATCTGAAACTATTAAACCACTTATATCTTCTATGAGAGACAAAGCTGCAGAATACAGAAGTGAATCATTATCTATATTAACGGATAAAGATCTTAATAAATTAAAAGCCATACTTCAAATCTTAAAAAAAGATTTAACTTCTAAGATTTAAATTGAGGAAAAAAGCCTAAATGGAAAATAAAATAGAAAACAAAAATAATTCTAGAAATACCAATAATATCAAAAGATTTGTATTATTAGTTTTGTTTCCCTCATTAATAATTTTATTAACTTTAGGTTATTTTTATTCTCTAGGAAGGTATATTAATACTGAAAATGCATATATAAAAGCACCAATAGTTTCTATTCAGTCAGAGATTTCTGGAAGAATTGATAAGGTATATATTAAAAATAACCAGAAAATTTCAAAAGGTGAAAAACTTTTCAAAATTGATGTTGCAAAATTAAATTTGGATCTTGCTGAACAGAAAGAAATTTTGAGCAATACGTTTCAGGAAATAGAAAATATTAAAGCTAAATATAAAGAAGCTCAGCAACAAATAAATTTAGCTAATGAAAAAATTGTTTATTTTTCATCTGAGATTAATCGTATAAAAAATATTTTAAAAGTAGATACTGAATTAGCGCAAGAAAAGGTAAATTTTTATTATACAGATCTGAAACGTTTAAAGCGTTCTTATAAAGTCAATATAAAGTTAGCTGAGGAAAAATTAAAATTTAAAAAGATTGAACTAGATAGAATTAGATTATTAGTCGACAAAGGTGTTGGACTAAAAAGCAAATTGCAGGAGGTTAAACATTTATACAATCTAGCTTTTGAGGAGTTAAATTCATCTAAAATTAACACGGATATAGAAAGAACAGAATATTTATACAACTCAGCTCTTAAATCTCTTAAAAGTATCAAAATAAATAGTAAAATTGAAGAAGTAACTTATGAATATAACATAGCTAAAAGTGAACTTGAATTAGCAAAACAAAAAGCTAAAACTATATTAACAACATTACTTAATGATAAAAATATCAAAACTAAAGAGCATCCTCTTTACTTAAAGCAATTAAGTAAGTTTAACCAAATAAAATTTGATATTAACAAATCTACTGTTTTTGCTGAACAAGATGGAATAATCGCACAAATGAACCTTGAAGAAGGCGAATATATAGATGTTGGTAAAATTCTTTTTGCTATAGTTGACGAAAAAAAAGCTTGGTTAGAAGCTAATTTAAAAGAAACAGATTTAACTAACATAAAAGTTGGTCAATCAGCATTGTTTACACCTGACTCATTTCCTAATAGCGAATGGAATGCTCAAGTTGAAAGCATAAGTCCTGCCACTGGGGCAGAGTTTTCAATTCTACCACCACAAAATTCTTCTGGAAACTGGGTTAAAGTTGTTCAAAGAATTCCTGTAAGGCTGTCTATATCTGATTTGAATAAAAAAAGAACAAAAGAAACTAATATTAATAGAAATCTTCGTGTTGGGATGTCAGTTTCTGTCACAATTGATACTAAATACGAAGGTGAAGTACCTCTATTAATTAGACCTTTTTCTAGTTTTTTTAAAATGTTTTGAGTTTTAATTGAAACCTTTAATATCAGAAACAAATTCATCATTTAAATGGTTCATTCTAGCCACTGCAACCTTTGTAACTATGCTATATGCTATGAACGTAACGATTGCGTCAATTGCATTATCTGATATGAGAGGAGCAATGGGAGCCACTCAAGATCAAATTTCTTGGGTTGTTACTGGTAATATTGTTGCCACAGCTATCTTTACTCCTTTTGCAGGATGGCTTTCTTCTAGAATACAAATTCGGACCATACTTATTTTCAGCGTTCTTGGTTTTATAATATCTTCGATATTCTGTGGAATGTCTAATTCTCTTGAAGAAATAGTTTTCTTTAGAGTTGCACAAGGAGTTTTTGGGGCTCCTCTTCCTCCTCTTTCACAAACTTTAGTTCTAGCAATATTTCCAAAAAGACAAATTTCGCTCGCAATGGCTGTTTGGGGAATGGGTACTATTTTGGGACCAGTAATTGCTCCAACTATTGGAGGTTATTTAGGAGAATTACTAAATTGGCGATGGATTTTCTACACCTTAGTCCCATTTGGTTTTTGTGCGTTATTTGCCGTTATGATTACTGTTCCTAAAAAACCTGTTCAAGGAGGACTGTCTCTAGACTGGATTGGTTTTTTAGCTTTGGCATGTAGCGTGGCCGCTTTGCAAATAATGTTTGATAGAGGAGAAAGAAATAGTTGGTTTGATAGTACTGAGACCATAATTGAATTTGGAGTGGCAATTATTGGCTTTTATATTTTTATCACTCATAGCCTGACAACAAAAAAGCCATTTATAAATTTAAGTATATTTAAAGATAGAAATTATACTGTCGGTTTAATTCTAATATTTTTCTTTGGTATGTTAAACTTTGTACCGATGGTAATTTTTCCACCTTTACTTCAAGAATTGAGGGGGTATCCACAATCGGTTATAGGAATTATACTAGGTATTAGAGGGATAGGAACCTTCATTGGTTTTGCGATAATAGCTATAACTAGTCGCATAGATCCTAGGATTATTATATTTTTTGGTTTTGGTATACAAGCAGTTTCAGGTCTGTACATGTCCACATTTGACATTAATATGACTTTTTCAAATATTGCGTGGGCTAGTTTAGTTCAAGGTCTTGGTGTGGGGCTGACTTGGCCACCAGTAAGTGTTATATGTTTTGCAACTTTATCAAATAAATTTCATGGTGAGGCAACTGCTATGTTTCACTTAATAAGAAATATAGGATCTAGTTTTTTCATTTCAGTAAGTGTTGCCGTAGTACTTCATATGGGTCAAATTAATTTTGAAGAAATGGGAGCTATGGTTTCATTATGGAATGAAGGGATAAATTTTAACGATATAATAGAGACACTTGATAATTTAAATATTGCAAAGTTAACTAACGAATTAAATAGACAAAGTTTAATGGTTGGATATATAGATGCATTTAAGCTTTATGCATGGGTGGGTTTTTTATCAATTCCATTGATTTTTTTAATAAAAGTAAAGAAGAAAGAAAATAAGTAGGAGAATTATGAATAAAAATAATGTCTTTTTAATAGATGGAGGAATGGGGCAAGAATTAATTCATAGATCTAAGATTAAACCTGACGGTCTTTGGGGAGCAAGGGTTATGTTAGATAACTATGATTTGGTTGTTGATCTTCATAAAGATTTTATACAATCAGGTGCGGAAGCAATAACAATAAATTCTTACAGTATTACACCTCAAAAGTTAAAAAGACATAATTTAGAAGATATGTTTGTAAACCTTCAAAATAGTGCTATTAGGGCTGCTACTGAAGCAATCAACTTATCTAAATCAGATAAGAAAATAAAATTATTAGGTTGTCTTCCTCCTCTAGTAATGAGTTACAAAACGTCTATAGGACTGGAAAAGGAAGATGCAAAAGACACCTATAAAAGGATTGTTGACCTTCAAGAACCATTTGTTGATATTTTTTGTTGTGAAACTGTTTGCTCTTTAGAAGAAGCTAACATAGTTACTGAGATAGCACTAAATTCTGATAAAAAAGTTTGGCTAAGTTTTTGTGTAAAAGAAGAAGATGGTGGATTATTAAGATCTGGAGAAAAACTAGAAGATGCCTTAAAAGAATTTGATAATTCTTCAGTTGATTCTTTTCTTATAAATTGCGCTCCACCTGAAGCTATTCACAAATCAATCGAAATAATGAGGAAGTTTTCAAAACCCTTTGGTGCATTGCCAAATGGTTTTGAAACTGTAAACTTTTTAAACGAAACAAATGATGTCTCATTACTAAACAAAAGAAAAGATTTTAGTTTAGACAAGTTTGTTGAAGATATGTTGAGCTTTATTAAAAATAATGCTTCAATAATTGGAGGTTGTTGTGAAGTCAGTCCCGAATACATAAAAGCTGTGAAAAATAAAATTTAATGCTTGAATAAAGCTTTAGGAGATTTTAATTCTATGAAATTTGAAGGAACAAGTAACTATATATCTACTGATGATTTAAATATAGCTGTTAATGCAGCTATAACACTTGAAAAACCTCTCTTGATAAAGGGAGAGCCCGGTACAGGTAAAACAGAACTAGCTAGACAAATTTCTGAAAGTCTTGGTTTAAGTATCATAGAGTGGAATATTAAATCAACTACTAGGGCTCAGCAAGGATTATATGAGTATGATGCTGTAAGTAGATTAAGGGATAGTCAACTTGGCGATAAGAAAATTGAAGATATTGGAAATTATATTAAAAAAGGTAAAATTTGGAATGCTTTTGAAACTAGTGAAAGATCTGTCCTTCTAATAGATGAAATTGACAAGGCTGACATTGAATTTCCAAATGACCTTTTACAAGAATTAGATAAAATGGAATTTTATGTTTATGAAACAAACCAAATTATTAAAGCCAATAAAAGACCTATAGTAATTATTACGTCTAATAATGAAAAAGAATTACCAGAGGCATTTCTTCGAAGATGTTTTTTTCATTATATTCAATTTCCTGATATAGAAACACTAAAGAAAATTGTGAACGTTCACTTTCCTGAAATTAAAAAATCGTTATTACAGAGCGCTTTAAACAGATTTTTTGAAATTAGAGATGTCCCGGGATTAAAAAAGAAACCTTCGACTTCAGAGGCTCTTGACTGGATAAAACTTCTGTTGATTGAGGATATTAACCCTTTAGATTTAAAAAGTGATGGAAAAGATTTACTACCAAAACTTCATGGTGCTCTGCTAAAAAATGAACAGGACATCCATTTGTTCGAAAGAATTGCTTTTATGGCTAGAGGAAATCGTTAAAAAAATGTTTTTGGAATTTTTTTTCAAATTAAAAAACGCTAGAATACCAGTATCTCTTAATGAATTTTTCACATTTTTAGAATCTATAAAATTAGACTTTATCGAGTATGATATTAATAAATTTTATTATTTAGCACGGACTAGTCTAATCAAAGATGAGAGGTTGATAGATAGATTTGATGTAATATTTGGTCAATATTTTAAAGGGATAGAGTCTATTAAATTAGATGATATTCTTGATCACTTAAATGTGCCCAAAGAATGGGTGCAAAAGATGTTGGATAAGCATTTCTCAAAACAAGAAATGGAAGACATCAAGGCTTTAGGTGGCTTTGATGAATTAATGAAAACTCTTGAGCAAAGACTGAAAGAACAGGAAAAACGCCATCAAGGTGGAAATAAATGGATAGGCACTGCTGGAAAATCACCTTTTGGGGCATATGGTTATAATCCTGAAGGAATAAGAATTGGTCAAGATAGAAGGGGGCAAGGAAAAGCTGTTAAGGTATGGGATAAGCGTATATTTAGAGATTTTGATGACACAAGAGAATTAGATACAAGAGGAATGCAAGTTGCTTTAAAAAGATTAAGACATTGGGCTAGAACAGGCGTTGAAGAAGAACTAGATCTTGATGAAACCATAACACATTCTGCCAAAAATGGTTACCTAGATGTTAAAACAAGACAAGAAAGAGAAAATTCTATAAAAATACTTCTTTTTTTAGATGTTGGTGGGTCAATGGATGATTATATAAGGCAAGTAGAAAATTTATTTTCAGCAGCAAAAAATGTATTTAAAAACCTGAAATTCTTCTATTTCCATAATTGTCTTTATGAGGGTGTTTGGAAAAATAATTCTAGAAGATGGAAAGAACAATTTTCTACAAGAGAAATTTTTAGAACTTATGGAAAAGAGTATAAATGTATCTTTGTTGGTGATGCTTCTATGAGCCCTTATGAGATTTTAGTTGAAGGGGGAGCAAATGAACATTTTAATCAAGAAGCAGGACAAGTTTGGTTAGAAAGAGCTATTGCACAATGGCCTTCAAATGTTTGGATAAACCCAACCCAAGAAAAACATTGGAATTACTCACAATCAACAAATATTATAAAAGAAATTTTCTCTAACAAGATGGTTCCATTAAGTATAAAGGGAATTGAAGAGGCAACAAAGATCTTGTCCAAAAAATAACTTAAAGAATATTATAAATTGGTTAAAAAAATAATAAATAATAAAGGATATGACGGTCCATATGATACTCCAATAATTCTCCCTGAAAAACAAGTTATAGGTGATTGGATAGATTACAATGGACATATGAATGTTGCTTTTTATACTTTAGCTTTTGATAAATCTTTAGATATTTTTCTTGAAGATACTCTTGGTATTGGAGAAACGCATGCACTAGTAAACAAACAAGGACCTTTTGTTCTTCAAGCACATTATCATTACCTTAATGAAATGAGTTTAGATGAAAAATTTAACGTAAGGTTATTAGTCGTAGACTGTGATGAAAAGAGAATGCATTTATGCCTAGATATTTTTTCTCAAAATAAAGATAAGGTTATTGCTGTGGCTGAGAAAGTTTTAATTAATGTTAATCTCAAGATCCGAAAGACTGAAAATTATCCATCTTGGGCTTATAAAAGGCTCTTAAAATTAAAAAATACCCACAAAAACGGTTCATTTCCGAGTGTTCTTGGAAAAGAAATTACTCTTAAGAAATAAATAATTTATGATAATAAAATTGATCTTAACAATCTTTTGTTGGTTAGCTGTTTTACCAATTGTCTACGGTTTCAACTTTGGAATAAATTATAATTTTTTTATAATAGTATTATATGCGTTACTATTGTTAATAATGTTTATTTTTTCTAGGTTCACTACAAAAATAATCATATGTGTTTTATTTTCTGCAACATATTTAATTTTAAAAGACCTACCAAGTGAAGAAAGCCTTTGGAAGGCAGGTAATTTTTTTATCATTTTTTCAGCTTTTCTACCTAGCTTATGGTTACTTAGATCAACCGCAATAACAATGCCTTCTGTGGCGAAAACACAAAACCTACTTTCTAATTTAGTTTCAACTAAAATTTTATCTGGTATTCAGGTTACATCTCATGTTCTTGGTGGTGTAATAAACATTGGTACATTTCCTCTCTTATCTTCAGTAATTCCCAAAAATGCAAAATATAAAATGAGACAATCATCAGGAGAAGCAGCTATCAGAGGAATGAATACGGCAGTTTTATGGTCACCCTTTTTCGTTAGTTTTGCTGTTGGACAACTATATTTACCTAGTCAATCTGCATGGTTGGGAATTATTTTCGGTTTGCTAGTAGCATTATTATTTAATTTAATAAGCATGAGGTTTTTAATTGGTAAGTTTACCTTAAATTATCTTATTGAAGCTATTTCCTGTGTAAAGCCAATTTTCCCTAGACTTTTAATCTTATCTATATCTGTATTAGCAGTTGGTCAAATTTTTGATAAGACAGCGTTAAACGCAATAGTTATCGTTGTACCAGTTTTAGTTATCGTTCAGATGTTGAGAAGACCTGAAACTATTAAATCAATAATAAGTAATTTGAATAACTTAATATTAAAATCTGGTGATGAGATGTTATTGATATCAGTTTCAATGTTTTTAGGATCTATTTTGAGCGGTTCTGCTGAGATTCAAAATTTTATGTCAAATAATATAGGAAATAATTTTCCTTTTTGGGCAATGATAATTCTTCTTCCCCTAATAGTATGGATCTTTGGTTTAACAGGTATACATCCTATAATTACTTCTGCTCCAATTTTATCTTTATTTGGACCACTATTATCATTATGGGAAGCTGCATTTTTGATGCAGGCTCATTTGATTGGGTGGTGTGCTGGTACAGCTACTAGTTTTACATCATTATCTGTACTGACTACTGCAGAAAATTTTAGACTACATATTTCTAAGTTAGTTTTAGGGCCAAATCTTTTTGCTACTGGTTGTTTAACATTTATAGGAGCAATACTATTAATTACCTTAAATTACCTTTTGTAGAGCATCACTAGTTATTTTTTTACCCAATTTATGTTCTCTGTAAGATACATAACAAACGCATATCATAATTATAGTTCCACCTAAGATTACAAAAGGGTCAAATTTTTCACTGAATATAAACAAACCAACAATTGAAGCCCAAACAAGTTGGAGAAATAAAATAGGTTGTGTAACTACCATAGGAGCCGCTTTTATAGCTTTTGTCATTGTTATATGGCCAAGAGTAGCAATTAAAGCAGTAAATGTTAAAATCAAAATGGCTTTAAGTGACAGAGGTTCCCAGCTGTAAATAGCCGTAGGTATTAGAAAAATAGTTGTAAATATAGATAACATAGCAACAATTTCAGATGAAGAGCGTTCCTTAGAAACTACCTTTGCTATTAAATATGAAGCTGTAAATACTACAGTTGCCATTAGCATTCCTATTTGACCATTTTCAATTATTTTAAAACCGGGCCTTAATATAATTATAGCTCCAACAAAAGAAAATAAAATAGCTGTTAACCTATGTTTATGCAGCCTTTCTTTTAAAAAAATGCATGCACCAATTGAAACAAAAATATAAGTTAAAAAACCAATTGCAGTTACTTCTGCAACTGGCATCACAGACATAGCGTAAAACCATAAAGTTACTCCTATTGAGTGAACTAAGCCTCTTAAAATAAACTTTTGAAGCAGTCGTTTTTCAGGTCTAAATTTAGCAAGGGATATAAGCGAAGGTGTTAAAAGCAGTGTGCCAATTGCATATCTAAGGAAAGCTGCTTGAGGAGCGGGCACTTCACCTTCCAAATATCTTACAGTAGCAGTTACTCCTACAAATAAAATCGTAGTTACTACCATCCATAAAATACCTATGACTGACTGGTTCAAATTAAACACCCCGAATTACTTATCATGTTAACTTAAAGTGCTTATTTATGTCTAATAAAATAATTTTGATAAAATTACATACCTTGGTAATTAGGTCCACCACCACCCTGAGGAGTGACCCAATTAATATTTTGAGTTGGGTCTTTAATATCACAAGTCTTGCAGTGAACACAATTTTGAGCATTAATCTGTAATTTAGGCTTATTATCACTTGTAACAATTTCATATACACCTGCTGGACAATATCTTGTCTCAGGGTTGTCATAAAGTTCTAGATTTATGTTTATGGGGACCGCTTCATTTTTGAGAGTAAGATGACTTGGTTGATTTTCTTCGTGATTAGTTCCTGAAAAAGATACATTGGTTAATCTATCAAAACTAATAACATTATCGGGTTTTGGGTAATTGATTTTTTCATGTTTGCTTTTGTTCTCAAGACTTTGATGATCTGTTCCATGATGATCTAAAGTCCAAGGAGCTTTGCCTCTAAATATATATGTGTCTATGGCACTATAAACTATTGCCTTCCAGAATCCCCACTTAAATGACGGCCTAATGTTTCTTACACTGTATAATTCGGACCATAACCAACTTTTCTTAATTAAGTTTTGGTAATTGTCTACCTCCTCTTTTTTTCCGATATTTTCAAATATTGCATCAGCGGCAATCATTCCTGATTTCATTGCAAGGTGAGTTCCTTTTATTTTAGGAACATTAAGAAATCCAGCTTCACATCCAGTTAGCATCCCTCCTGGGAAAGTTAATTTTGGTAAAGATTGAATACCACCTTCATTAAGAGCTCTTGCCCCGTAATTTATTCTTCTTCCGCCTTCAAGAATTTTTTTTATTTCAGGATGATGCTTAAAACGTTGAAATTCCATATATGGAGATAGATAAGGATTTTTGTAATCTAAGCCAATTACAAAACCAATTGACACTTTGTTATTATCTAAATGATATAGAAATGAACCTCCATAAGTATCTGTTTTTAAGGGCCACCCAGTTGTGTGCAAAATACTTCCAGGTTTACTATTCTCTGGTGAAACTTCCCAAAGTTCTTTTATTCCAATTCCATAAGTTTGAGGCGAATTATCTTTATTAAGGTCAAATTTTTTCATTAAAATTTTTCCTAAATGCCCTCTACACCCCTCTGAGAATATTGTTTGTGTGGCATGTAACTCTATACCTTGTTCAAAGTTAGGACCTTCCGTTCCATCCTTTAATCTACCCATATCACAAGTGGCAACACCAATTACTTTATCTTGTTCGTTGAACAAAATCTCCGATACAGAAAAACCTGGATAAATCTCAACTTCAAGGGCTTCTGCTTGTTCAGCTAACCACTTTGTAAAGTCGCTTAAACTAATAATATAATTACCTTTATTATGCATCTGCGGAGGTGTAGGTAACTTATATGATTTTGTCTCTGTTAAGTATAAAAATTTATCGTTAGTAGCTTTTATTTTAAGAGGAGAGTTTTTTGTTTGCCAATCAGGTATAAGTTCGTCTAGAGCTTTTGTTTCAATTACTGCACCCGATACAATATGAGCGCCAACTTCTGAACCTTTTTCGATAACGCAAACTGATAAATCTTTATTGTTTTCCTTGCTTAACTGTTTGAGTTTAATGGCTGCACTTAGTCCAGATGGACCTGCTCCTACTATAACTACATCATATTCCATTACTTCTCTATTATTCATTAATAAGGCCTTCAGATTTATAATTGATTTAATATTAAATATTAATAGTTGTTATTTCTACATAATATATTATTAATATAGTACAACAATTCAAATTATAAAGGCTTATTAAATGAATCCAGATGTAGGTGTTATATTATTAATATTATATCCAATTGTTTTAGTCGGAGCTATAATATGGTTTGGAAAACATTCAGTTTCACCTGACTAAATTCTATTTATCTTTTTACTGATTTTACAGTAGCCTCAAAAGGCATAGTTATGCATTTATGTCTGTTTTTTATCTCTCTAATAGGTTTAAAAATATCCATCTCTATTGGCAGTGTTTTTGGCATTTCTTGATCAGAACTATTTAGCCAACTCAGAAATTCTTCTGTTAGTTTTTCGCTTGGCATTTCTTTATTTTTGAATAACTTCACAACCAATCCTGCAGATGCCTCACAAAGAGCACATCCTCGAACAATGGCTGATATGTCTTCTATTTGGTTATTTATAAGTTTTAAACGTACTTTAACCTCATCTCCGCACATAGGGTTTTTGACTTCAAATGATCGATTATAATCCTCTATTGCATTACTTTTTTTATTTTCAGCAGCAAGACTTAGTATTTTTTCTTGATATATTGATAGGTCGTTCAATTATTGATTTACCAGTAATAAAACCACACTAGCTAAAGCAATGGCATAGAAAACATACAGTAAAATATGGGTATTCTCATATACATTTTCCTCTGGAACGCCAGCAGGTAAATCTCTTTTATTTTTTTTCATTTAATTTCCTTTTGTTTATTTAACAAAATAAATAATTAACTATTTAATTACTTAATTATAAAAATTTAATCTAGCGAGAATTATAATTAAATAGAACGCTAAATTGAAGATTAATTTAATTATTATTTATAAAAAAACTGACCTATAAAAATTAAAATTAAGAAAATAGTAAATATTTGAATAACGATTAATGTATCTGAACCAACTTCTCTGTCAAAAACTTTATTTTTTATCATAGTATTTGATAACAAAATTTTTGTTTTAGAAAATGAAATCACTATAACTTCCTCAAACTTTTGGTTCATTCTCTCTACTAATTTTAAGAGTGGTATTAACACTCCAGGTATCATTTTTCTATAAACCCAGTCACTATTTAAAACTGTAGAGTTTAACTCTGGTGGATATATTTTGAAATGCCATAAACATATGAAAGCAAAAGCCGCAAACGTTAGGAGTTGCAACTGTCCTACAACATGACTGAAATCATATGGCTGATAATTAATTTCATATGGTAAAATTTGATAAAAAGTGGAAGGAAATATGCCTATTAAAATGCATAATGCAGAAGCTATTACCATCGCAATAATCATATTAAGAGGTGCTTCTTTAGTTTTAATACCACTTTCATGAGCAAAAAAAGCGAAAAATGGTATTTTAATTCCCGAATGGTGTAGTACTCCTGCAGAAGCAAAAAGAAGCATAAAGTAAACTAAAACCAAGCCTTCTTTTCCAAGTGCAGACATTATTAAAGACTTTGCAACAAAGCCACTGAACAATGGAAAGGCAGATATGGAAATTGCTCCTATTATAGTGCACACCGCGGTTATTGGCATATATTTAAACAATCCACCTAGCTCTGAAGCTTTACATGTACCTACTCTGAAAAGAACGGCTCCCATACCCATAAAAAGAAGTCCTTTATATAATATATGGGCAAAAGCGTGTGCCACAGCACCGTTTATTGCTAATTCAGTTCCTATTCCAATTGCAACTATCATAAAACCGAGTTGGTTGTTTAGGCTATATGTTAATACTCTTCTTAAATCATTTTCGATTACAGCAAAGAATATCGGATAAAAAGTCATAATAGCGCCTATTACAATTAAAAGCTCAGTTCCTGCAAAACATTTTGCAAAACAAAAAATTGCTAACTTAGTTGTAAAAGTGGAAAGGGCAACTGTACCTATTTCAGATGCCTCAGGATAAGAATCCTGTAACCAACCATTTAAAAGTGGAAATGCTGCTTTTATTCCAAAAGCAATAAAAATCAATTGTCCGTATAAAGAGTTAATATCAAATTTGGTGAGTAGCGCACTTCCATCGTTAATAAGCAATATAATAGCTCCAGCAAGTAAAAACATACCGGATGTAACTTGGATTAATATATATCTAAATGCTGATCGGTAAGATCTATAAGTATTACCAGCTAATATTAAAAAAACAGATGTAAAAGCTGTTGCTTCCCACCAGACAAACAGTGTAAACAAGTCTCCTGCGTGCACTGCTGCTATTGCTGCGCCACTATAGCTCATAATAGAAACGTGTTGTTTCCATTGTTTTTCATGGGCACCATATATCACGTTAAGTGCAGCTGCTATATGAAAAATTATAGCAAATGGTAGTGTAAGTGAATCTGATTGAAACAAAATAAAATCAAAACCCATTACATTTATAGTGGAATGGATCCCAAATCCAAGGGTTAATGAATATGCAGAAATTAAGACTAATACCATCATATAAATTTGTCTGATCATATGAGGTAAAAAAGGGATCAATAATGCCCCAATAATCATTATAAATCCTGGAGGAAAATTACTTATCATAATAATCCTCATCTTTCATTAAAAACGACCTCAAGCTCACACCGATTTTAAAGATTATTATGCATGATAAAAAACCAAAAAAAGCCGGGAAAAATGTGAAATCTTCTATTGATGTCTCACCATGTCTATGGCCAATTAGCTCTAAAACTAAAAATATAATACATAATAATAAAACACTGGAATTTATTTTTCCAAATTTTTTAATTAAAGCCTTCATAATTTACTCACCATAATGGAAGTTAAATTTTCAAATGGTTCTATAAAAAAGAAAAGTAAAATAGTTAAAAAACACGTTATTAATGTAGGTATTGTTATTAATATTGGTATCTTTATTTTAACTTCTCTTTCCTTTTTAAAAAAGAAAGCTCTGGCAGGAATTTCCATTAAATAATATGCATTAAGAATTGTTGAAATACAAAAAACTGCTATTACTGTTATGTATCCACTTTCAGCTGCACCTAGCATCAAAAAAAACTTACTCCATGAACCTCCCATTGGAGGCACACCAATAATAGACAAAGATCCTACGAAAAAGGCTAAAAAGATTAAGGGCATTGATTTACCATGACCATTTAATTCAGAAATTTTAGACATTTTTGCTCCAACATAAATGGCACCTGCTACAAAGAATAAAGTAATTTTACCTGCTGCATGCGTAATGATGTGTAAAGTCGCCCCTTGAGTAGCCATCGATGAAGCTAGTGCTCCTCCTAATGTTATGTATGACAGTTGACTTATAGTTGAATAGGCTAATCTTGCTTTTATATCATCTTTATAAATTGCAATTATACTTGTTGTAAGTAGTGTAAAAGAGGCCAACCAAACTAACCAGTTAGATGCCCCTGTTTTTGACAAAAAATCAATTCCAAATACATTTGTCAATATTAACAACATGGTAAAAACACCAGCTTTTACAACTGCTACAGCATGTAAAAGAGCAGACACAGGGGTAGGTGCTACCATTGCAGCAGGCAACCATTTATGAATTGGCATTAAGGCGGCTTTACCTATTCCAAAAACAAACATAGCTAGTAAATATGGGGCATAATCAGGGTTCATTTTTCCATCTAAAACACCATTTTGAGACATTTCTAGAGATCCAGTAACTACCCAAACCCAAATTATTGCTGGAAGAAGTAGAATAACAGACGTACCAACTAGAATAGACATGTAAAGACGTCCAGCTTTCTGCGCCATTTCATTTTGTTTATGGGTAACTAATGGATATGTTGAAAATGTTAGTACTTCATAGAAAATAAATAATGTTAGTAAATCGCCTGCATAGGCAATACATAAAGCTGCATGAACAGCCATAGCATAAAAAATATAAAATCTTGTTTGATTTTTTTCTTTATTTCCTCTCATGTAACCTACAGAATATATTGCTGCAAAAATCCATAGCACAGAAGCGACAAGTCCAAATATTGCACCTAAGGGTGTGACTACGAAACTTATAGAGATCCCTTCAGCAATCTGTAACAATTCTAACCTTGGTTGTTCTCCATTTAAAATAGAAGCCATCAATTGGATAGCCCCCCAAGAGCTTATTATACCCCCTAGAGGACCAAGAATATCTCTTAAGATAGGTTTAGATGATAACAAAGGTGTTAATAGACACACTAGCAGAGGAGATAAAAGTGTAATTAAAATTAAATTTTCAAAGGAGATCATTTTGACACTCCTACTAATTTTTCAGCTGCCTCAGTACTACTATCTACAACAAAAGAAGCATCTAAACCAAAATAAATATTTAAGAATGTTATTATTAACAAAGAGATATAAATTGTAGGGTTTTCCTTAATAATTATTTCTTTTCTTGGTTGTTGTAACCATAAAGCCTCAATCATTTTCCATAAATAAATAACTGATAATGCTGAACTAAATAATATAAGTATAGCTATCCATAAACCATCTGCACTTATAGAAGCTTTTATAAGATATAACTTGGAAATAAAACCAGCAGTTAGCGGAAGTCCTGCGAGGCTAAGTGAGCAAATTACAAAACAAAAAAAAGTTATTGGCATAGCCCTTCCAAGACCAGATAAGTTACTGAGAGTTACTCTTTTTTGGATATAAAAACTAATTGAAGTTATTGCCATGAATAGCGCGCCTTTAATAAGTGCGTGATTAAACATATGGATAAAACCAGCAGCAACACTTGCCTTAGTTCCGATTGCAAATGCCAATGTTATATAACCTATTTGCGCAACTGAAGAATGCGCTAAAAGGCGTTTAATATCTTTTTCATAGACAGCCATTATTGTACCAGCAAACATAGCTATTATTGAAAGAGGGAGAATTATATATGAGAGTGTGTTAATGATCAAATTATCTCCAATATCAAAAACAGAAAATAAAATGCGAGCAAGTATATATAAAGATGCTTTTGTAGCAGTGGCAGCTAGTAAAACAGAAACGGCAGATGGTGCATAAGCGTATGCCCTTGGCAACCAAATATGCATTGGAAAAACTGCTGCTTTAACCATAATTCCAACTATCATAAAACCAAATCCAGCTATTAATGCTTTATTATTTTTTAGATCTACAACACGTTCTGAGAGATCTGCCATATTAAGAGTTCCTGTTATTCCATATAACAACCCAACTCCTATTACGTAAAGTGTGGCACCTACAGCACCAATAATTAGATAATTATAAGCTGCTACCAGAGCTTGTTTATCCTTTTGCGCTCCCATTGCTACCAAAGCAACAGAAGCCAAAGAAGATATCTCTAAGAACACAAAAAGGTTAAATGCATCTCCAGTAGTGACTAATCCAATTAACCCTGCAATTGCTAGAAGCCATAAACTATAAACTTTAGAAATTGAGGTTTCATTAATTTCGTCAGGCATCATTTTAGATGAAAAAATAGTTGTTAAAAAACCAATCAAAGTAATAATGATAATTGGGAATATTGAAACTTTATCAATTACATACTCTATGCCTAGAGGGGGAGCCCAATTTCCTAAGGCGTATGAAATAGTCGAATGAATTTGGACTTCTTGATATAATAAAATTGAAAATATGAAAGCTACAAAAGTGCTAGCAAAAGTCAGCAGCCAGCTTAAAAAAATATTTGGTATTAATACCACTATCAGAGACATCATTAACGGACATAGAACGACTAATATAGGCAGATTTTTAATTACAATATCTGTCATTGTATAAATTTCGTATCAATTTTTTTACTTGTTTCAATTTGGTCATGATAATCAACCAGATCCTGAGCAGATATCTCATCTTCTTCAATACTACCGTATTCTGAATTTATTCTTAATACCAATGACAAACCTAATGCAGTAGTTGCAACTCCTACAACAATTGCTGTTAGTATTAAAACATGTGGAAGTGGATTGGAATAAACAGTTTCAATTGCATTATTTAGAATTGGAGGAGTACCACCTTTAATTTTACCAAAAGTAATATAGAGAAGAAAAACTGATGTCTGAAAAATTGTTAATCCTACTATCTTCTTTAAAAAATTTTTTCTTCCAATAACAAGAAACAATCCTATCATCATAAGTAGGAAAACAATCCAATAATTCCAAATGCCAATAGTAGAAGATATCATTTTACTTATTTTTTCCTGATTTAAAACTTACGAAAGCATTGAACAAAGCAATCATTACATTTGATACAGTAAGACCTACACCAAATTCTATTAACAAAATACCAATATGCTGTCCTGATTGTGGAGAAGATCCTAAAATGTTATACGATAAAAATTCCTCTCCAAGTAACATTGAAGCAATGCCAACTCCACCATATAGCAAGCCGCCTAGAGCTAATAAAAATAAATTAATATTTGATGGGAAAAGCTTTTTGCCTTCATCAACGCCAAATACAATAGAATAAAGTATAAAAGCACTAGCAACTATTACCCCAGCCTGAAATCCACCACCAGGACCAAAATCTCCATGAAATTGTACATATAAGCCAAATAAAATTATTGGTGCAAAAAGTATTTTTGTAGAAACTCTTAAGATTGGGTTTTTATTCATATCAACTAACTTTTCTTTTAGAATTTTTGTTTTTTTGTTTACTGGTTTGCGTGTTATTCTTTAATAATACTAAAACTGCAACTCCAGCTGTAAACACAACTATTGTTTCACCAAAAGTATCATAACCTCTATAACTTGCGAGCACTGACGTAACTATATTTGGAATACCAATGTCATCTCGTGATCCTAAAATATAGTCTGGAACAATATGTTGATGTACTGGAGAGGACAATAGTCCAATTTCAGGCAAGTCATAACTACACCAGATCAAAATTCCACCCAGAAGTATGCATGTAAGGGCTGGTAGAATTTGACTATTTATATTTTCTTCTTCCTCTTTTGGTAGGTAAGCCATAGCAGCTAAAAATAATATTGTAGAAATTCCAGCTCCTACAGAGGCTTCAGTAAAGGCAACATCAACAGCATCAAGAGTTATGAACATTAACGCAGCAACTAACGAATAAGCACTAGTTAAAACTACAGTAAAAATTAAAGTTCTTGTTTTGAGTAGTGCAATGCCAATAGCAAGCATAACAGTGACCAAAAATGCATTTATAATTAATTCAGATATCATAAAAGCTTTCCGATCTTCTTACCTACAGGCATTAAATTCTTTTTACGAGCCAAATTAGCAGTAACGTGACTGGTGACCGGACTAGTAAAAAATACAAAAACACCTATTAAAATCAATTTAACTGTTATTAAAGACCAGCCTGTTTGTAAGATCATACCTAGAAGAAAAAAAGCTGTGCCACCAGTATCAATCATACCCGCAGCGTGAATTCTTGAAAACACATCTGGTAGTTTAATGAGACCGCACGCACCAATTATAATAGATAAAGAACCTATAAAAAAACATAAGCCTGTAATGATGTCTATAAACAAGTCCATTATTTTCTTTGTTCCCCTAATGAGCCTGTACTAAAAAGTTTTAACACAGCAACTGTTCCTATGAAATTAATTAAAGCGTAAACAATTGCGATGTCCAAAAACTCTGGTCTATTTGTATAAAAACCATGAAGAGCAATTCCAATTACAATGATAGTTCCAAGACTGTTAACAGCTAAAACTCTGTCAAAAGTTGTCTGACCTAAAATGATTCTAACTAATATTAGTATACCTGAAAATGCGCATGCGATTAAAGCGGCTAAAAACATTATTGATCTCCTTCTAACCACTTTACTTTTTTATCCATTACATTACTTCTAACGTCATTCCCAAAATCAGAGTTAAGAGCATGTACCTCAAACATATTATCTTTAATCTTTGTAGTAACAGTTCCTGGAGTCAAAGTAATAGAATTTGCGTATGTTACTTTAGCAACATCAGTTGATTGTGAGGCTTTTACAGTAAAAGTTTCAGGCTCAATTTTTCCAGATATTATAACTTTTGCAGTATTTAGGTTTGAGATAAATATTTCTTTAAACAACCAAATTAAATAGTTAAAAAGTCTAGGAAAGAAAAATAAAGGTAATCCTTCTTTATCAATAAGTTTTGCTCTTCTGGCAACATACACACAAAAAGCGCAAGATAGTACTCCAAGACTTGTTATAAGGAAACTATAATGCCCAGACATTAAAAGCCATAATCCTAGTAAAATAACAAATAGTGATATTGATTTCATTAAACTAAACCCCGATTTGTACTAACGCTAATTTTTAGCTAATGTTAGGTTTAATTTCAATAAAAGTTTTTATCTACCTAAGGTTTAGCAAATGTCTCTACTTTTGCGATTTTTTTAATAATTCCTTTTTCCTTGAGAAAATTACTAAAATTTTTGTAAATATTTAAATCATGAGCTTGTGGTCTTAATGTAAATCTTGGTAAAGTATCTTTAAAAGCACGTTTGTTCAACTCATCATCAAGACCCTTTCTATAAGTAGAAAAATCTTTCCATGTCGACTTTGGATCGTTAACAATAGTAAGTGTTGCTTTTTGGATAGCTTTGAAAAATTTATTAAAAACAGGATTATTTCTGTTTTTAGCATTTGCTATATAAATAAGTTCTTCATAGGAAGGAACTCCGTGTTCTTCAGGGTAAAAAGCTTTACCAGGGTGATTTACTATATCCATTTGATTAAGTTCAAAATTTCTAAATGCGCCTATTACTGCATCAACTTTTTTTGCAATTAAAGATGGCGATAAAGAAAAATTTATGTTTATTAATTCAACATCTGACATTTTAAGGTTGTACTTTTGTAGCATGCCTGACAGCAGAGCTTCTTCAAAGCCCCCAACAGAAAAACCAACTTTTTTACCTTTTAGATCTGTAATTGATTTAATAGGTCCATCTTTTAAAACCACAAGGGAATTTAAAGGAACACTAACTAACGTTCCAACTCTTACTACTGGTAAGCCTTGATCCACTTGAATATGAAGTTGTGGTTGATAGGAAATAGCTAAGTCTAATTTACCAGCAGCAACTAGTTTTGGAGGGTCATTAGGATCAGCTGGTTCAATCATTTCAACTTCTAATCCAACATCCTTAAAAAAATTTCTTTTTTGAGCTATTATTAAAGGAGCATGATCAGGGTTAATAAACCAATCAAGCCCTATAGTAAGTTTGTCTGTTTTAGCGTTAACAACACAGGTCATGACTGATAACAAAACTATAGTGAGTATCTTAAATATATTATGCATTATGCATCTCCCTCCGCTGGTTCTAACCAGATCAGGTTATAAGGGTTAATTTCTCAGCAAGACAAATGTCAAGCACCCCTGGCAAATGAATTTTTTACATATTTTAAAAAATAATCAATAACTTTTTTATTTCCACCACACATATCTACTCAAAATTATATCAGTAATTCTGTATAAGGTAATTGTCATGAATATTAAAATTATTAAAGCTGCAAACATATTATCTGTTTGAAGACGTGCGTTGCTATAAATCATAAATGAACCAAGTCCGGTACTGCCACCAATCCATTCACCAACTACAGCTCCGATAGGTGCGAAGCAGGCAGCAACTCTAATTCCAGAACATAATCCGGGAAGAGAAGAGGGGATTTTAATTTTCCAAAATAATTGAGTTTTTGATAAATTTAATGTTTTACCAGCGTCAATTAATTCTTGAGGTACTTTATTCAATGCATCAGTAAAATTTGAGGTAATTGGAAAAAAAACAATTAAAACACCAATTACAATTTTGCTACTTATTCCATAGCCAAGCCATAAAATTAATAATGGAGCTAAGGCAAATACTGGGATTGACTGACTTGCCAGTAAGATAGGCATAACCCATATCTTCAATCGTGGTGATGAAGAAATTGCTAGAGCTGTAGTAATGCCTATTAGCGTTCCTATTATAATAGAAGCTAGAATTTCAACAAGAGTATATGATGAGTGAATTAAAAGTTGTTCCCAATTATTAAAAATTGAAAGAAAAATCATTGTTGGAGGAGGAAGCATAAATGGAGGTAATTCAAAAAATATACAACATATTTCCCAAATCGTAAAAATTATTATTGCTATAAATAATCCTCTAATCATTATAACCTTATTAAAATTAAATTGATAATTTAAATATATATATTAAAAAATTAGAATGCAGAATTTTTTATTTACAGGCGATATTTTCAAAGGATCAAGATATGAAAAAGGACATCCCTTGGATATGGATAGAGTATGGCCAAGCGTTGAGTTGATTCAATTAATGGGTTGGATTGATAATGAACAAATTATTAAAAATGACCCTGCAGAAATAAATGAACTTATTAAGTTTCATGATTTAGACTATGTGCAGGCCTTAAAAAAAGCTGAAGAGAATCAACATTTACCTGAAAATTTAAAAAGAAAATTTAATATTGGTATAGGAAATAATCCTATTTTTAGTGAAGTTTTTTCCAGACCGGCGACTGCTGCAAGAGCATCTATTAGAGCAGTTGAAATGATATCTAATAAAAAGGCTAAAAAAATTTTAAATATTTCTGGTGGAACTCATCATGGAAGAAAGTCTCAAGCATACGGCTTTTGCTTTTTAAATGATTGTGTTCTTGCTATTCTCAAAGCAATAGAATTGGGATTTCAAAGAATTTTATATGTTGACATAGATGCACATCATTGTGACGGGGTGCAAGATACTTTTGCCAATAATAAAAATGTTTCAATAATTTCAATTCATGAAAAAAATAGATGGCCTAATACTGGTTTAATTGAAGATTGTAACATAGATAATATCATTAATTTTCCTGTACCTGAAAAATTTAATGATAGAGAGATGGATTTTCTAATTACAAATGGTGTCTTACCTTTTGCCAAAACAAAAAACCTTGATCTTTTGATAATTCAAGCTGGCGCAGACATGCTCGATGGTGACCCACAATCAAGAATTTGTTTAACTAATAATGCATATTGGAAAGCAATTAATGATTTATTATCTCTTTGTGAAAATGTCATCATATTAGGAGGTGGTGGGTATAATCCATATCTGACTGCAAAAGCTTGGGCAGGTAATTGGGCTTTATTAAATAATAATGTTAATCTTTTAGATGATGTAATGAAACCTGAATGTTATAATTTATTAAAGTCTTTAAAATGGAATAACAGCCGAGTTAGGAATGGAATTCCTGACAACTGGATTAGTAATTGGCGAGATAAAAAGTCAAATAGTAAAGTTGGAGACGAAATTAAATCGCTTTTAGATCAGGTATTAAAAATAAAAAAAATATGAGTTTTCTTATTAAATCAATATTATTAGGAAATTTCCTAATAAATTTTTCATTTGTTTTGTTAGCTAACTCTAATAGTCCAATTTTCAAACATATCGAATGTGAAATAAAGTTTGATAATAATAAATCTAAATTTTTATCTCTCGATATAGCTGATACTTTTGAAAAAAGATCTTATGGTTTAATGAATAGAGAAAAAATTGAAACAAATGAAGGAATGTTATTTATCTGGGAAGATAGTGAAATAAGAGAGTTTTGGATGAAAAACACATATTTTAACTTAGATTTGTTCTTTGTTAACAAATATGGAGTTATTGTAGAAGTTTTTAAAAATGCGAAAGCTTTTGATGAAAAGAAAATTATCAGTAAGGAAAAAGTTAAGTTTGTTTTAGAGATGAAAGCTGGAGATATTAAAGCAAAAGTAGGTGATAATCTAATATGTAGTTTAAATTAAATTATAAATAGGGATTAACTTTTTCGGCCATTAATGTCATAGATTTTTTAGCAATTGCTGGGTCTAACCAATCAACACCAGCATACATTAACATACCATACTCTCCAACTTGATACTTAAAAGCAGATAGGTCGTCAACAACTTTTTCAGGTGTCCCCCAAATGATTAGTTTTTCACAAACTGTTTCTAATGTTATTTCTTTATCAGGTTGGTCTATAGATGTTTTGAAAAGATCTAATTTTCCTAGGGCTACAAACTTTTTAAATAGTTGTTTGAAATAAAAAACATAAGGACTATTAGTACCCAAAGCGTATTCTTTAGCTGTATTAAGATCATCTGCTACAAAAACAGTTTTAGCTATTCTCCAGTCTTTTGTTTTAATATCTAAATTACTTTTTTCACAGCCTTCTTTATATTTATCCCAATGAGTTTTTACCCAATTAGGCATAATTATGTCTGCACTAATAGGTTTCCAGCCTCTAGCTGCAGCCTCAGTAATACCTTTTGAATATGGTGCAACAGCAGTCACTATAATGGGTGGATGAGGTTTTTGTAGTGGTTTAGTCATATAACCTTGGCCGATTTCAGAGATAATTGTGTTTTCCGTTGAAACATCCCAATAATTACCTTTAATGTCATACGGAGCTTCTTTAGACCAAATTTCTAAAATGGTATTTATACCTTCTAAAAACATTGCTGATCTATCTTTTTCTAAATTACCAAATAATTCAGCATCTGAAATCAAACCACCTGGTGAAATTCCAAAATTAAACCTTCCATTTAACATATGGTCTATCATTGCAACTTGTCCTGCAATATGAACTGGATGTAAATTTGGAATATTAACGGTACCGGTACCCAAACGTATATTTTGTGTTTCATAAGCGAGGGAAGCTATAAAAGCGACACAAGAAGTTATATTTTCAGCTTTGTCAGATAAATGTTCACCTACATAGGCTTCACTAAAACCAAGTTCATCAGCTAAAATAATGGCTTCCCTGTCTTCTTTTAAACAAGTTTGCCAATCTTTATTAAGAGGATGTAACGGTCTTGTAAAAAAACCTAATTTCATTTTGAACCCCCTCTTAAATATTATCGCATGTATAAATCTTTGGTCAAACATTTAATAATTGAGAAATATTTAAACATTTACTTGCTTTTGAAAATTTATAACGTATAAATTTTGAAGTTCGGGGCGTAGCGCAGCCTGGTAGCGCATCTGGTTTGGGACCAGAGGGTCGGGAGTTCGAATCTCTCCGCCCCGACCATACTTTTATTATCTAATTTTATGCTGTTGGTGAGATGTAATTAACACCCTTAGCTTCTTGTCTTATTTTATTTATGTCAACTGTTTCAAGCACGTCGGCTTTTTCTATGGTATCAGCTGATTTTGCCTTTAAATTTATTGCAGCTATCTGATCGTAATTATCAGCCTCTATAAGTATCCAAAAATCATAAATACCTCGTGTAATACTAAAATCTATAAATTTTGCACCTACACTATCGGCTAATGTTTTCATAGCTTCGCGCCGATCTGAATTTTTTTCTACAAGGCCTTTTGCACCTTTATTTGTATATGTTCCAAGTATTAAAAATGTAGCCATTTTAAACTCCTTTTTAATTAGACTGTTAATAATACTCTTGATGAGATGAGGTTTCCAGAACTACTTGCCTTAAGCACAATATTTTGCATTTCTTCAGACATCCCAACTCTGTCTACTTGTTCTCCCATGGAAGACATGTCAGGGAAATAATAACAAGCAATTAGTCTATCCATATTAGTTGCTACCATAGGGATTACAGCCATGAATGAAGCATCTTCATTCTTTAGTAAGGCGTCAATATCAGGAAAAACTTTAACAGCCTCAGACAAATTACTTCTCGATAGTTGATATTCCCTCATCATTATTACTTTATGATCAGGTGAAATATTCCCATATATTGTCCTAAAAACTTCAGGTCCAATTAAGTGACCTCCAGGATCTGCTTCTCTTTCTTTCATTAGAGCAATTCTAGATGGATCATTGGACATTTCATTAAAAGAGTCACAACCATTTTGCATATTTTCATAAGATCCTGTTAAATGGATTGAACCAGCCATATCTCCAGCAATTATCTTGGCTACACGAGATTTTGCCCCATGTTTAGTCATTATTTCCTGCATAGATTTTGCACGGGTTAGCACTAAATCACTTTTACCTAAAATTGGTGTTAAAATTCTTCTAGAAATTATCATTTTATATCTTTCTCACTTAATTTATTATTCTAAGAATGATACTGAATTTAAACTAGATTGATGTAAAGTAGATAAATTAAAATGTTAATACTAATGTTAATTTTTTTCTTCCCAACCAGGTTTTCTTTTTTCTAAAAATGCTTTTATGCCTTCCTGAGCATCATCTGTAACAGCAGCGTTACAAAAATCTTCAACAGCATTTGCTACTCCTCTTCTGTAGTCTAAGTCATTAGTTCTCATGAAGGCTGCTCTACCTAAGCGTATCGCTGTAGGAGATTTCTTAGAAAAAATATTAGCAGTTTTGTAAACCTCTTCCAGAAAATTTGAAATTGATACTTGCTTATTTATCAATCCTAGTTTTACGGCCTCGTCAGGATAAAATGTTCGACCACTAAATAACAATTCAAAAGCGTTATATCTACCAACAATTTTAGGCAGATGATTAAAATGAACAGCTGGTAAAAGCCCTAAATTAATTTCTGGATAACCAAAAGAAGCATTGTCAGATGCTATAATCATATCGCATGAAATAGCTAATGTCATGCCACCACCTCTTGCTGCTCCATTTACCGCTGCAATTATTGGTTTACCCATATTGTATTGAACATCCCAAAGATCTATGTAAAGACGATTTAAAAACTCTCTAATTTCCATACTAGATTTATCAACTAAAATGTTTAAATCTAGTCCGGCACAAAATGTTTTAGCAATATTACTTTCTAATATAACTACCTTAACACTCTTATCTTTAGAAGCTTTCGTAAGCGAATTTAAGATTTCATCTAAAAATTGAATTGTGAAAGCATTTGCAGGGGAACGGTTTAGGGTTATTATAGCAATACTATCTTCAATTTTATAATTTATATTTTTTTTATTATTCATTTATATTTCTTTGACAAAATTAAATTTATTTGATTAAAAATCTCTCATAATTTTCATTTTTTTTTAAATAAAAAATTCAAATTAAAATTACAATTTTTTTGCTCTATCATCGCCCTTTAAGTTAATTATTAAGAATAAATCATGCAACAAACTAATAATTTTCAAAAGATTTTAAAAAGCGTTATTTCTGAGAATGATTTGTTAACTTTATCATTAGATGATGCAAATGATGAATTTTCAAAACTCTGTAGAGCTTTTATCATACAATTTTATGAAAAAAATTTGGATAACAAAAAATCTTTATCTTTTTTGAATAGTGAAAAAAATAATCCTGCATTAAAACTATTTAATAATTTTTTTAATGAAAATAAAATAAAAACTCCTAAAAATTTTTCAACTAAATCAGACTCACATATATGGGAAATATTTTGTCCTGAAGCATTTGAAGCCTCCACAAAACCAGAAGAAGTTAAGGATAAAATTTTAAAAAAAAGAAAGTTGATTAAAATTAATGAAAATCAAAATTTTTTAAAAAACCCAGTTAAAGAAATTTTATTTTTAAGTAATGTTTTAATTACAACTCCCTCAGACTTTCATTCCACAAATATTCCTTTAGAGATTAAGGATGAATTAAAAAACTTTAAAAATGTTAAACAACGATTTTGGTATGATCATCCAATACCATTAGATGCTCTAAATTATGAAAATGAAATTATTTATGGTTTAGAAAATCTTGATAGGGCTATAGCCTTTGAAGTTAAAAGAGGTAATATTAACAATACAGATAAAATTAAGCTTATTTTATCAGTTTCTGTGACACATATTGGTTTAGAAAATATTGCTTTAAAGTATATCAAAACAATCATAAAAAAACATTTGAATTTAAAATTTATAAATGTCTACTTATTTGATGAAGATGTATGTAATAACATAAACTCAATTTTATTTACTACGGGCAAAGATACCGATAATATAATGGGTGTTAATGGCAATTATGGTCGCCATTATACATTTTTAAAGTATATATTATTAATATGGAATAAGATTGTTGATAAAGACGTAAGATATAGTTTTAAGATTGACTTAGATCAGGTTTTTGATCAAGAGCTTCTTTTAAAAACAACGGGTTTTTCAATTTTTGAAATCTTTAAAAATCAAAAAAATTGGGGAGGTACAGCAATTGATTATGAAGGGAAAAAAGTTGATCTTGGCTTATTAGCAGGGGCACTAGTAAATAAGGCTGATATTTCAAAATCATTATTTACCCCAGACGTTAATCGACCCAAAAATAACGATTTATTAAAAAATCTATCTTCTAAAAGAGTATTTTGTCCGGAATGGCCTCAATCATTGTCTACTGAGTCTGAGTTGATGTATAGGTTAGATAACATCCAAAGAATTCACGTTACTGGTGGTACTACTGGTATAACCGTAGATAGTTTAGTAAAATGGGCTCCTTTTACGCCTAGCTTTGTAAATAGAGCAGAGGACCAAGCTTTTGTAATTTCTTCCATTAAAGAAGAAGAATATTTAAGTCATTGTCACGCTAAAGATTTAGTTATGAGACACGACAAACATGCTTTTGCTCAAAAAAGTATAGAAATGTCGAAATTTGGAAAAGAAATTGGAAACCTAGAAAGAATTTTAATATTTAGCTATTACATCCAAATTCATGATTTAGGTTTTGAAATATTAAAAAAACATTTATGGCCATTCACGTCGTCTTTTTTAACCCAATATCCTGAACTTTTATCAGGATTGATATTTTTAATTGACGGAAGTCATAATGGAAAAGATTATGTTAATTTAGGGTCACAAAGATTAGTGGATACTCAAATTTTTTGTAAAACACAGTTAGAAAAACAATATAATATCGAAAAATTATACTGGCGTGAATTTGTCAACAGGGTTGAAAAATTTCAGGATTCTAATGGCAGCCTCAAATCACTTATTAACTATAGTAAGGTATGATTATACTAATTAATTAAATAACTAATGAGTATTATACAGGAACAAACTTATATCCATTTCCATACTTGTCCAAATAACCAAACTTTGGCTCCAACATATGACCGCCGGAACAGATTATTCTATCATTACAAACCATATCAAATACTTGCTTTCTAGATTTTAGACCTTGTTCTACGTCGACGTCAAAAATTACTGAAATATTTGTATTAGCCAGTTGTAAATTTGGGGTATGAAGAACATCACCCATTTGAATGAAACTGTCTTTACCATCATCTATTCTAAATCCGCAATGCCCTGGTGTGTGGCCAGGTAGAGGTACTGGATAAATCCCAGTGATAATTTCTTGATTAGTTTTGATGGTTTTGACCCTTTCTCCATAAGCTTTAATTACCTCTTTATTTAAATCAGCAAAATTTTTCCCATTTATTTCAACATCCTCAAAATCATCTTTACTCCAAAAATTCAATTCTTCTTCTATTACACTAACTACTGCGTTAGAAAACATAGCCATGCCATCCTTATCAATTGATCCAGCCACGTGGTCAGGATGTAAATGTGTGAAAAAAATGTCTGTTATGTCCTCAGGTTTCACATTAGCTTTTGCAATTTGTTCATGAATAAAACCACAAGTTGGTCCAAACAAATCTCTACACCCAGCATCAACTAATAAGATTTTTTCGCCTTTAAATATAAGATAAGCGTTTATTTCACTTAAGGTAAGTTGATTGTTTTCTTCGGCCACTTTGTTAGAAGTATCCTCATCCAAATTTAAAAGAACTTCTTTAGGTAATGTTAAATCCCCATCTTTCAAAGCTATTATTTTGGTTGAACCTAACATTAATTCTTGTAAATCTGACATTTGCTTCTCCATTAATATAGTATTAAGAAAAAGTTTAAAAAAAAAATCTTCTCTTTTCAATTCAAATTATAATTAAGGTTTTATAAAAAATCTGACTTAAATTGAGAGAGCTGTATTACCTCACTTGCAGGCTTGTCTTCTCTTAGTCTTTTAATACGAGGAAATCTTAAAGCAACACCTGATTTATGTCGATTACTTTCATTAACTGCATCAAACGCAATTTCAATAACAAACGTTTTTTCAACTTCCCTTACTGGGCCAAATTTTTTTATAGTATTATTTCGAACAAATTTATCTAAAACTTTAAGCTCATTATCATCAAATCCAAAATAAGCCTTACCAATAGGCGATAATTGATTGCCATTCCACAAACCAAACGTGAAGTCAGAATAGTAAGAACTTCTTTTACCATGACCTCTAATTGCATACATTAAAACAGCATCAACATTCTTGGGATCTTTTTTCCATTTATACCAATATCCTTTTGGTCGACCAGGAATATAAGATCCGTCTATTTTTTTTATCATTAATCCTTCATGTTGATCATCAATAATTTGATTTTTTTTGAAGTTAGATAACTCATCCCAACTACTAAATTTAATGACATTCGATAAATCAAAATAATTATTGTCATTTTTTTTAAACCATTTTTCCAATTCAAAACGTCTACTCTTCCACGTTTTATCTCTTAAATCTTCATTGTTTAAATACAAAATATCGTACAACTTTATAAATGCAGGAAACTCGTCCATATGTTTTTGTGTTACTTTTTTTCTATTTAACCTTTGTTGCAGTGAATTAAAATTCATTGGTATAAAATCTCTACCAACTAATAACTCACCATCTAAGATTACCATACTATCGGCACTATTTTTAATTTCAGGAAAGGATTGGCTTATATCGTCACCAGTTCGGGAAAAAATTTTTACAGAACTTTTACCTAAAATAATTTGCACTCTAATTCCGTCCCATTTCCATTCTGCTATAAACTGACTTGAAATAAGTGTTTTGAAGTCATTTTTTGATATAGGATTAGCAAGCATCATTGGATTGAATGTTTTCAACAAATCTATCTTGGGCATAGGTCCTTCATCACATAACCAATTAAATAAATTATCATAAGGGGCCTCGATGCCATGCCATATTTTCTCAATATCATCTAATTTTTTATTACTGAATTTAGCTAAGGCAGTTTTTGCTAACCTAGATGATACACCTATCCTTAATCCACCACTAATTAATTTAATTAGTGCCCATCTTTCAGTTTCGTTTGCTATAGAAAGATAATTTTTAAGAGTTTTATTAACTTCATCTCTTTTTAAATTTCTTAATACATCTATTATTTCTGAAATGCTTAAAAGAGAACCTAATTCCTTGTGAGGCCAAATTAAAGAAATTGTCTCAGCTAAGTCTCCGACATAGTCATATGAAAGAGTAAATAATTCATTATCGACATTTTCAAAAACAATTTCTTTAATTCTAGAAATAGGAATATTTCTTAATTCTAATTCATTTGTCAAAATAGCTAAGGTATATCCTCTATCTGGATCAGAGGTGTTTTGAAAATAATTAGATAAAATATCAATTTTTCTGTTTCTAGAGGATGTTAATAATAATTTATTTATTAATTCACTAAACTTTTTCACAATTGTTCCTCATCATCTCTTCCCGATAAGGACAAAGCTAAGCCGTTAATGTTATTCATTTTGCACCAATGAACTATCGCCTCTTCTCTTCCGTGTGTAACATACACATTTTCTGCATCAGTAAATTTAATGTATTTTGTTAACTCATTCCAATCAGCATGGTCAGAAATAATCAAAGGCAATTCAACCAAGCTTTGTTTAGCTCTTTGTTTTATAGACATCCATCCTGAAGCTTGACAAATTATGGGGTCTTCAAATTTTCTTGACCAAATATTTTTAATAGCGGAAGGAGGGGCTAGTATTATTTCTCCGTTATAATCTTTTTTTTTCTTGAGGTTAACTTTAGTAATTCTGCCTAAATCTATATTATTATTTTGATAATATTCGCATAATTTTTCTAAAGATCCATGAATGAAAATTTCTTTATCATAGCCTTGTTGTCTTAACAAATTTATAACTCTTTGTGCCTTTCCGAGTGCATACACGCCTACAAGGTGTGGTCTTTCTGAAAATAAATTTATCGATTTTAAAAGTTTTTTTATCTCTTCATTTTCATTTGGATGCTGAAAAACTGGAAGCCCAAATGTAGCTTCTGTTACCAAAGTATGACATTTTACGGGTTCAAAATCTTTACATGTTTGATCACTTGTTGTTTTATAATCACCTGTGAAATTAATTTTTTCTCCTTTATATTCAGTCAAGACTTGGACGCTACCTAAAATATGCCCAGCTGGAAAAAATTTAATTAATACATCATTGATTTTGAGTGACTGATTTGTAGGTAATATTTGAAAATTTTCAGCACAATTTTCACCGTATCTAATTTTCATTATTTCTATAGTTTCTGAAGTAGCCAATACATTCTTATGACCGGGTTTCGCGTGATCAGCATGTCCGTGAGTTATTATTGCATTTTCTACTGGCTTATAGGGATCAATATGTGTATTTATTGGCTTTATATGTAAATTTTTGTCAATCCATTTCATATTTTTAATATATAATAATGTCAGAAAATTTAAAGCTTCAACCTATTCAAAACTGGTTAAAAAAAAATAACTGGTTCTTTTATGATCATCAGCTTGAGACTTTGAACCAGTCTATAAACGGACGTGATGTTTTACTAATCGCTCCTACAGGAGGAGGAAAGACATTAGCAGGATTTTTGCCCTCACTTCATGATTTAATTAATAACAAATTTCCAGATAATAAATTACACACGCTTTATATTTCTCCACTTAAAGCTCTAACTATTGATGTACACAGAAATTTAACAAATCCTATTGAAGATCAAAAATTAGATATAAGAGTTGAAACTAGGACAGGTGACACCTCAGGTTATAAAAAGACAAGACAAAAAGAAGTTCCACCACATATGTTAATGACAACTCCAGAGTCATTGGCTCTATTATTAGCGGACACTCAAGCAAAAGAATATTTTAAATTTTTAAGATATCTAATCATTGATGAAATTCATAGTCTAGTAAACTCAAAAAGAGGGGATTTGCTATCTCTTAATCTTTCTAGACTAAATAATATTTCTCCAAATTGTAAAAGAATAGGTTTGTCAGCAACAATTAAAAATAAGAAATCTACACTTAATTTTTTATCACAGAAAAAAAAATCTAAAATTATTAATATTAGAGAAAAGTCATCTCCCAAAATTGAAATTTTAGAAACTGAAAATAGGGTTCCGTGGTCAGGACATATGGCTGGCTACGCTATTACAGATATATATAAAAAAATTAAACTTTCATCTATGACTATTTTATTTGTTAATACCAGAGCACAAGCAGAACTAGTATTTAATAAACTTTGGCAGGAAAATGAAAATAATTTAAAAATTGCTATACATCATGGGAGTTTACAAAAAGAAATTAGAAGAAAAGTTGAAAACTTAATGTCTTTAGGGAAATTAGATTGCGTTGTTGCAACTAGCTCTCTAGATTTAGGAATTGATTGGGGAAAAGTTGATTTGGTAGTTCAAATAGGTTCTCCAAAAGGAATAGCGAGGTTTTTACAGCGAATAGGTAGAAGTAATCATAGATTTGATGAACCATCAGAGGCACTTTTAGTTCCATCTAATCGGTTTGAGTATTTAGAATGTATTTCTACAATAGCTTCAATCAAAGCAAATTTGTTAGATGAAGTTAGAGATAAGGAGGGAAGTCTGGATGTGTTAGCCCAACATATTTTAGGCGTCGCTTGTAGCAATCCATTCCAAATTGATGATTTTTTTCTAGAAATAAAAAAGGCCTGGCCATTTCGAAACTTAAAAAAACAAACATTCTTAGATGTTTTAGAGTTTGTCAGAAATGGAGGATATTCTCTAAAGCATTATGAACAATATGCTAAGATAGGTATTAACAAAAATAATTTTTACGCAATAAAAAATAAAAATATAAGAAATAGATATAGGTTAAATGTTGGCACTATAGTTGAATCCTACATGCTTAAAGTAAAGCTAGGTAATAGAACGCTAGGACAAGTAGAGGAGTGGTTTATAGAAGGGCTAAATGAAGGAGATACATTTTTATTTAGTGGTCGAGTTTTAGAATATCAAAGCATCACAAATAATAATATTATTGTAAGATCTACAAATAGTGCACATCCTAAAATACCCTCATATGCTGGTGGTAGATTACCTTTAACATCAGAACTTTCATTTCAAGTTAGGAAGTTAATAAGTAAAAAAGAATATTGGAAACATTTTCCAAATCAAATTAGTGATTGGTTGAAATTACAGAATAAATTTTCAGGGTTACCTTCAGTAGAAGGACTTTTAGTAGAGACTTTTCCTCGCCATATCAAAAATAAAAAAAGATATTTTTTAATTTGTTATACTTTTGAAGGTAGAAATGCCAATCAAACACTTGGTTTTTTAATATCTAAAAAAATGCAGAGAATGGGCTATAAACCTATTAGCTTTGTAGCAACTGATTATGCATTAGCTATATGGTCAATGATCGAAGTTGAAGATATAAATATCATTCTAAATGAAGACATTATGCTAGACGACTTATATGAGTGGTTGGAGGAAACGCCTCTTTTAAAGAAAAACTTTAGAGATGCTGCTATCATATCTGGCTTGATTGAACGAACTATACCTGGACGAAAAAAAACAGGAAAACAAGTAATGTTTAGTTCTGATCTTATATTTAACGTTTTAAAAAAGCATGAGCCTAATCATATCTTACTACAAGTTGCTAGAAATGACTCATATAGGGGGCTTATTGATTTAGATAGATTAGGTGATTTTTTAAAAAGAATTAAAAATAATATTATTCATAAAAGATTAGATAGGATTTCTCCACTTGCAGTTCCATTAGTATTGGAAATAAATAAACAAACTATTGATAAATCAGAAGTTGACGAATATTTTCTTGAAGAATTGGAAAATGAAATATTAACTGAGGTTGGTTTGAATTGAAGACTTTAAATTTTTGTAATCATGGGCTACAGATATGTAAAGAGGGTGTTTTATTCTGGTTAGAAAAAGAAATAGCAATTGTATCAGACTTACATCTTGAAAAAGGTTCGAGCTATGCATCCTCAGGACAATATATACCTCCATATGATAGTGAAGAGACACTTCTAAAGTTATTAGATATATTAAATAATTATAAAGTTAGAAAAGTAATTTTATTAGGTGACACATTTCATGATAAAGATGCTTTTCTCAGAATGACATCAAAAGTTAGGTTTTTATTTGAAGATTTTACCATAAAGTATGAAGTTATATTTATCCTTGGAAATCACGAAAATAAAATTAAAATAGAAGGTATTAAATTTCACCAAGAATATATTGTAGATAACATTCATTTTCTTCACGAGGCAATTCAAAAGAATATAAATCAGATTTCAGGTCATTTCCATCCCGTGGCTTCAATAAAAGTAAGCTCAAAAAAAATAACAAGTAAATGTCTAATTCACTCAAATAATCATATAATTTTACCTTCTTTTGGGGAATTTACTGGAGGTTTAAATATAAATGATCCAGTTCTAAAACCATTTATTAGTGAGGACTACAATATTTATTTTTTAACAAAAAAATCTATTTATAAATTTTCGAACAAAGAGATTGAGTCTCAATATTAAAACGAATTTGGTATGATTTTTGCACCCTTCCATTAATTTTTAAAATGGAGTTTACAATGTATGGGATTAAAGTTTGGTCATCTGACAACAAAAATGACTGGTATTTACTAAGAGATATGCATGATGGAATAGTGCATGTTTGGGATAAAAAAGAAGATGTACAACGCGTTCAACAAAATTTAAAATGTAATAAGTCTGCTATTACTAAAATTATGTCGAGTGTCATTTTAGATAGGGCATTAAACAAGCGTAAAGAAATCGAACATTTAAAATATTTTCTCAAATAATAGATAGTATTAATTTAATTTTCTGTTTAGATAAATATTCTTTATTAGGATAATTATTAGATGTTTATTTTTAGACAGAATATTTTTGGCATTGCAACAATAAGTGCCATAGTGATTTTATCAGTCTTATTAAGTAAATTTCTTTCATCTAGTAATTTACTAATTTCGTCTGCCTTCCTGTGTATTTTTACCGGATTAATTATAGGAAATTTTTTTTCTATTAATGAAAATGCACTTCCTTTTATTAGTTTTTGTTTAAAAAAATTATTAAGAATTGGAATAGCTATTCTTGGTCTTAGTTTAAGTTTAACTGAACTTTTAGATTACGGATCTACTGCAATTATTTTAGTTTTATTAAATATTATAATAGCATTTTTAATAATAATGTTTTTATGTAAAATGTTTAATATTCCCAGTAATTTAGGGTATTTAATTACAATGGGCACTTGTATATGCGGTGTAACAGCAGTTATAGCCACTTCTTCAATAATTAAATCTAACAAAGATGAAACTAGTTATGCAGTAGGAATAGTAACTTTATTTGGAATTTTAGCAGTATTTTTTTACCCTTATTTAGCTAATTATTATTTCAATCTATCTCCAGATTTTGCAGGTATATTTTTAGGTACAGCTATACACGACACAGCCCAAGTTAGTGCTGCAAGTGTTATTTATTCTGAATTATACAATACCCAGGAAGCTTTAAATTCGGCAATGACAACAAAGTTATTAAGAAACTCATTTTTGATAATTTTAATTCCACTTATTGCTTATCTCTACAATAGAAATCAACCAGTTGATGTAAAAAAATCAATTAAAGATTTTTTTCCAATGTTTGTATTTGGATTTATTTTATTATCTATTTTTAGAACTTTTGGTGATCAATTAATCATGGATAGTAACTTGGTTCGTTATTGGGAAACATTTTTATTAATATCTAAACAGATATCGATTTATTGTATTTTATTTGCAATGGTTGCTTTAGGTCTACAAACCAACCTTAAGGGTATGTCATCATTAGGAGCAAAGCCATTAATAATTGGATTTGCCGCTTCTACAACTGTTGGAGTTGTTAGTGTAATGTATCTTCTTTTAATATTACCTATGATACAACATTAATTAATAAGAAATTAATCTTAATTTTTTTATTACAAAAGTAATTATAATAGGAACTATTAGTGTCAATAAACATACAATAATTAATAGAATTCCAAGTTCAGAATAATCTGCAGGAATTTTTATTTCACCTTGCTCGGTCTTTACTTCTCGTGTGATCACAAAAATTTGATTCAAATATTTAGTTCCTAAATTACTAGCTGAAAGTGCTAAATTAGTAAAACTTGCAAGTATTGCGAAAAAGGTTGCTTTGAGGTGACTAGGTGCTGATTGTGCTATCCATGCGAGTATTGGTATCATCGACACCTGACCAAGTGGACTTTCTAAAGCAGTATTAAATATAGCTATAAAGCGCTCATCCACTATTCCGCCAGTTAGGTTAGATGTATATTCATGAAACCCATAATACATTGCAATAGAAGGTAATATAAAAATTGAGCCCGCTACAGAGAGAATAATAATCAGTCTAGACATAGAAGATTTTTCCATGAGAGGTCTCAAAATAAAAATACCAAAAATTGTTAGAAAAGATGCTATTAATCCAAGTAATGACAGAAATTCTTGGTCGAATTTTAATACATCTATTTCAAACCAACTGCCTCCTTGACCAACGCCAGGCATCGCTCTAAACACGAAAATAATAATTGCTGTCCCTAACAGCATTCTTTTTGCTTTTGTATCTAACTCATTAGATAATTTAATGAGTAACAATAATATTATTCCAAATGATCCCACGAAGACAATTTCTTGAGAAAACTGGATCTTAGAAGTACCTATAAATAATGTGAATAAAACAAAAATAATTGAACCGATAATAATTAATAGGTTTGGTTTTGTTAGTTCTGGACTAATAAATACCATTCCCTTTGCCTTAAGGGGAGCAATGCCATTTTTAATAAGAGAATTTAATTTATTTTGTTTGTTTATATAAGCTAGAAAAATTCCTGAAATCGAAATAAGTGGAACAATTAAAGAGTATAAATAAATTTTTCCATATGCATTAATTTTTTCCAACTCAGTCATTTCTGAAGAGTCAGCAAAAACTATTAAATTGAGCATCGATACAAGTAGTGTTCCAAAAATAATTGATACTCTACCAAGAAGTTGCATAGAAACATTCATAGACTTCAGATCTTTAAAATCTATTTCTTCACCATTATCATCTATTTTTGGAACTGCTTCAACCGTCATAGCGTCCGCAACTACGTCTTGTAAAACAAAACCAATCGGAGCTAATAAAGATGAAATAACAAACCATGTTTCAGCGTTTAGTAGTAAAATCATTTCCGATTTATACTGAATAAGACAATACATAATTATGCTACTAGCTGCCATTACTAGGGCTCCTAGTATTACAAGAATTGATTTAAACTTCCAAAGAATGTCAACCAAGTGTCCCAATGGCATTTTTAATACCCAAGGAAGTCCAGCCCAAAAACCTAATCCAGCAAGAAATACTGCCGACAAATCCAAATATTCTTTTACAAAAAAAAGACCAACTATATTTGTAATTCCTGACACTCCAGCAGCGAGATAAATCATTAATGGCGGAATAAATGAAAATTTAAAAGACCCAAAAATTTTATTTATAATAGTCATTTTTTTAACCAAAAATTTATATCATTTTTAAATGAATTAGTTCATGTTAATAGATGAAACTGTACTAAAATAATAAGGAGATACTAGTACATGTCAAATAATGATATTGACCGTAAAATAGCAGTAATATTTGCCACTGACTTAGTTGGCTATAGCAAACACATGGAAAGAGACGAGAATGCTACATTACGAGGTCTTCGTGAATGTAATAAGATTATAGAAACCATTATTAAAAAACAAAAAGGACGTATTTTTAATACAGGTGGAGACTCTGTATTTGCCGAGTTTCCAAGTGCTGTTGCTGCAGTTGACACAGCAGTTGAGTTCCAAAAGCAGATTAAGGATCGGAATGAGAAAGATACAACAGATATTAAACTAGAATATCGTATTGGTATCAATATGGGTGACGTTGTTAAAGAGGGTGATAACCTCTTGGGTGATGGTGTAAATATTGCCGCGCGATTAGAAGCCCTTGCACAATCTGGTGGTATAACCATATCAAAAAATGTTTATGATTTAGTGGCCAATAAGACAAAGTATGAGTTTAATGATCTAGGAATACAAAAGGTCAAACAGAACCAGTTTCATGCCTACGATCTGTTATTGGATCCATCACAAAAGAGAAAGCTTAAAACACAATCATCTAACACGAAGTTAATAGCTATGATAGGTGGGGCTATCGCTGCTGTTTTCATAGGATTATTTTTCTCAGGTATTTTAGATACAGAACAAAAACTTGACAGTAGTAAAATAGTTATCTTGCCATTCAAGAGTCTGAGTGAAACAAAAAAGGAAACATTGCTAGCATTAGGTATATCTCAAGATTTAGGAAGTAAGCTTACAAAATCATCTAAAATGATAAATGTACTTAACTTGAAGAAAACACCTGAGAATTTAAAAGAAGTATCTAACAATACTAACGCATCTTATCTAGTTGATGGAAACATCATGCAGATTGATAATATGCTGCGGGTAAAAGTAGATCTAATTGATGGAAAAAATATATCAAATATTTGGTCAGAAACGTATGACAGAGATTTAACAGGTAAAAATATATTTAAATTACAAAATGAGATTATTAAACAAATTATAAATGAATTAGTCGGAGCAGGGGCTGTATTGTCAAAGGATATAAACAAAAAAATTGCTTCCTCCAGTACAGATGATATATCAATTTATGAGTGTATAAATTTTGCTAGAGGTGCTGTTACCCCAACTTTAAATCCAAAAGCAATAGAATGTTTGCAAAATTCAATAAAAAAAGATCCGAACTATGCTGATGCATGGATATGGCTAGCTGATCGAAAAAGAGCACAACATTCCTCCTTTTCAATGACTGATAAATTCAAATATATGTTAGATGATGCTTCTAAAGAAATTGATAAAGGTTTAATATTAGATCCTGAGCATGCTTTTGGTTATGCTGCAAAATTGCAGATTGAATTCTATAATAATAATTGGGAAGAAATGTTTAATGTTGCTGAAAAAGCTTATAAATTAGCAGGCGACAGACCTCATTTACTTGGTAAAATTGGATATAGTTTAGCTTACGGTGGAGATTGTGAGAAAGAGGATGTGTTTGCCAGTACTGAAAAATTTCAAATAGTTAAAAAAAATAGATGTCAATTTCAAAGAGGATGTTGGGAAATAGGTAAAAAAGCTTATGAATTGGATATTGGAAATTATGCGACTTGGGATAACTATTTGTTAGCTCAATGTTATCAAACAAGTGGAGAAAAAGAAAATGTTATCCGTGTTTTAGAGCCTTTACAACATAAAAACTTTGTTTGGTGGAATTTACATTTAGGTTTAGCTTATGATTCTTTGAAAAAATTTGATATTGCTAAAAAGCATTTAGATTTTGTTAAAAAGTTTTTAAAAGAAAATCATTTATCTAAAATAAAATTTGCATTTACCAAGCAAAATCAACATCTAAATACCTATCCATATATTACTAATAATTTGAAAAAATATGGTTTTGAATAAAAGATTTACTTTTTCTTATTTAACTCTTCTTTAAGTTCAGACATTTGTTTTTTTAAAATTTCAATTTCGTCTTTATCACTAAGTGATGATTTTTCGTTAGAGGAATTTTCAGTAGTTTCTTTTTTATCCCAGGGGTTTAAAAAATCTTTCATCAATCCAAATTGCTTTGATTGCCAATCTTGCATTAATTCTGAACTGGATTTGTCCGTGAATGAATTGACACTTTTAGTGTTGAGGTGTTTTAAAAATTCACTTTGCTGGTTTTGATAAAACTCAAATGTTTTGGCTACCATGTCTGGCATAATTTTTTCTGTTGCATTGCTATAACTTTTAATTATTTCAGTCAACATATTCTCTGGAAGTACGTTACCATCTTTGTTTTCAATATCGGATATTATTTGAAGAAGATATTGTTTAGTCAAATCTTCACCAGTTTGCTTGTCAATGATTTTTATATTTTTACCATTTTTAATAAGTGCTGATATTTCCTCAAGTGTAACATATTCACTTGAATTGGTATTATATAAACGTCTGCTTGAATATCGGGTTATCAATATTTGTTCTTCAGACAAGATTTATCACCTCGTAAAATCAAAACTAGTTACTAGTAAAGAATATTATATTCTTTACTAGTAACTATGATAAATTATTCTGATGATGTCACAACAGTTTTATTTGTTGTTTTTTTTGCTGTTTTAGTCATTTCTTCGTTCATTTCTTTTCCAGCAGACATATATAAATCTATAGTATCCAATTGAGCCTTTTTTGCTATTTCAGCAAACTCAGCAATATGTTTTGGAGAAGATTGTGTTTGTTGAGTAACAAAATCGTTTATTACTTTTGAATAGTCACTTGGATTTTTATGTGTCTTAGTAAATGTTTCTAGTGAATTTAATGTTTCTTTAGACCATTCTTGGCTAAGCTCTGTATTTTTTTTAAATGTGTCCAATGCTATTTTTGATAACTTTGAATTGAATTCAAGTATACCATCTAAGGAATGTGATGACATAAAAGGGTTTTGAGTAGAAAACTTCTCAAAATTTTTTGTGTATTCGTCTAGTGTAAACATAAAGAACTCCGTAATTTAGTTAATATATTAGATACATATGCCGCATTGCAGAAATTGTCAATAGAAAAATGCTGCAACTGCAAATTATTTATTTTTCTTTTTTACATAACGTCCTGGAGCAGGTTCTATTTCAGTAATTCCAATCATTTTAGTTGAAATTATTTTCTCTGCTAAAAATTGTTTTTTCCATTCATACCATTCATTCCACCAAGAACCATTTTTATTAATAGAACTATTGAACCATTTTTCAGGAGTTGAATAATTTTCATTATTGATCCAATACCCGTATTTATTAGAATGTTCTGGATTAATTATTCCTGCAATATGTCCGCTTCCTGCAAGAATAAATACTTTTTCTCCAGAGGTTTTACTCAAACCGTTAAAAGATGATTTCCATGGAGCTATATGGTCATTAAAAGTTCCAATAGCTATAATAGGTTGCGAAATTTGTTCTAAATTAACTTTTTCACCTAAAACTTCTAGCTTACCTTTTGAGAAATCGTTATTTTTATAAAATTTTTCTAAATATTCTAGGGCCATTTTCCCAGGCAAATTTGTACAATCACTATTCCAATATAACAGGTCAAATGGTGGAGGCTTTTTACCCATTAAATATGACTTTACTGCAGGACCATAAATTAGGTCATTAGACCTTAAAAAACTAAATGTTTGGGATAAAAAATCACCATCAATATTATAAGATTGACCTGAAATATTTCTTGCACCCTTAGAAGATAAAAAAACAACCATTTCTGCAATATCTTCTGGATCATTTGGTCTTTTCAAAGGTATATCTCTTGCATAATGTCTCATAATTTCTTCTTCTGATTTATTCTGTTCTAAGGCTCTTTTTTTGACAATGCCAGATAAAATATTTGTATGGGTAATGCCTGGACAAATAGAATTAACAGTAATTTCATATTTTGCTAATTCTTGTGCAGCAGTTTTTGTTAAACTTATTACGGCACCTTTACTGGCTGCATAAATTGCATTAGATACATCTACAAAACCTTTGCCACCAACTGAAGCCATATTTATTATTCTACCACCTTGATTTTGTTTAATCATTTGTTTCGCAGCAGCCTGCAAAGAAAAGAATGTACCTTTGGCATTAACGTCATTAATCCAATACCAATCCTTTTCGGTTAAATCCATAATGTTAGATGTCCTAGTTACACCTGCATTATTTACTAAAATATCCAAGCTACCAAATTCATCTACAGTTGAGTTGATCATATTCTTGATGTCAAAAGCTTTTGTTACGTCAGTTTCTACTGCTATCCCAGATCCTTGTTTATTCAATATAAAATCAAGAGTATCTTTAGCTTGTTTCAAGTCAATATCTGCACAGACGACGTTGTAACCTTCATTACTCATGGCAATAGCAATAGCTCTTCCAATGCCATTTCCAGCACCTGTAATACAAACGTTTTTATATACTTTGACCATGATAATATGAAATGCGAGCTTTCCTAAAATTATACTGCTTGATTAATTTCTAACATATTAGCATTAATGTCATATAAATAAATTTGGTGGAAGCCTGGCATTGCGTAAACTTTAGCATCTGAATATAATATTTTTTCCTTATCTAATTTAGCTGTTAAATTTGATAAATCATTTATTGTAAAAGCTGGATGGCCTCCAATTGAAGGATTATGTGCAAAGTTGTTTCTATATCCAAACCCATCATCAGGTTTAATTACATGTAAACCTCTATTATTATTTGATAATGGTAATATAGCCAACTCAGATGGGTCTATACTAAAATCTCCCTTATTTACTGGAGCAACCCATCTACCTTCTTTCATTCCTAAAATGTTAGAAAAAAATTCTATCGAGTCTCTTACGTTTAAAGATTCAAGATTCATGTGATGAATACCCCAATCAAGACCTATATTCCATCCATTTAAGTTATCATTAAAACCATTTTTATTTTCAACTAAATGTATAAGATTTAATGATGGTTCTTGCACAAAAATACTTTTGATAGGATTACCATTATTAAAGTCATTAATTTTAAACTTTATATTTTCAGCCTCTAAATTTCTTTGAATATGGTCAATACTTTCAACTAAAAGAGTTACAAAACTCCTTCTACTCTGGATATTATCTGAAACTAGAAGATCTGGTTTTGGCTTAAATAATCTTAATCCAAAACCTTTGTCTCCTAAAAAAACACTTTCTTCATTTTGAAATAAAGGTTGATATAACTCTTCCTGGTCTTCTGTAATGCCGAGAAGCATCTCATAAAATTCTTTTGATTTGTCTAAATCATGAACAGGGATGGAAACATTCAAAATTGTCCAATTCATTTTAGTAATCCTTACAAAATTATTGCTCTTATAATCAATCAAAATAAAAAATCAAAACTAACAAATGTTTACAAAAAGAACAAATTGAATAAAAATATTCTATAAATTAGATGAGGAGCTGATTTAAATGGACATCAAAAATTTAAGTAAAGATTTTGGAGTAGAGATTAATAATTTTGATTGCTCAAAGGAAATCAAATTTGCTGAAATAGAATTCTTAAAAAAAACAATGCAAGATAAGCATTTTATATGTTTTAAAAATCAAAATTTAGATGGAAATAGTTTAGCAAAATTTACAAAAAACTTTGGTGATTTAGAGGCTTATCCAGAAAAAGATAAAACTAAAGGAAAAATTGAAATATTTAATGTGTCAAATGTTTCTGAAGACGGGGAACATTTATCTCCAAACGATCAAAGAGTAATACTGCAAAAAAATAACTCAAGATGGCATACAGATAGTTCCTATAGATATTATCCTTCTATTTTTTCCATCTTATATGGTCAGGAAACACTTCCTCATGAAGCAAAAGGTGGACAGACCGAATTTTCCAATATGTTATTAGCTTATGAAAATTTATCAGATGATAAAAAACAACTATTAGAACCTCTTCATCAAGTACATTCGTATAATGATATCAGAAGGTTAGAACCAGGTCTTCCTGAGTTAACTTATGAAGAAAAATCAAATTTTCCTCCTGTATCTCATCCAGTTATCAGAGTTCACCCAGATAGGAACTATAAAAAATCTATTTATTTCACATCTAACACAAGCCTTGAAATTGGAGGAATGGGCTTAGAAGAAGGAAAGAAACTGCACGGTTGGCTTGTAGATTACATAAGCCAAGATAAGTTTTGTTATAAACATTCATGGGAAAGAAATGATTTAATTATGTGGGATAATAGAGTTTTATTGCATAGGGTAATACCTTATGATTATTCAAAATATAGAAGGGCAATGATCAGAGGTACTGTAGAAGGAAAGGTGCCAGTTCTTGGCCCATTTTCAAATGAGGTGAGATTAAAAGCCTAAAATGAAAAATGTATGCCACCATGAGTTCTGATATTTCATATGATCCAGTTTCAGCTTTAGACGAAAATGAAGCAGTTGGAGTTATTGCGGATATTTTTCTTGATATAAGACATACAATGAAAATACCTCTTGTTACTTCTATATGGAGAGGTTTAGCAGATATTGACAATAGCCTCGAAACAATTTGGGCTATGGCTAAACCAATTTACCAAACTGAAAAAGTGGAAAATAAGTTAAAAGCTATCATATCCAAGATTGTCTTGCCCCTTCCATCATCTTTAGAAAGTGATGAACTTAAAAATTGTGAGTTAACTAGACAAGATTGGGAGCAAATTTCAATAATTTTAAAAGCTTATAATCGCTCTAATGGTATGAATATGGTGGCTTTGCACGCTATGATTAAATTAAATTTTCCTAAAGTTTCTGTTAATACTAAAAGCAGTGAAAAGATCAACTGGCCTACACTCCCAAATCTAATGCATAGAGAACAAATTGATGATAATACATGGGATTTAATATGCGATGTTAATAGCTTATGTGCTCCAAATGGAAAAAAATCACATGTTGCCACGTTATGGAGACATTTAGCTCATTGGCCAACTTTTCTCAGAATAATAAATAAAAAACTTAAGCCTCTTTACGAGACTGATAAACTTCAATCCTTATTATTAAAAACTAAAACTGAACTAAGTCAAAATGGTCTACAAATTGAGTTTAAAGAATTTTTTAATCATAATTTATCACCAAAAGCTTATTCAACAGTTAAGGACTATGTATTTAAAGAGACTCAGGTAATTCGTATGGTAGTAATTGGCCACATTATTCAAAATTGGATTAAATCACAAAAAATTTACTAAAGTAAATCTGGAGAATATGATGTTTTTTATTAATTTTAAATTAATAGTGTTTATTTTTTTATTATTCCCCTTTGCAGCGAATAGCAATCAAAAATCTGATCTAAACAATTCAGAAAATTATAAACTTAATAAGGAAAGTCATTTTCTTAAATTAAAAAAAGAAGGCAAACCAGTTATTTCTGATAAATGGATGGTTGTTACAGCAAATATACAGGCTTCCAAGATTGCTGCCAAGATACTTAAAAATGGAGGAACAGCTACAGATGCGATGATATCAGCACAGTTAGTTTTGGGTTTAGTAGAGCCAGAATCCTCTGGTCTTGGTGGTGGTGCTTTTCTAGTTTATTTTGATAATAAAACAAAAGAAGTCATAACTCTAGATGGTCGAGAAACAGCCCCACTTTTAATCAAGGAAAATGTATTTCAAGATACTAAAGGTAATCCATTAAAATTTTTTGATGCTGTTGTAGGAGGCAAATCTGTCGGAACCCCCGGCACTCCAGCTTTGCTTGAAGAGGCATATAAAAGGTGGGGTAAAACAGATTGGTCTTTGCTATTTAAAGATGCCATTAATTTATCTAAAAATGGTTTCATTATTTCGAAAAAACTTAGCTCTTCTGTTAAAAGAAGTAAACGTTCTTTGAGTAAGTTTTTGAATACAAAAACTTATTTTTTGCCAAATGATAAACCGTTAAAATCAGGAAATATTCACTATAACAAAAATTATGCAGATACTCTCAAAGCTTTTGCAAAAGATGGATCGAAAGTTTTTTATCAAGGTTTTATAGCCAATGATATTGTTGCAACTGTTAACAATGCTAGTCTAAATCCAGGAGTTTTATCTCTTAAGGATATGCATGATTATAAGGTAATTCAAAGAGAGCCTGTATGTTCAAAATATAGAGAATATGAAGTATGCGGAATGGGTCCTCCATCTTCAGGCGCATTAACAATTGCACAAATACTAGGAATTATAGAAAGTTATGATATTTCAAAACTTAGTCCTAAAAATCCTGAAACATGGAGATTAATAGGAGATGCCTCAAGGTTAGCTTTCGCAGATAGATCTCTTTATATGGCTGATAGTGACTATGTACATGTTCCAATCAACGAGTTAGTTAGTAAAAATTACTTAAATGAACGTGCACAATTACTTGATAGGAAAAATAAAATAGACAAAATTAAAGCTGGTGATTTAATCCGTAAATCCTCTCTAAATTGGGGTAAAGACCATTCGATCGAGTTACCTTCAACATCACATATTTCTATAGTAGATAAATACGGAAATGCATTGTCAATGACAACTACGATTGAAAACGGATTTGGTTCTAGGTTAATGACTAATGGTGGGTTCTTACTTAACAATGAATTAACTGATTTCTCATTTAAATCATTCAAAAATGGGAAAAAAATAGCTAATAATATTGAACCTGGTAAAAGACCGAGATCATCCATGGCCCCTACTATCATCTTAAAAAATAATAAACCTGTTTATATTTTAGGAAGTCCTGGTGGAAGTAATATTATTGGATATGTAGCAAATGCTATAATTTCAATGATTGATTGGAAATACAATGCCCAAGAAGCTGCATCGGTAGCTCATGGAATAAATAAATTTGGAACTTATTACGTAGAGAAAGATACTTATATGGGTAAGCTATTGCCCTCATTAGAAGCTATGAACTATAAAGTTAAATTAAGAAGTTTTTCGTCTGGATTAAATGTTGTTCATATAGATGATAAATTATATGGAGGATCTGACCATAGAAGAGAGGGAATAGCTATTGGCAATTAAATAACTAATCTAAACTCCCTAGTGGTTTTAATTTTTCAATAAATTCATCTAATACTTTTTTATAATTAACAAACAAACTTAGACGTTTTCTCGTCAATCCTTTTTCTTTTGCTTTCAAGAAAAACTTTTTGGCATCTTCATCTTTTCCTTTAGTTAGAAGAACATACGAATAAAACCCTAGCATTACTGGATCAATATCTTTTACGTCTAATTTTGGTGCTATTATACGTTCAATTGAAACTAAGTCATTGTTTTGATAATAAGCAGCAATTAAATTTTTGGTAATAAAAAATCCATTATCATTTGGAGCCAATTGCAATGCATTTTTGTAAAAAGAAATTGCTGATTTTAAATCCGAACATCTTTTGTATATTGAACCTGCAATTGAAAAAGCATCTACTGAACCACCTGCATCAATAGCTTTCTTTAAAAATGATTTAGATTTTTCACAATCTTTCGAAACATAACGAAATTCAACCAATGCTCTTAATGCATATGCTCCTGGATCTTTAAAAGCAGCAACATCAGCTTTAGAATATTCTACTAATTTTTTTATATCGCTTTTTTTATCTTTTGATAAACCAAGTCTTATTCTTTGATAAATTCCCCATGCCATACCGTTGTATATAGCTGGTGATTTTGGTCCCAAATTTTTTCTTAATTGTTCTTGATATTCAAGGTATTTTTTATGACCATCTATTGTATATTTTCTCCACTCAGCACGCGAGTTTAAAACCAAAGTCAAATTTTGAATATTTTTTACTCTTTTTGCATATATGTCACCAGTTGATCCTGTAACTACTTTTACTTGGAGATGTTTTAGTATTTTATTCCCTATATTATCTTGAACTTTAAAAATATCCTTTAAATCAAATTCCTCTTTATCAGACCAAACTACTTTATTCTGTTTTAAATCCACTAACTGTAAATTCAATCTAGATTGATTTATAATTGTTTGAATAGATCCCTTGATCACATAATCTGCGTTATATTCATCTCTAAATTGTGTTTCTGAATAATTATTTTTTTTTGCATGTTGGCTAGTCGTTCCAGACAAAACTCTAATACCAATATATTTGGAAAGACTTGAAATCATGCTTTCCGTCAATGCAGGACTTATACCTTTAGTATCGTCTGCATTTGATAGATTTTCAAATGGATAGACTAGAATAGTAGGAATAGATAATGTTGAAATTGCATTATCATTATCTATTTTATTTTCCTTTTCAAAGACACCTGAGAAGAACAGACCTATGAAGACGGCAGCTACAGCTCCTCCTATAATGGCTATAAGCTTTGTATTGGATGATTGGGTCTTAACCTTTCTCTTTTGAGATGGGTCTAATAATAGATCATAAGCATGGAAATGGTTCTGCTTTACTTTTTGTATTCCTAAATCATTGAATTCATACTTTGTTTTATTTGCTACTAGATCATAAACATTTTTGGATATAGTAATTCCACATGGCTGAGCTAGAGCTTCTAATCTGGCTGCAATGTTAACACCATCACCCATCAGGTTCTTATCACCCTGCTTTACCACATCTCCCATATTAATACCTATACGGTATTCTAGCTTTACTTCTGTAGTGTCATTATCATTACGGGCTTTAATTTGTTTTTGGAACTCTACAGCTGTGTTAACTGCAGCGACTGCACTAGGAAACTCTGCAAAAACAGAGTCGCCTCCTGTATTAAAAATTCTACCTTTTTGTTTTTTTATCAGAGGTTCTATAATTTTATTACAGGCATTGAGACTAGCTAGAGTAGCATCCTCGTCTTTTTCCATATGTTTGCTATAACCAACTACGTCAGTGGCCAATATAACTGCTATTTTGCGATCTATGTCTGGAGAACTCATAAAAATTATGTTAGATGTAAAAAAGATAATATTCAATAAGCATTTTTGTCTAAAAATTAATCAAATTTTTTATAAAGTACATTGATGAAGCAATTAAAAATATTTGGGGTTTAAACTTTAACATTAGTTGAAAACTGTCGTTGTGTGTTGATATAAGTCTATTTTTATTTTATTTGGAGTTAATATGTCTATTAAAGTTTCTGTTGTTGAAAAAAAAGTTACTGAGATTGTAAATCAATATAACTTGGATGAGTATTATATTAATGAAAGCTATGGTTCAGTCCAAAGGTTTAATCAGTTAGTTAATGGTGACGAACTTAAAAATGGTGAAATACCGCTTCCAGTTTTTCTTAGTGAAATAAGACCTAATAACATAATAAAGACACCTGAAAAACATGTTAAAGATAATTTAACAATCGAAGCCGGATATATTCAACATTAGTAATTATAATTTAATATTAATACATATGATGGCCACCGTTTATAGAGATAGTTGACCCAGTTACAAACTGTGTGTCTTCCCTTGCTAGGAATGAAACTGCTCGCGCTATCTCAATTGGATGTCCTAATCTTCCCACAGGAATTGTGCTTACAATTTTTTCTAAAACATTTTCTGGTACAGAGGCAACCATTTCAGTGTCAACATAACCAGGTGCAACTGTATTAGCTGTTATATTATATCTGGCACCTTCCAACGCTATGGCTTTGGTCATTCCAACAATTCCTGCCTTTGCAGCACAATAATTAATTTGACCATATTGTCCTGCTTGTCCATTTACTGAAGATATATTAATTATTCTTCCAAACTTACTAACTGTCATTTCTTCCCAACAAGCTTTAGTCATATTGAAAACAGATCCAAGATTTGTATCAATTACTTCCTGCCAATCACTTGGGGTCATTTTTTTTATAGTTCTGTCTCTTGTAATACCAGCGTTATTTACAAGAATAGAGACAGTCCCATAAGTTTTTATTATTTGTTCAACAGCATCAATGCAAGAGTTATGATTTGATACGTCCCATTTCAAAACTTCTATATTAGTTTGTGTTTTAAAAATGTTTGCTTGATTATCATCTTTTGCATAACCAGCAATAACCTTTGCACCAGCTTGATTAAGTATTTCGCATATACCTTTTCCAATACCTCTAGTACCTCCAGTTACAATAGCAACTTTTCCAACCAGGTAGTCTTTATTATTATCAGATGGCAAATTATTCATATTAATCATTTATCAAACCTCAATTTGATACATTCATTAAAGGTAAATACTAAAATGGTAAACTAAGGATTTAATGTTATATTAAACTAAAAAAAAATGATTAAAAATTAGCCAAAACATACGTTCTAACAATCATAATTATTATTATCTAGAAACTTTAAAAATTTTGGCTTTATTTCATTTCTCCATGCCTTTCCACTAAAAATTCCATAATGACCAGCATTTTTTTGTAAATGAGAGATTTTTTTATTTTTTGGTAGTTTCTTCAATAATTTCACTGCAGCTAAGCATTGTCCAGGTGCTGAAATATCGTCATTAGCACCTTCTATTATAAATACAGCAGTATTTTGAATATTTTCTATATCAATTTTTTTATTATCAATTGAAAATTTATTTAGTGCGATTTCTCTGTTTTTAAAAATTCTATCAACTGTGGATAGATAAAACTCTGCTGTCATATCCATAACTGCTAAATATTCATCATAAAAAGTATTGTGTCTATCTACTTCAGATGCTTCACCATTTATTTCTCTTAAAATCTGATCATGGAAAGCTTTTTGATGGGTTTGTGGGTTCATTGATAAAAAAGATAAAATTTGAATTATACCAGGATAGACCATCCTACCAACACCTTTATAATTTACACCTACTGACATGGTCATAGTATTTTTTAATTTATCCATCTGTATTTTGTTTCCAAAATCAGTGACTGCTGTTGGATTTGCTTCTGGATCAATAGGTCCTCCTATTAAAGTTAGAGTAGATGGGACAAACTTTTTCTCTTTAGCAAGAAAAGCTGTTGCTGCTAATGCTAATGGAGCTGGTTGACATACTGCGATAACATTTAATTTTGGAGCAAGTTTTTTAAAGAAATTTATTAAATATTTTGTAAAATCTTCTATATCAAATTTTCCATGTGAACTGGGAATATCTCTCGCATTTTTCCAGTCGGTAACGTATACATCACAATCAGGCAAAAGTGATATAACTGTATTTCGAACTAAAGTAGAATAATGACCTGACATTGGAGCAATTATAAGTACTTTTCGTTCTTTATTATTATTATTTTCTTTTTCAAATTTTATAAGATTACAAAAAGGAAAATCCATTATAATTTTTTCATTAACATAATATTCTTTATTTCCAGAAATATATGAAGAAATACCCCAATCTGGTTTTGAAGATATTCTAGATAATGAATGCTCTGTTACCTTTCCCCACGCAGCAAAGGCAGGGGGCAATGGACTTGGAAGCAACCCAAATATAGGATTGTTCCAAAATGTTCTAGTTGAAGACGCAAGCCACTGATAATACTGTTTGTTAATTTCAAAAAGATCATAAGATTGTGTTGGCGATAACATTATTACCCCTTTAAAAAATTAACTAGTTAACTTATTATAACATTATGATTAAAAACTCACAAAGGCAAATAAATTGAAGGATAATAAAAATCAATACGAAAATTTTGATTTTGATGAACTCAAAAAAAATTTAGAAAAAGTTGATGTTCTTACAAAAAGATTAGTATTTATAATAGCATCTAAATCTAAGAAGCAACAAATAACTCAACCAAATCAAGATCTTTACTATAAAGCTGCAGCTAAATATTTTTCTGAAATACTTTCAAACCCTTCTAAATTAATAGAAAACCAAGTTAAGTATTACAAATCATCTTTAGAAACGTGGTCAGATGTCCAAAGATATTTTCTCAAGCAAGAAAATAATAATTCAAAAAAAAATGATAAACGCTTTAGAAGTGTTACGTGGGAAGAAAATCCATATTTTAAAATGATAAAGCAACAATATCTTACTTCTTCAGATATAATTCAGGAAACTATTACGGGAATAGATGGTCTTAGTCATCCTGAGCAAAAACAAATTACTTTTTTTACAAAGCAAATGCTGGAGTTTTTTTCTCCCACAAATTTTCTAATGACAAACCCAGACGCACTTCAAGAGGCTATGGAAACTAAGGGTCAGTCGTTAGTGAATGGATTAGAAAATTTAGTTGATGATCTTGAAAAGAATGATGGTGAATTTAATGTCTCTCTTACTGATGAAACTGCATTTGAGATAGGGAAAAATATTGCTAATGCCGAAGGATCCGTAATCTATGAAAATAAGTTATATCAATTAATTTACTATAAACCAACTCAAGAAATATCACATCAAATACCAATATTAATAATTCCTCCCTGGATAAATAAATTTTACATTTTAGATCTAAAACCAGAAAATAGTTTTATTAAATTTTTATTGAGCAAGGGTATTCCAGTTTTTTTAATGTCTTGGGTTAATCCTGACAGCAGTCATTCTGAAATAGGTTATGATGATTATCTTAAAGATGGTTTACTGGACGCTATTGAACAAACTAGAAGGTTTTATTCTGTAGATTTAATAAATTCAATCGGTTATTGCATTGGAGGCACACTATTAGCTACAGGATTGAGTTATCTAAATGCAAGAAAATTAGAATATATTAAGTCAGCATCTTTTTTTACTACTCTTACTGATTTTGAAGATCCAGGTGATTTATCAATATTTGTTTCAGATGAGTATTTAAATACAATTAAAGATCAAATTGATGATCTTGGTTTTATGGATGGTGATTTTTTATCCCAAACATTTAGTTTTTTAAGGTCTAATGACCTAATTTATGGTCCTGCAGTAAAGTCATATTTAATGGGTAAAAAGCC
>ARQU01000003.1 GCA_000384615.1 alpha proteobacterium SCGC AAA536-G10 | reverse complement strand
TTAAATCTTAGAAACTAAATTGCATCAGCAATGGCTGAACCACAACTATGAGTATTTGCCTTACCTCCTAAATCACCAGTTCTATAGTCTTCTTTTTCTAAAACTTCTTCAATGGCGCTTACAATATTATCAGAAGCCTTTTTATGACCTAAATGCTCAAGCATCATTGCACCGGCCCAAATCTGACCAATAGGGTTTGCAACACCTTTGCCAGCAATGTCGGGAGCAGATCCATGAACAGGCTCAAACAATGAAGGAAACTTTTTTTCTGGATTAATATTTCCAGACGGAGCTATTCCTATTGTTCCAGTACAAGCGGGGCCTAAATCTGATAAAATATCTCCAAACAAATTTGATGCAACTACTACATTGAACTTATCAGGATTGAGCACAAAATGAGCACATAGAATATCGATATGAAATTTATCCCATTTTACATCAGAGTATTTTTTTGACATTTCTTCAACTCTTTCATCCCAATAAGGCATTGTAATTGAAATTCCATTAGACTTCGTTGCAGATGTTAGATGTTTTTTCTCTGTATTTTGAGCTAATTCAAAAGCAAATTTCAGGACTCTGTCTACACCTACTCTTGACATTACAGTTTCCTGCATAACAATTTCTCTGTCAGTATTTGGAAACATTTTTCCGCCTATTGAAGAATATTCTCCTTCAGTATTTTCTCTAATAATATAAAAATCTATATCTCCAGGGTTCCTATTAGCTAATGGTGAAGGAACACCTGGCATTAATTTAACTGGTCTGAGATTTATATATTGATCAAAATCTCTTCTAAATTTTAATAATGATCCCCAAAGAGATATATGATCGGGAATTTTATCTGGCCAGCCAACTGCTCCAAAAAACAGAGCGTCATGAGATCCAATTTGAATTTTCCAGTCATTTGGCATCATTTGACCATGCTTAGAAAAATATTCATATGAACTGAAATCAAAGTGGTCAAAGTGAAGATTAATACCATATTTATTTGATATTACTTCTAATACTTTTAATGCTTCTGGCATTACTTCAGTTCCAATTCCATCCCCTGGAATTACTGCAATATTATATTTGTTTTTTGTCATAATCTATTCCTAGTTAGTTTGATATGGTGTCCATGGAGCAGCCGTCATTAATTTATTTTCTTGAGCTAATACAAGTGGTCGAAATTCAGTAGCAAATTTTATAAAATCTTTATCATTATATATTATCTTCCATAATTCCCTTCTGGTATTATCGTCCTCAAATTGCCAAACATGGATAATCTCGTTTAAGGCACCAACATCACCAATATAATATCTTATTATATTGTTTTTATATTTTTGAAGAGCAGGCCATCCTAAATTTTTATAAACCTCTATAGCTTTAGATAATTTGCCAACATGCAAAGTGTAAGTTCTTAATTCAAAAATGTTCAATATATCCTCCAATAAGAAATTTTTGGCTTTATAAATAACAAAGTCTGATTGAGTTTTCTCTATTATTATCTAATAATTACATATCAGAAAATATAAGGAAGTTTAATGGATATTTTAGAAATCAAAGATTTAGAAACTTTAGCTCAAAAAAGAGTTCCAAAAATGTTTTTCGACTATGTAAATTCAGGTTCTTGGACTGAAACCACATATAATGAAAACATATCTGATTTTCAAAAAATAAAACTTAGACAAAGAGTGGCAATTGATATGTCAAATAGAACCCTGGCAACTAAAATGGTTAATCAGTCAGTATCAATGCCTGTCGCGATAGCGCCAACAGGTCTTACCGGAATGCAAAGAGCAGATGGAGAAATATTAGCTGCCCAAGCAGCTGAAGAATTTGGTGTTCCTTTTACTTTATCAACCATGAGTGTGTGTTCTATAGAAGCTGTAGCAGAAAAAACAAAAAAACCATTTTGGTTTCAGTTGTATGTGATGAAAGATAAAAAATTCATGGCTCGTCTAATAGATAGAGCAAAAGAAGCTAAATGTAGTGCCTTAGTTTTAACATTAGATTTGCAAATTTTAGGTCAAAGACACAAAGATGTGAGAAATGGATTGTCTACTCCTCCTAAATTAATTCCAAAACACATTTATCAAGTTTTAACTAGACCTATGTGGTGTCTAAGAATGCTTAGTACCAAAAACCATTTTTTTGGTAATATTGTAGGACATGTTCAAGGAATAAAAGATGTAAGATCTTTAGGTTCTTGGATAAGTACTCAGTTTGATCAAAAGCTTGATTGGAAAGAAGTTGACTGGATTAGAAAGAGGTGGGGAGGTAAACTAATTATTAAAGGAATTTTAGATTCTGAAGATGCACTTTTAGCAGCAAAAACAGGAGCTGACGCAATTATTGTTTCTAATCATGGAGGTAGGCAACTCGATGGCGCATCTTCAACAATAAATATTTTACCAGAGGTAGTCGACAAAGTTGGCAAATTAGTCGAAGTCCATTTGGATGGTGGCATTAGATCTGGTCAAGATGTAATAAAAGCGATGTGCCTAGGAGCAAAGGGTACGTATATTGGTAGAGCTTTTCTATATGGTCTAGGTGCTTTGGGTAAAGACGGTGTTACCAAAGCTTTAGACATTATTAAAACAGAAGCAGACATGACTATGGCTCTATGTGGAAAACGAGATGTCCATGATTTAAATAGGGATAATATTTATACGCCTAAATAATCTGTATAAGGCAAAAATTTAAATGACAAAAATAATAAAATTAATAACTTATGATTTAAGGTTCCCTACTTCTGATAATCTTGACGGTTCTGATGCGATGAACCCAGATCCCGATTACTCTGCAGCATATGTAATTCTTGAAAGTGAAAATAAATTATTAAAAGGTCATTCTTTTGCCTTTACACTTGGTCGCGGCAACGACCTATGTTGTAAAGCAATCCAAGCATTACAACATATTGTACTAGGACTTGATATAGAATGGATAAGAGATAACCTTTCCTCTTTTTCAAGAATGATGACCTCTGACTCACAACTAAGATGGGTTGGTCCAGAAAAGGGTATAATCCATATGGCTAGCGGTGCAATTATAAATGCTGTTTGGGATATTTTGGCAAAAATGAATAATAAACCGCTCTGGAAACAAGTCTCAGATATGAGCCCAGAGGAAATATCTGGATCTATTGATTTCAGGCACATAACAGATTTTCTAAATCAAGATGAAGCTAATCATATTCTAAATTCTAATCAACAATCAAAATCAAACAGAATTTCTATATTAAAAAAAGAAGGTTACCCATGTTATGTAACTTCTGCCGGCTGGCTTGGGTATAGTGATGAAAAATTGAAAAGATTATGTATTGATGCGAAGAAAAAAGGGTTTCAATATGTAAAATTAAAAGTGGGTAAAAATCTTAAAGATGATATGAGGCGTTTAGAAATAGCAAGAAGCTCATTGGGTCCTGAGATTAAAATTATGATTGATGCAAATCAGGTTTGGGAAGTTGATGAAGCTATTAAATGGATGAAATCTCTTTCTGAATTTAATCCGTATTTCATAGAAGAACCAACAAGTCCAGATGATATTATTGGTCATAAAAAAATTAGAGAAGCTATTTATCCTATAAAAGTAGCTACAGGTGAAGCCGTTCAAAATAGAATTATATTTAAACAATTAATATCAGAGAAAGCTATTGATATAGTCCAAGTAGATGCCTGCAGAATGGGAGGTCTAAATGAAGTGTTAGCAGTACAATTAATGGCTGCTAAAAATAATCTTCCAGTTTGGCCTCACGCAGGTGGTGTAGGTTTATGTGAATATTCACAACATCTTGCAATGATTGATTATATATGCGTATCAGCTAAAAAAGACAAACAAGTCATAGAGTATGTAGATCATCTTCATGAACATTTTATCAATCCGTGTATAATAAAAAATGCAGCATATATGCTCCCAAAAGAAAGTGGATTTTCAGTAGAAATGAAGCCTGAGACTTTAAAAAATAATTTATTTATTGCCTAGAAAATATTTCTTTTGCAGCGTCACTCATTTCTTTTATGCATGTTAAAGCGGTTGGTAGTTGGACAGAATTGCTAACAAAAGCATGCATCTGCCCTTCAAATAATCGGTAATGGACTTCATTACCAAAAGATAAAAGTCTTCTTTTATATGCATCACCCTCATCAACCAGAGGATCTAGTCCTGCCCCAAAAATATATGTTGGAGGAAGGTTAGATAAATCAGGGGTTAGTAATGGTGATGCTCTCCAATCTACCTGCTCTTCGTGAGAATTTAAGTAATGATCTGCAAAATATTTTATAGTTTTCTTATTTAAAATCATACCTTCAAGATCTATATCCATTGATCTTCGACACATTGTCATATCTACCCATGGATAAACAAGTATTTGTCCTTGGACTTTTGGAATTAATTTATCTCTAGACATAATTGTTCCTACAGTAGCTAAAGCTCCTCCAGCACTATCACCACACAAAATAATTTTATTTTGATCAATATTAAATTCATCTGCTTTACTTATAATCTCAGTTATAGCATCTATTGTATCTGTAATTGCGGCTGGAAATTTATGTTCGGGGGCTAGTTTGTAATCAACAGCTATTATAGTTGCATTTGTTTGTTTACATAAATGTCTGCAAACTAAATCATGACTTTCAAGGTCTCCCATCACAAAACCGCCACCATGAAAATAAATAATTAATGGTTGTTTTTGGTTTATAAGTGTATGTGATTTTTCGTTAAAATATTTTCTAACAGTTATAGGACCAAGAGAACCCTTAATAGTGAAATCTTCTACATTTGATATGTATACTCTAAGTTTTTCTGGAGTTTCTGCCATTTTAGCTCTCAAAGCTCTCAGTTCTTGAGGAGAAAAGCTCTCCAAGGGAGGTGCATTGTTTTTAATACGTTCATTAATTAAAGTTTGTGTATCTTTGTCAACTTGCATGCTAAATTTTATCCAAACATTTTCTTTATTTATAACCTTAATTTTAGGGTTTTGAAAATGATATTTTAACAAACTAATTAATCTTATTTTTGATAAATATTAAAAATTACTTAATAAACTCGAATTTAATTAAAAGCTTTAAGTGGTATAAATAATGATCATTATATTTTTAGTAATAATTTTTATAGCTTTAATAATCTTTCCATTATTGGTTTAAAGGAAAGCTGAAAACAAATTAGCCTAGACTAACTTTATTAGGCTATTGACGTTAATAATGTCATGTGCAATATAAAATGAGTAAACAATTTTTTAAGATTAAATATGATAAACAATCCTACTAACCAAGTTTCAGGCCAATTTGTAATCAAAAATCAAAAGATTTTTAGTTATATCTATTAATTCTTTTGAAGAATAATCCGTTATTGGTATATCTGTCGTTAATAGACTCATCTTAGGTAAATTCGATTTAGGCATGGTTGCTGGATATGTAATAAAAGAGTTTTGATTAAAAATTTTATCCACTAGATATATATTTCCGTAATCCCCTTTGCCAGACCCAGCAATACCTATATTGATCCATGACGTCCATTTAGAAGCATTACTAATTGTATAAAGATATGACGTAGCGGCTGCAGAATTATGCCTTCCTATTCCAGATAGGATAAGCCAATGTGTCTCTTCAATATTCTTGTAAATAGGATATAAAGTTTTTTTATTTACTAGTGCCATTTCGTAATAATCTAAAATTACTTTGGCCTCTTCTTTGAGAGCAATAACCCATCTAACTGACATTTTATTCAAAAATTCACTTTTATTCATTTTTTAAGTTTATCTAATTCAATTGACCAGTCTTGAAGTTTATCATTATATTTTTTAAAAGTTTCTTTATTTCCTCTTTTAAGTGCTCCATCTGAAACAATATTTAATTTTTTAATTAATGTGTCTAAAACATTTATTTTTTGTGATTTTGAGAAATGTTCATTTATTAAATTTTTTTCTAATGATTTTATCCTAAATCTGTCCATTCCCCAAAATTTTTTAGATAGTTGGTCACTATGCCCCCCATATTTTAAAACTAATGGACTATCTAAAAATCCAACTTCTTCTTTTGAGGTTATTCTTATCCACATATCATAATCTTCGCAAACCTCAAGATTCTCGTCGAAAAGGCCATAATCGTCAAAGATTTGCTTTTTAAGAACTACACTACTTGGAGAAATACAACATAACTGAAGGGAGTTTTTGAATATATTTCCACCTGATTTTTTATGTTTTTTTAATTGATTTAAAAATTTTTTATTTCTATACCAAGTTTCATTTGTATGAATAATTCTGTATTTATCCTGATTAAATACAGAGAATTTCATCTGTTTTTCTAATTTTGTTGGTTTCCAAGCATCGTCAGAATCTAAAAAGGCAATCCATTTTGATTTACTTTCTAAGATTCCTTTATTTCTAGCAGCACTTACACCTCTTTTTTTTTCAATGAAATAATTTATTTCTGGAAATAGTGATGATACCATTTGATAAGTTTTATCAGTTGAACCGTTATCAACAATAATAATTTCTTTTGGCGTAATTGTTTGTTTTATAACAGAATTAATAGCTCTTTTTAATGAATCACACCTGTTATACGTTGGAATAATAACCGAAATTTCTTCTATGGCTTTATTATAAGACATTAGATTTTATTAATTAACGTTAAGGCTTTTTATCAAAAGACTTTACATTATCATCAATATAATGAAATTTTTGTTTATCAGACGTAAAAATAGCTATTTCAGGTTCAAAAATAGCTGGATCATCAAAGGTACCTACTTTCAAAATAATTGAATTTGGTCTCATTGGGTTTCTTGTTCCAATAGCAGTACCGCATTTACTACAAAATAAGCGAGTCATTGAATTTTCTAAATCATTTCTTTTAAATTCTTTAGGCTTGCCAGATAGAAATTTAAATCCATCTAACGGCATGATCATTAAAACGTTGGGATGTCCTCCAGTAATATATTGACATTCCCTACAATGGCACTGAACTGAAGCTTGGGCGTCTCCATTAGAGACGTACCTAATTTCACCACAGTAGCATCCACCTTCAATTCTCATTAGAAAACTCCAAAATACTTTGTTTACATTATTATAACTTTGTAACCTCTATAACTTCAATAGATTCTTGGTCATACCTTACATTAGAATTGTTATAATCATGAGGAACTTTAGTAAGTTTTTCAATTGGTAATTTATCTACCCAAAGTAAAAAATTAATTTCGACATTCTCTGCATTATCAAAATTTACTTTATTATTTATTTGGACCTCTTCATTAATTACTATTGTGTCCTCTTTAATTTCTCTGAAAGAACCTCTTGTTGGATCATTTCCATAAAATGTTACCTCAAATCTAACTTTCCATTCATTTTTTTTAATAATATTTTCCAATTTTTAATTAATGAATTATTCTTGTACTTTAAGTTTTTGTTTTTTTTCTGTCGACCTTGCAAGAGCTGGAGGAGGAATATCTTCGGTGATTTCTGCTTTAGTACATTCTAGTAAGTTCATAACTTCCTCTGCCTTTTCTTTCCTACTCCATGTATGAACTACATGATCCTCTAAATCTTTATACAAAAACCAGTCTTTCTCGCTTTTTGAAAGCCATACTTTTATTGCATAAACAGACATTACGAACTCCATAATAAATTATTGTTTCCTATAATATAAATAATACGTCAAAAAAAAAAAAAATGTAGTACTATTATAATTTAATTTCTTATGTAGCGTCTTTTAAAATAATTTTTAAAAAACAAAAGAAAGTAAGTATATGAATAATTATGAAAATGTTACTGTTGATAAGTTAGCAAATATATATTTTGATGGAAATGTAATTAGTCGTAATATCACATTTCAAGATGGGTCAAAAAAAACACTTGGAGTGATGCTTCCAGGTGAATACGAGTTCAGCACCCAATTAAAAGAATTAATGGAGATATTTACAGGAGAACTAGATTTAAAATTACTAGATAATCCAGAATGGAAAATAATTAAAGGAGGTATGAGCTTCTATATTCCCAAGAATTCTTCATTCAAAGTGAAAGTATCAAAATTGATTAACTATACTTGTTCATATTTTGAAGAATAAAGTTTAAATTTTAAAGTAGGTTAATAATTTTGAAAAGTAATGTTAATATAATTGGCGGCGGACCAACTGGTCTTATGGCTGCATATTTATTATCTCAAAACAAATTTGATGTAACAATCTATGACAGAAAACCAACTTTTGGTCGCAAATTTTTGCTAGCTGGCAGAGGTGGTTTAAATATTACTCATTCAGAATGTAGAAAAAAATTTTTAAAAAGATATGGTGTTACTGCAAAGATTTTTGAACCAATTTTGAATAATTTTTCTCAAAAAAATCTTATGAGCTTTTGTGAAATGTTAGGAGAAAAAACATTTATAGGTTCAAGTGGCAGAGTTTTCCCTAAAAGTTTCAAAACTTCTCCCCTCTTAAGAGCGTGGTTATTTAAATTAAAAAATCAAGATGTTAAAATGAAAATTAATCATGATTGGGTTGGTTGGGAAGATAATAAACTAATCTTTAGATCAGGAATAAAAAGAATTTTAGTAGATGCAGACATTACCTTATTAGCATTAGGTGGATTGTCATGGCCTAAATTAGGTTCTGATGGGTCTTGGATAAAAATCTTGGAAAAGAATAATATTGAGGTATCAAAAATACAACCTACAAATTGTGGTTTTTTTGTAAAATGGTCTAACATTTTTAAAAATCGTTTTGCAGGATTTCCTCTCAAAGCCGTAGAGCTAAGCTTTAAAAATAAAAAAATAAAAGGAGAATTTATTATCACTAAAGACGGGGTAGAAGGTGGGATTATTTACTCTTTCTCTTCTGTATTACGAGATAGTATAAATAAAATGGGATCTACAGAAATCACAATCGATTTAAAACCTGATTTTACTATTGAAAAAATAGAGAAACTCCTATTGAAGCCAAGGTTAAAATTAACAATTACAAATTATTTGCGTAAAACTTTAAAATTATCAGAGGCCGCAATCGGTTTACTTATGGAGCTTAAAAATAAAGAAGGAACTAATAATCATCAAATCAGTAATCTAGCTTATATGATAAAAAATTATAAAATAACTTTAGACAAGCCTTTTTCAATAGAACGGTGTATTTCTACTTCAGGTGGCATAAGTTTTAATTCAATAAATGAAGATTTTATGCTTGTAAATAAACCAAACACCTATGTTGCAGGGGAAATGTTAGATTGGGAAGCTCCAACAGGAGGGTATTTGTTACAAGCTTGTATATCTAATGGGGCGTTTGTAGCGAATAATATAATTAATAAAAAGAGACAAATTAAATGAAGATTTATTTTCTCTTTTTCCTTAACTTAATACAAGTTTTGTAACCATTACTTCCTCTTAAATGAAGTCTTGGTTGTTGTTTAAATATAGCATGTTCAGGACATATTATATTTACTTTGAATAAAGCCTACTCCTATCTCACCATGTGTATAAGATCTTCGATCAATCTTTGAAGTAAAGTTTGTTTGAAGGTGTTTTCTTAAACTTTGTAATGTGTAATTTAGAAAACAACTCTTGTGCGACTTGTCTTGCATCAATCCTAGTGATTTCTTTTGTGGAACGAGTTTAATATTTCTTTTTAATTGGATTCCAAATCTCACAAAATAATATGGACATCTTCAAGTCTTATACAAAGATATTCCGTTAGACATCTGTATTCTTTGTGTGATTTTGTTTACAGAGATAGTCCTGTATTTTACTGTATAACTGTGTATAACTCAAGTATAGAAATTCAAGACTATTTTGAAACCTTGCAAACGATTGATTTTATTGATATTATTGGTAGCGGAGGAGGGACTTGAACCCCCGACACCCGGATTATGATTCCCTTTTCCTAAATATAATTTATCATTAATATCAATAGTTTATATGATTAATATTTAAAGTGTATAACTCTTGTGTATAACTTTTTGTGTCTATTTTTTCTTTAAATTTTTCTAATAGATTTATCTTTCGTTTTAGGTTCATTTAAACTCTTTTCTATAGTGGTTTGAATAGGTGTTCATAGTCTATCAATATAAGTTTTTATATATACTGAGTAGTCCTTAAATGTTTACTAATAGTATTTATGAATGTTTGTTTCTGATAAAGTCTAATCCATTACGTTAACCCGATTCTTAAATAAATTAATAGAACATTGATAACGCATTAGAATATTAATTTGATTTAATAAATGTATTAAATTGAATTAAAATTATTGATTAAATTTTTAACATATTTCTAATTAACATAAGTAAATTTTTAATTTTATAATCTTTTTCTAAAAAATACTTTTATTTAAAATTATTTTAATAAAAATGAAATGCAAGATTGCAATACAAAATCATGTTCATTTTTTTAAAGATACTATTTTAATGGAAAGTATTTTATTTCATATTATGTCTGGTCCTAATAATGTTTCTAAATCAATGTTAGGTTTTTTACTTGCTAGAACTGCTGTTGAAGAAGGACATAAGGTGGAAATATTTTTATCCGGCGATGGTGTTCAACTTGTTAGAAACACCATTATTGATAACTTAGTAGGTCTTGGAACAGGCAAATTAAAAGAACATATGGCAGTACTTACAAAAAAAGGGGTAACCATTTACGTCTCTTCTATGTCATGTGAAAACAGAGGAGTTACAAATTTAGACTTAAAAGGAAAAAAAATCAGAAAAGTATTACCTAAAACTTTATTAGATTTAGTTTTAAGTACTGACAAAACACTAATCTACTAAATATTTCTGACTAATAAATTATCTCAATATACTTCTTCCATTAAATTGTTTTACTTTTTATCTCATTTATTTAAATTATATATTTATGAATTGATAAGAATAAGCACTACTAAGATAATGGATAATCAAGAGTAAAAATTAGAGAAAAAATTAAAAAAAGCACAAAAAGCAAAGTCTAGTAGAGATGAGTTATTTAATTCCTATTTAGATAAAACAACTAAAGTTGAAGATAAAATTACTCTAGATTAATTTAAAAAAAGACAATATTTTCCAAAATCTATTTTAATAATAAATCAATGGTTTATAAGACTAATATCTAAAGTCTATAACTTTTTGTATCTAATAGTAGTTTTGATTTGGGTTGTAATTCTTTTAAAGTTGTAAATCTTACTAGTAGATCTAATCCTTACTAGTTAATATTTAAGCATTTTAATTTCAATTTTATTTTATGATTTACTTATAAATATTTATTAATCAAATTTAAGTAAGGTAATTTATTTAATTAGAGGGAAAGTTTATGTCAGATAAAATATTAAATAAGGGAGGTTGTGCATGTGGAAATGTTCGTTATAAAACAATCGGAAAACCAGAACATTCTGCAGTTTGTCACTGCAGATATTGTCAATTAAGAACTGGGTCGGCATTTGGCATATCAGTCTATTTTAAAAGTGTAAATGTAGAATTATTGTCTGGCGATTTAAAAAAATTTGAATATACAACGGAATCTGGAAATTTAGTGGCAACAAAGTTTTGTGTTGAATGCGGGACATCAGTTTTTTGGAATGCGGACATTTTCAAAGATATGACTGGTATTGGTGGAGGAACATTTGACCCACCTACATTTTGGTATGACATAAAGAGGGAAGTTTTTTGTAGATCAAAAGCATACTTTTCAAAAAATGAAATAGATGCAAAATTTGAGACCTCACCAATCTTTAATAAAATAAAAGAGGATCCCCCAAGAAAAAGTGGAGTTTAACCACTCTAAATTAAAGATAAAAAATATGAAAAAAAAATAAAATGTATTTAGCATTCATAATAATTTTTCAATAATAAAGATAGTAATTTTATTAAATTATTTAAAAATAAGTAATGGTGAAAGGTATTATGAAAAAGAGTTTAAGGATAAACTTAATAAATTAGAATTAGATATTAAAGAATTATCAGACCAGATTTCTAATTTAAATCAAACAATTATTAACAAAGAAAAATGTTAGTATCATATTTAAATCCAATGACTATACAGATAAAGTAAGTCCGAAAACATTATACTATTAAAATAACTCTTAATATTATATTTTTTCATTAATAAATTAGATAATGTCGAAAAAGAGGAATTTATGGGAACTAATCCAAAGTTAATTAATTTTACCACACAAGATTTTATGTCAGAAAAAGAGTTAGAACTTGCAAGTTTAAGGTGGGATCAAGTAAAGGATTCTTACTACAAAAGATTAAAAAAATTAGGATTATTACGTTTTGTAAGTTTAAGAATTTGGAACAAAGAGAATATATCAAGATTAGGTTTTGTTTTTGAATATAAAGATGAAAAAGCATTTAAAGCATGCCTTCCTATTTGGAAAGAAATTGATGCTAAGGAGAGTGAAGATATGATTATTAAGACTTTTAGTAATAGAGGGATAGTTCTTGAAGACACCATTCTAAGTTAAAAGTTTACTGGTAATGAAAAGAGCACAGAACTCATAATTACTCCTTTCACTATGTCATATCAAATCAATTACTTTCCTTTGTGATTGACTATCTGCTTCAATATATCTCTGAGTAGTTTGAAGAGAACTATGACCAACCATCATCTGAATATCTCTTAAACTTCCCCCTACTAACGATATTTTTTTTCAATAGGATCCCAAATTCGAGCAAAATAATAAGGACTTCGCCAAGTTTTATATAAAGAAAGACCTTTTGATACATTAATTCTTTGTATTGTAAGGTTCTTATTCATATTCCTAATTTTAGTGTATAACTGTGTATAACTCAAGACCACTGAGCAATGATTTTATAAACTATTGATTTTACTGATTTTTTGGTAGCGGAGGAGGGACTTGAACCCCCGACACCCGGATTATGATTCCGGTGCTCTAAACTTATAACTCTCTGTTTAATAACAATATTTTTACTAATGTAAATTAGCTGCCACATCTCCGTCACAACGGAGGGAAAAAAGTGGCTAGTTTTCGTAAAAGAAATAACTTATGGCAAGCACAAGTAAGAAGCAAACACATAGGGTCTATATCAAAATCATTTCATAGTAAATTAGATGCTCAGAAATGGGCAAAAAAACAAGAAGTCTTAATGCAATCAGGTCAATGGTCAAGGATCAAAGAGCATTCATTCACTCTTCATTCTCTTATCACAAAATATAAATATGAAATTACACCAAAGAAAAGAGGGTTCATTTCAGAGGATCAAAGGTTAAGAAGGTTACTTAAAGAAAAAGATCTTATGAACTTACCCTTAGAAAGACTCCACCCCCATATTCTGGCTGCTTTTAGGGACAGAAGACTTAAGGATGGAGTTCGAGCTTGTCAGTATGATCTAGTTTTGATCAGACATGCATGGAACATTGCATGTATAGAATGGGGTTGGAGCTTAGGTGATAATCCAGTTGAAAAAATAAGACTGCCTAAAAATAATCCTCCAAGAGAAAGAAGATTAAAACCTGGTGAATATGAAAGATTAAAGAGAGCATCCTCTGAAACAAAGGTTTGGTATCTATGGCTCATTATCGATTTTGCTATTGAAACAGGAATGAGACGGAGTGAGATTTTAGGCATGAAGTGGGAACATATTGGCATTGATAATCAAAGAGTCTTATTACCATTAACAAAGAATGGTAGTTCAAGATGGGTGCCTCTTACTAAAAAAGCTATAGATATATTGAGCCAAGTTCCACGGACCACTGACCATGTGTTCCCTATTACTGATGTAGCTTTAAGACAATCTTGGGAAAGGCTTCGTAATAGAGCAAACTTAATTGACTTTACTTTTCATGATTTAAGGCATGAAGCTATATCAAGGATGTTTGAAAAAGGATTAAACGTACCAGAAGTTGCATCAATTAGTGGTCATAAGACGGCTAGTCAGTTGTTTAGATATGTTCAAGTTAATGCTAAATTATGAGCCTAACGAGCTAATCAATCATTCTTATTTGTAAATGCACCAATTACCTAATCAAGATTGAAATTTAGTTAAAGGGTGGTCTGCCAATTTATTTGGCAAATCTAACTTATTAAGCTATTTTTGTATTTTTTTGTGTTGAAGTATTTATTTCTTGAATATTGTTTATCAACGATACTTTCAACTTAGTTTGTAATTTTAAAAGGTGCTTTAATGTCACAGCAAAATGGCTCTTACGGCGAGTGGATACTTAAATATAGATTTCTAGTTTTAGGTCTTATTACAGCTGTATCCTTGCTTGCTGCCGTAGGAACCCAATTTCTTTATTTTGACAATGATTACAGAGTGTTTTTTGGAAAAGAAAATCCTCAACTTAAAGCATTTGAAAAAATCCAGCAGACCTATACCAAGATAGATAACGTTAACTTTGCTGTTGATCCAATTTCAGGCAAAGCTAATGCGCCTGAGGTGCTGGCCGCTGTTGAGGAGTTGACTGACATTGCATGGCAACTTCCTTTTTCCATCCGAGTTGATAGCCTGTCAAATCATCAGCATACCGAGGTTGAAGGTGATGATCTGATTGTGCGAGATTTATATACTGATGCAATGTCAATGAACGCTAATGAACAAGCTTTGGTTGATCGTGTGAGTACGACTGAGCCGGCTCTGGAAGGAAAAATTCATGATAAGCAACATCGGGCCACATCCGTAAATGCAACCATTCAGATGCCAGGTAAAAGCGCTGACGAGGTTGCCATTGTGGCAGCCGCTGCACGCGAAATGGCTGCCGAGATCGAAGCTAAACATAATGTCAAAATTCGCTTGGGAGGTGTTATATTTCTGAATAACGCGTTTCTGGAATCATCAATGCTAGACATGGCAACATTGGTGCCGGCGATGTACTTGGTTATTTTAATTGTCGCTTATTTATTGCTTAGATCGATAATGGCAACATTTTTGGTGCTGTTTGTTGTTGTGCCAAGTATCATTGTAGCTATGGGCGCTGGTGGGTGGATGGGCATTGGCCTAACGCCTCCATCTGCCAGTGCACCAACCATTATCACCACCCTTGCGGTCGCCGACGCAATCCATTTATTGGTAAGTATGTTCAACCGGATGCGGGCAGGGCATAGTCAACGCGACAGCTTGCTTTACAGTATACGAGTTAATGGTAAACCTATTTTTCTAACTAGTCTGACAACGGCTCTGGGTTTTCTGTCGATGAATTTTTCAGATTCCCCACCGTTTCACGACCTGGGTAATATAACAGCCATAGGTGTTATGGCTGCCTGGATATTTTCAATCGTTCTATTACCTATTCTCATTAGCTTCGTTCCGCTGAAATCAAAAGCCACCTTGGCAAGGCTTGATGATAAAATGGGAAAGCTTGGTGTCTACGTCGCTTCGCGTTATAAGTCGGTTCTAACTGCCAGTGTTATTATCTCAGTTAGTATTCTGTCACTTATTCCACTCAATGAAATCAATGATGACTTTGTTAAATATTTTGACGAGTCAGTCCAGTATCGTCAAGATACCGACTGGATCAGTCGCAATCTAACTGGTGTCAATCAGGTGCAATTTAGTTTGCCTACTGGCGAATCCAATGGTATTAGCGATCCGGTCTTTATTGAAAAAGTATCTAATTTTACCGCCTGGGCGAATAATGAGCCTGTGGTAACACATGTACAATCTATTTCGGACACCTTCAAGCGTCTTAATCGTGATCTGAACGCTGGTGACCCAGCTTTTTACCAGGTGCCTGATACGCGCGAACTTGCCGCCCAATATCTACTTTTATATGAGCTATCGTTGCCATTCGGTTTGGATTTGAACAATCAACTTGATATAAGCAAATCATCAACACAGGTCATTGTTACAATAGACGATATGACCACGAATGAACTTCGTGCCTGGATTGCTCGGGCTGAAAGCTACCTTGCGGATGAGCTTGATTTTAACCTGACAGCTGTCGGACCTACTGTGATGTTTGCCTATATTTCCGAACGTAATATTCAAAGTATGTTGCTAGGAACCCTTATTGCTGTTTTTCTGATTAGTGGTGTTATTCTAATTGCCTTACGTGATGTCCGGCTTGGAATCATCAGCTTGATACCTAATTTGCTGCCTGCGGCACTCGCCTTTGGCCTTTGGGGTTTGCTTGTGGGGCAGGTCAATATGGCTGTCGCTGTTGTTGCGGGTATGGCGCTTGGCGTTGTGGTTGACGATAGTGTTCATTTTCTCAGCAAATATCAGATTGCTCGACGCGAATTAAAACTGTCTGCGCATGATGCTGTCATTTCGGCTTTCAAAGGTGTTGGAACGGCACTCGTTGTTACAACTCTGATACTAACAGCTGGTTTTGCTATTCTGGCTCAATCAACCTTTGGCGTGAACAGCAATATGGCAATGTTAACAGGCATAGCCCTTGTTATAGCTTTAATTGCCGATATGACTTTGCTCCCTGCTTTGCTGATTGCCCTTGATAAGGATAAAAAAGAAACCACACCAATAATAGGTGTTAAAGAAGCACCACAAAATGCTTAAGCTCATGATGTTGTCTAAGGAGACTAAAATGAAACTCGGTACTGTAACCATGTTTGTCGCTATTACCACTGCCGTTATGATAACAGCGGCATTTGCCTCGCCTAAAAAAGGACTAGAGATTGCGATTGAAGCCGATAGCCGCGACAAGGGGTTTGGTGATTCAACCGCACAGATAACAATGATCCTAATGGACAAATATGGGCAATCAACTGAACGTACAATCCGTAATAGAACGTTTGAGGGTTATAATGAAGGTGATAAGTCTCTTGTAATATTTGATAGTCCGGGTGATGTGCGCGGCACAGCTTTCCTTTCGCACACAAAAAAGGCTGATTCGGATGACCAATGGCTATATTTGCCAGCTCTGAAACGCGTTAAGCGTATCGCATCGTCAAATAAGGCAGGTCCTTTTATGGGTAGTGAATTTTCGTATGAAGATATCGCTAGTCAGGAAGTTGAAAAATACACCTATAATTATCTGCGTGATGAAGAGTTGAATGGTCTTGAGTGTTTTGTTGTTGAATATGATCCGGTTGATCGCAAAAGTGGCTATAAGCGCCAGATTGTTTGGATGGATAAAGCTGAGTACCGCGTTCACAAAATTGATTTCTATGACCGCAAAGACGCACTTTTGAAAACCTTGACCTATGAAGATTATAATCAATATCTAGATAAATTCTGGCGGTCTAATCGTTTGGTTATGATTAATCACCAGACAGGCAAGAAAACGGAACTCGTGTTTGCCGATTGGAAGTTTCAGACCGGTATGACCGAACGTGATTTTGAAAAATCCACATTGAAACGGACACGATGATTACGTATTATGCTCGTTGCTTTGCTATTGTCCTTTTGTTAACACAACCGGCTTTTGCTGGTAAAGTTAATGGCACGCTTTCATCACGGCTAGATTTTTATCCTGATCATGCTGATGGTACGGCGTCAGAAGGACGCTCGGTGGAAGTAAAGATTGATGCCTTTCATGATTTTGACAAAAGTCGAATTGTGGGTGAATTCATTTTCCGTGGGGATAAAAAAGATAGTGGTCGCCGGATCACTGAAGCTCGACAGGCTTATTTTCGCAGTCCCTTTGCCGGATTTGATTTTTTTGTTGGAAATCGTCAGGAATTTTGGGGTAAGGCAGAAAGTAAAAATGTTGTTGATGTTATTAATCAGTCCGATGCTGCAGCAAATGATGGTAAATCAGGTAAACTTGGGGCACCATCTATATCTGCTGAACGCTATCTAGATGTTGGTAACCTGCAGCTTTGGTATATTTCTCGTTTTCGAGAAAAAACATTTAATGATAGTGACGCGCATCCAAGTAGTGGAGTTCCAGTCAGTTCTGCACAATATGCGCGTAAGAATGGCAAGGATGCAGATGACTTTGCGGCACGCTTGTCTAGCTTTGCTGGAGATTGGGATCTAGCAGGAAGTGTTTTTTACGGTACCGCTCGTGATCCCATTTTGTCTGTCAACAGTAATGGAAGCGCATTAAACCCACATTACGCTTTACAAAAATCAATAGGATTTGAAGCTCAATATACTGGCGATGTTACATTGCTCAAATGGGAAAGCCTTCATGGCACCCAAAGCAGCTTAATTGGCGCTCATGATTTTGCGGCGGCTGTTGCGGGGATTGAATATACTTATTACGGAGCATTTGAAACAATATGGGATATTGGCTTGATTGGTGAAATTCAACATGACGACCGTCCACAGGCCGCAGCTAATCAATTTGGTGTTGCGGGTGTAAGGCTTGTATTTAATGACATTGCAGACAGTAATTTTTTATTTTTGGCATCGTTGGATCGTAAAACGGATCAGTCCTTTGCCTCTTTGGAAGCGTCGCGACGGATCAATGATGTCACCAGTGTCAAATTGACCAGCCAGTTTTATAATGCACGCACAACCACGTCTACATTTGGGCAGCTATCGGATGATGATGCAATCACTTTAACGTTAAATATATTTTTTTAGAACAATATGTATTTTAGTAAACTTCAATCAAAAAATAACTTACTGTTTTATGTTCGATATTTTCCTTAGCCATCATTATTCACACATATAATGTATCTTTTAAACCAATTTAACAACTGAAACCAACTTATTTACAAATAATTAAATAAGCCTATATTAATATTAAGTATTTACCCAGCCAAGTTTTTGTTATTCTTTTGTGATTATGCTTTAGATGGGTGTTAATTTTATGGAAAATCTGTCCCCTAATTGAAAGGGTTGGAGATCTAAACTAACATGCTAATTTTTTCACTCATACTAATTATAATATTTGGAAATTTGGTTTATGCTTATCAATGTATTTTCCAAACACGCAAGTACATTGAGAAATATGGCTTCGGTGAAGGTAGTGCAATTATGACAAGACTTGTTGGTACTTTTGCTGCCGGCTTTTCAGTAACACTAGCTATTGCTTTATTCACTTCTATCGAAGGTGCTTGGCTACTATTTGTCTATGGTTTTGTGCAAGCATGTATTGGCGCTGTTGTTTGCTTTCAAACTATCCATAGTTATTGGGGTTCTGTTGATGGCGTAAAGACATCTGCTGAAGGGTACGTCGCCCCTGCTATAATAGCATTTTTAAACTTAATGGTGCTTGTTACTGGTTGGGATATTCTGTTTAAAATTTGATCGCTATATCGTAATGAATTTATTTAAATACGTGATATGATAGATAAGTAATAATTAATTAGAGATATTTAAATGAATGATAGCAAAGTACCTAATTGGCTTATAAATGCATCTAATAGAATAATTGAACACATGAATGATGACCATTCTAATTCAATTGTATCAACATTAAATGCTCAACATGGCATTGAAGACAAAAATGCAAAAATGGAGAAGTTACAAGTTAAAGGATACTTTGCTTTATCAAATCAAAAATTATATTTTTTAGAATTTGAACAAGTTTGTAATTCTGCTGAAGAATATAAGGCAGAACTTATTAAGCATGCTAAGAAGTATAAACAATATGAATTATGATCATTAAAATGGAATAAACCTGACGACTGGTTGGCACGATGGTTGGCATGGTGAAACCCTTATCAGGCTTAAAACGCAAAAAAACCCCAAAAACCGAAGTTCTTGATGTGCGTATAACTTATTGATTTTATAAAATAAGTTGGTTGCGGGGGGGGGGGTAGGATTTGAACCTACGACCTTAAGGTTATGAGCCTGACGAGCTAGGAATATATTAAACGAAGGGTTACTGCACCCTATTCCTAATCAACTTATGACAATGGTCAAGGGGTGGTCTGCCCATTGACCGTAGTCGATAGAGCATGGATTGGAGTTGGTAGTTACGTTGGTAAGATTACTGTTAGGTAAATTTGTTTGAAATTAAAGATAATTTAGTTAAATTGTTATGATAAATAGAAAAATATTATGGATCAGATTATCAAATGGCATATGTCTTATTGTGAAGCTTTTAGGAAAAAAGTGCATATGTCTCATTACGGTATATATTGGTTATCTTTTTTCAAAGGTATTCTTTTTATACTGATTATACTAAAATTGATAGGTTGCCAAACAACGGTAAAAGTAATCTCGTCAATGCCAAAGAATGATATTGTTATTCCAAAATATTTCTTCGCAAACAAACTTACAAAAAAAACTTGCTCACTAGAAGGTGTGCATGGTCATGGAAGTTGGGGTAAAGCATATTGGGAGATGGATCTTGCTATAACACACGTGAGCAAGTCAAAAAATCCTGACCTTCAAGGAAATAACTATGATCACCTAATGCAACTTACTGAGTATGATTGGAACAAGGATCATGAACTAAGATCAAATAGTATATATGTTAATCACGAAAAACATTCTAATAGACTAGCATTACTGCATGGAACTATTGTTTATTCAATAGTGAATAACAAAATGGACGAGCATGGTCCACTTATTGCTGAAGTTATGGTAGCCTGGGCAGAAGCAAGTGTCATGTTAAATACATTAACTTCTAAAGAAATTAGCAAATTAAAAGATCAAGGCAAAGTTGATAGACTATGTTACGGAAATGGTACAGGTGACGGTACTAAACCTTGCATCTCGCATAGACCACATGAAGCTCAAATATACGGAGCCACTTATATGCAACAAGCATATTTGATGAAAGATCAATTTACCAAAGAACAATTTAAAATTGTTGACGAGTATATTGATACTTTATACAGAAAATATGTCAAACCGTTAGCTATTAAGGCTATGAAGCTAGATAAGCATACCAGAGGTTTTATTCAATTGGCTGACGGAACTATTGGTATTTTATCATATTTAGCTTGGAAAAACAAACCAGAGCAAGTAGCAAGATGGATTCAAAAAGGAATTGCTAAAGCTGATAAGGTTGTTTACAGGGACGGATATATTCATAACAATAGTTTCAGAGGTGTTAGAGATGTATGGTATCACTCACAAGGTGTAAACAATTTGCTAGGACTATATGCTATAGCTGAACTATGGGGTTATAAGCAGTTTCCAAAAGAATTGAAGCAAAGAATTGATAAAACTGTGGATATACTTAACTTAGGTCTTACAGACGTTAAAACATACAGAAAACGTAAAGATCCATCAGGAATGAGGAATCATACAAAAGATAAAGCTCATGCCGCATATCACACTCACCAAATGGCTATATCATTAGACTGGTTAATTGAGAACTACACAAACAAAGATCATATCATAGTTGCAAATGATGGAATGTGGAAATCAAAAAAATCAGCTTATTTTGTAGATAGAAATTTTGGATTTGAACCAAAATGTATAAATTAATACAAAATAATTTTAATTAAATTAGATCAAAATTAATAAAACTAATTTTTTTATAAATTACGATTATTTCTCTTGCCTTAAATTAAATGTGTATTAAATTGATACCGTTAACAGGTTAAGTATAAATTATGAGGTATAATATGAAGTATTTGTTTATAGTGACCTTTTTTTTATTTATGTCTCAATCTTGGTTAGTTGGCTCCGCTAAATCTGCTGACTGTACTGTGAGCTCGGGAGTGGTTACGGATACAAGTAACCAGTGTGAAAACGATGCTCAGGCAATGGGCCTAAACCTACACGGTGTCTGGCTATGCCAGCAAACACCAACAGTTAGTAACTACCAAACCGTGTGTGAACAGTTGTTTTATTCTGCCGTCGCTAGTCAAGTGCGCGTAGAACTTGGCGGTGAAGCCGCAGTTGCCCCAAACGTTGATCTTTCTTTACCGTTAGGGACATATACGCACTCCGTGCTTCTTGTTGAAAACAAACTATACTCAAAGGGCGTAATCACATTTAGTACAAACAGGCGTGGCAAATCTGACACAGCTGGGACAACTTGTTGGACGCTCGAAGGTGAGAGTTTTGATGAAGCAAACGGGTTTGCCAATTTACCAATAGATTGTGGTTTAGCAGCCAATGCAAATCCTGGTTATATGGTTTCTGATAAGGATAGATGGACCTCAAACGCTGGAGCAACAAATTATGAGCGTGCTGCAGATGATAAAACTTTTGCAGTAAATAACTCATATGCGCTGAGTGCGGAAACCACGCAATCAACTTCAGATAACGACACCCGCTATCTCCTTGGAATCTCGGCTTTTAAGACTGGTTACCAACCTATAATAAGCAATACAACCTCTCGTATCAAAATGAGTTTTGCTCTAACAGGTAATGGTAAAATTCGACAGAAAAGTAATGGTCACGCATCTTGTGGTGTTGGTGGCGGTGATAGATGTGTCACAGGGATTATGCAGCGAGGATTTGAGTTTTTGGTGGAGGCGGAATAATGGAGAATAAAATGGGAAAAAGCCAATCTGTTTTTATACACAAAGTCATCGTTTTATTGACGTTTGTTTTTACCGTAACTTTGCCAATTAATGCTCTAAATGCTCAGTCGTCTAATACTAAAAAGCTTAAAGGGTCCTTGGTTGATGCTGCTGTGTCAAAATTGAACGCTTTAGCTACAGCTATGAGTGAAAAAGCTACAGGAGAAAATCTTAAACACATTTCCGTTTCTGTTTTTAATAATGATAACAAAACAGGCGGCGAGGCTACTGCTGTTATCAAGCTTAATGAAGGGGAAAGCGATGCCGTTTTTAACCAAATAAGTATATCAAGGGTTGATGGAAGGAACACTGCGAATATCGGTCTTGGCTACAGGACTTTGTCTGATAATGAGACTTGGCTTTATGGCGCAAATTTATTTTTAGATAATGAGTTCAGCTCAGGACATAAGCGTTGGGGGCTTGGCGCGGAGACCCTAAGTAACGGTGTGGGTTTAAGAGCTAACTATTACAGGGCTCTAACTGACACTCGTATTTACGAAGGTATTTCTGAGACAGCTCTAGATGGATTTGACTATACCATTAGTTTTAAGTCTGATTTTGCTTATAACCCAGAAATATATGCCAGGGGGTATAATTGGTCTGATGGCGCAGGTTTTAAAGAGAGAGGTACAGAGGCAGGAGTTAATCTAACTTTGAGCGAAAGGCTTACTTTAAACGTTGCGACTGACGATTCAAATAGAACAAGCAGTGTCACCAAGGGTATTCTTACATACTCATTTCCCTTTAATAAGCAGCCAGAACTTGAATCCACTAAAGTGAATAAAAATTCAATGAGATCGTTTTTATACTCTCCGGTTAAGCGTGAGAACAGGATTAGAAAGAAGCGGTTGGTTCTGGGTCTGGTAGCTGTTGGCACCTGAGATTTAAAAAATTATTAAAAACTTAATTACTTAAAATACAATTAAATCTTTTAAGGTAAGGATGGGTTAATAGTAGTATTTTTTCTATGTATAACTATCTGACATATCCTCCAAAGAAAATTTTTGTTGTATTGATGTCTAATTATATGAGATTGATCATTATTCACCGACCATGAGCATTAGTTTCAAGTAAACACCCGGCTGATAAGCATATTAATTTGTGGTATAATAAAACCCTATGATTGGTGGTATTGACAAGATAACAAAAAGAAACCTTTTAAAAGGTATACCTTGGCGTTTTGGGCCTAATTGGCAAGGCAAAAGATGTGAAGCAAAAACTCGAAAAGGTACACCATGTCAACGTCCAGCTAAACTGCCTGTCGGTCGTTGCAGACTTCATGGAGGTGCGAGCACAGGCCCAAGGACCAAGGAAGGTTTGAAAAGATTAGCAGATTCAAAAACTAAACATGGTAGATTTACAAAATTAGAACGAGCAAAAGCTAAAGCCAGAGCAGAGCAAGGACGAATAATTCGACGTGAATTAAAAGAGCTAGAAGCTTGGTTCGTGGACCATGGTCATTTAGAAAAGAATTGGCGTAAAGATTGGATTAAATAAATTGCAACACAGGTGTAGGAGTGTAGGTTATTTTCTCAAAAGTTTTTCAAGTTTTATTCTTATTAAAAAATTATCAGATAAATATATACACTAATACACCAATTGCTTATATCTTATGTAGTTAGAATATTTGTCCCTACCCATTTCAAGATCAACATCATCTCTGACCAATTGCCTAATTCTTTGAGCAAATCTGTTTCTAGTCGGAACATATTGTCCTTCTCCCATTTCCTCCATGTGTGCTTTAAATTTTGAATATGCCTCTGTAATGCCTACCTTTTTACTTTTACTTTTGTCCAATAAATCAAGAAGGTGATTTTCCTTAAACCAATACAATATTGAGTCTGAATCTTCAAACCATTGAGCTGTAGACAATTCAACTGTATCTGGGATAATAAAGCCATCATTTTCGATAACATCCAATGCCCCTTTTACAGCGAACTTAAATAATTGATCTTTTTCATTTAAAATAATTTTTTCAGCAATTCTTGGTACTCTCTCATTCACGGGAATAGATCGATCAAATGGTATAACTTTAACCCTTCTATTAATTCCTTCATCTACTCCTCCCTTAAAATTAGGAAGAACATTTGTTGCAAATATATGAATAGCATTTGGTTTAAATAAACATACTGGTTTATAAACCCTTTTACCCGTTACAGTATCGCCCGTTACAACTGCTTTAAGTTTATCTGAACGTATTGCATTAGCACCTGATAACTCATCAGATAAATTAGCCATTTTACCAACTAATTCTATTAAATATTGTTCTTTACCTAAATCAGCAGGAGGTATGGATGAACAAGCATCTTTCGGTAAAAGAGACCGTACTAATTCTAAGATCTGAGATTTACCATTAGTTGCAGAAGGACCATATAGGACAAAACACATTGGTGTAGAAAGTTTAGTTGCAATTCCAGTAATACTTACTCCTAAGATTTGTTGAATGAGCCTAATCAATTGACCTTTGACAATTTCATCTAAACCAAAAAAACAACCGTTTATTAATTTCTTCAAATATCCAGAAAATATAAAATCTTCATCATCCCATTTGGCATCAAAGATAAATCTTTGCTTATGATTTGGATCGTGATCCAACAACCGTGGTTTTTTATCGAAAGATATCTCCAAAAAACCGTTCTTACAGTTTACTCCCATTGGTTGATCTTCAAAAAAATTTGGCTCCGAACACATTGACATTAATTCATGAAGGCAGCCATCTATAAACTGTTTGCTTACATGGATCAACTTACCTGATTTGGTTTTCTTTTGATCAAGTTCATGGACTAACTGTCTTAAGTCACTATCAGGGACAAGCTTCCAACACAAACCATTATATTTCCAAAGTTCTCCCTCATCGTAGACTGGTATTGGGCCGTCTAATTCAAATTGCTTTTTTAGATATTTTGCTACTGAGGTGTGTGTATTACTTTCAATTTCAAAAATACTACCTCCTTGCCAGCCATTTTGTATTGCAAGTTTGAATATGTTTCTTTTATCTATTTTTTCTGGATTAAATGACTTCCATTTCTCTCTATTAAAGTCTTTATTATAGTAATTAGGGCATGGAGAGCCATCTATTTTATATTTTGACCAAGTATCAAAAATTTCAAAGCCTTCATCTTTAAAATACTTTTTAAGTGCGAAACCTATCTTTATCCAAGTATAATAATCTTCTGGATCTATGTGTTTTATAGCACCCCGTATTAAGGATTTATCCTTAAAACTCTCTTCCTTTTTGGTTTCATATATTATTGTCTTTATAGTTGGTCTAACTTCTTCTTTAGGTTCAATCTGATTACGTAAAAGTATTTCAGTTTGGGTAATAATATTTTTTACTTGTTTGATATTTACGCTAGGAAGATCTTGGATGTGAATGTCTAAGAGACTGTCTTCAATCCATTGATAAGGTTGCTTTGTTTCTGGATGTGTCCCAAAAGCAATACACTGATTGCCAGTTGCTAAAATTTCTAATTGAGCTTTACCCTTTGTAAGGTTGAAAATCTTAGAGGATTGTTTCCTAAATTCCTTACCAACTCTTCTATAAAAAAGAGCTCTCTTTGGGAATTTGCCAATCCTTTCAATAGTATCCCCAAGTTCATTAGTTATTATTTTTTTTACCAAGAGGCATAATGTTTCATCTAGAATATCTATATCAAATGCAATTAAATCATTTAATAGAACACCCACACCTGCATGTGGGTATTTTGAAGATAGATTTTCAATTTGGTTATAATCGTTCTTAATATTTGGCCAATCAGAAATAATTGGTCTTTTTGTTAATGGCTTAATTGGAATTGGGATATAACCATTTTCATACAACTTCAAAGCTGCATTTCCATAAGACTGTAAAGATAGCATTATAGGTCTCCATCATCACGTCTTATTTCCATTTCCATAAGCCAATCTTCTATTTCTGAACATCTCCACAATCTTGTTTTAGATGTTGGTGTAATAGGTTTTGGAAAATCTTTATTCTTCATCCAATCTTTTATTGTTTCCGAAGTAACTCCAAAAAATTTAAGAATTTCTTTTCCATTTGCGTATGTTTTATTTTCAAATAGAGCCATAATGCCCTCCTTTTTAATTAAATTTAAAAATTAGGCATCGATTTTTTTGGGTGGGATTCAACTTCCACGATGTTAATTGAAGTTGTTCCATACTGATTGGGCTCGTATGTCAGCCAGGTGTCCCCACCTTACATTTATATTATATCAGGCTATGAATCGCCAGAAAAGGCCCAATTTAGAATTTATTTAACTTTTTTTTTTAAGTTTTTGAATTTACTAAAAAAGAGATAAAAAATAATTAAAACCGGTCACATCTCCGTCACAATTGCTTTGACTTTTATGAAACATCCTGAGATTCTATAATTATAACAAGTGAGGTGTGGCTTATTATTCAGATTGTTATTTGGTAGCGGAGGAGGGACTTGAACCCCCGACACCCGGATTATGATTCCGGTGCTCTAACCAGCTGAGCTACTCCGCCTTTATAATAAGATAGTTACTAAATATAAATTATTTTGTAGTCAAGTTATTACGAAGATAAATAAAAGTTATAATGTAATAATAGTGTCTCTTATTTTGTCATTTATATTTATTTTTAATTTAGGATAATCATCTATCAACAAATTATTTTTTTGTTTGATTATTGAATATTTAAGTTTTTCAATAACTCCCAGAGAATTCATAAACTTTTTAAAGCGTAATTGATTTTCTGTTAATAGAATCTGAATCTTTTTTAGATTTAAATGGTTATCTTGCATTTTAATAATTGGCTTTTCACTTTCCCAATTTATTAAACTTGGAATAATACCACTTAGATAAAATTGATTTGCTAAAATGCTAGAGTTATTTCTTGGCATAGCAAATTTCCACTTATATTCGCCTCTTGATGCTCTGAAAAAGGGCTCATAATATTTTAGGATTTTTGTATCTACATTTTCGATAACATAACCTATTACTCGAGGTGACTTTCTTAACTGAGATTGTAATTTTAAACTATCTAAATTGAACCACCTTTTAGATTTTAAGTCTACACAGTTGGGATCTATAGAAATAACTTCTAAGTAAACACTTTTACTTATCTTAACTACCCTATTATGTGTACCCATATCATTATGGTAACCAATATCACTTAATTTAATATGTAACTTATTTTCTATATAAGAAGTTCCCTCCTCCAAAGTATTCGCCGCTATAACAACATGATCTAATTTATGCATTCATACTATTATTCAAATCAATCATATTTGGAGCATCTGTTATCCATCCCCCACCTAAGACGTGGTCATGATCTATAGTATTATAAAAAACTGCAGCTTGACCTATCGAAACTCCGAATTGAGGTTTATTAAAATATAAATCAGAAGCACCAGTTTTAAAATCAACTTTAATTTTACCTTCAACTGGTTTTGAAGAATTCCTTAATTTTACTAAGATTTTAAATTCTTTATTTTGGGGTTGATCTATTATCCAATTACATTCATTAATTTTGATTTTTTTACAAGCCAAATATGCTTTAGAACCTACTATTACCTGATTTTTTTTTGCATCCAGGGCAATAACATATAAAAGCGTATCATTTTCATTAACCCCTTTTCGTCCCCCAATTCCAATACCCTTTCTTTGTCCTATAGTAAAATCAATAATACCATTATGTTGACCCAATTTTTTTCCTTCAATATCAACAATATCTCCAACATCGATACTTCCTGGTCTTAATTTACGAACAACGTCAGCGTACTTCCCATCTGGAACAAAACATATGTCTTGACTGTCAGGTTTTTCAGCAACATCGAGATTATATTTTTTAGCTATAGATCTTGTTTCTTTTTTAGTTAATGAACCTAAGGGAAATCTTAAGAACTCAAGTTGATTTTTTGTGGTTGCAAACAAAAAGTATGACTGGTCTTTGGAAGAATCTATTCCCTTATACAAACTTGGGATACCAGTATTTTTTTTTCTTCTAATATAATGTCCAGTTGCCATAGCACTCGCACCTAATTTTTTAGCTCTATCAAGCATGTCTACAAACTTAACTGTTTGATTACATCTTACACAAGGTATGGGTGTTTCTCCTCGAAGGTAGGAATCTGCAAAGTCTTCCATTACTTGATCTTGAAAAAGATTTTCGTAGTTTAATACATAATGTGGAATTTGTAGTTTACTAGAGACTAATCTTGCATCATTTACATCTGATCCTGCACAACATGCTCCCTTTTTTTTAAGCGCCTGACCATGATCATACAACTGCATAGTTAAACCTACTACATTAAAACCCGCTTCAACAAGTAAAGCAGCTGTGACAGAGGAATCAACACCTCCAGACATAGCTACAACTATTCTATGCTCGGAAGGATTACCCTTTAAATCCATATCTTGAATTACTTGATTAATGTTAATCATCAACCTTACTCTTCTGGTATCAAAAGCCTAAGACCGTCAAGCTTATCACTAACTTCTATCTGACATCCCAATCTGGATGTAGGTTGAAGCCCAACTGCTAAATCTAACATATCTTCTTCATCAGGATTAGGACCACCTACGATTGAGAACCAATCTTTATCAATAATTACGTGACATGTACAACAAGAAATTGAACCACCACATGTACCCTCAATTTCTAAATCATTATCTCTAGCAACTTCCATTACTGACAGTCCATTTTCTGCTTCAACAGATTTTTCAGTTCCTTCTGAGTCAACAAATATAAGTTTAGGCACCTTTTACTCCAAAATTTATTAATACTTATTTTAAATCAAGCCAACATTCCGCCAAGTTATCTAAATCTTCAGTAGTTATCAAGCACTCTGTTTCTAAAATTGTATCGTTTGGTGGAAATGACAATCTAATTGAATTTGACGCAAGATCTTCATATCCCATTGCACTAATTACATGACTTTTACTTATTTTACCCGAACTACAAGCTGAACCTGAGCTTACTGAAAATGATGCAAGATCTAATTTCATTAAAGCTAAATCACCAGGTATATTTGGTAAAGCCATAAGTAAGGTATTGCTTACCCTATTACTATTCTGCCCAAAAAAAATTGTTTCTGGTCTTATTTTTTTAATTTTATTACTGAGATAATCTCTGAGGTATTTAACTTGATTATCATTTTTTTTAGGCATTTCTGACATAATTTGAGCAGCCTCACCAAAACCAAATATTCCAATTATATTTTCAGTCCCTGCTCTTATACCCTTTTCTTGTCCCCCTCCTAATATTTGAGGAGCCAAATTAAATTGATTGTTATTTATCAAAGCTCCTATACCACTTGGAGCTCCTATTTTGTGCCCTGAGAGAGTTAAAAAATCTATCTCTAATTCATTTAAATTTATTTCAATTTTACCTAAGGCTTGTGCGGCATCACAATGAACCAAACATCCATATTTTTTTGAAATACTTATAACCTCCCTAATGGGCTGTATTACACCAGTTTCATTATTAACCCACATGACTGACACCAAAATTTCTTTTCTATTTTTATTGATGCTTTTAAGTAATGTTTCCATAGCATTTAAGTCAACTACTCCATTTTTATTTACAGGAATAATTAAATTACTTTTTGAAGAAGACAAAACTGCCAAATGTTCTATAGAACTTACGATAATAGTATTAAAATTACTGAAAACTAAATTTATAGCCTCTGTTGCAGAACTTGTAAAAATTATATTATCACTCTTTGCATTTACTAATCTAGCTATATTTAGTTTAGCTTTTTCCACTAAATTTTTACCTTTTCTTCCATAATAATGAACTGATGACGCGTTTAACGGGCCAAAATTCATACAGTTAATTAAAGAATTTTTTACTTTCTCTAAAACTGGTACAGTTGCATTATAGTCTAGGTAAATTTGTCTGTTCATTTTACTTATTTTGTTTAAAAAAAACTATTGTAATTATTTTTTTAAATTTTTACTCTTATTATCATTTTCAAATTTTTTAATTTTTTTCTCTAAATTTTCAACTTTTTTTAATAATGATACTAATGCCTTTTCTCTTGGATCTGCATCACTATCTGATACAGCATAGGGTTTAAAGGTTTCTTTTTTTGCTGATCTTGCAAATTCTCTAGCGGGAACCCCCGCAACAGTTACGTTTGCAGGAACATCTCTTGAAACAACTGAGTTTGCTCCAATTCTTGCGTCATCACCAATATTAATCGCCCCTAAAATTTGAGCTCCTGAACCAATTATAACATTGTTTCCAACTGTAGGATGTCTTTTTTGATTTCTTTGTAAGTCACTTTCTACTGACGGCATTATGCCACCAAGAGTTACTCCTTGATAAATCGTAACATTTTCTCCTATTTCAGTAGTCTCACCTATCACTATACCTATACCATGGTCCATAAAGAAGTTTGATCCTATTTTGGCTGCAGGATGAATTTCTATACCAGTAAATATTCTGGCAAAATGCATTATTAGTCTTGCTAAAAATTTTAAATTGTACCTCCACAGAATATTTCCAATTTTATAAAAAAACATTACGTGAAAAGATGGATATAGAAAAATTACTCCTAGTCTACTTCCTGCAGCAGGATCTCTCTCAATAATAGAATCTATTTCTTTAAAAAAGTTTTTAATATTCATTAATATGCCTGCAGAGGTTAAGAATAATATATACTATACATTGTCTAAAATTACTCAAAAATATTAAGTATAAGTTGTATTTTTATTTAATTCATTAATATTGACAGATTAACAATAGATTATTATTCGATAATTATTTTAGTCAATAGAAATGATCTTTTAATTTTATAGCCATATAATTTATGTTATAAATATATAAAAATCCACCGGAGAAATAAATGCCTGAAGTAATTCTAAATGGTCCACACGGAAGAATTGAATGTAGATACCATTCTGGAGTTTCAACAGATTCTCCCATAGCCCTAATTTTACACCCTGAACCTAATCAAGGTGGCAGTATGAATAATAAAGTTTCATACGGAATGTATCATGAATTTAGAAATAGAGGATTTTCAGTATTACGTTTCAATTTTAGAGGAGTTGGAAGAAGTGAAGGCATCTACGAGGGTGGTGAAGTAGAATTAGCTGATGCCGCAGCTGTTTTAGACTGGATTCAATCTCAAAATATTCATTCAAGATACACGTTTATTGCTGGATTTTCCTTTGGTTCTTGGGTTGGAATGCAGTTAATGATGAGAAGACCAGAAATTACAGGATTTATCTCAGTTTCACCACCAGCGGATAAATTTGATTTTTCTTTTCTTGCTCCCTGCCCTGCATCAGGCCTGATAATTCATGGAGAGAATAACAATAGAGTTCCAAGTGAAGCAATTCAAAAAATTGTTGATAAAATTTCTATACAAAAGGGTATTAAAATTGATGTCGAATTCATAAAAGAGGCTAATCATATGTTTTCAAACCATGATGAAGAATTAATGGAAGCTATAAGAAAATATTTAAATAATGCTCTTGATTCATCTGAATATAGAGAGATTTAAAATAAAAAAGAGAATTAATAATGAATAAATCTATAAATTCAGATTTCCTAAATATTATGAATGAAAGAGGTTTTATTCATCAAATAACTGATAAATATAACTTAGACCAAGAATTATCTAAAAATAAAATGACTGGCTATATCGGATTTGATTGTACTGCACCCTCACTTCATGTGGGATCACTGATACAAATAATGATGCTTCGATGGTTTCAAAAAACAGGGCATAAACCAATCGTTCTTATGGGTGGAGGCACAACTAAAATTGGTGATCCATCTGGAAAAGATAGTGCTCGACCAGTTCTCTCCACAGAGAATATAGAAACAAATCAAAAGAATATTAAATCTATCTTTGAAAAATTTTTGAAATTTGGATTTAGTAAAAATGACGCAATTATAGTTAATAATTCCGAATGGTTAGATAAACTAAACTATATATCATTTTTAAGAGATTTTGGGTCATCTTTTTCGATTAATAAACTTATGAATTTGGAAAGTATCAAACTAAGATTGGATAGAGAACAAAATTTATCCTTTCTAGAATTTAACTACTCATTACTTCAGGCATTTGATTTTTTACATTTATTTAGAGATTACGGTTGTAAAATACAAATGGGTGGATCTGATCAGTGGGGAAATATTGTTACTGGGTTAGACTTAATTAGAAAGAAAACTTCAAAACAAACGTTTGGTTTTACTTCTCCATTATTAACTACCACTAGTGGTATAAAAATGGGTAAAACAGCTAATGGGGCAGTCTGGCTAAATGAAGAGCTATTATCTGATTGGGATTTTTGGCAATACTGGAGAAACACTGAAGATTTGGATGTCATAAAATTTTTAAAACTATTTACAGAATTACCAATTACAGAGATTTATAAATTAGAGCAATTAAAAGGCGCAGAATTAAATGATGCCAAAATAATCTTAGCAAATGAAGTTACAAAATTGTGTAGAAGTGAAGAGGCTGCTGAAAAAATCTCAACTTCTGCTTCTAATTTATTTAATAAAATCATAGATGATGAAGGATTACCCACTATAAATATATCAAAACCTGAAATATCCTTTATCAATGCTTTAAAAGAATTAAATTTTCTAAAAACAAATGGCGAAGCAAGAAGGTTAATAAGAGGTAACGGTGCTAAAATTAACGATATTGTGGTAAATGATGAAAATTATATTTTAAAAATAGATGATTTTAGAAATGGTAAGGTAAAAATTTCATCAGGAAAAAAAAGACATGGATTTTTAATTTGTTCTTAGTTTAAGTAAATTAATTAATCTGACTTCTCATTAATAAAAAAATTATTATCATTCAACCAATCATCTGCAAACAAATCTCTTAAAATACCTGGCGCAAATGATAGAGTATTTAATTCAACCTTGGGACTTTCAATTGGTCCCACCATTTTAAATTGCCCTGCAAATAGTCCCTCTTTTTTTAATCCTGTAATTAACTTACCAACAGCAGGAACAACACTTATAATTTGCGATATTAATTTAATTGGAGCGACTGATCCTCTCATATCTAAAAATTTTCTTTTTAAATTTATTTTTCCTTTAGCAGCAATTCCTAATGATTCACTAGAAAGATATACCTTATCAAATGTAAAGTTATGTTTCTTGACGTTTATATTCGCCCTACCTTTGTCAAAATAAACTCCTTCACCGGAAATAACAGATTGAATACCAGAAAAACTTAAAACAGATAAGGAATTAATTATTCCTGGAGTGTTAATTAGACTAAATTTTTTTGATTTAATAACTCCTTTATAATGATCATATGTATTATTTAAAAAATTTATATTTATTTTCATTTCACCACTTCTTATATTTTTTGTGAAACCAAGAGCATTAAGAAGTTTACCTCCATCAGAAGTATCAAAAATAATTTTGGGAAATTTATCTTTGTTTTTTTCCATAATAATTTTGGTTTCTGCACCACCGACTAAACCAAAACCGTTAAGCTTCGATATTTTATCGTCTGTGTAAATTTCAAATTTTCCACTATCTAATAAGGATGATTTATCAAGCCATATTTGTCCAAATGCATTTGCTTCAAAGATAGACTTGTTTATTGTTCCCCTTAGGCTACCTGCCAAAGAAATTTTGGGGTCTAAGATAATCTTATCAGCAGTAATTTCAAAACTTATATTCATATTATTGTCGGATTTTTTTTTAAGATTATCTTTAAAATAAGAAAAATCTATTTTTTTTCCTGAAAAATTTAAGTCAAATATTTTATTTTTTTTAGCGATAGATATTTGTTTTAAATCTAATTTTGGAGTCTTAATATTTCTTAATAAAATTTTGGTTGGAGCTATACCATCTAATTTGACAATACCAATTTTATAATTATTTTTTTCTTTTTTTAAATTTATATCTTTTATAAAAGCAAGCTTACCGTTTTGATAAATAATTTCAGTTTTTATTGAGGATGTTATATTTTTTTTCTTTATGAAGTTTAAATAATTTATTTTTAAATCTGAATCAGTTAAGTCTGAGTTTAACTTTAAATTTAGATCTAAATTGCTAATGTCTCCAGTTAATCTTAAATTAAACTCAGTATCACCAATCAGATCTATATTAAAATTTTTCTTAAGGTAATCAGAAAATTCCTTATTATTTTTTACTTTCAGGAGCCCGTTTTTAATAAATTGATTTTTAATTACTGTGTCTTTTAAAACATATTGAAGTTTATTATCTCTAAATAACATTGCTTTTTTAATTCTATAATTACTTCCATTAATTTCAACGTCATCAATTGAATACTGTAAATTATCTTTTTCAAATTTAGCTTTACTAATAATAAAATTATTTTTATGAATTTTTAATTTTATTTTGGCGTTATCAAATTTATAATCTAAATTATTCCCCTTCAATAATATAAAACCTGTCAAAGCATTTAAATCTATATTTGCCCAACTTTGGTCAATTATTATTTCGTTATTATGTTTATTGACTTCAAATTTAAAGTTGCCAGATATAGTGCAAAATACTTTTTTAAAGATTTTATCATTGTGTTCAAACCTAATATTACTTAATTTTGCCCGCCCACTTATTTTTTCAATAATAATTTTATTTTCAAATGAAAATTTCAAATTCAAATTTATGTGATTTAAACTTCCTCCTTTAAATTTATCATTAAATCTTTTTACAATATTTAAATTAACAAATGATTCATAGTAACTTTCATAAGAGTTTAGATGGTTTTTTAATATTTTTGTTGATAATCTTTTTATTACAAAATTAGTAAAACCATTTTTAGAATTAAAATCTATCTCAGAGTAGGCTATTATTACATCACCTATTGATAAATCATTAATCTTTAATAAACCATCTTTTTTGTTCCATAATAATTTGCCACTCAATTCTGAGTTTAAAATAATATCATCATTATTTTTTATAATTAATTTTGATTTCTTTGATAAGAAATTAAAACTTTCTATATTAAAATTCTTATCCGTAACAATATTAAATCTACCCTTTAAAATGCCAGAAATAAGCCCTGTTTCAAATTTTACATTTTCTTGTGAAAGATTACTTAAAAATAATTTAGGGTCAATATTTTCTATGCTTAGGTTGAATTTATTAAAACTTTCTAAAAAGTTGGCTTTTACCGAAAACTTAAATAATTTGTTTTTACTACAATTCATGTTGAGAGAACGGGCATTGTTTAAATATTGGGAAACAAAAACATTTTTACAGTTGATTTTTAAAATACTATGCTTTAGTGCGGCTCTCTGATCCGATATTAGAAGGGTAATATTTCCGATTATAATTTTATTTTGTAATAATTTTTTTAATGAGTGCTGTTCATCAAAACCTTTTTGATTTATTGATAAAAAAATTTTAAATAATGGTCCTGGTGTAAATTTATTTTTTTCTAATTTTCCATAAAAAGATAAATCTCTAAAATTTAGGTAACTAAATTCAAGATTATCTCTATTAAAAAAAATATTTTTAAAAAAGAAATCATACGAAAACCCTAATTCAATGAGCTTAATATTTGATTTTTCTTTTTGATCAATTGTATGAACTTTTGTATCATTTAATTCGATTTTCACAATATTAGGCCAGTTAGGTTTTAATATCTTTATAGAACTAATTTCAATTATTATATTTTCGTCATTAATTTTTCTTGAAATAAAACTTTTTACCCTTTTGTTAAGAATACCTTTTAAATTAAATGATTTAATTATAAAATTTTGTGTTTGTTCTGAATAAACAAACATTGTTGTGACTACCCCGAATATAAAAAAAGGTAATATCAAAAGAAGAATTATAACTTTTTTCATCATCTTTCCTATTTTGTATAATATTAGATAAATCGTAGTTGATATATTCTTTTGATATAATATAACTTAATAAAACTTTTAATACTAATTATAAGAGATCTTATTAATGATAAAAATAAATGATGAAATACCTAACTTTGAAATTTTAACTGATAGAGGCGATTTTAAAATTTCAAATTATAAAGGAAAAAAAATTGTTATTTTCTTTTTTCCTAGAGCAGACACTTCCGGATGTACAGCTGAATCAGTTGCTTTTACAAATCTACAACATGAATTTGATAAATTAGATTGTATTGTTATTGGTATTTCTAAAGATAATCAAAAAAAACAGAGTAAATTTAGAGAAAAATATAATCTTACTTGTGAACTTGGTGCTGACTTTGAAAATGATGTATGCGAACAATTTGGTGTTTGGGTAGAAAAGTCTATGTACGGAAAGAAATATATGGGTGTCCAAAGATCTACATTTCTATCAAATGAACGAGGTAAAATAACGAATGTTTGGGAAAAAGTCAAAGTTTCTGGTCATGCAGAAGAGGTTTTAGAAGCTGTAAAAAATCTTAATAATTGATTTATCTTTTCATGCCTACTTTCAGTGCTAAAGCGGATTCAATAAAAATATCTATATCGCCATCTAGTACAGATTGAGCGTTACCTACTTCTATATTTGTACGCAAATCTTTAACCATTTGATAAGGATGTAAAACGTATGATCGTATTTGACTTCCCCAACCTATTTCTCCTTTATCGTTGGTGCTTTGATTATTAATTTCTTCTCTTCGTTTTAATTCTATTTCATATAATTTTGCTTTAAGCATAGACAAAGCTTGAGCTTTATTTCTATGCTGTGATCTGTCATTCTGGCATTGTACTACTGTGTTGGTTGGTAAATGTGTAATTCTTATTGCAGAATCAGTTTTATTTACATGTTGTCCGCCTGCACCAGAGGCTCTATATGTATCAATTCTTAAATCTTTGTCTTCAATTTCTATGTCTATTTCATTATTAATCTCTGGATAAACCCATATTGAGGCAAAACTAGTATGTCTTCTTGATGAAGAGTCAAAAGGAGATATTCTTACTAATCTATGTACACCTGACTCCGTCTTTCCCCAACCATAGGCATTTAATCCTTCTATTAATAAAGTACAAGATTTAATACCTGCCTCATCTCCTGAACTTTCTTCTATAATTGAAACACGATATCCTTTTTTATCTGACCATCTAGAATACATTCTTTGTAACATTAAGGCCCAATCTTGAGCCTCAGTACCACCTGCCCCTGCATGAATTTCAATAAAACAATTGTTATTGTCTGCTTCTCCAGATAACAAACTTTCCAATTGTATTTTATCACATTTTTGCGCTAAATCGTCTATTTGGGAAATTGTTTCGGCAATTAGTACTTTATCATTTTCTTCTTCCGCTAGATCTATCAGCTCACATAAATTACTTTTTTCAATTTCTATAAATTTAATTAAATCAATAATTTTTTCAATTTGTTTTTTTTCTCTCATAATTGATTGAGCTTTAGATGAATCATTCCAAAAATTTTCAGTTTCAATTAATTCATCCAATTCTCTAATTCGATTTAGAGAGTGTTCCCAATTAAAATGTTTTTTTTAAAATACTTAAACCATCGTTAATACCTTTAAATTTTACTTGAATTTCAGTTTGCATAATTAGTTCCCTACAGAGTTAATATAGAGGAGAGAGATTTTTTATAACTGTGTTTGAGTTTTTAAAATCAATAAAGTTTTGATCAAACATCAAATTTGGTAGTTGCCCTGGTTTAAAAGCCTCCATTATAGATTTTTTATCTTCAGCACTTACTTGAAGACCAGTTTTTGAGTTTACAGATATAACTTTTATTCCTGCTGGTCTTCTAAAAGGGATATCTGGACTGTTCAAAAGCGCATTTTTCATAAAATCTTTAAATATTGGCGCGGCTACTGAACTACCAGTCTCTTTGAAACCAAGTGGTCTTGGATCATCAAATCCTACAAAAACTCCTACAACTAGGTCACTTGAAAAACCTACAAACCATGCGTCTGTGTTTGAATTTGTAGTTCCAGTTTTGCCAGCTAAGTTTTTCCCAAGTGATTTTATAACAATTCCTGTACCTCTATCTATTGCTCCTTTTAGCATTGATACCATTTGATAAGCAGAAGATGATGAAATAACTTCCTCTCTTGTATCTTTGATTGCTACTGAAGGAATATTTTTAGGACGAGCATCTTTGCCGTTACAATGTTCACAAAATCTCTTATCATGTTTATAAATAGTAAAACCTCTTCTATCTTGAATACGATCGATTAAAGTCGGCGTGATTTTTTTTCCTCCATTAATTATCATCCCATAAGCATTAGTTAAACTAAGCAAATCAGTTTCACCAGCTCCTAATGACATTGATAAAAATGGGGGTAAATCTTTGCTAATTCCAAATTTATGTGCATAATGTTGGATAATGTTTTTAGTAGATAAAGATTTAAGTAAGTTATTTATTAAACTTTTGTTTACAAAAATTTTATTATGTATCTGATCTACATTTAAATTTTGTTCTATATATGAAAGCAATTGTTCTTTGTCAAGATTATGCTTAATAGAAAAGTTTTCTATATTCTTGTTTTTTATTATTTTTGAGTTTTTCTTTTTTGCAGCAATTTGTTTGACGATGAAATCTACAAAACGAATATCTTTGTTTAATTTTTCTCCAATTATTTTGTTTGAATAGCCCTTTTCAATATAGTTTTCTATTTGTTGTTCTTCTTTTATGAGTTTGATGGCAAGTCTAGCTGTCATAAGGTTTCTTGATTTTTCAATGCCAAGTCTCATTGGACTTGGTCCATAAAATTTTTTGGTGTAGTTAGCGGGTTTCCATTTTTCACAATCTGAGCACTGATCATAGGCTAATGCTGCATCTAAAATTAGATCTGTAGGTTTATAAAATCTTTCTAAACCTGCCAAATATACAAATGGTTTAAAAGCAGAGCCAGGTTGACGTTTTGCTTGAGTTGCCCTATTAAATTCACTATTTTTAAAGCTATAACCTCCACTCATCGCTAAAACTCTTCCTGTATGTGGGTCAAGAGCAACAATAGCTCCATTTACAATTGGAACTTGTGAAAGCGAGAAAAAGAAGTTATCTTTATTATAATTTTTTTTTGCTACGATTACATCTCCAACTTTAAGAAATTGTTTAAAATTTTTAAACTTATTTCCCAGATAAATATTCAATTTATTTTTTTTATCTTTTTTAATTGTTTGTGGCCTAACCCAAGCTGCATTTAAAAATTTTATCTCTGCAGAAATTCCTCTCTGTAATAAAATTTTTATAAGATCCTTATTTACCTCAGTAACTACAGCTGCTTCTCTGTTTTTTGGGAGAATTTCTTGAATGTTTTGTAAATATTTTAAAATTTTATTATTTGTAAGTTTCAGCAAATCAAGATTATCTAGTGGTCCCCTCCAACCTTGTCTTTTATCCAAATTCTCTAATCCATTTATAAGTGCATAATCAGCATTAAATTGCATGAAAGGATCTAGTGTGGTTCTCACTGAATACCCATTTGTATATAATCCTGTCCCAATTTTTTTATTTTCTAATAAAATCTTTCTTACTTCTTCAGTAAAATACGGTGCATATCCCTCATCAATACCCGTTGATTTTCGGATATTTATTACTTTAATACTCTCTAATTCTTTTGTTTTATCATCAATATATCCATTTCTATTCATTTGATTCAAAACCCAGTTTCTTCTATTAACCGCCTGCTTTAATTTGTAAATTGGATTATAATTATTTGGAGCTTTTGGCAATGCTGCTAAAAAAGCGGCCTCAGCTAAATCAAGATTGTCTAAACTCTTGTCAAAGTAATTCAAAGATGCAGCTGCAACTCCATAAGATTTGAAACCTAAATAGATTTCATTTAAATATAACTCTAGAATTTGATTTTTGGAAAATGCTCTTTCAATACGAATTGCCAATATAGCTTCTTTAATTTTTCTTTCAAATGATACTTCAGAAGATAATAAAAAGTTTTTAGCAACTTGTTGAGTGATTGTTGATGCTCCAATGAGTCTTTTTCCAGAACCTATATTTTTTATATTAGTTAAAATTGCTCTTAATGTTGCTTTTAAATCTAAACCAAAATGGTTATAAAAATCTTTGTCCTCTGCAGAAATAAATGCATTAATAACGTTTTTTGGGATTACGTTAATTGGTAAGAAAACTCTTTTTTCAATTGCATACTCAGCAAGAAGTGCCCCATTTCCTGCATGAATTCTGGTAACTACTTTTGGATTATATTTAGATAATTCTTTATAATCTGGGAGATCCTTACCAAAATACCATAAGCCATAAAAAAAAATTATTATTCCTGATATAATTAGTAAAAATGAAGTAGTTATAAAATAAGCAAAAAGTTTCATTTTAATTATATAAAAAGTAAATTAGACATTTTTAGGACAATTTATTATTTATGAATATGAAAGTAGTTATTAATTGCTGCTGCTAAACTATTACTTAATTCATTTAAATATTTTGTATTTAGCAATTTTTTTTCTTCTAGTTTATTTGACAAAAAACCAATTTCTATAAGAACCGACGGAATTTCATATGATTTTAATACTGAAAAACCTGCAAATCTATGACCTCTATTAACTGCTAATTTTGTTTTTTCAAGATTAGCAAGTATTTTTTTTGCTAAAAAAGCACTATCATTCATTGCCTCTCTTTGATACATTTTAATTAAAGTGTCAAATATAATCGGATCTTTAATCCTATTTTTATTTGAAAAGAAATTGTCTTCTTTATTTTCTCGTTTAGCAAGCATTCTTGCCTCTTTATCCGATGCTTTGTCAGAAAGACTGAATACTGATATCCCTTTCGCATTAATATTTCTACTAGAATCGGCATGTATAGATATTAGTATATCTGCATTATTTTTTTTAGCTAGATTTGTTCTTTCCTTTAAAGATAAATAAATATCTTTATTACGAGATAACATAGGATTAATATTTTTGAACTTTTTTAGAGCTTTTCTCAACATAATAGACATTTTTAATGTTATATTTTTCTCTAGTGTGCCTAAACGACCTATAGCTCCAGGATCTCTGCCACCATGACCTGGGTCAATAAATACAATGTATTTTTCATTCGAGGTATTATTTTTTAAAATTTTAGATTTTTCATTGGAGACTTTAACTGATTTTGATTTGAAAGATTTATTATAATTTGAGATTTTTAATTCTTCTTCAAACAACAAAATATTCCCATTATTTTTTTTTAAAATATGCTTTGCAATTGAAAATTTAGTGACTGTTGTCTCTGAAAACCGAATTTCTAAATTCACGAAATTATTAGTATGTTTATTATATATTATTTCAGAAATAATTGCGGGCTTTTTTAATTCCAGAACAAGTCTGGGCACAGAACTAATTGTTGAATTAAACCTAACGTTTTTAATAAATTTATTTTTTATATTTTTTTTTATTATTAAAAATAATTTTTTTTTCAAAGTCTAAAAATACTCTATATGGATCATTTAATAAACCAACTTTGAATGTGTTATTTATATTAAAATTACTGCATATAATTTTATTTTCATGTATTGAACAACTAGTAGAAAGTTTTTCTAATTTGTTTTTTTGATCAGCAAACCCATTGGAATTTTTTAAGAGTAAAGAAACAAAAAAAATAGTAATTAAGAAAAAATTGTTAAGAGTATATTTAAAATTTATCACAATGTTCTTTTTTGGTTACCTTAAGTTTAGTTAATAATTAAATACAACAAAAAATAAAGTTTGTCTTGATAAGGTTATAGATATATAAATAGTTATGGAATTTAAATAATTTGATTATAATTAAGTTTATTAAAATTAAACAGTATAATTAGATTAACTGAAACACAAAATACGTGTTTAAATAGAATGGGTTGAAATCAAGTCTTACTTTATCATTTATAGGGTATTTGTTATTATATTATTTTTTAAAGGTTTTTTAATATTTTAAAATATTAAGTATTTTATTATTTTATTATAATAATTAATAAAACACGTTTTAGGTGTTGCTTCCTTATTTGTTTTCATAAATCCTCATTCAAATAAATAGTGTGTTGTAAAAATTTTAATCACACATTAATATTGGAGACCAATTATGAATAGACGTTTACTAATAGACGCAAGACAAACCGAAGAAACTAGGGTTATTACTACAACAAACGACATAATAGATGATTTTGAATATGAAGTTCACTCTAGGCAGCAACTCAAAGGAAATATTTATCTTGCTAGAGTTACAAGAGTTGAACCTAGTCTTCAAGCGGCTTTCGTAGAATATGGTGGGAATAGACAGGGCTTTTTAGCATTTAGTGAAATTCATCCAGATTATTACAGAATTCCTGTAGAAGATAAAAAAAAATTAATAGCCGAAGCATCTGCCAAAGCAGATGAGGATCTAAATTTATTAGATAATATAAATGAAGATAGTTCTGACGATTTAAATGAAGAAGATATTAAAAGAGTTAAAAAAAATCTCTATAGAAATTACAAAATTCAAGAAGTAATAGCACGTCGCCAAATTTTATTAGTGCAAGTTGTAAAAGAAGAACGAGGAACAAAAGGAGCTGCTTTAACAACCTATATTTCAATAGCTGGTAGATATTGTGTACTTATGCCAAACACTCCGAGAGGTGGTGGAGTGAGTAGAAAGATTGCTAATATAACCGATAGAAAAAGATTAAAAAAAATCCTTGATGACCTTGATGTTTCTAATGGAATGGCTGTTATAGTTAGAACTGCAGGCAGTAAAAGAACAAAAACTGAAATTAAAAGAGATTACTCAAATTCCATGAATATTTGGGAAAATGTTAAAAGTTTAACACTTGAATCCAATGCACCTTTTCTTATTCATGAGGAAGGATCGTTAGTTAAAAGAGCTATAAGAGATTTATATCATAACGATATTAATGAAGTTTTGGTTGATGGGAACGAAGCTTATAAAACATGTAAAAATTACATGAAGTCGTTAATGCCCAGTCATGCAAAAAAAGTTCAACTGTATAATGATGAAAAAAAACCTCTTTTTCAAAAATATCATTTAGATACACAATTACATGAAATTTTTAATCCTAAAATTACACTTAAATCCGGTGGTTATCTAATTATTGATCAAACAGAAGCATTAGTTGCAATTGATGTTAATTCAGGAAAAGCGACAAGAGAAAGATCTATTGAAGATACTGCTTTAAAAACGAATTTAGAAGCAGCTGATGAATTTGCACGCCAAGCAAGATTAAGGGACTTATCTGGTTTAATTGTAATTGATTTTATTGATATGGAAGAAAATAAAAACCGTATTAGTATAGAAAAAAAATTAAAAGAGGCTATGCGAAAAGATAGAGCCAGAATTCAAATAGGTGAAATAAGTAATTTTGGCCTTCTTGAATTATCAAGACAAAGACTTAGACCTTCTGTAGTAGAAAATTCTTCAGAATTATGCCCACATTGTGGGGGCTCAGGAAGAATACAATCAATAGAAGTTAGTGCAATACAAATTTTAAGATCTATTGAGGAAGAAGGTAGCTCATTAGAAAATGTAGTAATAACTGTTTCAGCACACTCAGATATTATCATTCATATTTTGAATAATAAAAGGTCACATCTAAATGAAATTGAAATAAAATATGGTATATCTATTAATTTTATAAATGATAATACAATTATTCCACCTTCAAAGAAATTGGAAGTGATTAAAAAGAATAATTTTAAACAAAATAATTCTTCTCAAGATAAACAAGAAAATTTATCCTCTAATAATAATGAAAGTCAAAATACAAAAAAAAGAAGCAAAAGACCTGTAAGAAAAAGAAAAAAGCCTGAAAGCATTGAATCAATTGATAATTCGGTTAATTCAATCATCAAAGATAAAAAAGAAAAAGTCCAAGAAATAGCGTCAGGTGAAAAGAGTGCTGTAAAAATTAATGAAGATATCACGAAAGACATTGAGATTAAAAATAAAAATACTAAAAAGAAAACAATTCGAAAATCAAAATCAAAAATAAATTCAGAAAATAAAAAAAGTGAAGAAAAATTTGATATAACAACTAAATCTAAAGATGAAAATGATTTAAGAGAAGTGAAATCATCTATTCCCATAGAGGTAATGAAAATAGATGAAAACTCAAATTCTGGAAAGATTAAGAAAAAAGGTTGGTGGTCAACATAAAAACCTTATTTTTTATAATTTTAATTTTTGTTTCAAAGCTAGCATATGCCGCTCAAAGTATCTCGATTATTAGAGATGCAGAAATTGAATTTTTTTTACATAAAGTTTTGCAAACAACATTTGATACAAAAGTTAAAGATAATATTTATTATCCCAGACTAATTTCCAATGATGAATATAATGCTTTTGTTACTGGTTCAAATAAAATTTACATAAACACTGGTTTAATAAAACAATCCAATTCATTAAGTGAAATTCAAGCTGTTCTGGCTCATGAGGTTGCACATTTAATTTTAAATCATCATAATTCAAGGTCCATTAACAATGAAAGTTTATCTAATTATGGAAAGTTTGCTTCAATAGCAGGCATTGCCCTAGCTGCTGGTGGAAAATTAGATGCAAATTCAGCAATGGGCTTAATTATAGGATCACAAGACCTCGCTTCAAAGTCTTCACTTCAATTTTCTAGAATTCAAGAACAACAAGCCGATAAATATGCATTAGAAATAATGCTAAAGAAAAAAATTCCTTTTAATGGTTTGGAGCGCCTCTTAATGAATTTAAGGAATGAAGAAGTGTTAAATAAAACTTCATTTACACGTTATTACAGATCACACCCATTTTCAAAAGAAAGATTAGGCCAATTAAAAAGATATAAATCCAAGATAAAATATATTCCTAATAGAACTCAAAATGTATTAATTAACGATAATAAAATATCGTTAAAATACATTAAAAATAAAATTAAATCATATGAAAGTGATCCAGATAAGATTTTTAAAAATAAAGATAATAAAAATACATTTTTATTTAATTATTCTCAAGTAATAGCTTGCTACAAAGTTGGAAAATATAGTTTAGCTCATGAATATCTTAAAACTTTAAAAAATGAGTATAAAAACTATCCATATTTTTTTGAATTGTCCGGAGATATTTACTATAAAGATGGAAATTTTGAAAAAGCAATAATTGAATATAAAAAAGCAATTAATTCAAATAATGAAAAATTTAATCCATCCAATGACCTTATCAAGTTTTCATTAGTGAAGTCATATATTCAAACAAATAACAAAAAACATCTTTATCAATCTATTCTGATTTTAGAACAATTACTTCAAAACAATCCTAAATGGAGCTATTTATGGAGATTGTTAGCTAAATCGTCTAGCAAAATTAATAAAAAGGGTATTTCCTATATTGCTCTAGCTGAAGAGGCTCTAATAAAAAAGAACTTTATTAAAGCAAAGAAATATATAGATTTAGCTAACAAACAGCCTTCTATACCTAGCTCTTATAAATTAAGGGGGGAAGATATTTTAGCTAGAATGAAGATAAAGAAATAATCAAATTAATATGTGAAAGGTTATTATATGAATCAAATAATTAAAATATTACTTTTATTTTTAGTCTCACTTTTTTTAATTGTTTCTCCTTCTTATTCTCATGAAATTAAAATAGAAGAAATTGAAAAAATTATAAAAAATTATTTAATTAAAAATCCAAAGTTGATTAAATCAACTCTTGAAGAGTATAAAAAAACAGTTGAAATAAACAAAAAAAATAATGCTATTACTTTACTTCAAAACATCAATAATCCTGGTATTTTTAATAAAAATTCTGATATAACAGTTTATGAATTTTTTGATTATAATTGTGGTTACTGTAAATCAGTTGTGAACACAATTATGGATGTTATTTCTGATGATAAAAAAGTCGACTTTGTTTTTGTTGAACTTCCTATATTATCTCAAAGTTCATATATAGCAGCTACTGCTGCTCTTGCCGCAGAAAAGCAAGGTTTATATAATGATTTTCATCTATCACTTATGAAAAAAAGGGGTAGAATAACAGAAGATGTAATTTTTAATATTGCAGAAAAAACTGGTCTAAATATCAATCAACTAAAAATTGATATGACAAGCAAAGAAATTGAAAACAAACTTAAGAAAAATAGAGACGTGGCTAAATTACTAAATTTAAATGGAACTCCAGCTTTTATTATTGGTGATATCATATATCCTGGCGCTTTACAAAAAAGTAATTTAAAGCAAATGATAAAAAGTTTCCGGGAGAAATAATTTATTTTACTTGATGTCTTAAAATCGACAATTTTAAATTTTATTTAGAATTTGGAGGGATATTTTGAAAAAAAAACTATACATTATTAATGGACCAAATTTAAATCTTCTTGGAAGACGAGAACCCGAAAAGTATGGAAAAGCTTCATTAGAAACTGTTAAATCTATATGCCTAGAAAAATGTAAAGATTACAGCTTAGACTTACATTTTTTTCAGTCAAATGTAGAAGGTGAATTGATAAGTGAAATACATAAAGCGATTGATGATGGATGTGGAGTTATAATTAATGCTGGTGCATTAACACATACATCCATCGGTATTTTTGATGCCTTAAGTATGTTTAATGGTCCTAAAATTGAAATACATATAACTAATGTTTACGCTAGAGAAAATTTTCGACATAAATCTTATATTTCTCCAGTTGTGACAGGTATAATCGCTGGTTTAGGAATGAACTCATATTTGCTTGCTGTAGATGCAGTTCATGACCTTATAAAAGACTGAACAAAAAAATAGGTGAAATAATGAATAAGAAGAATTCGAATAAAGAAAACCTTAATATAGTTCAAGACTTTGTTGATATTGTTAATAATAATGATTTATCAGAATTAGAATATGAAGCTGAGCATTTTAAAATAAAAATTAAAAATAATCTGAATAATTCACCAAGTCCTGAAAAAACTATTGTTAAAACTCCAAAAGCGAATATTTCAGAAAATAATATCAAAATAGAAGAAAAACCTGAAAAGTTTAACAACAAACATCCAGGTGCAGTCAATTCGCCAATGGTTGGTACAGCGTATTCATCCCCAGAGCCAGGTAAGGAAACATTTATTAAGTTAAATTCTTCAGTGTCAATTGGCGATACATTACTCATTATTGAGGCCATGAAAGTAATGAATTCAATTACCGCACATAAATCTGGAAAAATAGTTCACATAGGTTTTGAAGATGGTCAACCAATAGAATTCAATCAATTACTGGTTGTGATTGAGTAATAGGTTCATCATGTTTTCAAAGATTTTAATAGCAAACCGAGGTGATGTGGCTTTAAGAGTTTTAAGGGCCTGTAAAGAACTAAATATCAAAACCGTTGCTATTCACTCCACAGCAGATAATGATTCAATACATGTCCGATTAGCTGATGAAAGTGTATGTATCGGCCCTGCTCCATCTTCAAAATCATATTTGAATATACCAGCAATAATAACGGCCGCTCAGTTAGTCGGAGCTGACGCTATTCATCCGGGAGTTGGTTTTTTGTCTGAAAATCCAGATTTTGCTGAAATTGTTGAAGCCCATAACATTGTTTTTATAGGACCAAAACCGGAACATATAAGATGCATGGGAGACAAAATAGAAGCAAAGATAACAGCGCAAAAACTAGGAATACCTCTTGTTCCTGGTTCTGAAAATGATATTTATGATTTCGAAAATGCTTATGAAGAAGCCCAAAAAATTGGTTACCCTGTCTTAATTAAAGCAGCTTCTGGAGGTGGCGGTAGAGGAATGAAAGTCGCTTTAAATGAAGAAGAACTTGAATCAGCTTTTACAGCGGCTAAAAGTGAAGCAAAAGCGGCATTTGGTGATGACCGTGTATATATTGAAAAATATCTTCAAAATCCAAGACACATAGAAGTACAAATAGCGGCTGATAAGTTTGGCAATACTGTTCATCTTGGCGAAAGAGAATGTTCTATTCAAAGACGTCATCAAAAAGTTATTGAAGAAGCACCGTCACCCGCCATAGATAATAAAACAAGGAATACTATAGGTGAGATAGCATCAAATGCTGTGTCGAAAATGGGATATTTAGGATTAGGTACTATTGAGTTTTTATACGAAAATGATGAGTTCTTCTTTATAGAAATGAATACAAGACTTCAGGTAGAACACCCCATTACTGAAGCAATTACGGGAATAGATTTAGTAAGAGAACAAATAATGATCGCAGCTGGCCTACCATTATCTTTCAAACAAAATGATGTAAAAATTAATGGTCATGCAATTGAATGTAGAATTAATGCAGAAGATCCAAGAACATTTATACCTTCTCCAGGTAAAATTTTACAATTTCACTCTCCATGTGGGCTTGGTGTTAGAATTGAGTCTTGCATATACTCAGGATACGAAGTTCCCCCGTATTACGATAGTTTAATTGCTAAACTGATTGTGCATGGAAATAACAGAAATCAATGCATTCTAAGACTTAAGCAAGCTCTAAGAGAAATTGTGATAGAACCAATTTCCACCACTATAGATTTACATAGGGATATTTTAAACACCGAAGTAATGAAAAAAGGTTCCTATGATATTAGGTGGTTAGAAAATAAATTATTAAATGCCAATTAATATTCATTATTTATGTTAGAAAATCTAGTTGAGCAACAGATACCCTCCATCAATATCGCCAGAACAATTAGTTAGAGCTTATACGCTTGGTATTTTTCCCATGGCTGATAGCAGAAAAGATGAAAAAATTATTTTTATTGATCCTGAATATCGAGCCCTTATACCAATCTACAAATTTAAGGCTTCAAAAAGTCTAATTCGTTTGGCAAAAAAAAGACCGTTTGAAATTACTATGAACAAAGCTTTTGCAGATGTAATTAGATCATGTGCCACTATAAACAGAACAGAAACTTGGATAAACGATGAAATAGAAAATTTATTTATCGCTTTAAATAAATTGAAATATGCACATTCAATTGAATGTTGGCAAAATAATCAATTAATCGGAGGAATTTACGGAGTAGCTCTAGGAGGAGTTTTTTTTGCAGAATCAATGTTTAGCTGTATTTCTAATGGAAGTAAAATTGCCTTAATAAACCTCGTTGCAAGATTATGGAAAAGTGGTTTTAAAATATTAGATGTCCAATTCCTAAATGATCATCTGATGCAGTTTGGTGCATATGAAATTAAAAAAACTAAATTCAAACAAGATCTAAATAAAGCAATTGGATTAAAAACGGAATTTTATTGTTTACCTTCAACTGATGATGATTTTTTTAATTGTTTGTCAACTTTTTTACAGGCAAGGATGGAAACATCATAGACTGGATTCTCTAAAGCATTGAGAGCTGGACTAGATGCAAACATCCATCCATTAAACTTTACTTCTGAAAGTCTATCGGAGTTATCCTTTATTTTTATAAATGCTAGTGACTCAGGTTTAAATATAGGTTTTGAAAAAACACATCTTTCTACAAAAATATCTAATACCCCAAACTTATGCGTTTGACCCACCTCTACTTCAAAAGTTTCTATCCTTGCTGTAATTTTATCTAGACCTTGAATAACCAATTTATTTCCTTCAATCCATTGAGACGAAAATGCAATTTTAGGAAAAAGAACAAATATTATAAAAAAAATTAGCTCCATTAGTTTCATAAGAAAACCTAAATTATTTTATTACTGTTTATTGCCTGAAAATATAACTTTTCCAAGCATATCTGTAAAATTTACTGGATCTGTCGTATCGTATATTATATCACTTGGCCCTAGATTTTTTTCAGATGAGCCAGGTATTATATCTAAAAAGTTTCCTCCTAAAAGACTGGAAGAGGTAATCTTAGCTGAGGAGTCATCTGGGATTTTTATATTGTTATTGATAATAATATCTACTTTTGCATTATAATCATCTTGATTAAGTTCTAATTTAGTAATCTTACCTACACTAATTCCAGAAATTTTTACATCATCCCCATTTTTCAAACCTGCAGTTGAACCAAATATTAACGAAATATTATACCCATCCTTTTGACTATTTATTGACTGCATTCCTAAAACTAAAAAGCCTATTGCAGTAAGCAAAACGATAGCTCCCAAGAATATTTCGACTAAACTATATCTCATTAAATGACTTCCTAATTAATTCATATTTTTAGATACTATAACTTATTTGTAAAAATAATAAATATTACAATGAATATTTATTATTTTTAAATTCTTTATTAAATAGTAAAAAATTAAGTAAAATTAGATAGTTAAAAAAAAAATAAAAAAATTGAATTATACACTTTACTGATGCATACTAAATCATGTAGTTTAAATATTCGTTGTTACTATATATTGTATTTATCCACAGGCCGTATTAATTGACGAAAATCAAATAAATAAAATTAAATTAAGGAAAAACAAGAGTTTATTTATAGGAAATTGTAAGCATCATAACATTTTGTTAAAATTTAAACAATTTATCCACAAGAGATTATGAGATTTCAACAATAAAATCTGACAAATACACAATTATTGTTTTCTTTATTGTAAAAAGGAAAAAAGATGAAATTTGAAAGACAATTTACAACAAAAGGGAACGATGCTTACGCTGGTTTAGAATTCAAAACTACTTCTAGCGAAATTAAAAATCCAGATGGAACAATAGTTTTTAGTGCTCCAAACATTGAAGTTCCTGGCAACTATTCTCAAGTGGCCGCAGATATAATTGCACAAAAATATTTTCGTAAAGCAGGTGTTCCCGCATTTGTTAAAAAAGTAGTGGAAAAAAATGTTCCTAATTGGTTATGGCGATCTGAGCCCGATACGGAAAAGTTAAATAAAATATCAAAAGATAAAAGATATAAAGGTGAAGAGTCGGCTAAACAAGTTTTTGATAGATTAGCAGGAACATGGACTTATTGGGGCTGGAAAGGAAAATATTTTACCACTGAAGAAGATGCAAAAATATATTTTGATGAAATGAGGTTTATGCTTGCAGCTCAAATGTGCGCACCAAACTCACCACAATGGTTCAATACTGGGTTACACTGGGCTTACGGGATAGATGGCCCCAGTCAAGGACATTATTATGTTGATTTTGAAACCAAAAAACTAGTGAAATCACAGTCGTCCTACGAACATCCTCAGCCTCATGCATGTTTTATTCAATCCGTTCAAGATGACCTCGTAAACGAGGGTGGAATTATGGACCTTTGGGTAAGAGAAGCTAGACTTTTTAAGTATGGATCTGGAACTGGATCAAATTTTTCAAAATTAAGAGGCAGTACCGAAGGTTTGTCTGGTGGTGGACGATCATCAGGAATGATGAGTTTTTTAAGAATTGGTGACAGAGCTGCCGGAGCCATTAAATCTGGTGGAACGACGAGAAGAGCTGCAAAGATGGTAACCGTTGATATAGATCATCCCGACATTGAAGAGTATATCAATTGGAAAGTCATTGAGGAACAAAAAGTAGCTGCATTAGTTGCAGGATCAAAATTAACAGCCAAAAATTTAAAGTCCGTAATGGATGCATGTAATTTAGATAGTTATGATGACAAAGAAAGATTAAACCCTAAAACCAATACTGAACTTAAAAAAGCAATCTTAAATTGCCGTGCGGTTATGATACCAGAAAACTATATACAAAGAGTTATGCAATTTGCTGGTCAAGGGTTTAAAGAAATTGAGTTTCAAACCTACGACACAGATTGGGATAGTGAGGCATATTTAACAGTTTCTGGGCAGAACTCTAATAATTCGGTAAGAGTGAGTAATGAATTTTTAGAAAAAGTACAGCAAAAAGGTGAATGGGACCTCATAAGAAGAACAGATGGAGGTGTTCACAACACAATTATTGCATCTGATTTGTGGTCTAAAATCTCTGAAGCTGCTTGGGCTTGTGCAGACCCTGGGCTTCAATATGATACTACTATCAATGAGTGGCATACTTGTCCAGAAGCTGGAAGAATAAATGCTTCTAATCCGTGTTCAGAATATATGTTTATTGATGACACAGCATGTAACCTAGCATCCATAAATTTATTGCAATTCAAAAAAGATGACACTTCTTTTGATATAAAGGCATATGAATACACTACAAGGCTATGGACACTAACTCTCGAAATTTCTGTAATGATGGCACAATTTCCTTCAAAAGAAATTGCACAAAGATCTTATGAATACAGAACACTTGGATTGGGATATGCAAATATAGGTGGTTTGTTAATGTCCTGGGGTATTCCTTATGATAGTGATCAAGGAAGATCTGTATGTGCAGCACTTACGTCTATAATGACTGGTATTTCATATGCAACATCAGCAGAAATTGCTGGGGAACTTGGGCCATTTCCAAAATATAACGAAAATGCAAATAGCATGTTGAAAGTTATACGTAATCACAAACGAGCTTCAGAAGGTAAAACTACAGGCTATGAAGACTTGTCTATTAATCCAGTTCCTCTTATGTCTCAAGATTGCCCAGATCAAAATCTAATTTCTGCAGCCAAAGAGGCGTGGACAAAAGCTTTGTCGTTAGGTGAAAAAAATGGTTATAGAAATGCGCAAGCTACTGTAATAGCTCCAACTGGAACAATTGGTCTAGTTATGGATTGTGATACCACTGGGATAGAACCAGACTTTGCTATGGTTAAATTTAAAAAATTAGCTGGTGGTGGATATTTTAAAATCATCAACCGAGTGGTTCCTGAAGCTTTAGCACATTTAGGATATGACGGAGATCAAATTGATGATATGCAAAGGTATGCTGTTGGCACTGGTAGCTTAAAAGATTGTCAAGCTATAAGTCATAATGCATTAATTTCAAAAGGATTTACCAACAAAGAAATCCAGTTAATTGAAAGCTCTTTAGAGTCTGCATTTGACATAAAATTTGTATTTAATCAATTTACCCTAGGTGAAGATTTTTGTAAAAATACTCTAGGCATATCTACTGAACAAATGAATGATTTCACATTTAATATGCTAGAATTTTTAGGTTTTACTGCCGAAGAAATTGACGTAGCTAATATTCATGTTTGTGGAGCAATGACACTTGAAGGTGCACCTCATTTAAATAAAAAACATCTTGATGTATTTGATTGCGCTAATGTTTGTGGGCGAATAGGCAAAAGATTTTTATCAGTAGACAGTCATATTAAAATGATGGCAGCTGCACAATCTTTTATATCTGGTGCCATTTCGAAAACAATAAATATGCCAAATGATGCATCCATAGAGGACTGTAGTGATGCCTACATGCTATCTTGGCAGTTGGGAATTAAAGCAAATGCATTATATAGAGATGGTTCAAAGTTAAGCCAACCACTTAACTCCTCCTTACTAGATGAAGACGACATCAGCGAAGATCAAGATAATATTGCAAATGAAAAGGACATAACGAAACGTACAAGTGATGTTGTTGAAAAAATTGTGGAACGATTTGTAAGAGCTGAAAGAGATAAATTACCTCACAGAAGAAAAGGCTACACCCAAAAAGCAACCGTAGGAGGCCATAAAGTTTATCTAAGAACTGGTGAATATGAAAATGGTAAGTTAGGTGAAATATTTGTTGATATGCACAAAGAAGGAGCTGCATTTAGATCATTAATGAATAACTTTGCTATTGCCGTTTCAATTGGATTACAGTATGGGGTTCCTTTAGAAGAATTTGTAGAAGCTTTTACTTTTACTCGTTTTGAGCCACAAGGAATGGTTACTGGTAATGATACCATCAAAATGTCAACTTCAATTTTGGACTATATTTTTAGAGAATTAGCAATATCTTATCTAGACAGAAATGACTTAGGACACGTAGGGCCAGAAGATTTAGATTCAAGTACAACTGGTTCAGGTGATAGCAAAACCCTTATTTCTGAAAAAGTGGCAAGTAGAGGTTTTGTGAGAAGAGAGCTCAAGGTAGTATCAGGTGGTGCAAGTAATGTGACATTGATGCCGCAAACAACTTCACTTAAAGAAGATAAAGTTGAAATAAATAATGATGATACTTCTACGATTGTTTTTAGCGAAACGAAGGCTCCAAATCTTGCTCAAGAAATTGAGGCTAAAATAAAAGGCTATGAAGGCGAAGCATGTGGTGAATGCGGTAACTTTACACTCGTAAGAAATGGAACATGTATGAAATGTAATACATGTGGTGCAACTTCCGGCTGTTCATAAGCCAAAGGATTTTTAATGATCAACGATATCAATGATAAATTAGAAGAATTAAATATTCAGCTTGATGAAGCAAGTTCTCCAGCAGGCAGTTATGTACCATATGTAATTTCTGGTAATTTAGTTTTTATTTCAGGACAATTGCCTTTTATAAATGGAGAACTCACTATAAAAGGTAAAGTTGGAGATACAGTGTCCCTAGAAGACGGTATAAAAATGGCAGAAGCTTGCGCCAAAGCTTTACTAAGCCAGCTTAAATCTGCTTGTGATGGAAATCTTAACAAAGTCAAAAAGGTTGTCAAATTAGGAGGATTTGTAGCATCAACCTCAGACTTTACTGATCAACCAAAAATAATTAATGGTGCATCAGACTTGTTTGTAAAAATATTTGGTGAAAAAGGTAAACACTCACGCTTTGCCGTTGGAACAGCTTCACTTCCATTAAATGTACCTGTTGAAATTGAAGGTATTTTTGAGATTGAAAACTAAACTATTTTTTCTTAAAACCCAGCCTATAAACTAATGAAATGTGAACTAGTATCTAGCTTAGCTGAAGTTAATAAAAACGAATGGGACGCACTGAATACGAGTAATCACCCTTTTACTTCGTACGATTTTTTAAATTCATTAGAAATTTCAAAGTCAGTATCAGCTAAGACTGGCTGGAATCCTCAGCACATAATAATAAAAAATAAAAAAGGTAACATAATAGGTGCCTCACCTAATTATTTAAAAATGCATTCTTATGGAGAATATATATTTGACCATGCTTGGGCAAATGCATTTGAAAATGCTGGTGGTCAATATTATCCAAAATTACTTTCCGCCATACCTTTTACTCCTGTAACAGGGCCTAGAATTTTAATTGATCCAAAGAATCCTGATAATAATAAAATATTTGAGCTAATAATAAATATGTTTGAAGTGATAGTTCAAAATAATAATTTAAGTTCTGCACATATTAATTTTATTACAGACAACTTAAATAAAAAATTGAAAAATGAAAAATGGATTAAGCGAAAAGGCCTTCAATTTCATTGGCATAATAACGATTATAACTCATTTGAAGATTTTTTAAGTAAATTAAAAAGTTCAAAAAGAAAAGCTATTAGAAAAGAGCGAAGAACTATTCTGAATAATGACTTAATTATTCAAAAAGTAACTGGCAATGAATTAAATAATGAAATGTGGGATTCTTTTTATAACTTTTACCTTAATACCATTGATAAAAAATGGGGTGGAGCTTACTTAACAAAAAGTTTTTTTAACTTGATCAATAAGACTATGAAAAATAAAATTTTGTTAGTCATAGCTAGGCAAAATAATAAAATTGTAGCAGGTGCCTTAAATTTTATTGGTGACAACACACTTTATGGAAGAAATTGGGGCTCTATAGTTGACATTCCATTTTTACATTTTGAACTTTGTTACTATCAGGCTATAGAATATGCGATAGATAATAATATTAAAACAGTTGAAGCCGGTGCCCAAGGGCATCATAAAATACAAAGAGGGTACGTTGCAGAATCAATATACAGCAGTCATTTAATTAAAAATGAATCTTTTGCAAAAGCAGTTAGAAATTTTGTTCAAATAGAAGCAAATGAAATTGACAAACAGATAAAACTTATTAATGAACAAGGTTCGCCATATTCTAATATTTAAATTAAGTTAACTCAGGTGCATCTTTACTTTTAAATTTAGATCCGGTAATTTTCTTTTTTTTATCTTTATTACCTGAACTTTCTGTCTTAAGGATTAACTTATCTTTTGATAAATCTACATTAACAATACCACCATCAACTAATCTTCCAAACAATAATTCTTCAGCTAGCGGCTTTTTGATATGTTCTTGAATAACTCTTCCTAAAGGTCTGGCACCAAATGTTTTATCATAACCCTTTGTTGCTAACCAGTCTCGAGCTTTATCCGTTAATACAACAGAAACACCTTTTTCAGATAATTGTACTTCTAATTGCATAATAAATTTGTCAACAACCATTCTAACTACTTCTAAAGGTAAATATCCAAACGGGATTATTGCATCTAGTCTGTTTCTAAATTCTGGTGCAAAAAGTTTGTCGATAGCCTCACCATCAGCACCTTCACGGCTTTCTTGTTTAAAACCTATTGCCGCTTTTGATAACTCTTGTGCTCCCGCATTAGTAGTCATAATTAGTATTGTATTTCTAAAATCAATGGACTTACCATTATTATCCGTTAGTTTACCATGATCCATAACCTGCAAGAGTAAATTAAATAGATCAGGATGCGCTTTCTCAATTTCATCTAATAATAATACTGAATGAGGATTCTGATCAATCGCGTCAGTTAAAAGACCTCCTTGATCAAACCCTACATAACCTGGGGGAGCACCGATTAATCTGGAAACAGTATGTCTTTCCATATATTCTGACATGTCAAATCTGATGAGTTTTACACCTATAGCCTCAGCTAATTGCTTCGCGACTTCAGTTTTACCAACACCTGTTGGACCAGAAAACAAGTAACAACCAACAGGCTTTTCACCCTCTCTTAAACCTGCCCTAGACAATTTAATGCTTGAAACTAATTCCGTAACGGCTTTATCTTGTCCATAAACCATTCTTTTTAAATCATCTTGTAACTTAGAAAGTGCTTTTCTGTCGTCAGTTGAAACATTTCTAGCAGGAATTCTTGCAATTAATGCAATAGTCTCTTCTATTTCAGCCTTGCCTATAATACGCTTACGTTTAGATTTATTTTTCAGCATTTGTGCTGCTGCTGTTTCATCTATAACATCTATGGCTTTATCAGGTAATTTTCTGTCATTTATGTACCTGGCAGATAATTCAACTGCAGTTTTAATAGCTATATTTGTAAATTTTAGTTTATGATGTTCTTCATAACGAGATTTCAATCCCATTAAAATTTTTACTGTGTCATCAATATTTGGCTCTGAAACATCTATTTTTTGGAAACGTCTAACTAATGCTCTATCTTTATCAAAGTATCCTCTGTATTCTTTATATGTAGTTGAACCTATACACTTCAAGCCACCATTTTGAAGCGCTGGTTTTAATAAATTAGAAGCATCCATTGCACCGCCACTAGTGGCTCCAGCACCAATTATGGTGTGTATTTCATCAATAAATAATATGGCATTTTGATTCGATTCAATTTCTTTCATTACGGCTTTTAGTCGCTCTTCAAAATCGCCTCTATATCTAGTTCCTGCAAGCAATGTACCCATATCTAGAGCATATATTTCAGAATTTAGTAAAACTTCAGGTACATTTCCTTTTACCACTCTATCAGCCAAGCCTTCAGCAATTGCAGTCTTACCAACTCCAGGGTCACCAACCAACAAAGGATTATTTTTGGTTCTTCTACACAAAACTTGAATAGTTCTGTCCAGTTCCTGTTGTCTTCCTATTAAAGGATCAATTTTTCCTTCAGCTGCCTTTTCATTTAAGTTTACAGCATACTTGTCTAGAGCCTTCTCATTTTTTTTATTATCTGTATCTTCTACATCACTTTCAGCACCAGAAGGTGAAGTGGGTTTTGCGTAATTTGGATCTTTTGCTAAGCCATGACTCATAAAGCTAACTGCGTCGAGACGTTTCATATCTTGTTTCTGTAACAAATAAACTGCATAACAATCTCTTTCAGAAAACATTGCCACTAAAATATTTGCCCCAGTTGCTTCATTTCTACCTGAAGATTGTGTATGTATTACAGCTCTTTGCACAACCCTTTGAAATCCAGCAGTAGGCTGTGTGTCAGTTTCAGAGTCTGATGCAATAATTGCCTTCAAATCTTCTTTTAAATATTTATTTATATCCTCTTCTAAAGTTTTTACATTCACTGAACAAGCTTTTAAAACTTCTATCGCATCTTGATCCTCTAACAGAGCAAAAAGTAAATGTTCTAATGTAGCAAACTCGTGCTTTAACGAAGACGCATTTGTCATTGCTCGCCTTAAGGTTTCTTCTAAGGATTTAGATAACATTGTTATTCCTTCTCTAATTGCACTTGTAAAGGATGTTCATATTTACGGGCATAATTCATTACTTGCATTGCTTTTGTTTCTGCTAAATCATATGTGTAAACTCCACAAACACCAACTCCACGCTGATGAACGTGAAGCATTATTTGTGTTGCTTCTTCTCTATTTTTTTGAAAAAATTTTTCTAAAACTTCAATCACAAATTCCATTGGCGTATAGTCATCATTCATCATTAAAACTCTGTAAAGTGATGGAATTTTAGTTTTTGGCTTTGTTGCTAATTTTGTGTTTCCATCAACTTCATCGTTCTCATCACTATTTTTACTCATAACAGACAATGGTATAGTTCTTATACTATACTCTATATGAAATTTTAACTCTTTATTATTATGCAACGTCTTTGGACTTTCGGCTTAATAGTGATGTTGTGTTAATAATATAATAACGATATTAACGTTCAACAAGTTTAAGTTAATAATTTTTTTTAATATGCTCTTCCATAATTATTGCTTCTATTTTATACTAAATATAGTATTTTGTTAAAAAAATAATCTAAATGATGTATTTTTCAATTAGTTTGGATTATATTTTTTTAATATTCATGCTGAAAAATATTGTTAGATTTGATCTTTGGATATAAATTTTGTTTAAAAATTACATTGATATAGTGAGTTTTCATAAATTTTTATCTTATAAAAAATACAGTTTGTCTTATTTCAAAAATCTAAGCCAATTTTTTGTACTTATTCTGACTTCTTTAATTTTTGTATCTACTGCTAATGCTAAATATGCTTCTTTTGTTATAAATGAAAATACTAAACGTATTTACCATAACACAAATGCTGACACACGTAATTATCCAGCTTCTTTAACAAAAATTATGACTTTATATATGATATTTGATGCACTAAAATCAAAAAAAATATCTATGAATACTAAATTTAAAATTTCTAAACGTGCAGCAAGACAACCACCTTCTAAGTTAAATCTTGCTGCTGGCTCTAAAATCACCGTCAAAAATGCTATTTTAGCTTTGATCACTAAATCAGCAAATGATGTAGCCACAGTTGTCTCAGAAAACTTAGCGAAATCTGAAAGAAATTTTGCTAAACTAATGACTAAAAAAGCTAAAAAGTTAGGTATGACACGTACAATATTTAAAAATGCATCGGGTTTACCTAATAGGGGACAATTGTCTACAGCAAGAGATATGGCAATTCTAGGTATGGCCATTAGAAAAAAACATCCTAATTTATTTAAATTATTTAAAACTAAATCTTTTGTTTACAAAGGTATTAAATACACCAACCATAATAATTTATTAGGTAGTTATTCTGGTACTGACGGTATAAAAACAGGTTATACTAATGCTTCTGGCTTCAATCTTGTAGCTTCAGTAGAAAGAAACGGTCAAAGAATTATTGGTGTTGTTTTTGGTGGTAAAAAAGCACGCTCACGTGATAAACATATGATTAAGTTACTTAATAAATACTTTAAAACAGTTCCTTCTAAACCTCTTGTTAGAATAGCAAAACCATCGGAACTACCTAAAAACCGTCCTAAGCTAACTATTACAGAAAAAAATATAAAAAATTTTAATATACCTACTAAAGTTGTTAATCTTTCATTGTCCAATAGTTTACATGATGACTGGTTTATACAAATAGGTGCTTTTAAAAATAGATTAAATGCTCATAAAGCAGCCCGTAATGCTAGAAATATTGTTCCAGAGCAACTTGGTAATTTGCCTGCTTCTTTAAGTAAAATAACTAAAACTAACAATGAAAATAAAAGTTTGGAATATTTATGGAGAGTTAGATTTATTGAATTGGCTGAGTACCAGGCGCGCTCAGTTTGTGCAGAACTATGGACTTCAGGTCTAAGCTGTATTCCTCTTCCTTCAAATAAAAAATCTTAGTATTATCATTATTCTAGGAAACTTTTAATATATCGTTCCAATTTGTTGTATAGAGAGGGGATTTATAACCAGACCGCATTCTCCATTTATCTTCTTCTACTTTTTCTCTTCTGCGTTGCTTTGTAATTCCTTGAGAACCATAAAATATTGACATCTTTCCCATTTTAGCGTTTATACTATCTAAAATTTTAATATCAATATCAGATTGATTAGCATTTATTTTTTCATTTTTATTATATGTGAATAAGTTACCCTGAATGATATAATGCTTATTTATAAAGTCTTTTTCTCTTTGTTTTAGATCAAGTAATATAACTCCAATTTTTTTATAATTGTAATTTGGACGATAAAGACCTTCTAACAACTTGAACGCTTGTTGAATCATGACAGTTGTATTATCTGTCAAATCACTAAAAGTTAATGTTGCGCTATTATTATATTGTAAATCTTTTTTTCTAAAACGATTAGTATTAATAAAAACACAAATTTCTCCACATAAACTGTCTTGATGCCTAAGTTTCTCTGCTGCTCTTGCTACATGATTTGCCAATGCTTCTTTTAAATTATATTTATCATTAATCATTTTGCCAAAAGATCTAGAAACTGTAATAGATTTTTTATTCACTACCTCTTCTAAAGCAAGACAAGAATTTCCTCTTAACTCATAAACAATACGTTCACCAACAACTGAAATTAACTTTCTTACCTTACAAGGATCTGATTGTTGTAATTGAAGAGGATTATTAATTCCTATAGACTTCAAACGGTTAGCCCAACCTTTTGATATTCCCCAAATATCTTCTAACTGAAGATCATTTAATATATTAGTCAATTGATTTGATATCGTTAAAATATAAATACCGTTAGACGAATGTTTCTTAGCCATCTTGTTTGCTAATTTTGCTAACGTTTTAGTAGGACCTACTCCAATTGAAACAGGTATACCTGTCCATTGATAAATAGATTGTCTAATTGTAAACATTTCATCTAATAAAGTTTTATTATTAAATTTTTTTAAACTAAGAAAGGCTTCGTCAATAGAATATATTTCCATATCAGGTACAAAATAATTTAGTGAATTCATTACTCGAGAAGACATGTCTCCATACAAAGTATAGTTTGAAGAATATACCAAAATCTTATTTTGCTTTATTAGTGTCTTATATAAGTGTAATGGAGCACCCATGGGTATACCTAGAGTTTTTGCTTCATTAGATCTAGCAATAATACAGCCATCATTATTGGATAATACTACGACAGGCTTATTCCTCAACGATGGATTGAATACTCGCTCACAGGAAACATAAAAATTATTACAATCAACTAATCCGTACATATCATAAAAAATGAACCGAACTTGTAACTACTCCCCAAATTTCCATGTTCATATGATCTTGGATTTCAATTGGTTTGTATAAGTCATTTTCTGGCATCAATATTATTTTACCAGAACGCTTATATAATCTTTTAACAGTCATTTGCCCGTCTAAAACAGCAATAATTACTTTTCCATGTGCTGGTTTAATACTTCTATCCACAACCAGAATATCATTATCATTGATACCAGCATTAATCATTGAGTCACCATTAACACGAACAAAAAAGGTTGCCGCTGGACGTTTAATTAAATAACTGTTTAAATCTAAACTTTTTTCTAAGTTATCATCTGCAGGAGAAGGGAAACCCGCTGAAACTTTAGAGCTATAAAGAGGAAGAGTTTGAGAACGATTTAAGCACGGCTTAAATACTTCTAGTTTATTAGAAGTTTTATAGTGTCCATTTTGGGCTAGGATTTTTTTAGTCACTTCTAAATTCATCATTTTTAATTCCAGACATATTTTGTTCATATTTTGTTCATATTTTGTTCTCCTATAAAATTAACTAAGAGTCAAGTCCTAAAAAAATGTTGAAGTATTGAAATATGACTGCAACAGAATTGAGCAAATTAATGAGTTTTTCCAAAAACTCCTGGTTTCACACCATAGTCAACAGCCAAACCGTAACTAGGATCGTCATCAGCATCTACAACTAACTGACCAGCCTTCCTTAGTAAGGAATGACAGTCCGTTGACAAATGTCTCAATTGTAACTGTTTCTTTCTTTTTTTATATTTAACAGCAAGATCCTCTATTGCTTGTAACGCTGACTGATCTACGACACGACTATTGATAAAATCAACAACCACGATATCAGTATCACTTTCTATATTGAATATTTCTGAAAAGCCTTGGACAGATCCAAAAAACAAAGGACCCTCTATATAATAAATTGTGTTACCATTATCATCTATCGCAACATTGCCTGTTATCCGAATTGCATTATTCCAAGCGTAGGCAAGAGCCGAAACAATAACTCCACATATAACGGCAATTGCCAAATCGTAGATAACAGTAATGGCAGTAACAATTATCATAACGACCACATCTGTTCTTGGAATACGTTTAATAACCAAAATACTCTGCCAAGCAAAAGTACCAATGACTACCATAAACATAACACCAACTAACGCTGCTAAGGGAATTTGCTCGATAAGAGAAGATCCAATTACAATGAATAAGAGTAAAAACAAAGATGCCATAATACCAGATATTCTTGTACGGCCACCAGATTTTACATTAATCATTGATTGACCAATCATTGCACAACCACCCATACCACTAAAAAAACCAGTTACCATATTAGCAATACCTTGAGCGACACACTCCTGAGACGCTCCTCCAATTTTTCCAGTAATATCACCCACTAAATTGAGCGTTAATAAACTCTCAATCAAACCGATTGTTGCTAAAATCAAGGCATATGGAAGTATTATTAAAAGAGTGTCGGTATTAAGAGGAACTGATGGAATATGAAATGTTGGTAACCCTCCTTTTATGGAAGCAAGATCACCTACACGAGGAACATCTATATCTAGTGATATAACAAGCACAGCTACGAAAATTATGCCTGCTAAAGGGGCTGGAATAATAGTAGTTATTTTAGGCATCCCCCATATTACAATCATGGTAATAATTACAAGCAAAAGCATAATTAGCAAAGTTTGTCCTTCCATCCACTGTTTGTTTCCAGATAAATCTGTTATTTGAAATTGGGACATTTGAGCTAAAAAAATAACAATGGCTAAACCATTCACAAAACCAAGCATAACAGGATAAGGAACTAGTCTAATAAATTTCCCTAATCTTAAAAAAGCAGCGGTAATTTGAAAGATTCCCATCAATACAACCGTGGCGAATAAATACTCAACACCGTGTAAAGAAACTAAAGCAACCATAACAACTGCCAATGCACCTGTTGCACCGGAAATCATACCAGGCCTTCCTCCAATTAAAGCCGTGATTAATCCAACTATAAAAGCCGCGTATAAGCCTACTAAAGGATGAACTCCAGCAACAAATGAAAAAGACACAGCCTCAGGTACTAATGCTAGAGCAACTGTTAAGCCTGCTAAAATTTCTGTTTTAAACTTTAATATTGATGAAAATTTTAGATTCGAAAATTGTAATTCATTATCTGATATTTTTTGAGATAATTCTTTAAAGATTTTTTGTATAATGCAACTCCTAATTTATCGGCAAAAAACAAAAAATAATATTTGTCTAAATATTAACGATCTTTGAATTTTTTGAATAAATCTTCTAAATCATGGTCCACTTGCTCATCAAATCCATGTCGAGAAGAAAAGAAAGCCAAGGACATTAGACCAGAACCTAACAATATAGTAAAAAAAGCGCCCAAAAAGATTGCAATCTTACCATTGTAGCTAATTGCAACGTCTGACATTTGCAACCACAGATTGATCGCAAAAATTGTGATTATTAGAAGAACACATGATGCCACAATTATTAGTAATAAAATGTTTTTCATATATGGATATATATTAGTAAACTGTAAACAAGTCTATTAATATTATCTAAGAGGTAATTCTGATTTAACTAATTGTTCCCAGTATGAAATACCTAAAGGTATAATATTATCATTAAAATCGTATTTAGTATTATGAAGCATACAACCTGACTTTCCCTCGCCCGCACCCAACCAAATATATGATCCTGGAATTTTTTCTAACATGTAAGCAAAATCTTCTGCTCCCATGGAAGGAGCCATGTTAGTTTTTACTGAGTCTTTACCAAATAAATTGGACGAAACTTCAATTGCTTTTTCACTAGATTGAACATCATTTACCGTTACTGGATAACCTTTAATAACAGACACCTCTGCTACACATCCATAAGCTAGTGCCGTTGCATTACATATTTCTGTAAACTGTTTATGAACATTTATTCTGGTATCAGGATTAACAGTCCTAATAGTACCAATAAAATCTGCTTTTTGAGGTATAATATTAAATCCAGATCCTGCATTAATTTGAGTTACAGAAACAACAACTGCATCAAGTGGATTTTGTTTACGTGAAACTATTTGCTGCAAGGCTTGAACAATAGCAGTGACTGCTAAAACAGGATCATTTGTTGCTTGAGGCATTGCCGCATGACCACCATTTCCAATTATGGTAACTTCAAATTTATCGGCAGCAGCCATCACAGAACCTTTATGTATAGCAACAGTACCTTCATTCATACCTGGCCAATTGTGCATCCCCCACACACTATCCATAGGAAATTGTTCAAACAAACCGTCATCTATCATTGCAAGGCCACCACCACCACCTTCTTCTGCTGGCTGAAATATGAAATATACTGTTCCATTAAAATCATTTTTTAAGGATAATAATTTAGCTGCTCCAAGTAGCATAGCTGTGTGACCATCGTGACCACATGCATGCATACGGCCTTCAAATTTTGATTTATAAGAAAAGTCGTTTTCTTCAGTCATTGGTAAAGCATCCATATCTGCTCTTAAACCAATTGCCTTATTCCCTCCACCACCAAGGGTAGGGTCAAGGCCCTTTAAAACCCCAATAATTCCAGTTTTTCCTAACCCTCTATGAATCTCTAAGCCAAAAGATTCTAGTTTTTCTGCAACAAAATTAGATGTCCATTCCTCTTCGTATCCAAGCTCTGGATGCGCGTGCAATTGTTGTCTCCATTTTTTTATTTCAGGAACAATATTTATAATTTCATTAGATATTCTCATATAACTCTCCTTGCCAATCATTATAAATACTCTTAAAAGTAAACGTCAACTTTCTAATCATTATGCTACAATTGTAAGAGTTGATATACTAATTTGATCGAATCTAATTTCAAAGTCTATAAATCATTTATTCAACAATAATTTTTGGAGTTTTACAGATATGAGACGAATGAATATTCTTCCTGAAACAAACTTTCAAAAATTCACTTTTATTTTTTTACCTTTCGCTTGCGGATATTTTTTATCTTACCTTTACCGATCTACTAATGCGGTTCTTGCTCCCTACTTAAGTAATGATTTAAGTCTGAATGCAGAACAACTTGGCTTAATTACATCTGCATATTTTTTAACATTTGGTTTGTTTCAATTACCCTTGGGAGTTCTACTTGATAAATATGGTGCTAGAAGAGTTCAAAGTATTCTATTTTTAGTAGCTGCTACCGGAGCTATATTATTCAGTCTGGGAAATGACGTTTGGTCACTTGTTATAGCTCGAGGTTTAATAGGGTTAGGAGTTTCCGGCGCATTAATGGGAGCATTTAAAGCTTTTGCCGTTTGGTTCCCCAAAGAAAGACTACCACTGCTGATAGGTCTATTCATGTCAGCAGGTGGTATGGGCGCTATTGTGGCGTCTACACCCTTGGAAATGGCATTACAAATAACTGATTGGCGAGGGGTTTATTTATTCCTTGGAGTAACTACAATCTTTATTGGATTACTGATTTTTTTCGTGGTTCCAGAAAAAAAGGAAACTCTTAATAATGAAGAGACATTACCGATTTTGAAAGTGTTACAAGATATTTATACTAGCTACGCTTTTTGGAGAATTGGTCCATTATCCGGAATCGCCGGAGGAACTGGACTTGCAATATTAGGGTTATGGGCAGGACCCTGGCTTTCTGATATAGGTAATTTTAATAAAAATGAAATTGCTAACATTCTTTTTATTTCTACAATCATGATGACCATTGGGACAACATCTTTAGGTGTAATTACAGATTATTTAAGAAAATTCAATATTTCTCCCGTTGGGGTAATGGGTGGAGCGTTACTAGTTTTTATAATACCATTCACTATAATAACATTTGGATTAATGCCCAAAGCTATATGGCCATGGGTTGTTTTAAGTATAACGTCATTGGCTGCGACATTAGCTTATGCTGGTTTAAGTCAGCACTTTCCAACAGGTTATGCAGCACGCGCGTCTACAGCTATAAATTTAATATGCTTTTTGATGGCTTTTATCGTTCAGTATGCAATTGGATTTATAATGCAGATAATTGAACCAGGAAAACAAAGCGATTATTCAATAGAAGCATACAAAGCAGGCTTTGGTTTATTTTTGGGATTACTAATAATTTTCTATCTTATTTTTATAATAATGAGCTTAATGGAGTTAAGGAAAAACAGAGATAGGTCCTAAGGATAATGACGTTTAGCAATCCATTTATTTTTTATTTTTGTGGGGCTCAAAATAAATCTGTCGTGTAATCTAAAATCACCATCTTCCCAAAATTCAAACTCAACAGGCTTTAGAGCAAAGCCACCCCAAAAACTTGGACGAGGTATATCATCATTATACTTAGCTTCAAATAATTTTACTTCTTCCATCAAAACTTCTCGTGATTCTAATTCTTTTGATTGTTTTGACGCCCAAGCACCAATTCGACTACCCTTTGACCGAGATTTGTAATATTTGTCAGAAATCTCAACAGAAACCTTTTGTATACTTCCAACCAACCTAACTTGACGGTTTAAACTTTTCCAATAAAAGCAAATAGCACCTTTTGATGTTTCATTTATTTCTTCAGATTTACGACTTTCATAATTTGTATAAAAAACAAAATCTCCATTAATAATATCTTTTAACAAAACAGTCCTCACTGAAGGCATACCATTTTTGGATACAGTTGCTAACTGCATAGCATTAGGATCTCTAATTTCTTTTTTTTCAGCTTCAGATAACCATTCTTTAAATAATAGTATTGGATCTACTATCTCTTCTAATTCCAACAATTGGCTCCATTTTAATTATTTTGTTTTTATATTTTAGTACTAATTTTGCCATATTTCATAATTATATATAATTAGTAAATTTAAATTTAAAAGAATAATATGAGGTTTAAATGCTTAAAAAATTTATTTTATTCGTTGGATGTGTAATATTAATTACTAGCAACAGTTACTCTAAAACAAATTTTTATCAGGTAACTGGATCTATATCATCTGTTGAAGTACTTAAAACATATTCTACACAGAAAGTACCAAGAGATGAGAAAAGATGCTCAATTCAAAAAGTCCCAGTAAATCAAGAAGCTAATAAATTTGGAGCAGATAATTTTATAGGAGCGCTAATTGGAGGCGCCATTGGAAACAGACTAGGCGAAGGTGGAGGTAAGTCAGGAGCTACAGCTTTAGGAGCTTTAATTGGATCAGAAGTTGTTAGAAGTGACAAGGCAACTGCAAACCAAAATTTTGTTGAGAGAGAAGTTTGTCGTATCCAAAAAGTTATACATACTGAAACAATAGAACGAATAAGTGGATATAAATTAATTGTAGATGTAAATGGTGAAACTATATCTTTCAATAGTAATAGATCATATAACCCTGGTGATTTAATAACATTAACAAAGAAAATAAGTTACTCTCTTAATTAAATTTCGAATTATAATATTAGATATATTAAATTAAAGTAATTAATTATATAAGTATTATATGAGATTATCTTAATTTAGTTACTTTACTAAAAACCAGGAAATTAATTATGGAACAAGAAAAACTCAATAACGGAATCATGAATGGTAAACGTGGTATAGTTATGGGGGTAGCTAATGATAGGTCTATAGCTTGGGGTATAGCTGAAGCAGTTGCCAAACAAGGAGCAGAAATAGCATTCACTTATCAAGGTGATGCACTTGAGAAAAGGGTTAGACCTCTTGCTGAAAAAGTTGGTTCTAATATTATAATACCGTGCGATGTTTCCAGCGATGAAGCAATTGAAAAAACCTTTAAATTATTAAAAGAAAAATGGGACACTATTGACTTTATAGTTCATGCAATAGCCTATTCAGACAAAGAAGAGTTAAAAGGTGAGTACGTTGACACTACAAGGGAAAATTTTTATAAAACAATGGACATATCTGTGTATTCATTTACCGCAATAGCCCAAAGAGCTGCTAAGATGATGCCTAATGGTGGTTCAATGATTACATTAACATATTATGGCGCAGAGAAAGTGATGCCACATTATAATGTAATGGGAGTAGCAAAGGCTGCTTTGGAATCTTCAGTAAGATATTTAGCGGCTGATTTAGGAAGTGATAAAATTAGAGTTAATAGTTTATCTGCAGGTCCTATTAAGACACTTGCTGCCAGCGGTATAGGTGACTTCAGATATATATTAAAATGGAACCAGTATAATTCTCCATTGAGAAGAAACGTTACATTAAATGATGTTGGTGGATGTGGAGTCTATCTTTTGTCAGACTTATCAGCCGGAGTAACTGGTGAAACGCATCATGTTGATTGTGGCTATCATGTTGTCGGCATGAAAGCAATTGACGCACCAGATATGTCTCCAGAAAAAAAAGAGTATTAATTTACCAAAACGAAACTATTTGAAAGAATAAAATGGCAAGCAACTCTTTTGGACATATTTTCAAATTTACAAGCTTTGGTGAAAGCCATGGCAAAGCAATTGGATGCATAGTTGATGGTGTTCCACCATTAATTTCAATAGAAGAAAAGGACATTCAGCATTACTTGGATAGAAGAAAACCAGGTCAATCTAAGNTTGTCACACAAAGGAAAGAAAGTGATACTGTTGAGATTCTTTCAGGAACTTTTGAAGGTAAAACCACAGGACATCCTATTGCTCTTCAAATTAAAAATGAAGATCAGAGAAGTAAAGATTACTCTGAGATTGCTAAACAATTTAGACCTGGACATGCAGACATTACCTACCAAAATAAGTATGGAATCAGAGATTATAGGGGTGGTGGCAGATCAAGTGCTAGAGAAACTGCAGTAAGGGTTGCCGCTGGAGCAATAGCTTTTAAAGTCTTAGAGCATAAGTTAAAAAAAGCTATAAAAATTAGAGCAAGTGTTGTTCAAATGGGCCCCAACAAAATAAATAGAGAAAATTTCGATTGGAACGAAGTTAATCGTAACCCTTTTTTCTGCGGAGATCGAGATGCTGCAAAAGAATGGGAAATATATTTAGATGGCTTAAGAAAAAGTGGAAATAGTACGGGTGCTATAATTGAAGTTATCGCCGAAAATGTTCCAAGAGGCTTAGGAAGTCCTATATATAAAAAATTAGATAGTCAAATTGCTGAAGCTATGATGAGTATAAATGCAGTTAAAGGGGTCGAAATTGGTTCTGGTTTTGGTCTAGCTTCTCTAACAGGTGAAGAGTCAAATGATGAGATTTTTCCAGATAATAAAGGAGATTATTACTTTGGTTCTAATCACTCTGGAGGAATACTTGGAGGGATTTCATCTGGACAGCCTATCGTTGCAAGATTTATAGTTAAACCAACGAGCTCTATTCTTAAAGAAAAAAGCTCTATAAATCTAAATAATGAAGCAATTCAAATTAGAACAAAGGGCAGGCATGATCCTTGCGTTGGTATTAGAGCAGTTCCAGTCGCTGAGTCTATGATGGCCATAACTATACTTGATCAATTATTAGAGCATGAAGGCCAAATCGGAAAAGTTAAATAAATTTCTTTTAATCTTATTTATTTGCTACAATCACAAACTCTTTGTTTCCACTTGGTCCTAATATAGGACTTTCTACAACACCTAATAAATACATTTTCATATCATGTTGAAGCCAATTTTTAATATCAGCTATAACTTCTTGATGTAGTTTCGGATCTCTAACAACACCACCTTTACCAACAAGACCTTTCCCCACCTCAAACTGAGGTTTAATTAGAGCAGCTAGCCACCCTTTAGTTTTTAATAAACTGAGACCTGGAGGTAGAACTTTTTTTAATGATATAAAAGAAGCGTCACATACTATTGCATCCAATGGATCTTTTATAATTTGATCCGTTAAAAAACGTGCATTAGTTTTTTCTTTAACAACAACTCGTTCATTTTGTCTTAATCTCCAATCTAATTGACCATAACCAACATCAACTGCATAAATTTTCTTTGCCCCTCTTGCTAATAAAACATCTGTAAAACCACCAGTACTTGCTCCAATATCAAGTGCTATTATTAAATCACAATTAAGTTTGAACTCTAAGATAGCTTTTTCTAACTTAATACCTCCTCTTGACACCCAAGGATAAGTTTTACCTTTTATTTCAATTTTTGAATCTGTCTTGACTTGTTGTCCTGCCTTTTCAACACGTTTTTCATTAATAAACACATTACCTGACATAAGAAGAGAATTAGCTTGCTCCCTACTTTTGGCAAGGCCATTTGAAACCATTAGTTTATCTATTCGTTCTTTTCTTATTTTAAAAACCTTGAAATATAGTTTTATAAATCACTTAACTAGAAATTCATTGTTTAAAGGTAAAGTATTAATCATATCTCGAATAATTTTTAATAATCCGTTTACGTCTAAACCTGCTTTAGCTAGTTGCTCATTTTGAGAGGCATGATCTTGGAAATGATCCGGCATAGTTAAACACCTAATTTCTTTATTATTTTGATTAAGCATGCCTTTTGAGGATAAAAAGTGTAAACAATGTGAACTAAATCCACCAGCTGAACCCTCTTCAATTATTATTAACTTTCGATGATCATTCCATAATTTTTGAACTAAATCTGTATCAATTGGCTTAGCAAATCTTGCGTCTGCAACAGTTATTGAACAACTGTCAGTATTTAAAATATCTGCAACCTTTAACGCAGTTCCTACTCTTGTTCCTAAAGCAAGAATGGCTATATCTTCTCCTTCTCTAACAATTCGACCTTTACCAATCTCTAAGTTTTTTAAAGATTCAGGAAGTTCTACCCCCTCACCTTCACCTCTGGGATATCTACAAAAAATGGGACCCTTGCTATAACTTGCTGAAGTAAAAACCATATTGGCTAACTCACTTTCATCACTTGGCGCCATAATAACTACATTCGGCAAACAACAAAGATATGCCAAATCAAAAGATCCAGAATGAGTAGCTCCGTCTGCACCAACAAAACCTGCTCTATCGAGCATAAATCTCACTGGTAATTTTTGAATTACTACGTCATGAATAATTTGATCGTAAGCCCTTTGTAAAAAAGTTGAGTAAATAGTAACAAATGGTTTTAAACCCTCTGAAGCCATACCTGCAGCAAATGTTACAGCATGTTGTTCGGCAATACCTACATCATAAAATCTATCCTGGAACTTATCTGCAAATTTATTTAATCCTGTTCCTGAAGGCATAGCTGCAGTAATAGCTAAAACTTTTTTATCTTTTTCAGCAATTTTACATAAAGTTTCTGAGAAAATATTAGTATATGTTGGAGCATTTGAAGTTGATTTGACAGTATCACCAGTTACAATGTTAAACTGTGATACTGCATGATACTTTTCATGAGAACCTTTAGAAAAAGGATGACCTCTCCCTTTTTCAGTTACAACATGCAGCAAGACTGGCTTATCTTGAGGACCATTTTTTAAGTTTTCTAATATTTTAACCATAGACTTAACATCATGTCCATCTATAGGGCCTAAGTAACTCATACCCATTTGGCTAAAAATAGTTCCTTCTGAGTTACCGAGAAAATTACGCGCTAAATTTTCTGCTCTTTTTGCGGTTTCTCCAAATTCTTTTGGAAAAAAATTAACCATCTGTTTGGCAATTTCACGTACATTATTAAATGGACGACTAGACACAACATTAGACAAGTAATTACTTAAAGCACCTACAGCAGGTGCAATAGACATATCATTATCATTCAATATAACTAATAAATTAGTTTTAAGAGCACCTGCATTATTCATAGCCTCATATGCCATCCCAGCACTCATAGCTCCATCTCCAATAACGGCTATTACATTATTAGTTTTACCTAGTTTATCCCTTGCAACTGCCATACCTAAAGCTGCAGAAATAGATGTTGAAGAATGTCCCGCGCCAAAAGGGTCGTAAACAGACTCCGTTCTTTTTGTAAACCCAGAAAGACCGTTCAGTTTTCTCAGCGTCGACATTTGATGTCTTCTATTTGTTAAAATTTTATGAGGATAGGCTTGGTGCCCAACATCCCATATCAATCGATCATAAGGAGTATCAAAAACATAGTGAATAGCAATAGCAAGTTCAACCACACCCAAGCCAGCTCCTAAATGGCCACCAGTTTTAGAGACGATGTCAATCATATCAGATCTTAACTCAGAAGATAAGTTTTCAAGATCTTCTATTTTTAGAAACTTTAAATCATTAGGATTATTTATCTGATCAAGCAGAGGCGTAGATGTGGGCTTTTCGTTTTTATCTTTATATGCCATTATTAACTTAAACCTAAAAATATTATTAAAATTAATAATTTCTATTTACAGTATATTTAGCTAAAGATACAAGATTTTCTGACCCACATTGAAAATTTTGAATTAAGTCAATTGCTTCATTAGATATTTGTAGAGCTTTTTTATAAGCTTCCTCTTTACCTAAAAGTGTTACAAAGTTTGGAGTTTCATTTTTTTTGTCTTGCATGACTGGCTTTCCAATAACATCTTCGCTACTATCTAAATCTAGTAGATCATCAGCAATTTGAAATGCTAAGCCAATATGATTTGCGTAATTAATAAGAATATTTTTTTGGTTTTCATTAGCGTCTAGTAAAATAGAAGCTAAATGAGAACAGCAAGAAATTAATGAACCTGTTTTATGATTCTGAATCCATTCAATTTCTTCTAAACTCAAATTATTCTGAGTGTTAAAATCCATATCAGCTTGTTGCCCTCCAACCATTCCATTTGGACCTATAGCTTTAGCCAAAATAAAACAAATATCAGCTCTCTTTTGTGGATTTTTTATAAAATTACCATTACCAATAGTTTCAAATGCCCAACTAAATAAAGCGTCTCCAGCTAAAATAGCTGTATGATCATTATATTTTACATGATTTGATGGTTTGCCTCTTCTTGTAGGAGAGTTATCCATTGCAGGTAAATCATCGTGAATGAGAGAGTAAGAGTGAATTGCCTCGATCACTGAGGCTATTGTAATTAATTCGTTATATTTTGATTTTGTGATGTCTTTATTATTTATTACACTCAAAAATTTACCTGATTCAACAACTAAAAAAGCTCGTATTTTTTTTCCACTTCTAATTGAAGAGTATCTCATAGCTTCAAAAAGTTTTGCGTTTAAACCATTACCAAATGGAAGATTATGATCTAAAAATCTATCTATTTCGAGTGAGTTTTCCTTAAGTTTACCTTTAAAATCAATCATCAAAGTATCTCTACTATTTTTAGAATAGTTAATCGGTACCGAAAGACGTCAATTTATTTGGAATAACTTTACTATCACCCGACGATTGTATGGTTTCAACCTTCATTTTGGCTTCATTAAGTTTTTTTTGACAATGATCTTTTAGTTGTGAGCCTCTATCATAAGCTGCAATTGCCTCATCAAGGGATACATCACCTTTATCAAGAGAGACTACAATACTTTCTAGTTCTTTCATAGCTTCTTCGAAAGTCATTTTTTCTAGTGAGTTATTAAGCATAATCATTCAGGAACCTGCACATAATTATATTTACAAAATATGGAATAACTTAACTGTTCAGAATAATTTAATCAATATATTACTTGATCATATGAAGTGCGTTTATAAGCTTTCTACTGATATTAGCTTCAAAAGCAGAATGACCTGCATCTTCAACAATTTCAATTTTAGCAGCATTCCATGCACATGAAAGCTTTGATGCCTTATAAGGTGGACATATAACATCATGTCTTCCTTGAACAATAATGGCGGGAATGTTAGAAATATTTTTAATATTATCCATAATATAATTCTTAGTCATGAAGCAATCGTTCATAAAATAATGAGTTTCTATTTTAGAAATTGCTAAAGCATTTTCTCCTGATATTGGACGTGCAACGTAATCAAGTGTAGAACAAGAATTTTCGTATTCAGCCCATATAGATGCAGCCTTTAAATTAATTGATCTATTGTTTACCACAAGTTGTTTATAAAACCATTCAAGTACATTATTTTTAAAAGTTAGGGGAACATAAGAAATAAATTTGTCATATGCTTCTGGGAAAAACTTTTTAATATCATATAAAAACCAATTTACTTCCTCTTTAGAACCTAAAAATATTCCTCTTAAAATAAAGCCTAAACATCTTTTTGGAAATTTTATACCATATAACAAAGCTAGAGTACTACCCCAAGAACCTCCAAAAAGATACCATTGATCAATATTCAAAAGTGATCTTAGACATTCAATATCTGACAAAAGTGCATCTGTATTATTATTATCTGTTTCAGCATAAGGGATACTTTTTCCAGAACCTCTTTGATCAAAAAAAATGACTCTAAATAACTTTGAATCAAAAAAGCCTTTATGAGAATTAGAAAAACCAGCGCCAGGGCCACCGTGCAAAAATAAAACTGGCTTCCCATTTGGATTGCCGTACTGCTCATAGTATACTTTATGACCATCACCTACATCAAGATAATCATTATGGTAAGAAGGTATAGTTTCAAAAAATAAATCTGATTTACGCTGTATGTTTAACATTTAAAAAATTAATTACGCGGCTTCCTCAGCATTGTCGTCAATTATTTTTTCTAATTTGACAACTGCGCTATCTTTGTCAGTATTATCAACAGCTGCAAACTCACTTGCCAACCGTTCTAAGGCAGCTTGATACATTTGTCTTTCTGAATAAGATTGTTCCCCTTGATCATCTTTACGGTACAAGTCTCTAACCACTTCAGCGATAGAGACCAAGCTTCCAGAATTAATTTTAGTTTCATATTCTTGAGCTCGTCTGGACCACATTGTCTTTTTAACTTTTGCCTTGCCTTTAAGAGTTACAATAGCTTCATCCATTTGTACTTTACTGGATAATGTTCTTAATCCAGATTCATTTGCTTTTGATAAAGGAACTCTAAGTGTCATTCTTTCATGTTCAAACCTAACTACAAGTAATTCTAAGTCTATATCCTCAACCTTGCGATTTTCTGTTCCTATGATTTTGCCTACCCCATGACTTGGGTAAACGACATAATCGCCAGGTATAAAGGAATTAACTACATTTTGATCTTTTGACAATTTAAGCACCTATAATTTATATTTTTATTAGTTGAAATTTTATAATTTTAAACATGTTATAAACAAAAAAGGCATTATACCATACTCTCAACTCTGTGGCCAGAGATAACAGGATATAGTTATTTAAAATTTATATTTCTCCAGGATTTTTGGAACCATATTTTTCAAATTTACCTTCTTGATCAGCATACTTATCTGCATCTGGTAATGGATCAATTTTCATAGTAATATTAGGCCAAATCTCTGACATTTCTCTATTATATTCTAGCCATTCATCTGCACCTGAATCAGTATCAGATTGGATGGCATCAACAGGACATTCAGGTTCACAAACTCCACAGTCAATGCATTCATCCGGGTGTATTACAATTGTGTTTTCACCAATGTAAAAGCAGTCTACAGGACAAACTTCGACACAATCAGTATGTCTACAATTAATACATTTATCATTTACGATGTAAGTCATTTTTTTTCCGAAATTAATACTTGTTTAAACTACAAAAAATAGGAATTCAAGTTTAGATTGAAGATAATTTAGTCTCTACCCATTAATTTATCAGTTTGTCGCCTTTCTAACTTAGTTGGACGACCAACTCTTTCAACAAATTTAAACTTAGGACTAAAATTAATTTTATTTTCTTTCGTTTTTAAGGGAGAGATGTCCTCATAATAATTCAACGCTTCTGAAAAAGGACCTCGTCTTTTTGGTATGTCAACTACCTTTAAAAGTTTTACATTATCTTGAATTGGTAGTGATAACACATCACCAATTGAGATTAACTTGTGGGGTTTTTGAGTTACTTGTCCAGATATTCGCAATCTGCTTGAAATAATAAACTTTGTTGCTAAATTTCGACTTTTAAATATTCGGATATAAAATAAATAAAGATCAAGTCTTATATTTTTTTTTTCAAATGTATTTGATATCATATATTTATTTGATTTTAATAGATTTCAATACTGCAAATGGGGATAAAGGATCTGGCAACTTTTCTTTATTGTGTTTTTTAGGACTAGCTTTTATATTTCTCTGATTATTTCTAGATTTTTCAAACTTTTCATTAAAGACTTTATTCTTGGTTTTAAGCATTTTCTTTTTACGATCAAATATAATAATTGGAACCTGATCAACTAACGTGGAAGGTTCTTCACCAGCTTTAATATAGCCCATATCATATAAAACTTCTTCCATTTGAATTTTTGTAGAACCAGTAATAGATAACATTGCATCATTTATTTTAAATTTACCTTTTCTTGCCTCTACTCTTATTAAAGCTGACAACCTTTCAGCAATGTCCGCCCTTAATGCTAATTTTCCTAGAGGGACAAAACCTATGGCTCTATAATATTCATTGTTTGCATCNGGATCAATTAACACACTAACTCGACCGTCTGGAGGTAATGCATTTAAAGGAAAATTTTGATTTAAAACTGACCACAATAAAGCTCTTAACTTGACTGATGCTGGTTTTAAGAGATTAGGTAAATATATAGTTTCAACACCTAATCTTAATCCAAGTCTTGCTAAGTTTCTTTTGTCATTTTCTGATAGATTATTAACTGACATAGATAAATTACTTTTTTTGGCTGAACCTAATCCTTCATATACTTGATAAGCTATACCTAAAGCTTTTCCAGATAAACTATTATTAATATCGATTTCATTATCTTGAGTGTTTTCTAATACGATGTCTTGTTTTTGTTTATCTAATATCTTTAAGTTATCTAAAACAGGTTTTTCAAGATTAATAGCTTCTAACAAAATTTCTCTAATATTTTTTTGAACAGCTTCGGTTATTCTCAATTCAATTTGCTTGATTTGTTCGTCAGATAATAGTTCAAAATTATTAATATTTATTTTAGGCGAATAAATGTTTTCGCTATTTAGCAAAATAGCAACTTTATTGTTTTGCCATGAAATTGAAGCATCATTATTAAATTTAAAAGCCGCATTGTCCGACATCAATAACTCTCTAACACGTCTTTCGATTTCTCTTAGCAAGATTTTTCTTGCAGCGGTTAAAATAGGACCAGCTTTCTCACCTTGAGACAGAGAAGGTATAAAATCAAAACCGTTAAGTATTCCAACCTCTTCACCTTCTACAAAAACTTTACCGTCTAATCTTATCACTGCTTCCAAATTATTATACTCTTTTAATGTTTTGTTAAGAATTACAATTCGCTTATCTACAAATCTCTGAGTTAATCTTCTGTGTAATTCATCAGACAATTTATCTTCAATATTTTTAGCTTTATTTTGCCAGTAGTCCGAATCTTCTAACCATATTTTTCTATTGGTTATAAAAGTCCAAGTTCTAATATTTGATATTCTATTTAATAGGGTATCAATCTCCCCGTCAAAATTATCTAGCCTATTGATTTGATATTTAATCCAGTCATTGTCTAATTTACCTATAGATAATAATAATTCAAAAGTTTTTTCTAGCAAGTTAAAATGCATACCTGATAATGAATTACTAAAATCTGGTATTTGACAAACATTCCACAAAAGAGACAGAGTCTCTTTGCTATTAATCTTGCTTTTAATTGAATCTATTTCCGACAAATAATTTAGACAAAGCGTATCTAAAGCTCCAACTTTTTTTCGCATGAAATTAAATGGAGGATTTGCCTCAAGAGATCTAAACAATTTTTTTAAAGAGTTAAAATCTAATTCAGTATTTCTCCACCATATATTTTTTAATGGTGAAAAAGAATGACTTTCGATTTGTTCAATCGTGTCTTCATCAAATTTGATATTATCTTCAACAACGCCAAAAGATCCATTTCGGCTATGGCGTCCTGCCCTACCTGCTATTTGAGCAATTTCCGGAGGAGTAAGGTACCGTGGAGTGTTACCATCAAATTTTGTGTCAGAAGCAAAAGCCACGTGATCTATATCCATGTTCAATCCCATACCAATAGCGTCTGTAGCAATTAAATAGTCAACTTGACCACTTTGATAAAGTTCTACTTGTGCATTTCTTGTCCTTGGAGACAGCGCGCCCATAACAATAGCTGCGCCACCTTTTTTTGGTTCTGACAAGTTCTGCTATTTTATAGACTTCGGGTACAGAAAAAGCCACAACTGCCGATCTTGGTTTCAACCTTGTTATTTTTTTTACACCTGTATAGCTTAAAACTGATAATCTGGGTCGTATTTCTATGGAACATTTTGGTAAAATTTTCTGCAGTAAAGGTTTAATTGTTTCAGCTCCAAGAAAGACAGTTTCTTCAGAGCCTCTCGCGTTTAGGATTCGATCAGTAAAAATATATCCTCTGTCAGGATCAGCTGCTAATTGGATCTCATCTATTGCCACAAAAGCAAATGATCTTTCTAATGGCATTGACTCTACCGTACAACAAAAATATTTTGCGTTTAGAGGAATAATTTTTTCTTCACCAGTAACAAGAGCAACTTGAGATTTTCCTAATTGTAGAACGGCTTTATCATAGTTTTCTCTTGCTAATAATCTGAGAGGAAAACCTATTATTCCCGAATGATGAGAAAGCATTCTATCCATTGCATAATGAGTTTTACCTGTATTAGTTGGTCCTAAAAGAGCTTTAACTTTAGAATCATTAGAAAATGAATTTAGTTTTATATTTGAAATATTTTTTTGACTTAAATTCATTATTCTTACTCGCACATAAAATAGATTAATATAATTTCAAAATAATTCATTTTATATCAAAATTACGTCATCAAAAATTAATATACACTTTTTAAAATTTTCAATAAGATAAAAATAATTCTAGGAGAAATAAATGTCTAAAATAAGTCGTAAAGCAATAATTACAGGAAGTAGCAAAGGTATTGGTAAAGCTATAGCTGAACGATTTGCTGAAGAAAGTATAGACCTTTATTTACTTGCATCCAATGAAAAAAATCTACAGAAAACAACATCCGAATTAAAAAATAAATTTAAAGTAAATATACATTATCACGCATCTGATTTAAAAACAAAGTCAGGTTGTGAGAGTGCGATTAAAGCAATTGAACATGAATTTACTGATTTTGATACTTTGATATTTAGCGCTGGAGCTACAAAAAGTGGTGACTTTTTGGAGCAGCCTATTGAAGATTATGAAGATGGTTTTGCTCTAAAATTTTATAGTGCAGTTAGATTGTCAAAAGCATTTTGGCCAACTCTTTCTAAAAATAAAGGATGGATTGTTTCAATTAACGGAGCAATGAGTCATTCACCTGATCCTTTTTTTATGGTAGGTGGAGCTGTTAATGCTGCTTTCTTAAATTTTTCAAAAGCTTTATCTAAAAAAGGTTTAAGTGATGGTGTAAACGTAAACTCTATTAATCCTGGAATGACATCAACTGATCGTTTAATAACTATCATTCAGAGTAATGCAGATAGAGAAGGGATAAGTTTTGCTGAAGCAGAAAAAAAAGCTCTCAATAATATTGGATTAGACAGATTTGGTACACCAAAAGAGGTCGCTGAACTGACTTATTTTCTATGTGATCCAAAAATGCGTCATCTTACTGGTACTGAAATTAATTTAGATGGTGGAAAAAAACAACTATATGAAACGAAGGAAAATTAAATAATGGCGAAAAAAGCTGCTTCAGTTTTTGTTCAAACTTTAAAAAATCACGGGGTTGATAGATTTTTTTGTGTACCTGGCGAATCATATTTGTCTGTAATGGATGAATTATTATATTCACCTGGAATAGATGTTGTCACGTGCAGGCACGAGGGTGGAGCTGGTTTTATGGCTGTAGCTGATGCAAAATGTACCGGTAGGGCTGGTGTTGCATTTGTAAGTAGAGGACCTGGAGCAACAAATGCTTCTATTTCTGTTCACTCGGCACATCAAGGCGGTGTGCCAATGGTTCTATTTATTGGACAAGTGAATAGAATTAGTACAGGTAAGATGCATTTGCAGGAAATGGACTTTATCAAGACATTTTCGGACATGGCTAAACATGTAGAGCAAATTAATACACCAAGTGAAATTGCAAACGTTACGGCTAGAGCTTTTCATATTGCTGAAAGTGGCATACCAGGTCCTGTAGTAATAGCTATACCTACTGACGTATTAGAGGCAAAAGTTGAAATAGATGATGTAAAAAGAATTAAAATCAATCCACCTTTAGCTTTTCCTGAAAAGGTAAAAGACGTATCAGATATGTTGTCAAATGCAAAAAAGCCTATATTGGTTGTGGGAGGTCAAGTTCACACATCGGGTAAGGCAAGAGAACTTGTTAGAAACATTTCTGAAGTCCATAATTTACCAGTTTTATGCACTTATGAGCATCAAGATATCCTTTCTCATAATCACTCACACTATGCTGGTGAATTAGGTTTAAGACCTCCGGAACCTATAAGAAAAAATGCTTTGGAAGCAGATCTTGTATTAGTAGTTGGGCATCGGTTTAATGGTGTCCCTAATATGGCTTACAAATTTCCATCATCCGAACAAACTTTTATTCATGTCTTACCAGATCCCAATACTATAGGAAAAATTTTCAGAACCGATATCAGCATAGTTGCTGATTCTGAAAATTTTCTGGAACAATTGTTAAGTTTAAAAAGTAAGAATGTGTGTCATAAACGAAATGAGTGGGTGGACTTATGTCATCATCGTTATTTAAATAATGATGCAACACAACCTCCCAAAAACGCTAATGATGGCCTTGATTTTGCACACTTAATTGATGCATTAGGTGAGCTTGCTCCAGAAAATTCTGTTATAACTAATGATGCGGGTAATTTTACGAGTTGGATGCACCACAGATTTCCTTTTAAATCTTCCATGACACTAATTGGATCAGAGATTGGTGCTATGGGGATGGGAATTCCAGCAGGTATTGCAGCTTCTTTAAGGTTTCCAGAGAGACAAGTTTTCTCAATTGTTGGAGATGGTGGAGCTTTGATGACTGGATCTGAACTTGCTACCGCAGTAGCACAAAATGCAAAAATTAGAGTTATAATTGCAAATAATCAACATTATGGAACTATCCGTTATCATCAAGAAGTGCATTTTCCCACTAGAGCTCACTACGCTACAAATTTAGTTAATCCAGACTTTGCTAAGTATGGGGAAAGCTTTGGGTTAAGATGCTTTACTATTGAAAAAATTGAAGAAATAGTACCTACTATTCAAGAAGTAATGGAAGTGAACGGACCATCATTAATGGAATTTAAAATGAGCCTAGAATTAAATACTAGCACAACAACAATTTCTCAGCTTCAAGTAAATAAAAATAATTAATTTTTTAATAAGATCATTTTATGATTTATTTTTTAAGCACTTTATAGACTTCAGTATGATCTGGATTTTCTCCAAGTTCTACTAAGGATTTTGAAAGATAATTTGAAACATTTTCAGACAACGGATTATCGGCTGATAAATCTTTAATTAAACTATCTGCAATTGATACATCTTTGACCATAAGATCAAGCGCAAAACCTGAATTAAATTTTTCTGATATAACAAACTTATCCAACTTTACTTCCGTTGTATTATTTTTTCCAGTAGCTCCGTTTATTATTTTTAAGAAATTATCAGGTTCAATACCAAAAGACCTAGCAGTAGCTAAAGCTTCAAAACTTGCAATTAAACCAGCCGCAGATACGTAATTATTTAAAGCTTTTATAGCATGACCAGATCCCAATGGACCTGCAAATTGTACTTTTCCCATAACAGATAAAAATTCTTGTACCCTTTCAATAAGATTCTGATCCCCGCCTGCCATTATCATCAGTTCACCAATTTTAGCTCTTGAAACTCCTCCAGAAACTGGTGCATCTAAAAATTTTATATTTTTATTTTTTAATTTTTTCCCTAACCGTTTTGTATCTCTAGGATCACTTGAAGACATATCTATTAAAACTGATTTAATATTATTATTATGGAGTAATTTATCTGTTACATCAGAAACTATTTTGCCATCAGGCAACATGAAAATTATAACATCAAGATTAATCAAATCTCTAATATCAGAGATCTGTTTAATACCAGAGGATTTGTCAATTTTAGTATGTATATCATAACCAAAAACATTATAACCAGCTTTAACGATTAAAGGAGCCATAACAGATCCCATGGCACCAAGACCTATAAATCCAACATTTTTTATTTTCATAATTTAACTTCCATTTATCTATATTTTAATTACACCCTTAGTAGCCAGATTATCAATTTCAAATTCGGAAAACCCTAAATCAGACAAAATATCTTTGGTGTTTTCTCCTAGATTAGGAGCGTGTAATGGTTCTTCATTTCTATCTTCATCAAATTCTATTGGAAAGCTTGGATATAATAAATCACCTTCCGTAGGATGTTGGTTTTTTTTAAAAAAGTTAGTTTTCTTTAAATGTTCATCATTAAAAATATCTTCTGGAAAATTGACTTTCGTTGCTGGGATATCATTTTGTTTTAAATTTTTAATCCAATAATCAGTTTTTTCTTTTTCTATTGCTTTTGACATAATAGAGTATAATTGATTAATATTTTCATTTCTAGATTTCGCTGTCGAATATTTAGGATCTTGAAAAATAATTTCTTTTCTAATTAATTTAAAAAATCTTAACCACTGTTTATCGCTATATGGCATCACAGCAATATAACCATCTAGAGTTTTGTAAGGTCTTCTATTTGGTGAAGATTGTCTTGGATATATAGGAGGCGCTTTTGGAGGAACAAAGTTATAACCATATAAATGCTCCACAAGTGTAAAATCAACCATTGTCTCCATCATTGGCACCTCAACTTGAGTTCCAATACCTTTTTTTTCTCTTTGAAATAGTGCACTAATAATTGACATTCCCAGCATGAGGCCAGTTACTTTGTCAGCAGTTGCACCTGAAGTATAACTTGGTTGATTAGAATAAACTTCTTGATAAGCTGCCATTCCACTTATTGCTTGAATTGTATCGTCAAAAGCGGGCAGCCCTGAATATGGTCCTTTAGAAGAAAAACCTACGGCATTTGCGGTTATAATTTTAGGATTAATTTTTTTAAAATGTGAGTGTGTTAAACCAATTTTTTTTAATGCAACTTTTCTTATGTTAGAAACAAAAACGTCTGAAACTTCGATTAGTTTATAAATAATTAAACGACCTTCTGGCGATTTCAAGTCAATACAGACACTTTTTTTATTTCTATTTATATTTAAAAAAACTGCCCCCATTCCATTATTTACACTAGGACCAATATTTCTAGTTATGTCACCATCTATTGTCTCTATTTTAATTATTTCTGCTCCCATATCTGCTAGCAACTTTGTACAATATGGAACCATTAAAACCGAAGATGCATCTATAATTTTGATTCCTTTTAAAGGTCCTTCATTCATGCCTGCATCCATTCATTTTTTAGAAACTTTAATATTTAACATAGATAATTATCTATAAAATTTATTTAAAAAGGATAAGTTTTAAAAAACTAATCTTAGTTACAAGACTTTTCAATAATTATTGTATAAAACTAGGTGATTAATAAATATTTTATTAGGTAGGAAATGCTTTATCTTAAAGATTTAACAATACAAAGAGGTAACAAAATTGTATTTTCTAATTTTAATGCAATTATTAAATCTGGATCTACAACTCTTATAAAAGGTAAAAATGGGTCTGGTAAATCTACATTATTACGAGCTATTGCTGGATTTACTCCCTTAGAAAGAGGAACAATAAAACGAGATAACAAAGATATTTTTAAAAATAATGAAGAATGGGTTGAAAATTTGATTTTTTTAGATACCAAAAACGGTCTATCAAAGGATTTAACAGTTGCTGAAAACCTTAATGCTTGGTTAACAATGAAAGGATGGTCATCTAATAAAGAAATCATAAAAATGGCACTTAAAAGTGTAGGCATGGAAAAATATGCAGAATTATATATATCGCAGTGTTCTGAAGGCTTAAAAAAAAGAGCTGCTTTGTCTAGATTATATATTTCATTTATTAATAAAGTTGATTTTTGGATATTGGATGAACCAACTAATGAATTAGATACAACAAGCTTGGTTTTATTTAAAAAATTAGTCTTTAAGTTTTTAGAACAAAAAGGAACAATTATTATAGCTAGTCATGATCAAAATATAATTGAAAAAAATTTTTATACTCTAGACTTAGATGAATTAAAAAAACAGAGGGTTTCATGAATTCAGTATACTCTAACTGGTCAAATATATTTATTGCTCATGTTAAAAGAGATATACTAACAAACTCTCGTTCATTAATTGATTTGATTTCCATAGTTGGTTTTATGATCTTGATAATTATACTATTTCCACTTGGACTTGGCCCTATTAAAGAAAAATTAAATATTGTGTCAAATGCTGTTATTTGGGTTGGTTTAATTTTAGCAATAATACCCTCTTTAGAAAAATTATTACAAAAAGATTTTGAAAATGGGTGGTTAGATCAAATTGCTACAAGCCCAATTCCTTTAGAAATAATTATGTTGTCTAAAGGAATATCATATTGGTTGATCATGTTAATTCCATTAATAATAACGTCACCAATATTCGCAATATTACTTGCTATGGATTTAAAAAATATTCCTTGGCTTGTTATTAGTATTTCAGCGGGTAGTCTTGCAATTTCATTAATCGGGTTAAGTGGCTCTGCATTAATTTTAGGGGCAAGAAGAGGAAATATTTTACTACCTATATTGATCATACCCCTAATGATACCTATTTTAATATTTGGAGTTGGAGTCAATGAGGCTATAAAAATAAATGCATCACCATATGGAAATTTATTCTTATTATTTGCGTTCACTCTAATATATTTAGTTATCTCGCCATTTATATCAGCTTTGTTAGTAAGAATAGCTATTGGACGGTGATAAGAGTATATAAAAATTGATTTATGAAAGTTTAATTTAAATGTTTGATTGGTTGGCTAATCCAAATAGGTTTAAGAAAATTACAAATAAGCTTGAGCCATCACTAATGGCAATTGCATTATTATTCATTATTTTTGGATTATATTTTAGCCTTTTCGACAGTCCTAAGGATTATCAACAAGGCGATGCCGTAAGAATAATGTATGTACATGTTCCTTCAGCTTGGCTTGCTTCTTTTTTATATTTAAGTTTAGCTGTATCATCTATTTTTTATTTAGTCTGGAAACATCCATTAGCAGATTTGATTTCAATTTCAATTGCTCCTATTGGGACTTTATTCTCTATGTTAACATTAATAACGGGATCATTGTGGGGAAAGCCAATGTGGGGAACTTGGTGGGTGTGGGATGCCAGGTTGACCTCAATGTTAATATTATTTTTTTTCTACTTGGGATTTATTTTATTGCATAACGCTTTTGAGAGAAAAGTTGATGGTTCAAAATCCGCATCCGTTCTTGCTATAATTGGAATTATAAATCTACCAATAATAAAATTTTCTGTTGATTGGTGGCATACGCTACATCAACCATCTAGTATATTAAGATTTGACGGGCCTTCTATAGACAACCAAATGTTACTTCCATTATTTTTGATGATGATAGGGTTTTGTCTTTTTTCTCTATATATAATAATTGTTAATGTTAAGACAAAGTTAATTGAGAAAAAATGTGAAGCCATTTTATTAAAATTAAATATTAAAGAATTTTTATAGATTGGTTAAAATATGCATATAACACCTTGGATATTGGAAGATTATAATATTTATATATTACCCAGCTATATTTTAACTTTATTATGCATTAGCTTTATATTTATTCGGTCAATTTACCAATCAAAAAAAGCTAAAAAATTATTAGAAAAATTGTTAAATTCTGATAATTAATGTTTCCTTAAATTCAAAGTGAACTAAATGAACCCTAAATATAAACGTCTTTTAATATTATTTTTAATTTTAAGTATTCTTGGGCTGGCCACTAAACTAGTTTTAATGGCTCTTAAAGAAAATATTATTTATTTTTACACTCCAAATGAATTAAAAAAGAAATATGGAAATGTTAAAAATATTGAGAATAAAATTAGAATTGGAGGCCTGGTACTTGAGGATTCTGTAGTAATTAATAAGAATGAATCAATCTTTGAAATTACCGATAAAAAAGATAATATAAAAGTTTTTTTTAAAGGACAACTTCCAGATTTATTCAGAGAAGGTCAGGGTATAGTAGCTGAGGGTATTTTAAAAGATAATAAGTTAATTGCCAACCAAGTTTTAGCAAAACATGATGAGAATTATATGCCACCAGAAGTCGCAGACGCTCTAATTAAAAGTGGTGTGTGGCAGGGAGAAAAGAAAAAATGATCCCAGAAATAGGACATATATTTCTTATAATCACTTTTGTTGCAACAATCATGCAGATATTATTTTGGATATATAATATCAAATCATTTGATGGCTTTACAGTTCATATTCTTAAAAGGAGTGCCTTAATAAATTTTTTATTTATTTTGTCATCTTTCTTTATTTTAACTTATAGCTTTATTATCTCAGATTTTTCTTTGATACTTATTTCAAATAATTCACACTCGCTCAAACCCTTAATATATAAAATTAGTGGTGTTTGGGGAAATCATGAAGGCTCTCTATTACTTTGGGTATTGATTTTATCCACATTTACTTTTCTAATTTCAATAAAAAATTCTACCATGAACTCCAAACTTCTATCCTCAATAATAGGCGTGCAAACGATAATATTATGTCTTTTCTTGGCTTTTATTCTATTCACTTCTAACCCATTTGAAAGAGTTCAAGTACTGCCTTTAGATGGACGGGGATTAAACCCGTTACTTCAAGACCCAGGATTAGCCTTACATCCACCTATGCTATACATTGGTTATGTAGGTTTATCAGTTTCATTTTCGTTTGCAGTTGGCGCTCTAATTACAGGTCAAATAAATAAAGAATGGGCCCAGCAAATGATGCCATGGATAACAATTGCTTGGTCTGCTCTAACAATTGGCATAGCCTTGGGAAGTTGGTGGGCTTATTACGAATTGGGATGGGGTGGATGGTGGTTTTGGGACCCAGTTGAAAATGCGTCATTTATGCCTTGGTTAATTGCAACTGCTTTATTACATTCAGTAAGAGTATTAGAAAAAAAACTTGTATTAATTAATTGGATCATTCTTTTATCAATCTTAGCTTTTTCATTTTCGCTATTGGGAACTTTTATTGTAAGGTCTGGGTTACTAACCTCAGTTCATGCATTTGCATCAGACCCATCTAGAGGAGTTTTTATTTTGATTATATTGGCAATTGCGATAGGTGGTCCATTAATTTTGTTTGCTTTGAAAAGTTCATCATTCAATGAACATAAAGTACAATTTAATTTAATGAGTAAAGAAAGCGCTATTTTAATAAATAATTTATTTCTGACTACAGCAACCGCTACTGTCCTAATTGGAACTTTATACCCTCTATTTTTAGATGCATTTAATGGTAATAAAATTTCTATTGGGCCCGCCTACTATAATGCAACCTTTGCTCCAATTATGGCTCCAGTAGTTTTTTTAATGGCAATTGCCCCCTTGTTAAATTGGAAACAAACCAAAAAAAAGAATTTATCCAAAAAATTTATATTCCTTATTACAGCAACATTCTTCGGCATGATATGTTTATATATGATTGAACAATCATCATTATTCGCACTTATATGCGGCTCACTTTCTATTTGGCTTTTTAGTGGTGTAGTAACTGATATTATTTCTAAAATAAAAGAATCCAAAATTAAATTTAATAAATTAAGCCAGTTTTTTTTATTTATATCAAAAATAAATCTTGGAATTCATTTTGCGCATATAGGAGTTGCAGTATTTTTAGCTGGTGTGACTGGAGAGCAGTTTTTTAAAACGGAATATAATGGAAGAAAAAATATAGGAGATGTTTTTAATGTTGGAAATAAATCATTAGAATTTAAAAAGATAGAAATGCTAGACGGTCCTAATTACAGATCTCAAACTGCAACCTTTAATCTACTAAAAGATGGTANGGTTATTAATAAACTAAAACCAGAAAAACGTTTTTACCCGACAGAAAAAAGTCAAACAACAGAGGCTGCAATCTTAACTAGTTTTTTAGGCGATACATATCTAGTACTGGGAGATGGTAATAAAAAAATTGGTTGGTCAATTAGAGTTTATTTTAATCCTTTAGTTTCATGGATTTGGGGAGGCGCTTGCCTAATGGCTTTAGGTGGATTGGTATCAATTTTACAAAATAGAAAATCTAGAAAAATAATAAATTAAAAGATATGAAAAATAATTTCTCAATTTTAAAAACTTTACCACTTACATTCTTTTTACTAATATTTTTTATTTCGGCATTAGTACTATATCAAGCGAAAAACGAGCCCAAAAAAGTACAATCTATCAAATCACAATTAATTGGTAAAAATATTCCTGAAATACTAATCCCAGAAGTTAAATATTTTGGATCATTAAATCAAAAACAAAATCTAAATTTCAAAAATTTTGAAAATCAAATATTTGCTGTAAACTTTTTTGCATCTTGGTGTGCTCCATGCAGAATAGAAGTACCTATTATGGAAGAATTAAGTAAAATTATACCTGTGATTGGCGTTGCTTATAAGGATAAATTTATAGATACAAAAAAATTTTTAACAGAATTTGGTAACCCTTATAAAAATCTTGGGCTTGACGAGTATGGCAAAGTCGCAATTGAATGGGGCGTGTATGGAGTACCTGAAACATTTTTAATTAATGAAAAAGGTAAAATTATTTATCGTCACGCTGGTCCATTATTATATGATAGTTTCAAGTTTGAAGTTTTACCTTTAATACAAGAAAATTAAAAAATGTTTAGAAATATAAAAATATTCCTATTTTGTTTGGTTTTATCAATATCTCAGAATAATTTATTAGCTGACATAAATACTCCCCATAAAGATTTTATTATAAAAAAGACGAGGGAAATTTCTCAAAATATTAAATGCCTTGTTTGTCAAAATCAAAGTATTGATGATTCTAATTCAGAAATAGCTAAAGACTTAAAAGTCTTAATAAAAGATAAATTACAAGACGGAATAAGTGATGAAAAAATATATAATTTTTTGAGAGACCGATATGGGGATTCTATTTTGTTAAAACCACCATTAAAAACAAATACAATTTTATTATGGTTTTTACCTTTTATAATTTTAGCTTTTGGTTCATTTTTTGTTATAAGATTTTTAAAATCTAATTATAAATAAAAGAGCCTTACACAATGCTATTTATTATAATCTTTACTTTAACTCTTCTATTAACAATTTATATTTTTAAAAGTTTATCTAATGAAAATTTGACTCTAAAAATTGGGTTAAGCCCAAAATCAAAAAACCTTTTTTTTTATATTGGGGGGATATCTCTTTTTTTACTTAGTTCCATTCTCTACTATGAGTTAGGAAGCCCCTTTATAGACATGAATAAACTCCATACAGCTAAGGAAAAACTTTTAAAAGAAAATATCATTCAAGACAAAAATAGAAAACAAGATTTAAAGATATTTAAAGAATTGGTTTCTAAGTCTAAGGAGAGTCCCAATAATATTAATATACTTCTAGACTTAGCCGCAACCGCATCACGAATTAACAAGATTGATGTTGAAATTTCAACACTAACTAGAATTTTATCTATTAAAAATTCACCAAGATTAAAATCTTTACTCGCTCAAGCAATTGTAAGAAAGGCTGATGGTCAAGTGACATCAAAAGCACAAATGTTAATTAATGAAGCATTATCTGAAAACCCAATGGACCTTGGAGCAAATTTCTTAAATGGATTATTACAATCACAAATTGGAAATGAAAAAAAGGCATTTGAAATATGGACAAAATTATATAGAAATACTTCCAGCAATGATGCTTGGGAAAAAGATCTTGAAACTAATATTCGTTCGGCTGCGAGAAATTTGGGTATTTCTGACAAAGTTTTAAGCAAAAGTCTCAAAAAAAATTTAAATATTAATTCTCCGATTACTAGTGAAATTTTAAATTTAAACAAGAAGGATCAAAAAATCAGGATCAACCAAATGGTCGAACAGCTTGCATCTCGCTTAACAAAAAACAAAGAAGATTTAGAAGGCTGGGTTAAATTATACAAATCATATAAAGTTCTTAATAAAATGGATAAAGCTATAAATGCATTACGCACTACAATAGAAATTAGCCCTCAAAATCTGAATCTTAAAAAAACACTTTTAAAAGAATTACTACCTCCTCAAAAAGACCCAAACTTCACCCCCGAAATAGGCAGGCTTGTTAATGAGATATTAGATAGCGAACCTAATAACATAAATGCTTTATTTTTTAGAGGTTTGAAGGCTTTTAAAACAGGTGAAAATAAAATAGCAATCGATAATTGGACTATATTGTTAAGTCAACTTCCACCAAAGTCCCAAATGGCTCTTGAACTTTCGAAAAAACTAGAGAGTATTAAAAAATAGGTTAGTCTTTTTTAATCTGATGTTTTTGCATTATTGGTAATGATAGTAGACCGAAACCAAGAGACAAAACTGGAATACCAAAGGCTTTAAAAGAGACCCATTGATCAGTCGTTAAATTACGCCAAGCTATTTCATTAGCGATAGCCATGATAATAAACATGCCAACCCATAACCAAGTCAGCTTGTTCCAACCTTCTAAATCTAAATTTACTGCAGATTTCATAATAGCAGCCAAAGGATTTTTACCTAAAATTTTTCCTGATGCAAGGATGCCGGCTATAATTATAGACACAATAGTGGGTTTTATCTTTATAAAAAACTCATCATCAAAAAAAATTGTTAATCCACCAAAAAAAACAACTGCAACACATCCAGCTGCAGCCATCATTGGTATATTTTTAAACCAATACCATGACAGAATAAGAGAAAACAGAGTACTTACAACTAAAACTGCCGTACCTGCCATTATCCCATAAAAATAATTTACTCCAAAAAACAACAATAAAGGTCCCATTTCTAATATAGACCTATATCCCTCTTTTTTATTAACTTCTTCCAACTGCAACCTCCTAGGCTAAAATCAAACTTCTAGTATGTATAAATTCTTCTATATTATCTGTCGCCAACCTTAAAATGTCTCCATTTTTTGAAAATCTGGTATCCTCACTTAATACTCGCCTCCATTCTTTAGCACCAGGAAGGGAGTTATACAAACCTAAAATATGTCTAGTAACTGCATTAACATGACCTTCTTCTTTTTTCATAAACTTATCTATGTAATCTGCCATTTCCATGGCAACTTTATATCTAGATTTGATCTTTTCTTCACTATTAAACACAATTCTATCCATAGAAGATAATATATATGGATTTTTATATACTTCTCTACCAATCATAAACCCATCTAGTGCAAACTTATTTACTAAATCTTGGCCTTCTTTTATAGATTTAATGCCGCCATTAATAACAATTTTTAAATCAGGTCTTCTTTTTTTTAAAAGTCCAACCCTATTATAATTTAAAGGAGGTATCTCTCTATTTTGTTTTGGACTTAGACCATTTAAAAGTGCTTTTCTCGCATGGATCACAAACAAATCGATACCATTTTCAGATACTTCATCAATGAATTCATCTAGTCCTTGCACCTCGTGCATATCATCAACACCAATCCTACATTTTATAGTTATAGGTATTTGACAATTATTTTTTATAATTTTAACGCATTCAGCAACTAGTTTAGGATGCTTCATTAAGCATGCACCAAAAGCACCATTCTGCACTCGATTAGATGGACAACCAATATTTAGGTTAATTTTGGAGTAGCCATAATCTTGTCCATACTGCGCAGCCAAGGCTAATTTTTTAGGATTATTACCTCCTAATTGAAGAACACAAGGTAACTCTTCTTTGTTAAAGTTTAATAATTTTTCACGAGGCCCAAATATTATAGCATCTGCAGAAATCATCTCGGTATATAAAGTTGAACAATTAGACATAAGTCTAAAAAAATATCTACAATGTTTATCTGTCCATTCCATCATTGGAGCAACAGAAAATTTTTCGTCAAATGCCACAATACTATCTATTATATATAAAAATCATAATAAGTTATTTACAATATTTAAAAAAAATATCCAACATTTATAAAATTACTATATTACCTCTCTTGTGATTTAATGAGGGCGTTTGTTAAATCATTTATTATATCGTCTATGTGCTCGATACCAATTGACAATCTAACATAAGCATCAGAAACGCCAGATTTAAATTGTTCTTCCTTAGATAACTGACTATGAGTGGTAGAGGCTGGATGTATTGCAAGACTTCTTGAATCACCAATGTTTGCAACGTGATAAAACAACTCTAAATTATCTATAAATTTTTTACCTGCATCAATTCCTCCCTTAAGTTCAAAGCCAACCAAACCACCAAATCCTCCTCTTAAATATTTTTTAGCGGATAATTTAAAATTTCCTGTTTCTAATTCTGGATATATTACATTATCTACTAAATTATGATTTTTTAAAAAATGTGCAACATTGGAAGCATTTTGACAGTGAGCTTTCATGCGTAAAGAAATTGTTTCTAGCCCTTGTAAAATTAAAAAAGCATTAAACGGACTTAATGCTCCCCCAAGATCCCTTAACAATGTAACTCTGGCTTTAATGATGTATGCTATAGGGCCTAAGGATTTTGCTGCTTCTACCCAAACAACGCCTTCATAAGAAGGATCTGGAGTATTTAATGATGGTTGCCTTTCTTTTCCTGCCCCTTCCCAATCAAAATTACCACCATCTACAATTATTCCCCCTACAGAATTACCATGACCACCAATATATTTAGTCAAAGAATAAACAACAATAGCTGCCCCGTGATCAATGGGCTTACAAATAATTGGAGCAGCAGTATTATCAACAATAAGAGGTATACCAAATTTTTTTCCTATGGAACTGACTTCTGATATAGGAAACACTTTTAGTTTTGGGTTAGGTAACGTTTCTGCGTAATACGCACGTGTTCTACTGTCAGTAGCATCTGCAAAGGCATTTGGATTAGACGGATCTACAAATCTTACTTCTATTCCCATATCTTTTAAGGTTTTTGAAAATAAGTTCCATGTTCCTCCATATAAATCAGTTGAACTGACTACATTATCCCCTGCTTTTGCAACATTTTGAATTGCGAATGCAGAAGCTGTTTGACCTGATGACAATGCCAAAGCAGCTACACCATTCTCTAAAGCCGCAATCCGTTTTTCTAAAATATCATTTGTTGGGTTCATGATTCTTGTATAAATGTTACCCAATTCAGATAAAGAAAATAAATTTGCCGCTTGGTCAGTATCTTTAAATAGATAACTAGTAGTTTGATGAATTGGAACAGCTACTGATCCAGTTGTATCATCTGACCTCCAACCAGAGTGCAAGCTAATTGTTTCTGAATGTTTTGAATTTTGCATAGATGGATCCTAAAATATAAAATTTAAAATTTAAGTAAAAAGAAAATTGTTCTAATAAGCAATAAGTTTTATGAAAATTTTTCTTATTTTTTTTTTTAAACAAATAAATATAGAAATTTTTTCTTCATAATTATTCATTCATAGAAATTTAATTTTTGGAGACGATAATACTTTTTTAATGATGACTATGTTTGTTCTTTTTAATGATGTTTATTTTTGCTTTAACTGGCATTTCTAATAAAATTGTACCAGCATTTTCAAAAGTAAATCTAACTTTATATGTATTCATAACCTTAAGAGGCTTAAGTAATTTTATGAACATTATGTGAAAACTACCCGGTCTAAAAATTAATTTTGAATTAGCCTTTATAGTTATACCCTTATCCACATGTTTCATTTTCATGATGTCATTTTCAATGGTCATATTGTGTAATTCGGTTTTTTCTGAAAAATTCGATACTAAATGAATTAAGTGCTCATCTTTTTTATTTGTATTTTCAATTGTCAGATAACCTGAAGTTATTTTTTGATTAGCTAATACTTCATTAATCTTAAGATTAGAAAAGACCAAGCCCTTAATACTAATTGTTTCTGAAAAACAAGTTGAAGATATTGTAAATAAAATAACCAGAAATAAAATTTTATAAATATAATGAAATAGCAACATAGATTTTTATCCATAACTGGGTTAAATTATGCTATAAATGTTCGATGCGTTGGTGTCAAACTCTACATAGGAAATAAAACAGTTGTATGCAATTATCCCAAAACCCGATTACAAAAATCATCAATGATAAGCTAAAATTCAAGGATTATAACAATCTAAGTAATCTCATGTTTGATCAACAAAGAATTGCTGAGTTTCAGTTTGAATTTCAAAGTCTTAAAGTAGATATAACAAGACAGAACCTAGACAAAGAAATTAAAGATGATCTAATTAATCTTGCTAAGAAGGCAAATATTAAGTCAAAAATTAAAAGAATGATGTCAGGAGCAAAAATAAATTGCTCAGAAAACCGGTCGGTTGATCATTTTAATCTTAGAAAAAAAGAACGTTTTGAAACAAAAGAATGGAAAAATCTTATTAATTTTACAAAAATGATTTTAAATAAAAAATCATTCAAAAGTATTGTAAATGTTGGCATTGGGGGATCTGACTTAGGACCATTAATGGTTAATCAAGCACTAAAAAGTTTTTATAAAGGACCTAAGGTTTTTTATATTTCAAATATTGACCCAATAAATCTAATCGAAATATTTGAGAAATGTGACCCTAAAACTACTTTATTTATAATAACGTCTAAAAGCTTTGGAACTCTTGAAACTCTTGAAAATGCAAAAATTATACATAATTGGCTTACAGAGAGTAACGTTAGTTTGAATGATGCAATGGTGGCTGTTACTTCATCTGAAAAAAAAGCTAAGAAATGGGGATTTAAAAAATCTAATATTTTTCATATTTCTGAAAATATTGGAGGAAGATACTCATTATGGTCTTCAGTAGGAATGTCCATTTTGTGTGGGTTAGGAGAAGATAACTACAAGAAATTTTTGAATGGCGCCCAAATAATGGATCAACATTTTGTTAATGAGGAAATTGAGAGCAATATTCCGGTTATTTTAGCTTTACTTAGAATATGGAATCGAAATTTTTTGAATCGAAATAACCACTGTATTGTTCCATATACTGACAGTCTTTCTAAATTGCCCGCCTGGGCACAACAGTTAGAAATGGAAAGTAATGGGAAAAGTGTTGATGTAGAAGGTCAAACTTTACAAATGCCAGCAAGTCCAATTATTTGGGGAGAAGTTGGTACTAATGCTCAGCATAGTTTTTTTCAATTTTTACACCAAGGCTTGGAAACCACCCCTGTAGATATACTTATACCTCGTAAGCCAATAAAAAACACAAAATTTAGTCATATTGTTAGTAATCATAAACATTTAGTTATAAATGCAGTTGCTCAAGCAGAAGCGTTAGCTATTGGCTCAGTAGATTTAGCTAATGCAAATAAAAACTTTTCAGGAAATCGACCATCTACAATTATAAGTTGGGATCAAAATAATCCATTTTCCATTGGAATGTTAATTTCGCTATATGAAAATATTACAATTGCATCTGGATTTTTATGGAACATTAATAGTTTTGACCAGTGGGGAGTAGAGCTTGGTAAAAGTACTGCTAATAAAATTTCTAATGATGAAGGGTATGAAGAATTAAGTCCCTCTGCCAGAGAATTTTTACAAAAGCAAGTATAGGAATAGATTTGTTTTCTAAAAATTTTAAAAATTTACAAATTTGACTTTTACTTCTAAGAATAAATTGGGCTTTCGAGTATTTATACTTTTATAATAAAATTAGCTTTATAAAATAAAGAAAAATAAAATGACACAAACTTTAAGAAATTTAATTAACAATAATAATGATGAAAGTATTGCGATATCATCGAGTGATGGCAGTAAAATCAAGTACTCAGAATTGAAAAAACATGTTTTTGACATATCTGGGCAACTTAGCGAAAAAGGTTTTCTAAATTCAGATAGAGCAGCGATCGTTCTCCCAAATGGGCCTGAGATGGCGACAACTTTTTTAGCTGTAGCAAGTTATATGTCTGCTGCGCCACTAAACCCCTCTTACAAATTTAGTGAATATGAATTTTATTTAAAAGATTTAATGCCTAAAATCGTAATTGTGGAAAAGAATAGTAGTAATCCTGTTGTTGAAGCCGCAAAAAAATTAGGTGTAGAAGTATGTGAAATCAAAAAAATAGATAATGCGCCAACCGGAATATTTAATCTTTATGATGAAAGTTCTAGTTTTGAATTATCTAAAGAAACATATGAGGCTCTAGTACTTCATACATCTGGAACTACATCTAGACCTAAAGTAGTGCCTTTGACAAATAAAAATATTTATTCCTCTGCAGTAAATATTTCAAATTCTCTTAAATTGAACTCTGAGGATCATTGTTATAATATTATGCCTCTTTTTCATATACACGGCTTAATTGCAATATTGTGTTCATCAATATTTTCTGGAGCCTCAGTTTATGCAAGTGACGGTTTTAATGCGTTAAAGTTTTTGGATATAGCAAAAAAAGAAAAAATATCTTGGTATTCAGGGGTTCCTACTATGCATCAAGGAATACTGATGAGAGCAAAGAAAAATATAAAACTTGCAGAAAACCTCTCACTAAGATTTATAAGATCATCCTCAGCATCTTTACCACCAGCCGTTTTTGAACAATTAAGAGAAGTTTTTAAAACAACTGTTATTGAAGCTTATGGAATGACCGAAGCATCTCACCAAATGACGTCAAATCCAATGCCTCCTCAGATTCAAAAAGCTGGATTTGTTGGTAAACCTGCAGGTCCTGAAGTGTGTATAATGGATGCCGATGGAAACATCCAGAAAAATGGTCATGAGGGAGAAGTTTGTATTAGGGGTGATAATGTAACTACTGGTTACGAAAACAATGATGAAGCTAATAAATCTTCGTTTATTAATGGCTGGTTTAGAACTGGTGACCAAGGGTTCTTTGATAATGATGGTTATTTAAAAATTTCTGGAAGATTAAAAGAAATTATCAATCGTGGAGGCGAAAAAGTGTCTCCTCTAGAAATAGATAATATATTAATGGAACATGAAGCAATTGAACAAGTTGTTACTTTTGGGGTAAAGGATAAGTTACTAGGAGAAGCTATAGGCGCTGCCATTGTCCTAAAAAATAAGAAAAAATGTTCTGAAATTGAAATTAAAAGTTATGCTCGAAATCATCTAGCTGATTTTAAAGTTCCCAAATATATAAGTTTTTTAAAAGAAATACCCAAAGGAGCTACTGGTAAACTTCAAAGGATAGGTCTTGCTGAAAAACTCGGCTTAGAATAGGAAATTAATATGATTAATATTTGCGTATTTGGTGCCGGAGCAATAGGTGGCTTTATTGGATGTAGTTTAAGTAAAGCTGGAGCAAACGTCTCATTGATAGCTAGAGGCCCTCACAAAGAAGCTATTAAAAAAAATGGTTTAACCTTAATTTCAAATAACAAATCAGAAACATTTAAATTGAAAGTTACTGAAAACCCAAGTGAATTAGGTAAACAAGACTATATAATTATTGGTGTTAAAGCTCATGCAATTTCAGGGATCGTTAATCAATTAAAACCCCTTTTGAATGACAATACTGCTATTTTATCCGCAGTTAATGGATTACCATGGTGGTATTTTTATAAATCTAACACAGGTACAAAACTCGAAAATACTTACATAGACTCAGTAGATCCCCATGGAATTATCTGGAAAACTCTTAATCCAAAACGAGCATTAGGGTGCGTTGTTTACCCAGCATGCGAAATTGAAAAGCCGGGCACAATAAAGCATATAGAAGGAAATAGATTTAGCCTTGGTGAACCAAATGGAATAAATTCAGAGAGATTAAGGATATTATCCGATCTATTTATAAAGGGTGGGTTAAAAGCTCCTCAAAAAAAGAATTTGAGAGATGAAATTTGGATTAAACTTTGGGGGAATTGTTCTTTTAACCCTATAAGCGCTATTACTGGAGCAAGTTTAGATGTTATAGGTAATGATCCAAGTTCAAGATTATTGATAAAAGAAATAATGGAGGAGTGCCAAAGAGTTGGAAAAGCAATTGGAGTTAACTTTAGTGTAACAATTGAAAAACGGATTGATGGTGCATCATCTATAATTGGTCATAAGCCTTCAACACGACAAGATATTGAAATGAAACGACCTTTAGAAATTGACCCTATTATGAGCGCAATTATAGAAATTGGAACAAAACTAAATATACCAACACCAATGTTAAAACATATGAATGGAATACTTAAATTAAAAGCTGATTATTTAGGCTTATATAAAAGAAGCCAAATAATAGAGGATTTAACAATTTAAATTTTGAAATGGATTTCTTCCTTCTTTGTCTTCAATTTCTACTATCCAACAATCGCTATCTATTTCTATTTCTTTAGTAATTCTTTTATCTATGTCGATATTTTGTAATTTTTTTTCAGGATATAAATTTACAAATTCTACAACATTATTCTCATTAATTAAATCATATTTCAAATTACGTGTGAAAAGCTTCGCATAGCCATCTAGCGTGTCAACTTTAACAAAAATAGCACCAGCTTCACTATCACCTCTTTTAGTAACATAAGCGTTGGTAAAATTTCGTTTGGACGCTCTAATACCTGCATTTATCAGTATTTCTGATTTTAATTCAATTATCATTACTAGATTATCATCAGTTTAAAAATCTGAGCATCTTCCTGCCTTTTCCCAATCTCCATATCTAGTTGGTTCCAATCCCTTAGGACCTCCTTTTTCTTTGGGTACAGTTTTATCCTCGGACACATTCTCGTTTGAATCATTTTCTTCTTTTTGTTTACTTAATTTTGTAATTTTACTATCCATAAGTATAACTTTCTTATTAGCCAATATCTAAATAATTTACATAATATTTATTATTAATACAAATACAAGGCAGTAGTTTGATAGAACAAAAAACATTTAACACCAAAAAAAATATAAACAAGACTGTAAGACTTGTAGCATTGGAAATTTGGATACTTGTTTTTTACAAGAATAAAAAATTTGACGATATCATTGAAAAATCTTTTGACTTTAATAAATTAGATAAACGAGACAAATCTTTTCTATTTTTACTTATAAACACATGTATGAGAAGGCATAACCAGGCTCAAAAAATTTATAATAAATACTCAAGGTTTGGGATAAAGAAAAAAAATCGTTACTTAAATGGCATTTTAGTTATTTCTACAATTCAATTAATTTGGTTGAATATAGCCCCTTATGCAGTTTTAAATGAAGCAGTCAATCAAGCTAAAATTTATATTGGAGAAAAACAATCTAAGCTCGTAAATGCAATTCTACGTAAAATAGTTACAAATAAAAATGATTGTTTAAACTTCATTCCTGAAGATAAATGCAACCTTCCAGAATGGCTTTTAAAAAGTTGGACATCTTCATATGGTGAAAAAAATGTCAATGAAATAGCAAAGATAGCCATGGAACCGCCACCACTCGATATAGTTGTTTCAAATAAAATGAAAGAAAGTGAATTGAACCAATTTAAGCTCAATCTCTCAGGTAAAAAAATCTTGCCTAATGTTATAAGATGTAATTTAAAAGAGTCAGTTGAAAGTTTACCAGGATTTTCTGATGGTTTGTGGTGGATACAAGATGCAGCATCCCAGATACCATGTAATTTATTATTGTCTAAAATAAAAAAACATTTTTCTCAATCTATTGATTCTATTAAAGTAGTAGACATGTGTTGCGCTCCTGGAGGTAAAACAGCCCAACTTTTAGATAACAAATTAGACGTTGTATCTATAGAAAAAAATAAATTGAGGTCTCATAAATTCAGAGAAAATATGAAGCGACTTAACTTTAATCCTTGTTTAATTATTGCTAAAGCAGAAGATTATCTGCCAAACTTTAAACCTGATGTTATTTTAATTGACGCTCCCTGTTCTGCGACAGGCACGATTAGAAAAAATCCAGATATTTTTATTAAACCAGCTCCAATCAATTTAAACGATTTAATTTTAACTCAAGATAATATCTTAAATAATGCTTCAAAAATATTGAAAAAAAATGGATTAATTATGTATGTTACATGCTCTCTTCAAAAAATTGAAGGTGAAAGAAGGATTGAAAAGTTTTTAAAAAAAAATCAAAATTTTTCCATTGTTCCATTTTTTTCTACTGATTATCCTATGATTAGCGATTGTATAACTAAAGAAGGCTTTATAAGAGTCCTTCCAAATTATTTTAATTTTAATTCTGATGATGTTATGAATGGATCAGACGGTTTTTTTATCGCATTAGTTAAAATGGAAAATTAATTTTATGCTTAAATTTATAGATTTAATTACAAATAATTATTTTCTCAAAAAAAAACTAAAAGTAGATGGACAGAATTCTCCTGTAAGAAGACTTACTGATAACTGGCAAGGCAACTCAGAAATTGGTAAAACAATAGTCAATGGTAAAAATAATCCCAAACTAATTAAAGATTTTAACAGGTTTTATTTTTTGAGAGATTTGAAAGCTGAGGGTAGTATTAAAGCAAGATCCATAGCCCGTTCTTTAGTTTCAAATTGGATCAATGAGAAACATAATCTTCTGTCAAAGGAATTTGACTCTCAAATAATGGCAGAAAGAGTAACTTGTTGGAGTTTCAATTTTTCATGGTTTGCAGAGAGTGGTGAATTATATTTACAAAAGAAAATTTTATATTCTATTGCATTACAAACAAAATATCTCGAGATAAAACTCACAGAAACAAATAATCATCTACAACAAATTATAATAATTAAAGGTATTTTAGTTGCTAAGTCTATTTTATTTGACGATATAATCATTATCGATGAATTATTAAATATTATAGATCAAAAACTTGAAATTTTAACAAATAATGATGGTGGACACACCTCTAGAAGTCCTGTACTACATATAAATTTATTAAGACATTTAATAGAAATTAGATCTATAGTTGGAATTTTAAAAAATGTTGATGCAGAGAACTTACATAAAAAAACAATTAAAATGGGCGAATTCTGCAGAGGCTTTCAGATGCCAAATGATTGTTTTTCATGGTTCCACGGAGGATCATTAGTTCCTAAAGATATTATAAAACAAACTTTAAACAGGATTGGTTACAAAAATAGAATTTTTCAACTTGCTGAAGATACTGGTTTTTGTAGATTATCCAATATGGATACAGTTGTGTTTGTAGATATTGGTTTAAAACCAATAGTAACTGCGAATACAAAAGCGAGTTTATTTGCGTTTGAGTTTTTTTATAAAAAAGAAAAAATTATTTCTAATCTAGGCGAATTAACCAAATCTAGTATTAAGAGTGCCAAAAATTCATTAGCGTCATCTGCTGCTCACTCTACTTTAAATATTGATGATAGAAATAATATAGATCTAACAGGAAAAAGAAAAACTGAGATATTAGAAGTCAAATACGGAAAGACAAAGGATGGAAACTTATTAGATTTAACACATTCTGGTTATAAGACTATTTTTGGGATAAATCACAAAAGACAAATTTATCTATCTAATAAAAAAAATGAAATAAGGGGTAAAGACGTAATCATAAATCTTGGAAATATTGGTACAATACCCAAAATGGCAAATATTCACTTTCATTTAAATCCAAGCATTGAACTTATAAAAACTAGAAGTGGTTCAATTTTATTAAACCACTTAAAGGGCTTTGTTTGGAAAATGACCTCTGACAATCAAGATATAGTTATCCAGGATTCAGTTATGTTTACCCCAAAAGGTCCTACTCCCTGTAAAGAAATAATGATAATTATGAAGCTTGAAAAAATAAGGGCTTATAAGATGATCTCTTGCAATTGGGCATTTCAATTACAAAAGTAGACTGAGTTTAAATTAATAAGAAATATTTTAATTATTATATAATCAAATTAAAGATCGGTTAAATAAAATGGACAATGTTGACAGAGATGAATTATTTACTAACAAAGTTAAAATTAAAAGGGCTTTGATTTCAGTAACCGACAAAACTAATATTGAAAAATTAGCTAAAGTTCTTGAGGATTATAATATAGAAATTTTATCTACTGGAGGCACTGCTAAATTTTTAAAAGAAAATGCAATACCAGTTAAGGATGTTTCAGATGAAACAAATTTCCCCGAAATTTTAAATGGGAGAGTAAAAACGCTCCACCCTAAAATACATGGAGGGATACTAAGCAAAAGAAATAATTCAGTTCATATAGACCAATTGCAAAAACATCATATTAAAGAAATTGATCTCCTAATCATTAATTTATATAAATTCCAGGAAACCTTAGAAAATAACAAGTATGAGACCGAAGTTATTGAAAATATTGATATTGGTGGACCTGCAATGATAAGGGCCGCAGCTAAGAACCATGAGTTTGTTACTATTTTAACTGATCCTGGGGATTACTCTAAGCTTATAAATGAACTTAAAGATGAATGTGAAACATCATATGCTTTTAGAAAATATCTTGCTGGAAAAGCTTTTAAATTAACTAATGAGTATGATCATGCAATTTCTGACTGGTTTAATAATGAAAACATTAACGCAATTGATCTACCTCAAACATTTTCAATAGATTTTAAAAAATTCTTGGAAATGAGATATGGAGAAAATCCTCATCAAAAAGCGGCATTTTATAAAACGAATGACCCTAGAATTGGAATTGCTACATCTAACCAACTTCAAGGGAAAGAGCTTTCATATAATAATATTAATGATGGAAATGCTGCTTATGAATTAATTTGTGAATTTAATCAGCCAGCAATTGCAATTATTAAACATGCTAATCCTTGTGGTGTGGCTGAGAACGCTAATATAAATTTAGCATGGGAAAAAGCACTACAAACAGATCCAATTAGTGCATTTGGTGGAATAGTGGCTTTAAACAGAGAATTAACCCTAGATTTAGCAAAGCAAATGAAATCTTTATTTTTAGAAGTAATAATTGCACCTTCTTTTACTAAAGAGGCACTTCAAATTTTTAGGGACAAACCCAATGTAAGAATTTTAGCATCAGGATCAATGCCTATACCTCAGGAAAACGGATTGGATATAAAATCTATTTCAGGAGGTATGCTGGTCCAAACTCGTGACAACAAAGTTTTACAGACAAGTGACTTGCAGATAGTAACAAAAAGAGTACCTACACAATTAGAAATAAGTAATTTACTTTTTGCGTGGAAGGTAGCAAAACATACTAAATCCAATGCCATCATATATGCCAAAGATTTTCAAACTGTTGGTATTGGGGCAGGACAAATGAGTAGAATAGATTCCACAATGATAGCAAATGAGAAGGCTAAAAAATCTTCAATATTAGCAAACTTAAAATCATCAATGACTTTTGAAAGTGTGGTTGCTAGCGACGCATTCTTCCCATTCGCCGATGGTTTAGTAGCCGCTGCAGATGCAGGTGTTACAGCTGTAATTCAACCAGGTGGATCAATTAGAGATCAAGAAGTAATAGCTGCAGCAGATGAACGCAACATTGCCATGGTTTTTACATCAGTAAGACATTTCAAACATTAATTTAAAATAAATTTTCGTCTTCAAGATATTTTATAATCTTCTTAATTAAACTTGGTATTGCTAATTTTTTTAAATTTTGACTATCAATAAACCTATAGGATTTCTTAACTGATTGATCTTTCAAAATGTCATTATTATCAATGTAAGCTATTGCTATTGAACAGTTTAACTTAAAATGTGTAAATACATGTATTATTTTTTTTTCAAGAATATTCCAATCAAGATCAAACAAAGAATCTTTTTTTGTTATAAAATTAGGTGATTTTGAGAAATAATTCTTATCTTCTTTTAGCCAACCTATGGACGGAATTACATCCATATTTGATAATAATCCTTTATTATTATTTTTAGTCATTAGAATATCACCGTGCTGATTAATTAAACAAAAAAATAAACCATATCTATTATTTTTAATTTTTTTTGGTAGTCGTTTAGGATATATTTTAGCATTAGCAGTTCCACCTACTTTACAAAAACTAATCAAAGGACAAGAAGAACACCTGGGAGACTTAGGTATACAAATTAATGATCCTAAATCCATTAGTGCTTGCGCATAATCTCCATATCTTTGATTTGGCAAATACCTTTCTGAGATTTCTTCAATATTTTTTTTTGATTTTTCTAATGGCTCATCAACGGCATATAATCTAGAAAATATCCTTTCGACATTGCCATCAATAACATTTGATTTAATATCAAAAGCAATTGCCATTATAGCTGATGCAGTGTAGTTGCCAATCCCTGGCAAGGATAATAATTTGCTTTTGTCACAAGGAATAATCGAATTATAATCATTAGAAATTATTTTTGCTGTCTCATGAAGATTTTTTGCCCTACTGTAATAACCTAAACCTGCCCAATAAGAGGATACTTCTTGAAAATCTGCTTTAGCCAGTTGATCAATAGTAGTCCATTTTTTTACAAAATTTAAAAAATAAGGAATAACTGTTGACACTACTGTTTGCTGCAACATAATTTCTGATAAATACACAAAGTAAGGATTGGGCAACTCCCCAGATAAAGCTCTCCAGGGCAAATTTCTTCTATTTTTGTCATACCAATTCAATAATAAATTAGAAAAACTTTTGTAATTATTTTTTTTTGTCTTATTCATGGTTTTATATATATATATTATGATATCTGTTAAAAATATTCTTTTAAAAAAATTGTGATTTATAATATGAAGTCATTAGTAAAAATTACAGAAAATATTGTTGAAAAAAAGTTAAGCAGACTTGGTGCCGTTCAAACACATATTTTACTAAATTGGAATTATATAGCAGAACATTATTCTAATATTACAATTCCTGATAAAATTAAGTTTAATAGAAACAAAAATACTGATGGCCAAATTACTATAAAGGTCCAAAATGGTTTTGGACCAGAAATTCAACACGCTATTCCATTTTTGTTAAATCAAATAAACTCAAGATTTGGTTATAAGGCTATAACAAAAATCAAAATAATACAGACTGAACTTGGATATATTAAAAAAATAGAAAAAAACTTTTTTCAACAAAAAGTTTTTACTAATGACCCAGACTTAATTTCTAACATTTTGCCTGATGGAGAACTAAAATTAGCAATGCAAAGATTCGAAATTTCCCGAAAAAAAATGCTCTGATATTTTAAATATCTATTATTTAATAAGTTGATTTAGTGTATAAGAATATTAATAAATAAAATGTTAAAAGGTAAAGATTTTGAAAAAACAAATTATAGTAAATAGAAGAAATACATTATTAAGTTTATTGGCTGTAAGTATTTTCCCTAAATATAGTTATTCAAATCAAGACCTATTAAGTGACAATATGCGTAAACACTTTATGGGTTCAAAAAATGCACCGATTAAAATTAAGGAATATTTTTCTCTAACCTGTGGTCACTGCGCAAATTTTCATCTTAAGACTTTACCTCAACTCAAGGAGCGATACATTGATACTGGTAAAGTTCAATTAGAGTTTATTGACTATCCTCTTGATAGGCTTGCTATTATCGCTGCCACCTTAGCCCGAACACTTCCAACTGAGGACGCATATTTGGAAGCTATAAGCATATTATTAAAAAAACAAAAGCAGTGGGCATATTCAAAAAAGCCTCTTGATGAATTACGTTCTATAGCAAAATTTTTTGGAGTTTCTTCAAAACAATTTGATGAAATTCTAAATAATATTCCGCTTATGCAAGAAATTATTAATAAAATGGAAAAGGAGTCGAAAAATTTTAATATAGAGTCCACACCGACATTTATTATAAATAATAATCATAAAATTTCAGGCGCTTTGTCTTTTAAAGAGTTTGAAAAAGAGCTTTTAACTTTAATTAAAGCAAAGAATTCTTAATATTATATAAAGGATAATTAATGAAGTTCAAATCTGTTAGGATTTCTGGGTTCAAATCTTTCTTAGAACCAACTGAAATACTGATTAACGATGGCTTGACTGGGGTTGTAGGTCCTAATGGTTGTGGGAAGTCAAACATTGTTGAAGCGGTAAAATGGGTTATGGGCGAGAATTCTGCACGTCAAATGCGTGGCGATGAAATGGATGATATTATTTTTGCAGGTACAAGTGAGAGACCTGCTAGAAACTTTGCAGAAGTATCTATTAAATTAGACAATTCAGAGCGAAAAGCTCCAGCAAATTTTAACCACCTTGAAGAAATTGAAATTTCGAGAAAAATTGAAAGAGAAAAGGGATCAATCTATAGGGTTAATTCAAAACAAGTTAGAGCAAGAGATATACAATTAATTTTTGCTGATAATGGAACCGGTGCACGTTCGTCAGGGATAGTTAGTCAAGGTAGAATAGCACAAATAATAGATGCAACCTCTGAAGATAGAAGAATAATTCTTGAAGAAGCAGCAAATATAAAGGGATTACATAACAGAAGACATGAGGCTGAACTAAAACTAAATGGAGCTAATGAAAATCTAAATAGATTAATGGACATTGAGCAAACTTATCAAGATCAGCTTATAGAATTAGAAAAACAAGGAAGAAAGGCTGCTAGATATAGATCAGTAGGTGACAGACTAAGAAAAGCTGAGGCAACTTTGTTTTTAACACTCTTAAATACGGCAGAAAATGAGTTTAATGATTTTAAAAAACATTTAGATATAGCCAAAGGAAATGTAAATAAAGAACAAATTAATGTATCGAAACACACTAAAGCAAAACAAGAAATTTTAGATCAATTACCTGAGTTTAAAAAATTAGAAACCAAAAAAATAACAGTTTTACAATCTCTTAATATAACAAAAATTAGATTAGAAGAAGAGAAATCCTCTACAAAAACAACTTTAAACAATATCTTAAATCAAATTTCCCAAATAGAAACAGACATCCAAAGAGAAGTTGAAATTAAACAAGACGCAAAGAAAACATTGTTGAGCCTATTTACAGAAGAAGAAAAGTTAAAATCTGAGTCAACAAATTTTTTGACTAAGAAAACTGACGCCTTGAAGCTAGTAAAAGATCTAAAGGCTAAAACAGAACAAGCAAATACAAAACTTTCCACTATAACTTCAGAAATATATTCAATTAAATCTTATAAATCAGATCTTGAAAAGCGTATATCTGTTCTAACAGATAAGATTAAAAATTCTGAATTTCAAATATCTGTATTTAACTCAAAGGAAGATGAACAACTTCTTAAAAAGAATAATCAGCAATTAAGTAAATTAAAACAAATATTAAGAAATAAAAATCAAAATTTAGTGTCTATTAAACAAGAATTAATAAAATTAGAAGAAAAAGAAGTTAAACTTAGTGATCAAAAGAATAATACTGACCAAAATTTTAATGTAATTAACGCAGAATTAAATTCTCTTTCTTCGATATTAGGTGATGATACTTTAAATAAAAACTCACTAGAAAAAAGCATAAATAATATTGGTAATCTTGAAATAGCAATAGGATCCGTTTTAGGTGAAACCTTATTAGCACCAATTCATTCCGATCAAAATCATTTTCTTAAGAATACATATTGGAGAAATGATTTAAAAACTAAATTCAGCTCAGAATTACCCAAAGGCGCAATACCTATAATTTCAGAAATCAAAAAAAATTCAATTTTAGATATTGCTCTGATTGGCGTAGGTATAGTTAAAGATGAAGAAACTGCTTATGATCTTCAGAAAGATTTGTTATTTGGGCAAGCGCTTACGACTTCCAAAGGTGGTTTATGGAGATGGGACGGTTTTGTACAACCTCAAGGTGTACAAAACAGCTATTCCGAAAGACTTCAACAAATTGCAAAGTTAAGATTACTTCAAAATAAATTACCTGCTCTAAAAAAAGAACAAAAAATTATTGAAAGTAAAATTGATGAAAATCAATTAGGTATAGATAAATGTAAACGTGATATTGTTGAGTTAGAATCGCAAATATCAGAAATAATTAAAAATTCAAATACATTAGAATTAACTAACTCAAAATTAGATGCAAAACTTCTTTCATCTAAAGTTTTATTAAAAGAGCATCTAGATATAACAAAAATATCTCAAAAAGAGTTAGTTGGACTTAAAAATCAATTAAATAATTCTATTAATTTACCATCATTATTAGCTGATGAACTGAAAATAAGAAATATAGCCGATCAATGTAGAAATGAATTAGCTGACGCAATGGCATCAGAACAACAAATAAAGACACATGAAATTTTTCAAGCAAGAAACCTAATTCAGATCAATAATCAAAGTGAGAATTGGAAAAAAAGAGAAAATGAAGCGTCCATGAGATTGATGTCTTTGCAAGATAGATTGAAAAAGTTAAAAGATGATCAAAAGAGATTGACAAGCCTACCAGATGATTTTGAAAAGAGAGAAGAAGATCTCAACAAACAAATTGATAAGGCTGTTCAAGACAAGAATATTGCCTCTGATAAATTAGTACATACTGAAACTAATCTTCATAATATAGAAAAATTAGAAAGGGAAGCAGAACAAAAAGTTTCATCCTTTCGTGAAGAAATGATAAAAATAGAGGCCTCGCTGAATCTTGCTAGAACCAAAATACAGAACATTGAGGCTAGAGTTTTTGAAAAGCTAAGAATAAACACAGATAAATTGCTTGAAATTGTCGGTTTTAATGAAAAAAATAATTTAAACGTTTCTATTCAGTTATTAGAAAAAACTGTTCAACGTCTTATAAATGAAAGGGAATCACTAGGTGCCGTAAATTTGCGTGCAGAAGAAGAAATGAAAAAGATGAAAGAAAAAATTGAGACCATGTCATCTGAAAGAATTGATCTAGAATTAGCAATAGAAAAACTTAGAACTGGAATTTTTGAACTTAATAAGGAAGGAAGGCAGAGATTAAAAGATAGCTTTAATGATGTTAACAAAAATTTTAAAAATCTCTTTCAAAAACTCTTCGGAGGTGGAGACGCTGAATTAAAATTAGTTGGAAGTGAAGATCCTCTTAAAGCAGGTTTAGAAGTTTTAGCAAGTCCACCTGGAAAGAAAATGCAACTTCTTTCACTTTTATCAGGAGGAGAACAAGCCTTAACGGCAATCTCTTTGATTTTTTCAGTATTTTTGTGTAATCCTGCACCTATTTGTATTTTAGACGAGGTAGATGCACCACTAGATGACACAAATGTAGGAAGATTTTGCAATTTACTTAATAAAATAGTTGCAGAGACAAACACTTATTTTATGGTTGTAACACATCATAGACTTACAATGGCTAAAATGGATAGACTATTTGGAGTTACAATGGAACAAAAGGGAATCAGTAGGTTAGTATCTGTTAATTTAGAAGAAGCTAATAGAATAAGGGACATTGCTTAAAAAAATAAATTTTTTTCAAGTAAACTCTTGACTTATTTGCTTGGTCAAAATAATTTAAGCACGCTTATATGGTGTATGCGAAAGTATGTTATGAGCTCATTTAAAAAAGAAGAAAACTTGAATTCAAGAATAGATAATGCTTTAGCAAAAAAAGGGAATAAAAACGAAGTTAATAACAATAACAAAACTTTAGTTAATACTTTTTCTAGAGTTGCTACTGAACTACTAGCTGGATTATTGGTTGGTGCAGGAATAGGTTGGACGTTAGATAAGTGGTTAAACACAAATCCTTGGTTTCTAATCTTATTCTTTTTGCTAGGTGGGGCAGCTGGTATATTAAATCTTTGGAGAGTGGTAACTGGAAAAGGCCTCAAAATTGGATACTTTTAACATTTAATATAGAAAAAAATAATGAATTCACCTGTCGAGCAATTTACAATAAAAGTTTTATATGAATTAAACATTATGGGCATAGATATTTCTTTCACTAATGCATCATTATTTATGATCTTATCTATTCTGGGTTCTGCTGGGTTTTTATATATGGGAGCAAGAAAACAAGCTCTCGTACCTAATAGACTTCAGTCTATAGTAGAAATGTCATATGAATTTGTAGCTAATATGGTTAAAGAGAACGCTGGTAAGGGTAGTCAAGCTTATTTTCCATTTATATTTACTCTTTTTATGTTTATTTTATTTGGTAATTTACTTGGTATGATCCCCTACAGTTATACCTTTACTTCACAAATAGCAGTCACTTTTACATTAGCCGTTATCATATTTATTGGAGTTACAACTATCGCACTTTTTAAACATGGATTAAAATTTTTTACATTTTTCTTCCCATCAGGTGTGCCTATTGGTTTAGCGCCATTGCTTATTCCAATAGAAATAATATCTTACTTTATTCGTCCTATTAGCCTATCAGTCAGATTATTTGCCAATATGTTAGCTGGACACACTATGATGAAGGTGTTTGCTGGTCTTATAATAATGATGGGATCTGCGAGTGGTTTTTTTAAGGTTGGTGCAATTTTACCATTGATGGCGGTTATAGGATTAACTGGGCTTGAATTTCTAGTAGCTGCTTTACAAGCATATGTCTTTAGTATTCTAACATGTATGTATCTCCATGATGCACTACACTTACATTAATTCATGACTAAATTATATAATTAACGAAAGGAAAATAAAATGGAAATGGATGCCGCAAAATTAATAGGAGCAGGTCTAGCTGTTATAGCGCTGGCCGGTGTGGGAGTGGGAATTGGTAATATCTTTGCTTCCTTAGTTACTGCTGTTGGTCGAAATCCAGCTGCAAAAAATGAAGTTTTTGGCATAGCTATTCTCGGTTTTGCTCTAACTGAAGCCGTTGCTTTGTTTGCGCTTGTTATTGCACTTTTGTTGTTATTTACATTCTAAGTAATAAAAATTGTTTTGCCTGTAGCTCACAAAAAACTATAGGCAAAACGTAGTTTAAAAGTTTAAAAAATGTTATACTTTACAAAATTGTTTTTAACATCAACATTTATTTTGAGTGTTAGAACTGTTATGGCTTCAGAAGCAAAAACAGGTCTTCCCCAATTAGATCTTAACACTTATCCATCTCTAATATTTTGGTCAATTATTTCTCTTATAATTGGTTTTATATTGATGAAATATTTAGTAACTCCAAATATAAAATCAATCTTAAACTCTAGAGAAACCTCCATACAAAATAATTTAGTTAAAGCTAAGACTTCAAATCAAGAAGCTGAGAAAATTAAACAATCAATTATAAAAAGTCAGGAAGACATTAAATCAAAGTCACAAAAAATTATTTCTGACGCTATATTAGAGTCAAAACAAAGTATTGAAAAAAAAGAAAAAGAGATCTCTGCAAAGTTGGAATTGAAGGTTTCAGAGGCAGAAAAGAAAATAATTGATACACAGAATGCTGTTATTAACGACGTAATTAATGTTGCTGAAGAAATAACAGCTGAAGTAGTCAAAAAATTTACAGATATAAAATATGATAAAAGCAATGTTAAAAAAGCAATAAAGCTAGCTTCAAATAATATATTGATGGAGAAATAAAGTGTACTTTGATGAAACAGCTTGGGTTGCAATAGCATTTATTATATTCATTGCCTTGATTTGGAAAAAAGCAAGTAAAGCAATAGTGTCAATATTAGATAATAGATCCGTGTTAATTCAAAATGAATTACACGAAGCTAAATCTCTTAAAGAAGAAGCTTTAGAAGAGCTTAGAAAATCTCTACAAACCCAAAAAAAAGTGTCCGAAGAAGCCGAAAATATAATTCGTGAAGCTAAAGAAACAGCAAAAAAGATTCAAGATGAAGCCTATTCCAAATCTTCTCATATTATAAAAAGAAAAGAAGAGCAAGCTAAACAAAAAATTATCGCGTTAGAAACTGATGCAATAAAGAATATAAAAAAAATAACTGGGAACGTTATAATCGAATCTTCAAAAATATATATAGTATCTAATATTGATAAAAAAGAAAACGTAAACTTAATAACTAAATCATCTAATGAGATTAAACCTTCCTTGTTAGTTTAATTATCTCAGCCCTAAATAAACTTGTCCGCCATTAGGTATTCTTATATCGAAAATTGTCGCTCTATCAACTATTTTACTACCTTTCAATAAAAACTGTGAATAAGAAAATTTATCTCTCTCATATTCCTTATTGTTCAAGTCAGTTGAAACTATTGAAATATTCACAGGAACAAAATCTTCTATTTTAGTGTCTTTTCTAATAGCCCTGATATTAACTGAAATTTCCATTTCAATGTTATCATTATTTTTGGTACAATATGTTTTTATACCTCTAAAACCAATGTAAACAGGTAATTTATTTTCAGATTTAACAACAACTTCTGCGGCCTTTTTGGGTGCTGTTACTTTGGGACAATCAACAACATCTTTTTTGAGAGATGAGCAACCATTTAAAATTAAAAAAAAACAAAGAATAATAAATTTAACCATTAATAATTACCTTTTAGCACAAAAAACTTTAAAACAAGATTAATCTTTATTGACGTAATCAATGTAATACATCAAAAATAAATTATGAAGAAACAAAAAATAAATTTATATTTAGCTTCTCCTAGAGGTTTTTGTGCTGGTGTTGATAGAGCAGTAAAAATAGTTGAAGAGTCTATTAAAAAATTTGGATCCCCAATTTACGTCAGACATGAGATAGTTCATAATAAAGACGTTGTGAATTCATTAGCACGAATTGGCGCTATTTTTGTAGATGAGCTTAAAGACGCACCAACAAATCGACCTATAATATTCTCTGCACATGGTGTTGCTAAATCTGTTGTTAATGAAGCTAAAAAAAGAAAAATGATAACCATTGATGCAACGTGTCCCCTAGTCACTAAAGTTCATAATGAAACAATACGTCATTATAATATAGGTAGACACGTTTTATTAATAGGTCACAAAAATCATGTTGAAGTGATAGGTACCATGGGACAAGTACCTGAAGATAGTATTACATTAATTGAAACTGAAGAAGATGCTCATAAAGTAAAAGTTTCTAATCCTGATAATTTAGCTTTTGCCACACAAACAACTTTATCATTAGATGATACTAGCAAAATTTTAAAAATATTAAAAAATAGATTTCCTAACATTAAGGGACCAAGCTCTGAAGATATATGTTATGCAACTACAAATAGACAGATGGCAGTTAAATCAATGTCAAAAATTTGTGATTATATTTTGGTAATAGGAGCAGAAAATTCGTCAAACTCAGTTCGCTTAGTAGAAGTGGCATTGTCACATGGTGTTCAAAAAGCTATTTTGATCCCTAATGAAGAAAAATTGGATATGTTTCTAAATAATTTTAATCCAAAAAAGTGTCCTAATATTGGATTGACAGCAGGTGCTTCCGCACCTGAAACTTTAGTCCAAGTTTTAATATCAAAACTAAAAAAAGATTTTGACGTAAATCTCATAGATCATGAAGTTACAAAAGAAAATGTAAAATTTAATTTACCAAAAATGTTAAGATGAGAAATTAGGAAACAAAGTTGGCAGTTTACACTAATTTAAATGATGAGCAATTATATGATTTTTTGAAACTATATAGAATTGGTAAGTTAATTTCATTTACTGGAATTACAGAAGGAATAGAAAATAGTAATTTTCATTTAAAAACTACTCATGGTGAATTTATACTTACTATTTTTGAAAAGAGAGTTAACAAAAAAGACTTACCATTTTTTATAAATGTGATGAAACATCTTAGTAAAAAAAAGTTTTTTTGTCCAAGACCAATTAGTGATGCAAAAAATAATTATCTTCAAGAATTACTTGGGAAACCTGCAATTATTGTAAACTATTTACGAGGAAAATCTAAAACTAAAATAACAATCGAAGACTGTTATAAAGTCGGATCTAAAATAGCCTTAATGCATATAAAAACTAAAGATTTCTTTTTTGAACGGGAAAATTCCCTATCAATAAATGGATGTCAAAATCTTATTAAAAAATGTAATATTTCAATTCCTAATGATGTTTTAAATAAAATTGAACCTAACATTTTAAAAGAGATACAAAATGCATTTAATTACTGTATAAAGTTTTGGCCATACAATTTACCCAAAGGTTTTATTCACGCAGACATTTTTCCCGACAACGTATTTTTTAATGAAAATAAATTATCAGGCATAATAGATTTTTACTTTTCTTGTACTGATATTTTATCTTATGACTTAGCTATAGCCATAAATGCTTGGTGTTTTGATTATGAAAAAATTTTCAATCAAAAAAAATATCAATCTTTACTTGATGGATACAACTCTCAAAGAAAATTAAGTAGTGATGAAATTTTTTATTTGCCTCTTTTGTCTAAGGTTGCATCTATGAGGTTTTTACTAACAAGATTATATGACTGGGTGCACACTCCCAAAGATGCAGATGTTCATCCTAAAAACCCTGCAGAATATATAAATAAGTTAAAGCACTTTAGAGAAGTAGTTCAAAAAATAAATTATCACGAAACTTACCCGCTATGAATAAGCTAACAATTTACACAGATGGCGCATGCTCAGGTAACCCGGGCAAAGGAGGGTGGGGTGCTATCTTAATATACGCTGAAGAAAAAAAGTATATATCAGGATCAAAGCAATTAACAACAAATAATCAAATGGAATTAACTGCTACTATTGAAGCACTTAAAACAATTTCAAAACCCAGCAATGTAGCTTTATATACTGACTCGCAATATGTAAAAAATGGCATAACTTCTTGGATTTTTAATTGGAAAAAAAATGGATGGAAGACAGCAAATAAGAAACCCGTTGCTAATAAAGATTTATGGATAGAGTTAGACAAGTATGTTCATTTTCACTCAGTAAATTGGTTTTGGGTTAAAGGTCATTCGGGAGATCACTATAACGAAATTGCAGACGAATTAGCTGTAAAAGCTATGAACGAGAGATCTTAAGAGATTACATATGTTTTAACATATTCTCGGCTGAGGAAACTTCAAAAGCCCCTATCTCTTCAATAAATAATTTAGATATAATATTATTTTCAACGACCATAGAAAATCTTCTTGACCTTCGACCCATAACTTTTCCAAAGTCCATATCTAACCCTAAAGATTCTGAGATTGAACAATCTGTGTCTGCAAGCATATCTATTTTTCCAACTACACTATTTGCTTCACCCCAAGCACGCATAACATGTGGATCGTTAACTGCCATACATGCAATTACAGATACGCCTTTTTCTATTATCTGTGTATAATTATTAATGTAGCTAGGTAAATGTTTAGCAGAACAAGTAGGAGTAAAAGCACCAGGTAATGCAAAAAGAACTACTTTTTTTGATTTAAAATATTCATCAGTACTAATGTGCTTGACACCTTCATGATCTTTTAAAAGAAAAGTACCAGATGGGAAACTATCTCCTACACCTATTGACATATTAACTCCTTAATTATGATAAGTTTATACAATAAACAAATATAAGTTATTTTAAACAGATTTATTTAGCTATATCTAAATATTCTTCGATCACTTTAACAGTTAAAAGTTCTGGAAAAGACTTACCATTAGGTATTAGAGGACTATATATCTCATTAAAGGGTATCCCGTAGCGCCCTTTTGAAGCTAAAAATTCCTTGATTTTTTCATTTGGCTTTGTCCAATCTAATCTTAAAGTTATTACATTTTTTTTCTTAAATAGTTCTAAAACTTCTTTGGTATCAATAACAAAAATCTTATTTACCTTACATGTTAAACACCAATCAGCTGTAACATCTATAAAAACAGTTTTACCTTCTTTAACTAATTGATTAGGTAAACCAAAATTATCACTTATATTCCAATTAATTATTGATACATCAGAGATGTTTGATTCTGTAAATTTTTTACCATTACTTTGTAATTCTACTAAAACATTAATTAACCATAAAGAGGTTATTAAAAGTAAAAGAGCCATTAGTTTTTTGAAGATTATTAACCATTTACCAGACTTAGGAATAAATGATATCATCCTTGGAAATAAACCAAACAAAATCAATGGTAAAGACAAGCCAAATCCCATTATTAAAAGGACAGAATAAATTTCAATCATATTTCCTGAAAGAGCAAAGCCAATAGCTGTTCCTACTAGGGGGGCTGTACAAGGGGTTGCCAAGAAAGTTAGAAACATTCCTGTTAAAAAATCACCAAAGAAACCTTCTCCTTTGTAAGACAAAATTGACAAGAGTTTTGCTGGTATAAAATAATGGAATATACCTAATAGATTTAACGCAAAAAAAGACGTTAATATAATCATAAATATAAGGAAATATGGGTTTTGAAATTGTATTCCCCAACCAACAAGATTCCCAGAAACTTTGATGAAATATGTTATAGTCGCTAACAAAAAAAACGTAGTCAGAATTCCTAATATATTAAAAAATAATTTCCTATTATAAACTGTTCTACTCTTGGAACTTAAACTCACAAGTTGTATCATTTTTAGCGACAATACAGGTAAAACACATGGCATAAAATTCAGAATAAACCCACCTATGAAGGCTATAAGTAAAATTTGAAAACTCAGAGTATTATCTATATTGTTTAAAAAATTATTTGTTTTAAATGTTGTTAAATCCCCAACAGATGCTTGATAGCTAAAATTATCAGTAAGAAAAGTTAGTTTTAAAGCGCTAAAATTATAATTTTTTTTATTGTTAAGGTTTAATGATAAATTCAATAAATTTTCTTTCGAGGTGAAGTATGGCTTGGAATATATATGTCCTTTACTATCCTCAACAATGATATCATATGGTTTTATATTTAAGTTATTTTCAAAAGTTAGTTTTAATTTATTGTCTTCAAAATCAGATGATATTAACTTTAAGTTTTGTTCTGCTAATTTTGGCACTTGATTTTTATACGTATTTATTTCTTCTAATAATATTTTACTTTCATGATTAAGATTTATTTTATTTAAGTTAAATTTGTGAGTTACAGGCACACAAATATCTGAGCATACCTGCGCATTAAATTCCAAAGGACCTGACATAACTTGTTCCTGTTGTTCAAGTATGATTTCTAGTGGAAAAATAACTTTTTTTTCATAACCAAATGTTTCTATACCAAAAAAATCAAATCTTTTAGGATTTGGAAATAGGAGTTTAGCTGATTTAATATTGTGGGCATTGTTAAAGTTTATTTCAGGAGGTAAACCAGCATCTCCTGGATTTCGCCAATATATTTTCCATTTTGGTGAGAGATTAACTTTTAATCCTAGTAAAATTTCAGACGGGTTACTTTCAGATTTTTTTCCAAATAAAAGTTCGAAATTAATAAATTTGTAATTTTTATTTATTTCTAAATTATTATTAGAAGATAAAAAATTTGAGAAACATTTGTTAATACTTAAAAAGTTAACAAAAAATAAACAAAAAAAGATTAATACAATTTTATAATATTTTAAACTCACTACATTATTGTACATTATTTCTTTTCGGTTATTATTATATCATATTATATTATATTATATTGGAATACCATATATGGATCAAGAATTGTTAGGTAAACTTTTGATTGCATCTCCAGGACTTGAAGATGTAAGATTTCAAAATTCAGTTATACTGGTCTGTGAACATAGTAATGAAATTACTATGGGTTTGATTTTAAATAAACCTCTTTATAATTTTGACACCTACCAATTTTTAAAAAAGATGAACATAAATAATGATCTTAAAATAAAATCCACCCCAACTTTTTTTGGAGGCCCTGTGCATCTAAACCAAGGTTTTATTATACACTCTAATGATAAAAAATATTCCACTTCAGAATACATTCTTGAAGGTGTAATGATTACTAGCTCTGAGGGAATTTTAAAAGATATTTCAAAAAATCAACCACCACAAAATGCTAAATTTTTTCTAGGTTGTGCAGTATGGGATAAAGGACAATTAAATAATGAAGTGCTTGAAAATTGTTGGATTATTACAAATTCTTCAAAGGAATTAATATTTCACAATGATTTAGAAATTTCTTTATGGAAAGATACGCTTACAAAGATGGGGGTTGATCCCAAAAGGCTTGTATCATACTCAGGGAGTGCCTAAACAATCTAATTAAGCAGATTATTGACGTTTAATTTCTTTAATGACGATGCATCTCGACCTATTACAGATAAGACTGGATTAGCTGAAGCAAACAATTTTTCTACAACATCACAGATAGAAGTAATAGAAATATTTTCTATTTTTTTTATTACTTCATTAATTTCTATTAGTTTACCAAAATTAATCATACTTTTTGCATGATATTCAGCTCTTGCACCGTTACTTTCTTGCCCCATAATAAAGCCTGAACGCATTTGAGCTTTAGCTCTAGTTAATTCGTCATTAGAAATAGAGTTTTTAATATTTTTCCATTCGTTTAAACTTGCTTCAAGTAATTCATTTAAATCATTTGGTGAAGTGCCCGCATAAAATCCAAAGACTCCAGAGGAATTTTGCATTTGTGTAAAAGAGAAAATAGAATAACATAAACCTCTTTTTTCTCTTATTTCTTGAAATAACCTTGATGACATACCACCACCTAGTATAATAGCGAGTGCACGTAACGAATAACGATCAAAATCAGTATTTTTAAGACCCTCAATACCAAAAACTAATTGTGTTTGTTCTAAATCTCTATCTTCTCCACAAAAACCAGAATTCCATCTCGATAATTTTTTCGTGCATTTAAAACTATTTTTTATATTTGAAAATTTTTCTTCTACAGATCTAAAAAACCAATCTCTATCCAAATTACCAGATGAAGCAACAACCATGTTTTGTGGGGCATAATTGGCTTTCAAAAATGACTTTAAATCACATTGTTGAAAATTACTTACGGTCTCTCTAGTTCCAAGAATTGGCCTGCCTATAGATTGATTTTTAAAAGCTGTTGAGGTAAAATTTTCAAATACTTTATCATCTGGAGCATCATATGACTGACCTATTTCCGAAATAATAACACCACGTTCCCTTTCAATTTCTTCTCTTGGAAAAGTAGAATTTTTAATAATGTCAGATAAAATATCAATACCAAGGTTTGTGTCTTCTTTTAAAACTTTAATATAATACGCTGTGACCTCTTTGCTTGTGTATGCATTTATATCGCCACCAACATCTTCTATTTCTCTAGCTATTTTTTCTGCATTTCTGTTTTCAGTTCCTTTAAATGCCATATGCTCTAGCATATGTGCTATTCCACATTCGTCCTCTGTCTCTTGTGAACTTCCAGATCCAATGTAAACTCCGACTGATGTACTATCGACATTCATCTGGTCATGTAATAATGTAAGACCACTGTCTAATATTTTGAATTCTACATCCATCAGTTTCTCATATTAGATTTAATAAAATTTTGAATATCATTTATGCTTGGCTCAATTATATTAAAATGTTCTTTACTACTCATTATATTTTCCAAATGAGATGGTTTTTTTGGCATTACATTTATACTTTTACTAATTATCTCTGGAAACTTTGCAGGATGAGCACATGCAAGTGAAATTACCGACATATCTTTTGATATAATATTGTTATCAAGTGCTTTTTGAGCTGCTCCATATCCAATTGCACTATGAGGATCAAGAATGTAATTATACTCTATATAAACCTTGTTTATTATTTCTAAAGTTTCCTCGTCTGAAATCATATATGCAGAAAATAATTTACTGATTTTTTTAAGTTGATTTTTTGTGATTTCAAAATTGCCATTATTTTTGAATTTTTTCATTTGCTGCTTAACTTTATTTGTATCTCTTTCATTTATCTCGTATAGAAGCCGTTCAAAGTTACTAGAAACTTGTATATCCATACTTGGACTATAGGAAGGAAGAACATTTTTTCTCTCCATTGACCCGTTATTGAAAAATCTTGTTAATATATCGTTTTGATTTGATCCACATATTAATTTTGATATAGGCAAACCAATTTTTTTGGCCATCCATCCTGCTAATATGTTTCCAAAATTACCTGTAGGAACCGAAAATACAATCTCTTTATCTGGCACACCTATTTTTAAAGCAGAGTAAAAATAATATACAATTTGAGGTAAAAGCCTTACCCAGTTAATAGAATTTATAGCCGACAATGAAGTTTCGTCTTTAAATTTCAAGTCTTCAAAACAATCTTTGACTATTGCCTGACATCCATCAAAATCTGTTTTAACTGATAAAGCGTAAGCTCCTTTCTCATTAATCCAAGTCATCTGCTTTTGTTGAACGCTTGAAACTCTTTTATGAGGAAACAGGATAAAAATATCTATATTTTCTCTACCTTTGAAAGCCTCTAAAGCAGCTGATCCTGTATCACCACTAGTTGCTCCCAAAATTACACCCTTTTGAGCTCTTTTTTTTAGTGCTTGATTAAAAGCTCTAGCTAAAAACTGCATTGCATAGTCTTTGAAAGCTAAGGTCGGACCATGAAACAATTCAAGCACGTGTAAGTTTTTATTAAGTTGATATAAGGGTGCAACATCTTTGTTAAATGCATAGTAGGTATCTTTGGAGATTTTTAATAATTCGTTTTCACTTAAACAAGGTTCTACGAAAGGTCTTATAATTTTTGCTGATAATTCCGCATAATTTAAATGCTTCATTTCATTTAAATCAGAATGGCTAAATTCCGGCCATTCTTCTGGCATGAACAAACCTCCATCCCTAGCTAAACCAGACAAAAGAACGTCTTCATAAGTAAGGGATGATTCTCCACCTCTTGTACTTGAATATTTAATCGAATTACTCATTGTTGTCTTTCTTTTTGAAACTTAATCTACCAGAAGATACGTGATATGAAAAATATACAAATAACAAAGACAAAGCCAAGCCATACCATGTTACAGCATATGATAAGTGTTGATTCCTTAATTTCGGCTTACCTGTAACTCCTATTGGAAGAGTTAGCTTTTCTCCTTGGCGAAGAGCATCTATATAATAATTATTTATTACTTCATTTGAAGTTAGGTTTAAAAAATTAATTATTTCATTAGGCTTTATTGTAAACCAAAAACCATTCTTGCCGTCATTTTCTGGAACAAAGTAACCTTTTTTTTGTGGGTATCTTATTATTCCTTTTAAAACAATTTGTCCCTCAACTAAACTAAACTTTCTCTTTTTAGGATTTCTATAACCTTCAGATACCCAACCTCTATTTATTAAAATTATTTTATTGTTACTAAGATTAAATGGTGTAATTACATGAAATCCAGCATTACCCTCATAAGTTTTGCCAGTAATATAAATTTCCTCATTATGTAAAAATGATCCTGAAAATTCTACGGATTTAAATTCTTTTATTTTTAATGAGTCTAATTCGGAAGGATTTTTAATTGGATTAGATTGACTTTGGGTTGTGTATCTTTCTATTAATGCTTGTTTCCAAAATAACCTTTTAACCTGCCAAGTACCAAAACTGAACAAAAGAGCAAAAATTAATATAGAAAATATTGTTGGCCAAAGCAGAGGCCTAAAGTAAATATTCATTAGTTGTATGTAATCTCCAAATTTTTGATGAGTTTAGTATACTTATCAACCACCCCACCAGTATATACACACAAATAAAAACAACCAAACCACATCAACAAAATGCCAATACCATGCAGCAGCTTCAAATCCAAAGTGGTGTTCAGAAGAAAAATGACCTTTTAGACCTCTAAATAAACAAACAGTTAAAAAAATTGTACCAACCAAAACGTGAAATCCATGAAATCCAGTTGCCATGTAGAAAGTTGATGCATAAATTCCGTCAGTAAACGCAAATGTTGCGTGTTGATATTCGTAAGCTTGAACAGCTGTAAAAATAGCACCTAAGATTATTGTTAATACAAGACCCCTAATAAAATCTTTTCTATTGTTGTGCTGTAACGCGTGATGAGACCAAGTTACAGTGCATCCTGATAGAAGAAGAATTAAAGTATTGATTAATGGTAAATCAAAAGGGTCTAGAGCTACTATGTCAGCTGGTGGCCAAACACCTGTATCGGGATATAGACTAGAATCAAAGAAAGCCCAGAAAAATGCTACAAAGAACATAACCTCAGAACAGATAAAAAATATCATACCATACCTCATACCTATTTGAACAATTGGTGTATGATGTCCTTGATATTCAGCCTCTCTAATCACATCTCTCCACCAGTAAAACATGGTTGCAATTACCATCAATAAGCCAGCACCTAAAACATAAATTGAGTATGGGTATTCATGCATGAGCAAAGTAAGACCTAAGAACAAAGTAAAACCAGCAGCTGACCCTAGTGCAGGCCACGGACTTGGTTCAACTAAATGATATTGATGCTTTTGATCACCGCTCATTAAATACTCCTTACTTAACTTATTATTATATTTTTAAACTTATAAACTCAATACCTAAGTTTCAGCACTAAAAAATGTATATGATAAGGTAATTTCTTCTAAATTCTTAGTATTGTCATCATCATTTATACTTGGATCGACATAAAATGATACAGGCATTTTAACCTCTTCTCCTGGTTGAAGTGTTTGTTTTACAAAACAAAAACAATCAACTTTCATAAAAATGCTTCCTGCTTTAGGCGGGGATACATTAAAAACTGCAGTACCTGTGGTTACATTATCAGATAAGTTTTTAGCTGTATAATAAATAACTTCTTGTACACCCGGTTGAACTATAATTTCTTTTTTAGGCGCTGTAAATTCCCAGTTCAAATCTGACGATATATTTGAGTCAAATCTTATTTGAATATTTTTGTATTGACCACTTGATCCTGGCGCTAAGGACGCCCTTTGAACTGTTCCTGCATAACCTGTTACCCTACAAAACAAATCATATAATGGAACTGAAGCAAACGATAAGCCAAGCATAAAAACAGCAATAAGTAGTGTCCATATAAGAAAATTATTATTTTTTTTTGATAAACTAACAGCCATCTACCCTGTAATGTCCATTCTCAAAATTGTTATAAAAAAGAATAAGACCACCATACCAATTATTATACCCAAAACAGCAAAATTCTTAGATTTTCTATTTTCATAAAATGTTTTAATATTTTTGTCATTTTTATTAGTATTCAAAATTTCTCCTGTAAGTTAAATTATTCTATCAATACAAATAGTCGCGAATACAATGCTTAAATAGAAAATTGAGTATATAAATAGACTTTTCTCGGAGCCTTCGACCTCTTTTATAACTAAAATGGATTTTCTTAAAAACTCTACACCAAATATCGTAACTATAAATAAAAATAAATTACCAGAGTAATCAAATATCCACGGTAAATATGAACATGGCACTAATAAAAATGAATAAATTAATATATTTTTTCTTGTTATTTTGTCACCAGCAATAATTGGAAGCATAGGAATTTTAGCAGCTGCATAATCGTCTTTCTTAATTAGAGCCAAGGCCCAAAAATGAGGAGGAGTCCATAAAAAAATTATCAAAAACAAAATTAATGATTCTATACCTATATTACCTGTAGCACACACTTGTCCAATTACTGGTGGGAAAGCACCAGCAGTACCCCCAATTACAATATTTTGAACAGTATATCTTTTTAACCAGATTGTATAAATAATAGCATAAAATAAAATTGTAAATGCTAACAAACTTGCAGCAAGCCAGTTGACTGATAAACCTAAGATAATGATAGATAATAGTGATGTTATCACACCAAATGAAAGGGCATCAGAAGGGTGAATTTTACCTTGTGGAATAGGCCTATCTCTAGTTCTTGACATTAACTGATCAATGTCGCTGTCGTACCATTGATTAAGCACTCCAGATGCTCCAGCTCCAAGTGCAATTGCAAATATTCCAATCAAAGCTAACAAAGGATGTAAGTCATAACTCTCAACAGGTATTGCGGTGTAGTAACCAACAAAAGCTGTAAACACAACTAAAGACATAACTCTAGGTTTCATTAGCCTAAAATAATCTAAAGGAGAACCTAATTTGTTTAAGTTTTCATCTATTCCACTAGTATTTACTGTTACAACAGGCATAATTACACACTAATCAAACTTATTTTACCTTAGGTATCTCAGAAAAAGTATGAAATGCTGGAGGTGAAGAAACAGTCCATTCTAACGTGTTGTCAGATGAACCCCATGGGTTCTTGTTAGCTTTACGTTTTTTTATAAAAGCCTCAATAATAACAACTAAAAATATAATAGCCCCCAAAGCTCCTATGTAAGAACCTATTGATGCAACCATATTCCAACCAGCAAATGCATCGGGATAATCAACATAACGTCTTGGCATTCCAGCAAGGCCTAAAAAATGCATAGGGAAAAAAGTTAAATTTACCCCTATAAAGGTAACCCAAAAATGTAGTTTTGCTAAACTTTCGCTATATTCATAACCTGTCATTTTAGCAAACCAATAGTAAAAAGCTGCAAACAGACCATAAACTGCACCCAATGATAAAACATAATGAAAGTGTGCAATCACATAGTAAGTATTATGAAGAACAACATCCAATCCTGCATTGGCTAAAACAACACCGGTAACCCCGCCAACAGTAAATAGAAAAATAAAACCAATTGCCCAATACATTGGAATTTTAAATACAATTGATCCACCCCACATTGTAGCAATCCATGAAAATATCTTTATACCTGTAGGAACTGCTATGACCATTGTGGCTGCTGTAAAATAAGCCCTAGTGTCGACTGAAAGACCAACGGTATACATGTGGTGTGCCCAAACTACAAAACCTATAACTCCAATTGAAACCATTGCATAAGCCATTCCTAAATAACCGAACACAGGTTTTCTAGAAAAAGTTGATATAATTTGACTAACGATACCAAAAGCAGGCAAAATCATAATATACACTTCAGGGTGACCAAAAAACCAAAATAAATGTAAGAATAGAATTGGGTCACCACCACCCTCAGGAATAAAAAAACTAGTTCCAAAATTTCTATCTGTAAGTAACATAGTGATCGCACCAGCTAATACAGGTATAGCTAGCAATAATAGAAAAACCGTGACTAACATAGACCAAACAAATAACGGCATTTTATGCAATGTCATTCCAGGTGCTCTCATGTTAAATATTGTCGTAATGAAATTAGCAGCGCCTAATATAGATGAAGCACCTGCGAGATGGAGAGAAAAAATAGCTAAATCCATTCCCATTCCAGGCGATCCTGCTGAACTTGAAAGAGGAGGATAAATAGTCCAACCAACACCAACTCCTCCATCAACAACAGCTGATAATAGTAACAAAACAAAACTAGGAGGTAATAGCCAAAATGAAATATTATTCATTCTTGGGAAAGCCATATCTGGAGCACCAATCATAATCGGGACAAACCAGTTTCCAAATCCACCTATCAAACCTGGCATAACAACAAAAAATACCATAATCAACCCGTGAGCAGTTGTGAAAACATTCCACATATGACCATCTGCCATATATTGAACTCCAGGGTTCATAAGCTCCATTCTCATATATATAGACATTGCGCCACCTATAAAAGCGGCAACAATGGCAAATATTATATACATAGTACCTATGTCTTTATGGTTTGTAGAATAAAGCCATCTTTTTACAAAACCTGTTGGAGCTCCATGGTGACCATGAGAAGAGCCCACATTAGAACTTTGAGACAATGATGCCATTATTTCATCTCCTTAACTTTTTTTTCTTTTAATAGCGCAATCTTGTTTATGTCTTTATGTGTAACTTTAGCAAATTTAACTTTTGCTTCTTTTAACCATTCTTTATATTCACCTATAGGCAATGTTTGAATAACAATAGGCATATAGGCGTGATTTACACCACAAATTTGATTGCACTGGCCATAGTATTTTTTCTTACCAAGAGGTACTTCAGTCCAAATTTCATTTATTCTACCAGCGATAGAGTAAACTTGAAGTGCGAGTGAAGGAACAAAAAAAGAATGCATTACATCATTACCAGTAATCAGAAATTTAATTCTAGTACCTTCAGGAACAACCAATGGATTATCAACATCTAACATTCTTTTTTGATCATCCTTCAAATCTTCTTCCGCTACAATATATGAATCAAATGATATTTCTTCATCTGGATATTCATAATTCCAATACCACTGAGCACCTGATACCTTTACAACCATATCAACCGGTTTATCAGCTTCAGTTAGATAAAGAAGTTTGAAAGATGGGATAGCTATAACAACAAGTATTAAAACTGGTACAACGGTCCAAATTATTTCTATTAGAGTGTTGTGGGATGTTTTTGATGGCTTTACATTTGGCTTTTCTCTAAACTTAATACAAACATAAACTAATAATCCAAGAACAAAAACTGAAATCAAAGTAATAACAACCAAAAGAAAGTTATGAAGATCTGTCGCTTTTGTGGCAATGATTCCTGCTGGTTCTTGTAAATCCATTTGCCAAGGTTTTGGTTCGGAAGCTAATACTGGGTTAACAAAACAGAATATTGCTAAAAAAAAACCAAAAAAAATTGAACTAACACTATTTTTCCAACTATATACTACAGTTCGGAAATAAATCGTCATATTGTTAACTCCTAAAGTTGTAATCCGTAAATCTTATATTAATTTACAGGTTTTGTTTTTGATTATTATAATTCTAAATTATGTTAATTCTTATTACTTAAAACTTTTTTTGAAAAAATACTAGATGTAAAACCAAATAAATTTAAAATTTTAAACAAAATATTCGTATAAGTTTAAAATTTAGTTTATTTATTCTTTAACCTTGCAGAAAAGGTTTTATATTGCCATTTTAATCTTATGTCTAAAACAAAAAAGAGATACATAATGAATGAAAAGTCACCATTAGAAATTACTGACAAAATATTTTACGAGGATAACGATTTTGATTTATCTAAAGTACAATCTTTACTATCGGACACACTTCAAAGCACAGATGATGGGGAATTATATTTAGAATCTACTAAATCAGAATCATTTTCTTTTGACGATGGTCGTATGAAAAATATTGCCTATGACAGTACAAAAGGTTTTGGATTACGAGCAATAGCTGGAGAAGCCAGAGGATTTGCTCATTCAGGTGAAATCTCAGAATCTTCTCTAAAAAGAGCTTCTGAAACTGTTAAATCCGTCTCAAAAAACTACTCAGGCATAATGTCTCCTGCACCATCGCACGGAAGTAATAAACCTTTGTATACATCGCTGAATCCTATTGAAGGTACATCATTCCAAATAAAAACAAATCTTTTAGAAGAGATTGATGCATATGCCAGAGCTTTAGATACTAATGTTGTTCAAGTTTCAGCTTCAGTCTCAGCGTCTCATCAAGCTATTCAAATACTTAGAGCTGACGGGGAGAGAGTTGCAGACATTAGACCCTTAGTAAGGTTGAATGTATCACTCGTAGTTGAAAAAAAGGGTAGACGAGAAACTGGGAGTTCAGGTTGTGGTGGAAGAGGAAAGTATGAAGAATGGATTAATTCTGACAGATGGAAAGGGCAAGTGCAAGAGGCACTAAGAATTGCCAATACCAACCTTGAATCAATTCCTACACCTGCGGGTGAAATGCCCGTAATATTAGGTCCTGGTTGGCCCGGTGTGATGCTTCATGAAGCAGTTGGGCATGGGTTAGAAGGTGATTTCAATAGAAAAGGTACATCAATTTTTTCTGGTAAAATTGGTGAAAAGGTTACTGCAGATGGTGTAACAGTTATTGATGATGGAACAATAGAAAATAAAAGAGGATCCATTACAATTGACGATGAGGGCACAAAATCATCCAAAAATATTTTAATTGAAAACGGTATTTTAAAAAATTATATGCAAGACAGACAAAATGCTCGATTAATGAAAATGGATCCTACCGGTAATGGCAGGCGACAATCTTATTCACATTATCCTATGCCGAGAATGACTAATACTTATATGGATAACGGAAATGTTGACCCTGAAGAAATTATCAGTTCTTTAAAAAAGGGTATATATGCTGTTAACTTTGCTGGAGGACAAGTTGATATTACAAATGGTAAGTTTGTTTTTTCTGCATCTGAAGCCTATTTGGTTGAAAATGGTAAAATTAAGCAACCACTTAAAGGTGCAACTTTAATAGGTAATGGTCCTGATGCAATGTCAAAAATATCACTAGTTGGGAATGATTTGGCATTAGATGATGGTATAGGCACCTGTGGTAAAGATGGCCAAGGTGTACCTGTAGGAGTTGGACAACCCACTTTATTGATGGGAGGTATTACAATTGGGGGTACTGATACAAACTAAATATTTATTTAGAATGCGTTGTCAGTAAATATTTTATTAATATTTCCATTCCAAGAACTATTATATTTTTGAAGTAATTTTTCTGCTCCAGTTTTTTTGTTTTTAACAATATCAAATAAAGGATCTAAAAACTGTCTTTCGTCCATGCCCCTACTATCTAATTGATTACGTCTTGCAAGGCCTGAACTAGATATTGTTAACATTTCTAAAGCAATATCATGAATTGATTTATTTCCAAGCTTGCCTCCTAGACCAAATTTAGCTGCAGAAATTCTACCTTCTTCAAGTAAGTTTGTATTCATAAGAGGTTTTGCAAGATTATAAGCTTCAGATTGAGATTCGCCGTCATAAAGTAATCCTACCCATAGCGCTGGTAAGGCACATATTATGTTCCAAGGACCACCATCAGCCCCCCTCATCTCTAAGTATTGCTTTAGTCTTACTTCTGGGAAAGCAACAGTTATGTGATCTTCCCAATCTTTCATTGTAGGATATTCACCTTTAAACCCATCTAAATTTCCATCCATAAAATCTAAAAAAGATTTACCTGACACATCTATATATTTCCCATCTCTATATATAAAATACATCGGAACATTCAGAATATAATTTAACCAAGACTCATAGCCAAAATTAGGATCAAAAACAATTTTTGGAACACCTGTTCTATCAGGGTCTGTATCCGTCCAAACAATCGCTCTTGATGATAAATATCCACTTTCTTTACCTTCAATAAAAGGAGAATTAGCAAAAAGAGCCGTTGCGACTGATTGCAGAGCAAGAGATATTTGGAATTTTTGAACCATATCTTTTTCGTTTAAATAATCCAGGTTGACTTGTATAGTACACGTTCGAAGCATCATATCTAATCCTAATTGACCAACCTTAGGCATATAATTCTTCATAATTTCATAACGACCCTTTGGCATCCACTTTTGATCTGAACGCGACCACTTAGGATCATAACCTAGACCAATCATTGATAAACCAAGCTCTTTCATGGCCTCTTTCATCATTTTAAGGTGTCTGCCTGTCTCCTTACATGTTTGATGTAAATTATCTAGTGGTGTTCCAGATAATTCTAACTGACCTCCAGGCTCAAGTGAGATAGATGCACCAGTTTCATCTTTTAAAGCTATTGTGTTATTATTTTCTAATATTTTCTCCCAATTATTTTCTCTGGCAAGCTTATTTAACAAGTCGCTAATACCTGATTTACCGAAGTATCCAACTCTTTCTAAGTTGTCTATATGAAAAACAAACTTTTCGTGTTCTGTTCCAATTTTCCAGTTTTCTTTGGGTTTGGCACCATCTGCGAACCATTTAAGAAGATCTTGTTTTTCTATTCTTAGCATTATGGCCTCATTTTTGATTAGCGTAATTATTAAAAAATATAAATTTAAAATACAATATAATTTTTCACCAACTACAATTGTAACTTTGATCAATTAATAAAAAGAGTTTTTCATATCTCCATTTAAAGTGTGCCACAATACTAAAGCAGTAACCACCGCTGTGTCAGTTTTTAAAATTCTTGGACCAAAATTAATCGGGATCACAAACTTTTTTTGTTTTAAATAACTGATTTCTTTTGTTGTGAATCCACCCTCCGGGCCAACTAAAACAGCGCCACAAGATGCATTAGTTGATTTATTAAAATTGTTTAAAGAATGCTTGTCATGTCTCATGGTTTCGTCACCATAATAAATGGTTCTTTTTTCTACCCAATCATCAATAACATCATAGAGCTTTTGAAGGGGTAAGATTTCAGGTATGGTAATTCTTTCACATTGTTCTGAAGCCTCAATAGCAATATCTACAAATCGTTTTAAGTTTAAATTTTTAGTTACAGTTCGTTCTGTAATTAAAGGAACAATTTTTGAGGCTCCCAACTCAGTTGCTTTTTGGATTATGTATTCTGTAGGTGTTTTCTTTACAAGTGCGAACAATACCCACAAATCAGTTTGTTCTTCTCGATCTCTAATTTTTTTTATAATATCAACTGATATTAATTTTTTATTATTAGATTGAATTTTGGCTAAAAATTCTCCATTAATACTATTAAAAACTAAAAAAGTGTCATGTATTTTTTTTCTCATTACGTTCATTAAATAATGAGATTGTTTTTTATTTAACTCTGTTCTTTTTGTTAAAATTAATTCATTAGGAACATACAACCTAATTTTAGCATGATAAGATAAATTTATCATTTCATAAAACCATACTCTTAAAAAATTAATTTCATAGTAGATTGATTACCTTAAATTATGATGATATTGCATTATTTATGAATATGCCAAAACTAAATAATTCAGATATTTTGGAAAATGGTTGGTGGTCTGTTTTTCCAAAAAGCTCCTTAAAATGGATAAGACTAGGGAGATTTGACAGGCCTATTGGTTTTTGGCTTCTTCTATTGCCTGGATGGTGGGTGCTTCCTTTGACTAGTTTGGATTTACTCACTTGCATTAAACTTATGTTCATATTTTTTATAGGTTCAGTTGTTATGAGAGCTGCTGGATGTACAATTAATGATCTGTGGGACAAAGATATTGATAAAAAAATCTCAAGAACTATGAATAGACCACTTGCTAAAGGAGAAATTTCAAATCTTAAAGCTTTGTATTTTTTAATATTAATGTTGTTGATTGGTTTTTTTTGCTTATACCAGCTTAATATTTACACATGGTTTGTAGCGATTGCTGCAATACCATTAGTTATAATATATCCTTTGGCAAAAAGATTTACAAAATGGCCTCAAATTTTTTTAGGGCTTACATTTAGTTGGGCTGTCCCAACGGCATGGTCTTCTGCTAATGAAGAATGGAATTTTGGTATATTGATTATGTACATTGCTACGGTTTTCTGGATTATTGGTTATGATACAATTTATGGTTGTCAGGACAAAAATGAAGATGAAGTTTTGGGTATTAAAAATTCAGCTGTGTCAGCAAAAAATTTTTTAAGTGTTTTTGTTGGCAGCTCGTATTTTATTACGTTTTTTCTGTTATTATTTAGCGGATATTTACTGAATGCAAATTATGTTTGGTTCATTGGGGTTTTTCTATGTGGATTTCATTACGTAAGTCAAGTTGTTAAATTGAAAAATTTAGAAAACAATAGTCCGTTAAAAATATTTAAATCAAATGTAACACCAGGGTTAATATTGACAGCTTCTGCATTAAGTTCCCATTTAACTTTTTGAATATTATTATTAAATTTTAAATTTTGATCTAAAAATACCGTCCACTAAAATCATGTGAGGGAAGGTTAACGCTGCAAGCCCAACGAAAGTCACTTTTAATATTGTGTCTGTATAGGTGTTTAAATTCGACAAATAATAAAAAGCTATTCCACAGCCAATCCAACTAAAAACCGAAAAAATTATCATAAGGAATATAGCTTTTTGTTTTTCCATAAAACTCAATAATGTTGGTATAATTCTTCTAATATGATGAAAACTATGTATTAAACAAAAATAAATGGCGAAAGCAGGCAAAGGTGGAAGCAGCAACAGTACTAAAGAAATAGATAATGCAATCTTGATGTAATGGTTTGAAATATTAATTTTACTATAGTTTAAACAAATATATATTATTGCAATAATCCATAAAAATATTCCTAGATATAGACTTGTCCATAATAAATGTAGTTCATCTCCTGACAGTATTTCAAAGAAACGGTTTACCTCAATCTTGTTAAGAAATATAATACCTAAAACAATTAAACCTCCATGAACATATCCACCAATGAAGTAGAATCTACTCCTTTTCCAATCTAAGTCACCACAACCAAAATGAATAATACTTGTAAATAGAAATAAAATTAAAGTAATTACAGGTAAAAAATACCAAAGCACTATTATTAAACATGAAACAAATATGTAAGTTAAGATAAAGTATAATTGTAATCTAACTTTTTTGGTATAACCCAATGTAATGGAAATCGCACCATCCAGAGCTCCATGTGGAATACCAATGAAGATTATTGAAAATAATGCAATATAATCCCACCAATTAAGTGAAAAGTTAATCATTATCTAATAACAACAGAAAAAAAGGATTTGATAAAGGGTATCTTAGGCATAGATAGAATAATCTTAAAGGCTGTAGCAAAAGAGTAATTTCCAGACATAAATTTTGCCATTTCATCTCCATTGATACTTTTAGCTAAATTTGAAAATATTTTAGGAGCAATTTCAGGAAATTTATCTAACACGTCTATTAGAATTTTATCTAAGAATAAATCAACATTTTTATGAATTTTAGTGTTAATTTTCTCTCTTTTGACTAATTGTTCTATAATTTGAGTTACTTGTTTTTGGATAAAAGTAAAAGCATATCCAGATGATGGCCTTACAGCACCTCCTCTTGTACCAATATTATATCTCCCTTTTGAATTTAAAGAAATATGATGCATTGGTATAACGCCTTTTTCGAAATTACTTTTACGAAATTCCGTCAAATTAAAGTATTTTTTAAGATATTTTGAAATCTCACTTGAATAAAACTCCTTACCTTCAATATTTTTTGAAAAAATTGTTGACTCAACTAAAGCTTGTTTTGTAGTAAACGGTAATAAGTAAATAAAATGAATACCTTTAGATTGATCACACCTAAAATCCATTAAAATCACTGTTTTTGGGTCAAAAACGTTTTTCTTTGAAGTGACTACAAACCCCTCAAAATGTTGTAATAAAATATTTGATAAAATTTGGGGAGGTCTACTATCAAAAATTATATCACCTTGAATTTTCTTATTATTTAAAAATAAACTACCATTTTTTTCAAATATATTTTCATTGAAGATTTTTACTTTTGAAGTTTTAGATTCACTTTTACAAAAATTTAACCATTTATGTCTTTTAATTACACAGTAAGGGTGATTTATAGAAGAAAGAACTTGGCTAGAAACATTTGTGTTAATCGCCCATTTTGTCCAAGTATGATTGGCATTGTCATAAGCATCAACATTCACATTAGTCTTCCAAAATCCCCAATAATGATCGTCATATGCGTTAGAACCATCTCCTGAATAAATATTGAAACTATAATCTGGCAAATGAGCACTCAATCTGGCTAGTGACAAAGCTGCACATCCACCTCCAATAATATTAATTTTTTTATTTTCCAACCTACAAAAGCTCTTTTAAAAATTTATGAAGTTCGAATTGGTGTTGTGTTACAACTTTTCTTCTGAATATTTCTTCTATAATTTTAACTATTGTAATCCTCGCTTTTGTCAAAATAGAAGTTACGTGTCGACCACTATACCAATTATAGCCATTACTCTTTAACTGGACACCTATTTGTCTGTAAACACCAGAAGCAATTGAAATTGCGACCCTTGTTTTAAAGGGTAAGTATCTAAAACCCATTGCACCACTCATGTAATATTTATCAGCTAATGTTAATAATCTCTTTATACCGTTAGAGATTATGTCATATTTTTTTGAGTCATTTTTTTTAACTGCTAAAACAATGTCTTCTGGAGAAATATTATTAATCCAGCTAGCAGGTATATATCGCCTTCCCATTTTGGCATCCTCTAAGACATCTCTTGCTATATTTGTCATTTGCATAGCAATTCCAAGATCAATAGCAAATAGTTTTGCATTTTTATTTTCACATTTTAAAGCGTCACACATCATTAATCCAACTGTCCCTGCAACATGATATGAATATCTTATTAGTTCGGACTCATTTCTAAATAAAATGCTATTTTGATCTAAAATCAGACCATCAATTAAATCGACTGCCGCTTTGTTGGAAGAAGAATTAAAGAATTTTGGATATTTAATTGAATAAGAATTTTCTATATCTGAATATAAATTATTATTAAGATTAAACTTTATACCTTTAAGACATTTTAGCGATGAAGGATTACCGCTATCTGCAATATCATCTAAAGCTCTACAAAAACTATATAGTTCAGCGGCTCTGTTAATATATTCTTCTGATAAAAATTTACCTGCCCAATAAAAACTCTTACCATTTCTTTTAAGTGTTAATTTAGCATTATCGATATGGTTGTCCATTAATGCACTCTTTTATTTTATTAGACTCTCTACAATTTTTGCTGATGATAAAACACCTGGGACACCTGCTCCAGGATGTGCTCCAGCAGCAGCAAAGTATAAATTATTAATATGAGGGTCTTTATTGTGATACCTAAACCACGCTGACTGAGAAAAATTTGGTGCAATTGAAAAACCAGCGCCATGAGTTGATCGATAGTTATTTTTAAAGTCAATAGGTGTCATGAAAAAATCATCTGATATGTTTTTTTGTAAATCAGGTAAAATGGTAAGTTCAAGGGCTTTAACAATTCTAGCTTGTAACTTACTACCTTCAACACTCCAGTCAACATTGCCTAATAAATTTGGAACTGGACATAAAACATAAAAACTATCACACCCCTTAGGAGCAAAGCTTTGATCTGTTGCAGTAGGTCTATGGATATAAAGCGAAAAATCTTCGCTTAAAATTTTATTATCAAAAATATCTTTTAATAAGCCTTTAAATCTTTTTCCCAACCAAATAGTGTGATGAGCTATTTTGGGATACTGTTTTTTTGTTCCAAAAAACAAAACAAACATTCCCATGGAATAAGTAGTCAACTTCTCAGGTAAAAATTTTTTTCTTTTTTCGAATAAACTATTAGATTTCAAGATTTCTTTATAAAAAGTTGGTGGATCTCCGTTAAAAACGATATTATCTGGAAGAAAAACTTCTCCGACCATACTCTCCAATTTTTCAATTTTACCATTCTTCTGATATGCAGTTTTAATATCGGTATTATACTTCACTTCGACACCAGATCGCTTAAGTAGTTTTGTTAATTCTTCAACTAGTTTTCCAGTTCCGCCCATACTGAAATACACACCCCAATTTCTTTCTAAGAAATGTATCAAGGCGTATATAGAAGTAGTTGAAAATGGGTTCCCTCCCACTAATAATGGATGTATTGAAAATGCCGCTCTCAGATTTGAATTTTTGATATATTTGTTTACTAATTGAGAGACAGTTAAATAACTCTTTAATTTGAGAAGAGAAGGAATTTGTTTCAACATAAAAGAGAATGAATTGAATGGCTTGTCTGCAAGCTTTGTAAAGCCAACGTCAAAAATTGATTTTGACGCGTTTAACAAACCTTCATAATTATTAGCATCTTCAACCGAAAATTTTTTCATTTCTTTTTTTGTTTTTTCAATTGTTTGAGAATAATCAAAAGTTTGACCATCGTGAAAATGAAATCTGTACCACGGATCTAATGGTTTAAATTCAACATAATCCTTTCTGTTTTCACCAAATAACTCAAAAAGTTCGTCAAACAAGAAAGGAGCGGTTATTACTGTCGGTCCTGCATCATGTTTGAAACCATTTTTCTTAAAAACTTGTGCCCTACCTCCTAGACAACCTAATTTTTCTATTAATGTAACTTGGTGACCTAGCGCCCTTAATCTAAGAGCAGCAGCAATACCACCAAAACCACCACCAATTACAATACTTTTAATTTTCTTTTGTACTTTTACTGATCCGTCCATTATTTCTAATAATTTCTATATTATGAATTTAAATATATTAAAAAAAAAGCCTGTAGTTTTACCTACAGGCTTTAAGTGATTATAAATTTGATTTTATGCGTCTGATTCTGTAACAGCCGCTGCCCATATAGCTAAACAAAATGCTATTTTGTTAACAACGTCGGCTAAGTTATAAATAATGTTTAAGCTGTTTGCGTCTGCACCGCCAGCCATGTAACCCATGAAATAACCTATTGGATAAATCGCCCATCCAATTGTAACGATCCATTTCATAGTATTATAAGCTGTTTTTACAGAGTCTGGAGCTTCAGCAGCATTAACTTTACTTGCTTCACCAGCAAAGATTTCATAAAGAATGAATATCCAACCAGCCATTCCGATAACAAATCCTAGTGTAGCGTTGATAAAACCAGCCTCACCAAGATATCCACCAATTAACATTACTAGTGAACCAACAAATAATCTCCAGAATACTCCGCCAGCAATGGCTGTACAAGCAGCTAAGATTAAATAAAATTCAATCATTTGTAATGGAACTGTGATTATCCAATCAACATATCTAAATACAGTAGGTGATGCACCAGTAGATACCCATACATCTCTCATGTAAAAATAGTGAACAGCTGCCACTAAAGTAACTAGAGCACCAACAACTAGAGATGTTCTCCACTTGCCTTTAACTCTCAATGATTCCATTAAGAAAAAAACAGTTGCTGCAACCATGGCAATAGATATTATCCAAAAACTTATACCAACACCATCGCTTGGATCCAGGTTACCACTAGCGTGAGATCCTGCATAAGCAAGTGCTGGAAGTCCAGCTAATAATGTAGCCGGTATTAAATATTTTAAAAAAGACATTTATAAACTCCCCTTATACTTGTCATGTTTAATTTCTAGCAACTGCTAGATTCTATGCAAATTATACATATTCAGCAAAATAGTAAATTGGAATTTATAGTTAGGCAACAAATAAAAGTTAATAAAACACATTTTTTTTTTACCTTTTTTGCTAACATATTGATTTTAAATGATTTAATTATTGATAATAATTATCATTGTAAACCAAAAAAGGCTTTATGTTATGGAAAATGTGCTAATAAGCAGCATATATTTCTTAATTTTAATTGGTTTATGTATTTAAATATCAAAAAGATAACATATTTCTCAATATTCTTTTAAAAAAAAAGGATACTTTACAATTTAGCTCTAAGCATATTCATAATAATTATAATTTTAAGGTTGGAAAGGCATTAAAGCAATGATCTGATATATGATTAAATAATCAATTCACCTTTTAAATTTGTTTCAAGTACATCCCAATTAGGATTTTGAGGTTTTATAGCTTTAGATTTAAGTACCTTATGAATTTCAAGCCTATAAATTTTGTCGTTTATTACATCATCTAGCCACTGTGACAAATTTTTATCGTTAACATCTAAAAAATTTTTGAGATAAATAAGTGCCTCACTTTCATAGATACCTTTTAAATTAATGTTTTGCGCTTTTAACGCCGATAATCTTTTGGGTTTATTTTCATTAAAAGAAAAAGCACCTGGTATAGACACATATCCATATATTTCTTTTTGCCATTCAAATTCCTTTATTTTTACAGTTCCTAATTTCAATTTTACAAAATTATAAGCAACTCCCAAGGCCTCACTTAAGTGCATTATATTTAATTGACTTTCGTTGAGCCATAATACGTTAAGATCAACTTTTGCTCCTTCACAAGGCCATTGTGTAGCTGGCATTGATCCATAAGCTGATACAGACGCTGCATATACTATGTCAGAGTCATATAATGTTGCTGGAGTAACGCATATGTCTTGAATCAAAGAAAACTTTCTTTTTAATTGATAAGGTGACCTATTTGATCCGATAGACAAAATGGGTGTTCTTTTATCTAAATCAAAACATATTCCTTTCACAAATTGACCCTTATAAAAAGAAAAAGAATAATTGGGGGCAAAATACGGGTAACCTACAGCTCTATTGTAAAAAGATAGATTAGGAAATAATTCATCATTTTCATTTTTTCCCATCTTATAAAATCACCTGGAAATTTATAAACCTAAAGTTTCATCAAATCCAAGAGCTATGTTCATGCATTGAATAGCTGCGCCAGAAGCTCCTTTGCCTAGATTATCTAACCTTGATGATATTATTAATTGATTATTATCATCATTGCCAAAAACACTTATTTCTAAATTATTAGTACCAACTAAATTATCTGGCCTAAAATAACCTTGGGGGCTAATTCCTTCATCCTTTTTCAAAACCTTTATAAAATGTGCACCTGAATAATAATCCTCCATACAGGACCGAACTATTTGAGTGTTAATTTTCTTTTTAAACCATTGAAAATGTATTGGTATTGATACAATCATACCTTGAATAAAATCTCCAACAGATGGACTAAAAATTGGGGTTAACTCTAAATTATTATGATATATAATTTCAGGTAAATGCTTATGATTTAATTTTAATCCATAATTAAAAAAAGGCTCATGATCTTTTTCTTTAAAGTAATTTATCATTGCCTTTCCTCCTCCAGAATAGCCACTTACAGCATTAATTACTATTGGATTTTTATGGCTTATAAAATTGTTTTCTAAAAGGGGCTTTAGGATCACGTTTGCACCAGTGGAATAACATCCAGGAGCAGCAATACGTTTAGAGTGTAATAACTTTTTTCTAAATTCTAAGCCTAATTCTGGAAGACCGTATGCCCAATCTGGATTTGTCCTATGAGCTGTTGAAGCATCAATTATTATTGGAGATTTATTTCCTAGTTGATTAGCTATTTGAACAGCTTCAACTGCACTATCATCCGGCAAACATAAGAAAGATATATCTGATGCTTTGAACATTTCTTTTTTATAATTAAGGTCTTTTCTTTTATCTTGATTAACTGATAAGATATTGACGTTGGGGTGTTTTGTTAATTTTTCATGAACTAGTAAGCCAGTAGTTCCAATTTCACCATCTATAAAAACATTCTTTTTCATTTTAACCTTTTTTAATACTTATAAACATTGCAACAACTTGAACAGTATATTAATAACTCAAGAATAAATTTTTTTGTAATTTTTATTTTTTATAGGACTTATTTTGAATGTGTGCACAAAAACTTAATGACAAAGATATAATGAACCTTTTAATAGAAACAGCCATCTCAAAAGGAGCAACAGCTGCCGATTGTGTTTTATCTAGAAGTAGAGGCGTTTCACTTACCAGAAGATTAGGTAAAGACGAAAATATAGAAAGATATGAAGATTTTGATACTGGCTTACGAGTATTTATTGATAATAAAATTGCCTCAGTTTCAACAAATGAAAACTCTGAGAGTGCTATTAAAGATGTTGCAAAAAGAGCTGTTGAAATGGCTAAAATTGCTCCTCAAGACAATTTCAGTTTTATTGCTGATAAAGAACTACTTCATAAATTTCCATTAAATAATAAAGCTATTATTGAAAGCTATGACAAAGTTGAGCCAAACATAGATATTATTAGGGATAGAGCTTCTGAAGTTGAAGACGCGGCTTTAAGTGTCAAAGGAATAACTAATAGTGATGGAGCAGACGCATCTTGGGGTGAAGGAGAAACACTTTTGATGACATCTAATGGTTTTTTTGGAAATAAAAAAAAATCTAATCATAGTGTTTCAGTTGTTGTGATTGCCGAAAAAGATGGAAAAATGGAAAGAGATTATGATTACTCTTCAAAAGTCTTTGGAGAGGACCTCACAAATTCAAAAAAAATTGGTCTTGAAGCTGCAAAAAAAACATTAGCAAGAATGGGAGCCAAAAAACCTGTGACAGGTAAATATCCAGTTATATTTGACCCTAGAGTGTCAAGGTCAATAGCAAGTCATTTTGCCTCTGCTATCAATGGATCTGCAATAGCAAGAAAAACAAGTTTTTTAAAAGATATGCTAAACAAAAAAATAGCAAATAAATCTATCAATTTAGTTGATGATCCATTTCTAAAGAGAGGACTCGCTTCGAGATTGTTTGACGGAGAAGGTTTGGGGTCTTCAAAAAATTTATTAATAAAAGAGGGTGTCCTTCAACAATGGCTGTTAGATTTATCCTCAGCAAAACAATTAAACATGGCACCGACAGGAAATGCTAAACGAGGCATTAGTGGACCTCCTGCTCCAGGTATTTCTAATTTAATTTTAACTCCAGGTGAAGTTACACCAGTACAATTAATAGCAAATGTAAGTGACGGATTTTACGTAACCGACATGATTGGCAGTAGTGTATCAATGGTTACAGGTGATTATAGTCGAGGTGCAAGTGGTTTTTGGATAAAAAATGGGGAATTTTCAAACCCAATAACTGAAGCTACTATAGCAGGTAACTTAAAAGAAATGTTTATGACACTTCAACCTGCTAATGATATTGATTATTCTCATTCTATAAATTGCCCAACTTTACTTATTGAGGGAATGACTATTGCAGGAAATTAATTAATTGAAGACAAAATTTAAACAATTTAGGTTCAATAGATTTTTAGCTTGGTTTGACATGATTATCAAAGATCATGGATTTTTAAGATTTTGCTATAATAATTTTCATAAAGTTGATGAAAACCTTTATAGAAGCAATATGCCTACTCCATCAAGGATTAGAGAATATAGCAAACTTGGTATTAAAACCATTGTGAACCTAAGAGGAGTTAGAAAAGATGGTGGTTGGTTGTTGGAAAATGAGGCTTGTAGTAAATATAATATAAAGTTAATTGATTTTAGAGCCAGGTCACGAGCTGCACCTGAAAAAGAAATGATTTTCAACGCTGAGAAATTGTTTAAAAGCATTAAATATCCAGCTTTAATTCATTGTAAATCAGGTGCAGACAGAGCCGGTATTATGTGTGCCTTATATATGATTATTTATAAAAAACAGCATCCTGACGTTGCTATAAAACAACTTTCATGGAAATATTTGCACGTAAAATGGGCTAAATCTGGTGTGTTAGATACCTTCATTGAAAGTTATTCAATTAACTATAAAAAAAATAAAATTAAATTCATGGATTGGGTTATAAATAAATATAATCCTGAAAAATTAGAGAATAGTTTTAGATCTGTGTGGTGGGTAAGTAGATTTTTGGATGATATTTTGCGAAGGGAGTAGTTTTAATTTAATTCTTAACATTATATAATTTTTTGTATAATAATGATTTCTTAATTAATTCTTCATGTACACCAATATCGACCACCTTACCTTTATTAAATAAAATTATCTGATCAGAATTTATAATATTAGATAATCTATGCGTAACAGTAATAGTAGTTTTATTTTTTGTTAATTTTTCTAAAGTCTTATTAATATCATTTTCAGTATCAGCGTCAAGAGAACTTGTCGCTTCATCCAGAAGTAGTATTGGAGCATCTTTAAGTATTGCTCTTGCAATCGATATACGCTGTTTCTGACCACCAGATAAAATATTGCCACCTTCCCCAACAATAGTTTCATAACCGTTTAAAGAAGCGCTAATAAAATCATGAATTCCTGCATTTTTTGCAGCTTCTCTAATTTTTTTGTCATGTGCTTTTAAATTTCCAAATTTAATATTATCCTGAAAGCTCTTGTTATATATGATTGTGTCTTGACTAACTAGTGCAATATTATTTCTAAGCGAATTTACATTTATTTCTTTGATGTTTTGTTTGTTGATAAAAATTTCTCCAGATACTGGATCGTAAAACCTTGAAATAAGATTAATTATTGAAGATTTTCCCGCTCCACTTTGGCCTACTAACGCCACTTTAGATCCTGAATTTATAGAGAAATTAATATTATTTAAAACATCAGATTTTTTATTATAAGAAAAACTTACATTTTTAAAAATTATTGTTGGAGCTTTGTTTTTAGGTAATTTTATATCTGGAGCTGAAGACAAACTATTAACTTTAGGTATAGTACTTAATTGTAAATATATTCTACCAAGTGCGGAAACAGCTTCTTGTAAGACAGCATTAAAAGTTCCCAAAGCTCTTGCGGGCTGTGCTATCATTAGTAAAGCAGTAACATAACCTACTACACTTCCAGGTGATAGTCCACCTAAAGACACCCTATAACTTGCTAAACCAATAACACAAGCAGCTGCGATACCTCCTAAAATCTCTAAAATAGGTAAAATTTTTGCTCTTCCAATCACAAGGTTAAACATTTTAGAAAAAAGATTGTTTAGAACACTTTCTGACCTTTTTATTTCCATATTTTCTAAATTATATGATTTTACCATTCTTATACCCTGCAACATTTCTGTTAAAGTAGAAGTTACTATCTCCATTTGCTCTTGAAGAGAAGTTGCTATAATTTTCTGTTTTTTTCCAATTCTTAAAATTGGCTGAAAAGCAATAGGATATATAACAAATACTAATATTGATAAAAGCCAATCTAACCAAATGAGATAAGACATTAATGCAATTATTGTCAAAGTGTCTCTGATTAAATTATTTATACTTCTTTCAAAACCGTCTCTTATTAAGATGACGTCATTCATTATTCTGGACACATGGTTTCCCGATGAAAATTTACTAAGTTCCATTAGGTCAGTATTTATTAAATGCCTACTTAACTTTTTTTGAATATCAACTGAAATGGATAAAGAGATTTTAGATACTTGTTTTATTTGAAAAAACATGGCTATTCCTCTAATTACGGCTACAAACGCAATAATCATGGGTAATATTATCCAGTCATTATTTTTGTTATCTAACAAACCATCAAAGACAAGTTGTATCAAATACGGGTAAACTGAAGAAGTTGCAGCAACTAAAATTAATAAAAAAAAAGCTGTAATGACATGAAATTTATATTTTGATACAAAATCATTCCAAAAATTTTTAATTATTACTTTATTAACATCAGTAATCATTTAATACTTTTCATATTAATTTGCTTTAATATCAACCTAATAATAACTTATAATATAAATTATATGTATAGATAGTTATTTTGTTTTGTGTAATTTTAAATTAAGTTTTATTTACTTTATCAATCAACATTATGGATCAATAAATGCGTATTATAAAACGTTTTAGCAAAACTAATATTGGTCAAAATTTTATAGGTTTTTTATTTTATTCTATATCAAATTTAATATTGCGTTCAATAAAATGGGAATATTTAGTTGAGAATCAAAAATCAAATATATTTAACAGTGATAAAAAATATATTTTTTGTTGTTGGCATAACAGATTATTTTTAGGACCACATCTTTTGCCAAGAAACAGAATTATTAATGCACTACAATCTAGTCATTCGGACGGTATGATTACTTCGGTGGTATTCAAGCACCTTGGTATGAATGTCATATTAGGATCTTCGAAAAAAGGGGGAATGCAGGCTTTTAGAAAAATGGTCAAATGTATAAAATTAGGTGAAAGTGTTGCAATTACACCAGATGGGCCCAAAGGCCCTAAAGAAAAAGTAAAAGAGGGTATAATTAAATTAGCTCAAATGACTGACACATCAATAATACCGCTTGTTTGGGCTACTAATAAGTTCAAGCTAATTAATTCATGGGATAGTTTTGTGATACCATACCCTTTCTCAAAAGGTATATATAGCTTTGGCAAGCCAATAAATGTAAGAAAAGAGTTAAATGGGGCAGAGTTAGAAATAGTAAGACAAGATCTTGAACATGAAATCAAACGCCTAACAATGCGAGTAGAGAATAGAGTTAACTAAATTAATTTAAAATTTTATGGGATAATGGATGTCACTAACTACGTACAATTTTTTATGGGGAGTAGTAAAATTTATTTTACCTTGCTATTTAGACAGGCGCCAAAAAAAAGGGAAGGAAGATATACATAGAATTAATGAAAGATTTGGAATTTCAAAAAATAATAGACCAGATGGTACTCTCGTATGGTTACATGGCACAAGCGTTGGTGAGTCAGTTGCGGCTCTAGCACTAGCTAATTCTATGAGAAAAAATGGTTATGGCATTAACAAAAAAGAAATTTTTTTATTAACTACAAACACACTTTCAGCGGCAAAACTTATTAAAGACAAAATAAAAAAAGGTTTACCTGCAATTCACCAATATCACCCTTATGATCACCCTGATTTTGTATCTAAATTTTTAGGCCATTGGAAACCAAATATGGCAGTTTTTCTAGAATCAGATTTTTGGCCTAATTTGATTTATTTAACAGCAAACTCTAAAATTCCTACCATCTTAGCTTCATCTCAAATGTCTGATAAGTCTGCTCGTTTCTGGACTGGATTTGGCTTTTTTTTAGCAAAGAAAATTTTTGGGAAAGTAACAGATGTTTTAGCGGTAGATCCAAAGCAAGAAGCGCTTTTCAAAAAATTAGGCGCTAAAAACGTTAAAAGTTTAACTAGTTTAAAGTCTATTGCTGAAAAACCACCTATTAACCAAAATTACATAATAAATTTAAAAAAAAATCTGGTAAAAAAGAAAATTATACTAGCTTCATCTACTCATCCAGGAGAAGAAGAGTTAATGATTAAATTAGCTGATTTATTGAGAAAAAACTCCCAAGATAACGTTTTAATAATTATTGCACCTCGTCAAATAAGACGAAGTATAAGTATACAAAATAGAGTAAAATCAGCAGGATTTGATATAAAATGTAGAAGTAAAGGAGATTACCCATCAAAAAATGATAAGTTTTACTTATCAGACACCATGGGCGAAATGGGTTCTCTTATTGAAGTGGCAGATTTGGTTTATGTTGCAGGATCCATGGTTCCCGTTGGAGGTCACAGTCCTTCGGAAGCTTCTCAATTTGGCAAGCCAGTAATAATGGGGCCTCATTCAGAAAAATGTGATGCTCAAATAAAAGATCTTGTTTGGTCTGGAGGAGCAATACAAATAGAAAAAGGACCTAATATGAATGAAAATTTTCTTAATAATGTTTTTGAGTTGATAAGTAACAAAGAACGTTTAGAGGATATGGGGAAAAACAGCTTAATAGCGTCTGGTTATGCTCAACAACGTGCTGACGAAGCAAGTATTCATTTACTTGAACTATTAAATCAAAGTAGTATAGAAAATGTTGTCTAAACATGATTATAGCACCAAAATTTTGGTATCAAAATAATTTATCTTCAAAAATTCTAAGCTTTCTATTTTTCCCGTTATCATTAATATGGATTGTAATTTCATTATTTAAAAAAAAATATAAAAAAAAATATAAATCAAAGTTAAAAGTTATTTGCATTGGAAACCTTACTATTGGTGGAACAGGAAAAACTCCATTTGCAATTTATACCTATAAACTTTTAAAAAAATTAGGATATAAACCAGTTTTTTTAACTAGAGGATATAGAGGGCTGCTCAAAGGACCAATAAAAGTTAAAGATACGCATAACTTTCAAGATGTCGGTGATGAGGCACTATTATTGAACAAAGTTGGCCCAACAATTGTCTCAAAAGATAGATCTCTTGGGGCTAAATTAATTGAGAAACATAAAGATAATTTTAATATAATTATAATGGATGATGGTCTCCAAAACTATCAATTAGCACAAGATATTAAATTTTTATTAGTAGATAAGAATTTAAAATTTGGAAATGAGTTTTGTATTCCCGCAGGTCCCTTAAGAGAGCCGGCAAGTCAAGGTCTTATGAGAATTAATGCCATTGTATTTACTGGGAATAATAATAAAGATTTTAATTTTAACAACATCTATAATAAAACTATTTTTAATTCTAAAGTTAGAATAATGAAATCACCGGAAATTAAAAATGAAAAATTATTAGCATTTTGTGGACTGGCAAATGCAAATAAATTTTATGAAACACTAAAAGAAAATGGTTTCAATGTTACGTCTACAAAAACATATCCTGACCATTATGAATATAAAAATGAGGATATAGATAAATTAATATTAGAAGCAAATAGCCAAAATTTAAAACTTATTACCACAGAAAAAGATTATGTGAAAATAAATTGTAATAAAAACATTATTAATTTTCTACCAATAGAGATGAAATTAGACATCAAAGATAAATCTTTCTTGAAGTCTTTTTTACAGGAAAAACTAAATGGCTGATCCTTTAAGTTTTCGTGTCAAAAAACATTTTGACAGATATATTCATGATCCAATAGCTGCAGCGCTATCTATTCCCCTTTTTTTGATACTCAAAATTCTTCCTTATAAAATTTCATCTTATTTGTGTGGATCGCTAATACGCTTAATCGCTCCACTTACGTCTTATAATAATCGTGTGAAAACACATATGCAGATTGCATTTCCTAAAAAACCACAAAAAGAGATAAATAAACTTGCATCTCAACATTGGTTTATGCTTGGGCAAACTATTGGAGAAATGCCACATGTAAATAAATTGATAAAGTTAGGTAAGTTAGAAACAGAAGGTCTAGATAAAATAAAAGAAGGTCCTGCCATTTTAGTGGGCGCTCATATGGGCAATTGGGAATTTCTTTTAAGAGTTGGTGACCTGGCAGGAAGAAGAGCTGGATACGTTTTTAGACCAATCAATAATTGGATATTGAATAAAATACAAATTCATAGAAATAAAGATGCCAATGCTGATTTTTATAAAAAGGGTCGCCTTGCAGCCATTGGAATGGCGGGGAAACTTAAAAGTGGTGAAGTCGTTGGGCTTACTGGTGATCAACTTTTAAGAGAGGGAATAAAGGTTCCTTTTTTTGGAATAGAAACACCAACACCGCAAGCTGCAGCAGTTATGGCTTTAAAGTGGGATGTCCCAATTTATATGGTCAGAGTTGAACGTTTTAAAGGAATAAAATTTAAGATGAGCGTAGAGAAAGAACTAAAAATTCCAAAAAATTTAGAAAAAGATAAAGCTGTCTATGAGATAACTAGATTAATCTCGTCTAGAATAGAAGAATGGATAATTGATAAACCAGAACAATGGCTTTGGGCTCATAGACGTTGGGGTAAAACGAATCATACATAAAGAAGCATAAGTCTTTCTTACTTAAAGTTAGTTTGAGTAAATTTAATTCATTGATTTAACAAATAAAAATCTTATTTTGAAAAATATACTTTACATGTTCATTAATTTGGGCGCTGAATAATTTTATTGGTCTATTTTAGGAAACTTATTTTGAATCTGACATATAAAATTAAAATGGCTACTAGCCTTGCATTGGTTTCAATATTTATATTTCAGCCGACAATTTCATTTGCTAAAGATCCAATTAGTAATTTCTTTAGCTTAATGTTTTCATCTAAGTCTTCTACATTGGATCAATCAACCAAAAACCAGATTTTTAAATCAGACATAAGTTCTTTGAATTTACAAAATTTGACAGATTTCAAAAATTCAATTCAAATTATTTTAAAAAATTATCTAGATGAAAAAAAAGTTAATAATTTTTTAAAAAATATTTCAGACGAAAAAGATAAAAATCTAGATGCTAATAATTTAGATCAATTTGATAATCTTTTACCAAAATCGAGTACAGATAAAATAAAAGGACAGGTTCTTATCAGACTATCCAAAAAATTAGGTAAAGATAAAAAAACAATTTTTAAAATCAAAAAAAATATAATTCTGCAAGTTGTAGCTTCTCAAGGTTTAACTTTAGTATATAAGGAAAAACCAAAAAAAACTGATGTTGCAGAAGTAGATAAAAATGATGACATAGATACTAAAGAAGCCTCTTCATCCAATATGCCAGTTATAGCTGGTATCGCAGGGCTTGGTGCACTCGGCGGCGGTGGCGGTGGAGGGTCTTCAAGTGGGGGTGGCTCATCAACTTTTCTTGATGAATCAACGACTTTTTCATATGATGCAAATTTAGATACCACTTGGAAAGCTAGAAAAGAGTATGATAATTCAATCTATGGTGGAGGTAATTGGTCTGGTCAAGGGACAGGTGCATCAACGATTAATCCGTATACCCTTGTCGGTATAAATAATGCATTTGCAAGAGGATTAAGTGGATCTGGAAAGACAATAGCTGTATATGACACGGATTATCACCTTGGAACACATAAAGAATTTGCTGATAAAGTTGCAGCATCTAAAATTACCAACGATGGTACTTTAACTGCTGGAAGTGATGGTACAAGTTGGCATGGAATTCATGTTGCAGGAACTATTGCAGGTGATTATAACAGCAATAATTCAAATTTTTTGTCTGGAACATTTGGAGATGATAGAGATTACGGCATGATGGGTGTCGCATATAATGCGAGCTTACACCTTTCTGATTTCGCTGACACTTCTGTATATACAAACTCCCAAGATAGGTTAAATGCAGCAATTACAACAGCAAAAAATAAAAGTGCCATTGCTCAAAATAATAGCTGGGGTTGGGGAACTTGCCAAACTGGTTCAGGCTGCACAACTATAGATGAATTAGTAACCTACCAAAATAATAATTCTACTTCTGATTCAGCTTCTTTAACTGGAGTGTTAGGTGGAAGTACAAGTAAATGGGCAGACATGATAACTGCTTATCAAAACTTTCAAAATACTGGTGTAGTTGTGTTTGCAAACGGTAACGATTATAATTCTGCTAATGCTTCATTACAACCAGGTTTGCCCGTCGTTGCCACTGAACTAGCTGACGCTTGGCTAACTGTTGGAAATTTGAACTTAGTTGGCGGGACAATATCTTCTAGCTCTATGAAAAGGGTAGGTAATCAATGTGGAGTAGCTGCAGAATTCTGTATTTTTGCAGATGGTACAGATATTTGGTCGTCTACAGGAGATGCTAACACATCTACAAATAATGAATATTCTACGTATACTGGTTCTTCTATGGCAGCGCCAATAGTTTCTGGAGCAGTTGCTTTACTATCCGAAGCATTTCCAAATCACACACCTGCTCAACTTGTTGACAGAATGCTCGCATCAGCAAATAACGATTTTTTTACTGCCACAGGAACAACTTCATTTATTAATGGAATTACTCACGGTTATAACGCTGAGTTTGGTCATGGTTTATTAGATTTAGCTACAGCATTAGGTCCCATTCAAACTTCAAGTATAATTGTACCATCTTCTGGAACTAGTTCTTTAAACACTAGGTATGGCGATATTAATACTGCAAGAAGGTTTAACATTTCATCCTCAAACATCCGACTTGGGCCAGCCTTTGGTGACGCAATAGGTAATGGATTGAATGGTAAAACTGCTTACTTTTATGATTCACTAAATGGTGGATTTGCTTTTAATATGGGGATATTAATTAGACATTATAAACCTAGTAAAAGTCAAAATAATAATTTTGCAACTAAAATTTCTAATTCTCATTTTCGTAAAAAAATAAATGATGATGGTTTTGGGTTTGTTACTATTAAGGAACCTTCAGTAACTAAAGACAATCTATTAACATTTTTACCAATATCAAAAGAAAACACTGCCTTTGTTGGAAATAACATTAATATACAAAATTCTATGTCTTTTATAGAACGTAATGATGACACGATAGGTGGAATTGATAGTGATAATCCATTTAGCATTCCTTTTATGAACGCTTCCGAACAGGGTTTGTCAGCTGGGAATATAATTAATTTGGATGAAGGAATATTAATATTTGGTTTATTTGACGGAAAAACGAAAGATTATGCGTTAGAAACTAATGGTTTATTTATATCTTATTCAAAAGATTCTGAAAATTCTAACACTTCCTTCTTTTTAGGAACCACTCACGAAATGGACGGTTTTTTAGAAACATCAATATCGGGTGCTTTTGCTGAAAAATCTTTTGCTAACACTAATTATATTGGATCAAGTTCTTTTGGTTGGCTTCATAGCAATTGGTCTTATAATTCTATGTTCACCTTAGGATCCACTAATTTTGGTGTAGACAGAGTTGGTTTGTTAGAGAATATCAGCGATCTAAAATCTTCAATGTTTGCATTAGAGGTTTCAAAATCTTTAACTAATAGAAAAAGTATTCATTTCGGTATCTACCAACCTTTAAGAATTGAATCAGGGAACGCTTCTATTTTGATTCCAAAATTATATGAAACAAATGGGGATCTAAATTTTGAGAAAACCTCTTTTAAACTCGAGCCTTCTGGACGTCAAATAGACTTAAGTGTTGGTTATAAAACTAAATTATCTAAATTCGGAGATTTCTTGTTTTTGTTATCTTCTTCAAAAGATTATCAACACATTAAATCTCAAGAGATTGTAAATTCTGCTTCAGCTTATATAAAATTTAATTTTTAAAAATTTAATTTTGGGCAAAATGTAAAGAAGATTTAAAAACTTCGTATCTTGCATGATTAATGAGATGCCTAAAATATGATTCATCTTTATTGATTTGCCTCCCAACAGATTGAAGCAACAGTTTTCTTTGCTCTTCTACAAGAGCCAATTCAATAATAGCTGAGTATTTTAGTTCATTAGTTAATTTTATTAACTGACTTAAAGTAAAATAAAATTTATTTATTTTGAAATTTGTTTTATTCCAAGCTTCTATAATTAATAGTTTTATAAGGTCTAAAATTTCTTGTTTTTTTAAATCGTCTACTTCGTCATACAAACCTGAATTTTTATTAATTAGATTTTCACTTGAATATTTTATTTTGACTCTTTGAATAGATCTAAAATAATCACCTATAGAATTTGTGTATGTAAACTCTTGTTTAAAATCTTCAAAGGAAATAAATGTACTATTTTTATTAGAATATGAATTTGACTGAGAAATAATTAGATTTTTTTGCTCTTCCGCTAATGAAAGATTTTGCAGAATTAAAATAAAAAAAAGAAATAAAAAGAAATTTTTTATTTTTTTAACATTCATATCTGCATGTTTTCTTAAACAATTATTTTATACAATCAAAAATATACCATTAATTAATCTAATTGTGCAGATCTAACTTCATCTGAAAACTTTATCTTAACTTTTGCATTTTCAGGAGCATCACTACTTAGTTTTATCAGCTTCCCATCATTGTCTATTACAAGTGAAAAACCTCTATCAAGCACCCTATTAAAGCTTGATGCTTCTAATAACTGGCCTAATGAATTCAATTTTGTTTCTTTGATTGTTAAGATATTTTCTAAATAATTTTTAAATTTTGTATCTAACAGTTGTTGTTTTGAGTCCAAATTACTTATTAATTCTTTTGGAGGTGTTAGTCTTTGAGTGAATTGAGTAATTTTGTTTTTTTGTTCAATAAAAATATTCTTAAATAAATTTTCAATATCTTTGTAAATAAAATCTAATTTTTGATTTTTATTATCAAATATCTGATCAGGTTTTCCCAAAAGTCTAATAAGATTATTAAGTCGGTCTTTATTATTATTTAATTTATTAGAAAATGAAGTTTTAAGTCTTAAGTTTAGTTCGCCAATTCTAGCTATTAAATCATCTCTTACCGGCACTGACTTTTCTGCTGCACCAGTTGGGGTTGGTGCTCTTAAGTCAGAGACAAAATCAATTAATGTTGTATCTGTTTCATGTCCTACAGCAGAGATGACAGGTATTGAACTATTAAAAACTGCTCTAACAACTATTTCCTCATTAAATGACCATAAATCTTCTAAACTACCTCCACCTCGAGCAACAATAAGTAGATCTGGTTTCTTGATATTTGTTTGGTCTGTAAATTCATTGAACGTTTCTATAGCATTAGCTATCTGTTCGGCAGATCCTTGACCCTGAACGGCTACAGGCCACAAATAGACGTGCGATGGAAAACGATCTGATAATCTATGTAAAATATCTTTTATAACAGCCCCTGAAGGACTGGTTATAACACCTATTATTTGAGGAAGGTAAGGTATTGGTTTTTTATGTTCTTGTTTAAACAATCCTTCTGCAAGCAGTTTTTTCCTTCTATCTTCAAACATTTTAAGAAGTGCGCCCTCACCTGCAACTTCCATATTATCTACAATAATTTGATATTTTGATTGTCCTGCGAAAGTTGTGATTTTGCCAGTACAAATAACTTCCATACCTTCTTCAGGTCTAATTGATAGTCTTGGAATCGTATATTTCCAGATTATTGCTGCAATAGTTCCATCACTATCTTTTAGAGTAAAGTAGACGTGACCAGATCCAGGAAATGAGGGACGTGATATTTCGCCTCTAATACGAACATAACTAAAGTTTGTTTCTACTAATTTTTTAATAACGTGAGAAAATTCACCTACAGAATATATGGGATTGTTAGTATTATTTTCCATTAAATTTCAAAAAACTTTATATTTATCATAAGTTGATACTATGGCATATTGAACAAAATCTAAAGCTTTTTGGAGTATATAATTCATGAATATTTTAGTTGTAGGTGGAGGTGGCAGAGAACATGCTATTGCTTATTCATTATCAAAATCTTCATCAATAACAAAGCTAATAGTTGCCCCTGGTAACCCTGGGATTGAAACTTTTGCTGAATGTTATCCCATAGCTGCAGACGATATCGATGGACAATGTAAGCTAGCAAAAGACATGAAAGCAGACATAGTTTTCATAGGACCTGAAATACCCTTAGTGCTTGGCTTAAAAGATAAATTATCTGAATTAGGCATTAATGCGTTTGGACCATCTAAAGAGGCTGCACAGTTAGAAGGATCAAAAAGCTTCTCTCGAAATTTCTGCAAAAGATATAATATTCCACAACCAAATTTTAAATATTGTAGCGATCTAAATAATGCAAAAGATCAGATAGAATTGTTAAATGGATATTGTGTTGTAAAGGCAGATGGTCTTGCTGCAGGCAAAGGTGTTGTTGTTTGCGACACAGTTAAGGAAGCAATTGAGGCATCCACTCAAATGCTGGAAGAATATATATTTGGAGACGCAGGAAAATCTATTTTAATTGAAGAAAGAATTACTGGCATTGAGGCAAGTGTATTTGCAGTATCAGATGGTAAAACTGCAATTTTGCTTGGGACAGCTCAAGATCATAAAAGAGCTTATGATAATGACCAAGGTCCAAATACTGGAGGCATGGGAGCCATATCTCCGGCACCAGCACTAAATGAAGAATTAACTAAAAATATTTTTAATAATATTATAATGCCAACAATTGATGGGATGAGATCCGATGGTGTTCCTTATGAAGGTATTCTTTATGCGGGTGTTATGCTTACTGATCAAGGGCCTAAGGTAATTGAATTTAACTGTAGATTTGGAGATCCTGAAACACAGGTTGTACTTCCACGACTTAGCACAGATTTGGTAAAAATTGTTCACAACACCGTTACAAAAAATATTGAAAACACTTCCATTGACCTTATTGATAACACTACAATTACTGTTGTGATAGCCAGTAAAGGTTATCCAGGGACATTCAAAAAGGGAATTCAATTGCCTACATTAAATAAATTTGATGAAGAAGATGATATATTAATTTTCCATTCTGGTACTGCAAAAAATGACAATGAAAATCTTGTTTCAAATGGCGGAAGAGTTTTGTCTGTTACAGCAATTGGAGACAATGTTCAAGACTGCAGACAAAAAGCATATAAGGCTGTTGAGAAAATAAATTGGGATAATGGCTTCTTTAGAAGAGATATAGGTAAACTCTAAAGTCACCTTATATTTTGAAAAAATTCTTTTAATAATGTTTCTGATTCAGTTGCAGAAAAACCTGAGTATATTTCGATAGATGTTTTGTTATCTGAGAAAACTCTAACTCCGTTATCAATTGCCCCACCCTTTTTGTCTTCTGCTCCGTAGTAAAGACGCCTTATTCTAGTCTGTTTAATAAGTCCTGCACACATAACGCAGGGTTCTAAGGTAACCCACATATCACAATCATTTAAAAACCTTTGAGCTGTTATTTTTAAGGCTTTTTCAATAACTAACTTCTCAGCATGACACGTGGTATCATTTTTAGTTTCCACTAAGTTGTGTGCTTTAGCTATAACATTTCCACATCCACCAACTATAATGGCTCCAACAGGCACTTCATTTTTGTTTTTAGCCTTAATCGCTTCTTTAATAGCTAAACTCATATAATCAATTTGATTTGGCAAATTTAATCCTTAGTAGTCAGTTATGTTGCTAATAACGTTTAAAAGCTATAATACAAAACTATGAAAAATACTTTTAAAAAAAATAATTCAAATATATTAGTAAATAAAACTGTTACTTTAAAATCAAAAGTGCCTGATACTAGAACTGAGAGAATTGCAAAAGCTATTGCAAGGTCAGGTTTATGTTCAAGAAGAGAAGCTGAGCGATGGATAATTAGTGGTCAGGTAAAACTGAATAGTAAAATTTTAACTGAATGTGGCGTTAATGTTACTTCTAAAGATATCATTGAAGTAAATGGTAAACTATTACCTAATAAGGTAATAACTAAATTATGGATGTATCACAAACAAAGAGGTTATTTAGTTACTAATTATGATCCAGAAGGTAGGGCAACAATCTTCGATCAAATACAAAATAAAGTTGAAACAAGATTTATTTCAGTTGGTCGTTTAGATATGGACTCAGAGGGTCTGATATTACTCACTAATGATGGTGATTTAGCTAGAAAACTTGAACTACCTGCAACAGGTTGGCTTCGTAAATATAGAGTCAGAGTTCATGGCTATGTGATACCAAAAGATTTGGAACCACTGAAAAATGGAATTGTAATTGATGGCATAAAGTATGGTAGAATAGATGCTGCTTTGGATAGGCAGCAAGGAAGTAATGCTTGGCTAACATTGAGCTTTAGAGAAGGAAAAAATAGAGAAGTCAGAAAAGTTATGAACCACCTAGGCTATAACGTGAACCGACTAATTAGAGTATCTTTTGGACCTTTTAATTTAAAAGACCTCCCCTCAGGAGAATTACGAGAAGTTAAAAACAGAGTATTAAAAGACCAATTAGGTTTATCTAAACAAAAAAAATTAAAACAAAATAAAAATAGAAAATAATTATAAAAACATAAAATTCTATGAGAATAATAAGTGGTAAATTTAGAGGGTTAAAACTTCAACCACCAGTTAATTTTGGCATAAGACCAACATCTGACAGGTTGAAAGAGTCACTTTTTTCAATTTTAGAATCTAATAAATATAATATAAAAATTGAAAATTCAAATGTTATAGATATTTGTAGCGGAACAGGAGCGTTAGGCATCGAAGCATTATCCAGGGGTGCTAAATTAATCTGTTTTGTTGATAAAGATCCAAAAGCAATTAATGTTCTGCAAAAAAATATTTCAAAGTTAAAGATTGATTGTAAAGATGAGCCTTATATAAAAATTTTTAGAAATGACGCTAACTTGGCACTTCAAATTATAAAGTATAATTTTGATATTGTTTTAATAGATCCTCCATACAATTCAAATGTGATTGAAGAATGTTTAGTTAAATTAAGACAATATAGTTTGATTGATTTTAACAGCTATATCTTTGCTGAAAGTAGCAAAAAAGAAAACTTCAATTTTGATGGCTTTGAATTGTTAGATACTAAAATTTATGGAAAATCTAAATTGACTGTACTTAAATTATTTAACTCAGGCTCTGTTAAATAATTTTTCAATATCTTTTAATGAAAGACTGATAGAAGTTGGACGACCATGGTTACATTGTCCTGAGTTTGGTGTACGTTCCATTTCTCTTAACAATTCATTCATCTCAGTTTCATTTAAATTTCTCCCAGACCTTACGGATCTATGACAAGCAATATTACCTAATATTAAATCAATTTTAGCATTATAAGATGCTGGCAAACCAGTTGATGAAATATCATCTCCAAGATCAATAATTATTTGTTTAATATTAGCCTCTCCTATCAAGGCAGGAACCTCTCTAACGACTACCATCCCGTTACCAAACGGCTCAATTATAAACCCAATATCAGCTAGCAATTCGATATTTTCTGTAATTGTAGCTAATGGAATGGGTTCAAGATTAATAACCTCTGGAAGTAATAAAATTTGTTTTTCAATAGATTTATTTTGCCTTGCTAATTTCATTCTTTCTAAAACTAATCTTTCATGTGCGGCATGCTGATCAATTATCACAATTCCGTTGGAATTTCTTGAGATTATATAATTTTTGTTGAATTGTGCCAAAGCAACCCCTAGTGGAAAATCTTCTTGATCAACAATTTTTGTGACATCACTTTGATTATTTTCTTGTTTAACCTGCTTCACAGATGGAATTATATCTCCATGTTCAAAAAAAGATTGGTTGGTTTTATTGCGAATATTTAAACTCAACTCTGTTGAATTATCAAAGCGTTTTAGGGTCTCTTTGGAAAGATCACAAGTAGTCTGAGCATAACTAACATTTAATTCTCTACTTATTGAACCTACAATCAAACTTCTTATTAAAGCATTATCTTGAAATCTAACTTCTGTTTTACCAGGATGAACATTTACATCAATAAATTCAGGAGGCACATTTATAAACAAACAAAAAACAGGAAACCTACCTTTTGGAAGTGTGTCTCTATAAGCCGCTCTAATTGCTCCAGATAAGTTTCTATCTTGGATAAACCTTCCATTTATAAATAAATGTTGTTGATTATAATTCGATTTATTGAGCGTAGGCAGACCAATAAACCCATAAATTGTTGCTGTTTTATTTTCTTTTATTAGCTTAAAGTTTTCAATCTTTATGGCTTCATCAGAAAAACTAGAACCCATTACATTTCTTACTCTGTTTAAATATGAGTTATCAGTCTCTGTTTCAGGTCTAATATTAAAAATTTCTCGACCATCCGCTTGGAATTTAAATCCTACAAGAGGGTTCACTAAAGCCTGTTTTAAAATTATTTGATGACAGTGGCTTTTTTCAACTAGAGAAGATTTCAAAAACTTCAACCTTGCTGGTGTTGAATAAAATAATTTTTTAACTGATATTCTTGTTCCTTTTTGAAGTGAAGAGGGGTAAACTTCATTGAAATTTCCTGCCACAACATCTAATGACCATGCTTGATTAGAATCTCTAAACTTTGTCTGAATATTTAATTCACTTACTGCAGCTATAGAAGGGAGTGCTTCTCCTCTAAAACCCAAATAATTTATTTTGTTTAGATCATTGTTAGGGAGTTTTGAAGTAGCATGTCTTTCAATTGCAAGAGCAATTAAACTTTTTTGAATTCCAGTACCGTTATCCGAAACTGATATTAAATTTTTTCCTCCATTATCTATAATTATATCAATTTGGTTTGAGTCTGCATCTATAGAATTTTCAATTAATTCTTTTAATGCTGAAGATGGTCTTTCTACAACTTCTCCAGCTGCTATTTGATTTATAAGATTTTCAGGAAGCCTTCTTATGTCCATAACAGGTTTCCTTATTATTTTATCAGTAAAGGCTTTCCAGAATTTATTTCTAGAGCTGGAGAAGGAGTTGAATTAATTTTTTGTCCGGAAGACTTGTTTTTTCTAATTCTTAAAGCTTCTTTTTTAGCATCGATTACTACACCTGTTTGTGGGATATTTCCAAACAAGATATCAATGCCCCTTCTCTCACTTAGCGATATACCTAGTGTTTCTTCATCAACTATTTTTCTAATATCTTTAGGAACATTCTTAGAACCAAATAACTGACTGAAACTAATAGCTTCACTCTTATTTTCTATATTAATTTCATTAGTAAGGTTAAAATCATTTTTAACTTCATTTAAATTATTATTTTTAAGGACTTCCGGATCTATTTTATAACCTGGAGGAACAATAAGTGATGGTGTCAAAGCTACAGAGAATTCATCTGGTATAACCTTTTCTTTACCTACAGCTTTTCGAAAATCAGAGCAACTAGACAATGACGTTGTTAAGGGTAATAAAAAAACAAATATCTTTATAAATTTATTTTTGATAGTAAGAACTTTCAGCTGTAAAAAATTGATTAAAAAGAAATAAAAACGCACCAATAAAAATTATTGTATCAGCAAGATTAAAAGCTGGCCAGTGTAAATCGTCAATATAAAAGTCTATAAAGTCAACAACCTTACCATAAATTATTCTATCAATTGCATTACCAATTGCTCCACTTGCAATTAAAATAAATCCCAAAGAAGAATATCTTGGCATTTTGAAAGATGAAAAAATTAACCATATACTCACCAAAAAAGCAAATATAGTGAAACCATATCTACCTATTTCTCCAGAGCCCTGAAAAAACCCAAAAGAGATCCCACTATTCCAAACTGGGGTCATAGAAAGAAATGAAGTTAATTTTATTGACTGGTATTTAATAAAAAGGTTTTCAATAGCCCATAATTTAGTAGCATAATCAAGAAAAATGAAGGTTATCAAAATTAATAAAAGATTAAATATACCAATATTTTTTTTCATTTAACTATTTTTGTAAAACACTTGTGCATCTGTAACATACTTCAATATCGTCTTTCACTTCATTAACAACCTTCCAACACCTCAAACATTTGCCCCCAGATGCAAGTTCTACTTGAACATTGATTGTTGGTTCAGACAAATTTTTGTTAAGATTTATTTCAACGTCAGAACAAATAAATATTTCTGGTAAATTAACACCTTCAAGCTTCTTATAAGCCTCATTATTAGCCTCAATAATAACCCTTGCCTGAAGGCTTGATCCTAATAATCCCTCTTTTCTTTTTTCTTCAATAGCAGTTGTTACTACAGATCTTAATTCCCTAATCTCTGACCATTTATTTCCAATTAAATGATTTTGCCAATCTTCTTTTGGCTTAAAGTAAGTTTGGAGATGAACAGAGTTCTCCTGATCATTATATCTACTTTGCCATGCTTCTTCAGCGGTAAAACATATAATTGGAGCAAGCCAAGTAGTAAGTGATTTGAATAAAATATCCATTACAGTCCTACAAGACCTTCTTTCTATTCCCTTTAATTCTTCGCAATATAAAGTATCTTTTCTAATATCAAAATAAAAAGCCGACAAATCAACGGTACAAAAATTGTGTATGTCTAAATAAATATCATGCAGATTAAAGTTTTCTGTATTTTCTTCTATTTTTTTACTTAACTCAGATAGTCTATGTAAAACCCATTGCTCTAATTCTGGCATCTCACTAAAGGTAATCTTTTCGTCATCCTCAAATCCATTTAAAGCACCTAAAAGATATCTAAGAGTATTCCTTAGTCTTCTATAATGATCGGAGTGTCTAATAAGTATATCTTTTCCAATTCTTAGATCGTCATAATAATCTGAGCCAACAACCCACAAACGTAATATATCAGCTCCAAACTCATTAATTACTTTTTGGGGTGCAGTTATATTACCTAAAGATTTAGACATTTTTCGGCCTTGCTGATCTAAAACAAATCCATGTGTTAATACGGCATCATAAGGTGCTCTTCCACGAGTTCCACAACTTTCCAACAAAGAAGAATGAAACCACCCTCTATGCTGATCCGTTCCTTCAAGATATAAAGATGCAGGCCAAAACAAATCATTTCGCTCTTCTAAGACAAATGAATGAGTTGAACCAGAATCAAACCAAACATCAGCAATATCAGTTACGGCTTCATAATCTTCAGACTTATATTTTGAACCTAGAAAATATGAAGAAGGTTTTTGAAACCAAGCATCAGCCCCGTCTTTTTTAAATGCCTCGACAACTCTATTAACAACTTCTTGATCCCTAAGAGGTTCTTGAGTTTTTTTATTTACAAAAATAGCCAACGGAACACCCCATGCTCTTTGCCTTGAAATACACCAATCAGGTCTATCCTCTATCATTTTTGTAAGTCTATTTTCACCTTGAGGAGGAAAAAAATTAGTTTCTGATAAAGCCTTAAGAGCAGTTTCTCTTAAATTATTGGTTTTCATTGAAATAAACCATTGGGGTGTAGTTCTAAAAACCAGAGGTGCCTTTGATCTCCAACTATGTGGATATGAATGATTTAAAGTGCCTCTTCCAATTAGAGCATTATGCTCAGACATTATATCCGCAATTTTTTCATTATCTTTTAAAACACGTAATCCACCTAATAGAGGTAATTCATTAAATAACATTCCATTATCAGAAACAGTTTCAGGTATTGGCAAATTATGTTTTTTTCCTAATTCAAAATCATCTGCCCCATGTCCAGGTGCAATATGAACAAACCCAGTACCTTGTTCAGTCGTAACAAAATCAGCCTCTAGCAGTAGAACATCGTGATCATAACCGTACCCATTTAATGGATGAGCTAAAATTGATCCTTCGAATTCACTCCCTTTTAATTTCTTAGAAACATTATAATCTAATATATAAAGCTCTTTTATTGCTTCTTCTAGCAGTTGGGTGGCCACTATTATTTTATCACCAATTTTGGCTAGTGAGTTTTCACTAACACTAGTAATTTCTAATAGAGTGTAATCTATATCCTTTCCATAAGCGACAGCTCTATTACCAGGCATTGTCCAAGGAGTTGTTGTCCAAATTATGATTTCATAATCATCAAGTATTTCTATTGGGGCTTTTTTAATTGGAAATCTGGCAAATATTGTAGTACTGACATGGTCATGATATTCAATTTCAGCTTCAGCAAGAGCAGTTTTCTCTACAGGTGACCACATTACAGGTTTGACACCTCTATATAAACTTCCATTCATCAGAAACTTACCAATTTCCGACATAATAATGGCTTCAGATTCATATTTCATTGTTGAATATGGGTCTTCCCAATCACCGTAAACACCTAATCTTTGAAATTCTTCTGATTGAATGTCCATCCACTTAGAGGCAAAATCACGACATTCTTTTCTAAACTCTACAACTGGAATATCGTCTTTATTCTTTTTCTTTTTTCTGTAATTTTCCTCTATTTTCCACTCAATTGGCAACCCATGACAATCCCAACCGGGTACATAATTGGCATTTTTACCAAGCATTGACTGAGATCTATTAATTACGTCTTTGATAATTTTATTTAGGGCATGTCCTATATGTAAATTACCATTAGCATAGGGTGGACCGTCATGAAGTATGAATGGCTTAGAATTCTTTCTTTGTTCTCTAAGTTTCTTAAATAACTTTGTATCTTCCCATATTTTTAATATTTGTGGTTCCTTATTAGGCAAACCAGCTCTCATAGAAAAATCTGTTTTTGGTAAGTAAACGGTGTCTTTATAATCAGTCATATAACTTTCTCTATGTCAGTCAATTTATTGTTACTTCTAAAATAACTTTAGTTTATTTTAAAATTTTATAATTATAAACTTTTTAACTTATGAAAGTCATAAGCCATTTTTGTATCAAGCTCGATCTGTTTTTTTAATTCAGATAAGGAATTAAATTTCGTTTCTGATCTTAAAAACTTTAAAAGTTCTACCTTTATTCTTTTACCATATAGATTTATATTAGGATCTTTATTATTTAAATCAATTACATGAGTTTCTAAATTAATAGAATCTCCAGAGACAGTTGGTCTTGTACCTATATTTGAGATAGATGGCAACCAGTCATTTGAGGTTTTTAAATCTTTCTGGTCTGTGATTTTTAACCTAGTTACATAAACTCCAAGTGGCGGTTTTAAAAATTTTTTTATATTTAAGTTTGCTGTTGGAAAACCAATTTCCCTACCTTGTTGCTTACCCTGTTCCACAAAACCTGTGATGCACCAATTTCTTCCAAGCAGAGAATTTGCTATATTCAATTGTCCATCTTGAATTAATTTTCTTATTGTTTGAGAGCTTATAATTTCTAATTCTTTACCTTTTATAGAATGTGTTTGTTTTAAGTCCACAGCAATAATTTCCAAACCTAATTTATCAGCAAAATTTCTATTTCCCTCAATCGTACCTTCCCTATTTTTTCCAAATCTAAAATTAGATCCTGCAAACATTTTTGTTACTTTGAAAGTTTCATATAATATTTTTGATAAAAAGTCATTTGCACTACAATTTTTTAATTCTTCATTAAACTCAATTATAATTAAATAATTAACGCCGATATCTCTTAACAAATTCTCTTTTTCCAATGCATCTAAAAGCTTAAAAGAAGAATTGCCTGAACTAAAAAAATCTCTTGGATGAGGATCAAAAGTTACAACACCAAAAGCAAGATTATTTTCAAGAGCGTTTAATTTAGCTGTTTCTAGAAGTTTTACGTGGCCTTGGTGAATACCATCGAAATTACCAATTGCAATTGAAATGTTTTTATCAATTTTAGGAGCGATACCACCAAATTTCCATTTAATTATTTTCATAAAATTGTTATAACCTTTTTAAGATTTTAAACTCAAGCTGATATATAATAAATTTCAAAATGTTTGTATCTTTTTTTGTTATATATGTTTGAATTATGTGAAATAGTATTGAATGTTAAAAAGCTACTTTGATTAGCCATCAATGGAGATTAGTTTTTGAGTGATAAAATAAATATAAATTTAGAAATTATTTCTAACTTAATTAATAGCTCCATACAAATATTCGTTGCCTATGCCGGCCAGGTATTAGGAGCTACTCTTATTCTTATTCTGGGTTTTTATTTTGCAGGTAAACTTAGTAAAGTTGCCCGCAAAAACTTAAGTCTTTTCAATAAAATAGATCCGTTAATTGTCCCAATAATCGGAAATATTATAAGATATGGAATAATAATAATTACATTAATAGCTGTTTTAGGACAATTTGGAGTCCAAACAACTTCTATTATCGCTGTCTTAGGTGCAGCTGGTTTAGCAATTGGCTTAGCATTGCAAGGAACTCTGTCAAACGTGGCGGCTGGGGTGATGTTATTACTACTTAGACCATTTACTACTGGTGATTGGGTAGAAACTGGTAATGTCTCTGGTACCATAAGAGAAGTAGGCCTATTTACTACAATTATAGACACATTTGATAATGTTTTTGTATCAATACCTAATTCTAGTATTTGGAATAGTACAATAACAAACCACTCACATTACGAAACACGGCGTATAGATGTTGACATTGGAATTCACTATGACACCGATTTGGAATTAGCTTCAGAGGTTTTATTAAAATTAGCTGACGATGATAGAGTTAAGAACAAACCCAAAGGACCTCAATTCCTTGTCATGAAATATGACGATAGCGCGATAGTGGTTAGACTAAGACTATATTCACATACTAAGGATTGGTATGCTTTGTATACTGATTTAATGCGTAAACTCAAACCTGCTCTTGACGAAGCAGGTATTGAAATTCCATATCCACATAGAGTTATTTCTTCAAAAAAAACAGTTTAATGACGACTACAAAAAAAATTAATCATGGCTCAGTTAAATTAACAAGAGAAAATATAACTCAAGGTCGTCTTGGTGAAAAAATAAGAAGTATAAGTGGAAGTGATAAAGTTCTTTCTCAAAAAGAATTAATTAATGAGCGTAGAAAAATCATTCCAGATGATGGAATTGGAGAAGATATTTATATTTTTGCTTATGGATCTCTTTTATGGAATCCAACAGTAGATTATGAAGAACAATTTTTAGCGAAAGTATATGGTTTTCATAGAAGCTTTTGTATGAAGACAAATTTAGGTAGGGGATCTTTTGAAAATCCAGGTTTAATGTTAGCTCTAGACAACGGTGGATCATGTAGAGGATCCGCTTTTAGGCTAAATAGAAATGATGCAATAAAAAATATTGATATTTTATTTAAAAGAGAAATGGTAACTGGAGCATATAAACCAAAATTAATAAAAACAAAATTAGAGAATAATAAAAACGTTTTATCACTGGCATTCACAGTTGATAAGAAGCACAAAAATTATTTTGCTAAAAAAAGTACATCTATAAAAGCTAAGATGATTTTTAAAGCACACGGGTTTTTAGGTACTTGCCAAGAATATTTCGATAACACGTTAGAAAGTCTTGAAGAGTTAGCTATTAAGGATTTCGAAATGAGAGCAATATCAAGTTACTTAAAGAAATTTAATAAAAAATTATAAATCTTTTTTTATTATATCAGAAGCTTTCTCAGCAATCATAAACGTTGCTGCATTTGTATTCCCTGACGGCATAGTTGGCATTATTGAGGCATCAGCAATTCTAATGTTACATAATCCTTTTAATTTAAGGGTTGGTGTTACCACTGCATTTTCATCTATTCCCATCCTACAACTTCCAATAGCGTGATAAACTGTTGCACCATTATTTCTGATATAATTTAGTATTTCTTTGTTGGTCTGGATATTTTCACCCGGAAGTGTCTCCCCAATAGAAATTTTATCTATATTTGAAGTTTTAAGAAGCGCTCTACACATTTTAAAACCTGATACCAATACATCTTGATCTATTTTTTCTTTTAGATAATTAGGTTGAATTATTGGAGCATCTTTAATGTTTTTTGTTAAAGCTCTCACATATCCTCTGCTCATTGGCCTAGACTGCCAAACACCACAAGTTATTCCAGGCACTTCTTGTAATTTGCCAATCATACCTTCAGTATATGACGCTGGTGTAAAAACAAATTGTAAATCAGGAAAATCTATTTCAGAAGATGATTTTAAAAAAGCTCCAACATGTGCTGGACTGTAAGATATCAAACCTTTTTTCAAAAAAAACCATTTCATAATTTCTAAAAATAATTTATGGCCTCGAGCCTTTTCGTTGAGGGAAATTGGCGAATTAATTTTGTTTGCAACTCTTACTGCATAATGGTCTTGCAAACCTTCACCTACATTTTTAATTTCATATAGGGGATCAATTCCTATTGATTTCAAGTATTTTCCATCGCCTATTCCAGATACTTGAAGTAAATGAGGTGTACCTATTGCCCCAGCACATAAAATTATCTCTTTATTGGCAAAAATTTTAAATATCTTATTGTTTTTCTCACAAACTAATCCAACAGCTTTTTTATCATTGAATATAATTTTTAAAACAAGTGTATTTTTTTTTATATTTACATTTTTTCTTTTAAGTGCAGTTTTTAGAAAAGCGTCATAAGCACTATACCTCATCCCATTTTTAATTGTTCTTTGATAATAAAAGATACCTTCTTGTTCACCTGAATTATAGTCTTCTTGCTCTAATATTCCCAACTCTCCAGAACCAGAAATGAATTCCTCACAAATAGGATGTTTTTCAACAACATCTGAAACAAACAAAGGGCCGTTTTTACCCCTATACCTCTCATCTCCACTTTCTTTAAATTCTGACTTTTTGAAATATGGTAAAACATCATCATAAGACCAACCAAGGTTTCCAAGCTGAGCCCATTGATTATAATCATCTGGTTGTCCTCTAACGTACAAATGTCCATTAATAGAACTAGAGCCTCCAAAACCTTTTCCTCTTGGAAACAATATTTCTCTATTATTAACGTTTTCGTTACTTTCAGTTTTAAAACACCAATTAAATCTTTTATCATTGATTGTTTTAATAAAACCAGCTGGCATTTTTATAAATGGATGTTGGTTACTACCCCCAGCTTCAAGAACACATATATTTATATTATTAATTTCAGATAGTCTATTTGCAACGACCGAACCTGAAGATCCTGAGCCAACTATTATATAGTCAAATTTTTCCATATTAATATCTCAAATCTGTTTAATGATTTAAAGTTGACGTTTCACCAGCAATGGTTGTTCTTACCATTAATCTTTTTTCTATTTTCCCTTTTATTGGCGTTGCTCTATGTAAAACAGCTCTGTTGTCCCACATTATTAAATCATATGGTTTCCAAGAATGAGAATAAACAAAGCTTTCATTATCAACATATTGATAAATCTCTCTAAAAAGCTTTTTACTTTCAGGTTTTGTCATACCTTCGACAGAACTACAATGTGCGCCTAGGTAAAGAGATTTTCCGTGCTTATCATTATTTAATACTAACTTTTGTTTAACAGGCGGGAATGCTTTTTTTTCTTCAGGGGTAACTAAATTTGGATCTATTTTTGATCTTCCATGAGAATAGTCGTGCCAACAAACTTTATCTTCAATTATTAATTTTAATTTTTCAGGTAATGAACTATAAACCGCTCTCATTGATAAGAACTCGGTATTACTACCTTTTGACGGTATCATTTTGGCAGAAAGAATTGACATTTTTGAAGGAATAACTTTGAAAGAACTGTCACTATGCCACTCTTGATTAGCTAAATTATTTAATCTTTGCCTATCAGTAGCAGGAACAATGTTTCCATCTTCATCAAAGTTTCGAAGTATTATTAATTTTGAACCTGAGCCATCAGTGCCAGCTTTAGTTGTTTCTAAAGTACCAAAGTACTGACTAAATTTAATATGCTCGTCGTTTGTTATATTTTGATTTTTAATTACAACTACTGAAAATTCTGACAAAAGGTCAGAAATTTTACTCTTTATTTTTTTACTTAGATCTACTTTTGTATCTAAACCTGTAATCTCAATACCAATTGATTTTCCAAGTTTCTTTGTAAACATATATATCTCTTATTTTTAAATATATTTTTGTTTAATCTTCATACAGCAATATGTTAAAAATGAAATCTAGTTTGTAAATAAAAAATTTGAATATAATTAAAAACAATGGATGAAACTTTAAATATTAATGATGACATTAAATCCTTAAAGTTGTTGGTTTTAAAAGATAATCTTAAGCAAAACTGGAAACTTGATACCGATTTATGGAATGAGGAATTTCCGCATGACTTTAGATTTGAAGACACATATTTACAATTAAGCTTTGTCCTACGAGATTTTAATATTGACGAGTTAAAGCATTTAATTTCTATAACAAATTTATTTGATGTAAAAAACTATAGTCATGAAATCTCAACTTTAATAAACAATTATATCAAAAGTTGTGTTGATTACCTTAACCACGAAATAGATGGAAAAACAGACGAATATTTTCAAAAATTTAATAATAACAATAATTGTTTTTCTTATGAAAAAAAAATCAAAAAATCTTTAACTAAATACCAAATTAATTATTCTTTATTCTTTTATGGAACTCTTAGATCTCTAGAAGTTCGAAAAGCTGTAATTGGAGAAAGTAGTGATATTCACAACATCTCATTAGGTTATTTGTTAAAGCATAAAGTCTTTAGAGTTAAAAATGCAAATTATCCTCTTATAAAATATACAAATAATCAAGTTGATGTTGTTAAAGGATTGCTCATTAATAATATAACTTTTGAAGAATTAAAAAAATTAGATAGATTTGAGGGAAAAAATTACTTTAGGCAATTTGTGAAAGTTAATGTTGATCAAATTCAACATGATGCACAAATCTATATGCCCAGTAAAAACATGGTATCAGAAGAACCTTGGGATTATGAAAAGTGGTATAAAAATGACATGAAAAATTTCTTTTTGAATGAATTTGATTTAAATGGAGTGAAATAAAGTCTAAATCAATTGTTAAATCTTCAGTTACTTTTAAGCTTTTGCACTTGATCCCAGGCAGCATTGATAGCCCTCATTTTATTCTTACTTTCATTAATAACTTCTATGGGCACACCTTTACTAATTAATAAATCAGGATGATGTTCTTTAGATAGTTTTATATATTTTTTTCTAATTGTTTGAAGATCATCAGTTGGTTGACTTTCTAATACAATATAAGGATTAAGTTTATCAGATGACTTTCTAGATTCTTTGATACTTTCATACTGTTTTTGAGTTAAACCAAATATATAAGCAATATTCGCAATCATTGATTCTTCTTCATTACTTATATGACCATCTGACTCGGCGATATAAAATAGAATATTTATAACCTCTTCTAAAACATTAATATTACCCCGAAAAATCTCACCAATTTGTTTTGCATATGGTTCATAACTAGTGCTTTCATCTTTTGCCTTATTAAAAATTTTAGCCACTTGATCAATTTCATTATCCGGAATTTGTAACTTATCCTTAACAGCAATCAACTCTTCTTTACTAACCTGTCCATCAGCCTTACTAAGCTTCGCTGAGAGCACTATGAGTGAAAGTGCAAAAATTTCTTGAGAATTTTGTTGTTTACCAAGATTTTTTGTAGAGCTTAATCTTGAAATTTTTCCACCTAAAAAAGAGCCCAATAAAGCTCCAAACGGACCTCCAAAAGAAAAGCCAATAACTCCACCTAATAAACTTCCCCAAATCGACATATTTATTTCTCACAAATTTTTAATAAGTTAGATATTAGTTATATTTATATAATAATACTTTATATAAATAAAAAGCATTTAAACTCTTATTTAAATCTGAATTATAATTACCAACCATTAGTTCTTGACCAATTGTCTATAATACTGCCATTTTCTAAAACATTGTAATTTTCATAAGCAGCACAAGTTAAACATGCATGGTTTGGTAATACTCGAACTAGACTTCCTATAGGTAACTTATCAAACCAATCTGTGTTTTTTATCTTTATAGATCCATGTTCTTGATGTACTTCTGAAATATTAAGACCTTCAAAAGGTATTGCTTTATGTGGATTACAAATTAAACCATAACCTGCTTCTGGCATGAATTTATTTGCACTTATATCTTTTGACAGTGCTAATGATCCTGCATCAATAATTATTCTTTTTCTTTGATGATTATGGCCTATGACACTTGCTAATACAGTTACTGCAATATCTTCTATTTTACAAATTCCCCTTGAAGCTTGTGCTAAATCCCAGAACATATAAATTCCTGCCCTAACTTCAGAAATACCATCAAGGTTTGAAGCCAAAAACATTGTTGGTGTAGACCCTATACTAATTATTTGAGACTTATTCTCAAAATTTAAAATTTTTTTTAAAGAGGCCATAGCCTCTTCACGTTCAATGTTACTAATTGAAATAATTTCATTTTTGTCTTTGGTAGAATAACTATGTCCAGCGTGAGTTAAAACACCTAACAACTTTGTCTTGTGATTTGGTTCTAAAACTCTAGATATTTCTCCAATCATTTCGTCTTGATAATCTAGACCACTTCTTCCCTCTCCGCAGTCAATTTCTATAAGAATTTCAAAATTAGCATTGTGCAATTTGCTGTAATTCAGAATTTCTTGGGCAACATAAGTTGAGTCTAAAACTATACGAATAATGCAACTATATTTTTGTTGAATGAAATTTAATCTTTTTAGTTTTTTAGGAATGATACAAACAGCATATAAAATATCTTTAAAACCCGCACTAGCAAAATATTCCGCTTCGTTAAGAGTTGAAACTGTTATAGGTCCTTCCTGGTTATCAAGTGCTATTTTGGTAATTTCAATGCTTTTTGGTGTTTTTACATGAGGTCTTAAAATAGTATTTAATTCAAGACATTTCTTTCTTGCTTTAAAGCAATTTTTTTCAAGAAGAGGTTTATCTAAAATCAAGCATGGTGTATCTAATTCCTCTAAATTTTGTATTTTCATTTTAACTCGCTTTATTTCAATTTTCTAAATTGCTATTTCACTAAATCTATTAGTTTTTCCCACCAACTTTCAGAAACAATCAAATTTTCCATATCTATCACTTGACCTATAATTGGGGTTATTAAAGATATGTTTTGTTCTTTAGCTCTTTTTTCAATTTCAACTGGAGGATCAAACCAATTATGCATCGCAAGAGTAAACATTCCCCAATGAATGGGTATGAGATTTTCTCCCTTAACATCTATAAAGCCCTTTATTACTTCATCTGGCATATTATGGACCGATCTCCAACGAGTATTATATTGTCCGCTATCCATGAAAACTAGCTCCATAGGACCATATTTTTTGCCAATCTCTTTATAATGTTTGGAATATCCTGAATCACCACTAAAATAAAAACTTCTTTTTCCTGACTTAACAACCCAAGATGCCCAAAGAGATTTTTGTGTTTCTACAAAACCTTTTCTTCCAGAAAAGTGTTGTGCAGGAGTACAAATGAAATTTATATCTTCAATTACTTTATTTTCCCACCAATCCATTTCTGTAATCCTAGAACTTGAAACACCCCATTTTTTTAAATGTGATCCAACACCTAAAGGCACAACAAATGAGACATCTTTATTTTTATTAAAGAACTTTATCGTGTTCATATCTAAGTGATCATAATGATCGTGTGAAATTAATATGAAATCAATTTTTGGTAATTCCTTCATTTTAAAAACAGGTGGCTGATATCTTTTTATTAGCCAACTGAATGGGGAAGCTGATGACGAAAACACAGGATCAATTAAAATAATTTTATTATTTATAGACATTAAGATACTTGAATGACCTAACCAGGCGAATTTGATATTATTCTTACTTTTTATAAAATTTTCATTTAAAGAATTTTTATCTTCTGGCAAAAGTGTCTCTGGCTTTGTAATATTAGAATTAAAGAAAAAATTATTAGCCATGTTTTTTCTTGGGTTTGCCCAAAACCCACTATTTTTTTTCATTTCTTCAATAATTTCAGAATTCTGGTTTAAGAACTTATCTTTTGGAATATTGTAGTTAGGAGATTTTTTCATTCTTAAATAGTCATTATCTTTTGGAATTGATCCAAACTGATCACAACTAGAAAGTTGAAAACTTATTAGTATTACGTATAAAATTAATATGAATTTATTTTTAAAATTAATTAATTTCTTCAAAATTTTTCCAACTAATTATTTTTGATCTAAACGGTTGACTCCGTCCCATAGGTCGAGAGGCATCCCCCCTTTAATTATTTTTTGACATCGATTGATATAAATTTCTGTCACCTTATCATGTGGATTAATTTTGTTAATTTTTAAAAATAATTTTAATGCTTTTTTAAAGTTTTTTTGAAAGTAATCACTAACTGCCTCTTTGAAATCCTCTAATGTATCAATTTTTAAATGTTTTAATTTGTCTAAATCTGAATCAAAAATTTCAAATATTTTAACAGGTTTGTTTTTTCCTTTAACGACCACAACATCTATAAATCTTATGTTAAATAAATCTTTATTAATATTGTTGTAAGTTTCTTCAGAAATAATAATACCTACTTTGTAAATTTTGGTTAACCCCTCAAGTCTAGACGCTAAATTTACAGCATCACTAATTACTGATCCCTCCATTCTATTCACATCACCTAATGTTCCTAACATCATATCTCCAGTATTGATCCCAATACCTATAGTAATTTTGTGTGTTTTATTTTTAAAAGAGTTAGAATTATATTTCTTCAAGTATCTCTGCATTCCAATGGCTGCCTTAATAGAGTCATTTGCTGAACTTTTAAACAATGCCATAACACCGTCACCCATAAATTTATCTATATAACCTTTATTTTCTCTAATTATTGGACTCATTTGATTTAAATATGAGTT
>ARQU01000002.1 GCA_000384615.1 alpha proteobacterium SCGC AAA536-G10 | reverse complement strand
CTTGCTAATTTTGTTTTAGGAAACTTATTACTTTTTTATATGTATCAAATTCATAAAGATTATTATGCCCAGCATTGGGAATATAAAGAGCCTCTTTTGGTTTTGGAGCAGAATTGAAAACCCTTTTACCAAACTCTATACTGATTATTTTATCTTTTAAACCATGTAAAACAAGTAATGGTGAATTAATATTCTTTACTTTACTAATAATATCATAACGATCTAAAACTAACCATCTAGCAGGAAGATACCAATATTGGCGCATAGCTACGTCTGCTATGGAAGTATAAGGAGCCTCTAAAATAGTTGCTTTAAAACTTTCTTCTGTTGAAAATTTCACCGCCAACCCACATCCTAAAGACTCTCCGTATAGAATAGTTTTGTTTACAGGGATATTATAATTAGTTAAAAAATCTAAAGCCGCTTTACCGTCTAAGTAAAGACCACTTTCTGTAGGTTTACCTTTGTTTTCTCCATAGCCTCTATACTCAAGTAATAGCAAACCATAACCTTCGTCCATAAAGGGTTTAAATTTTTGGACTCTGTGGCCTATATGGCCTGCATTGCCGTGAAATACAACTAGAGTATCATTCTCACTTTTAGATGGTTTTTTAAATAGAGGCTCTTTATATTCCCAATGCTGGGCATAATAATCTTTATGAATTTGATACATATAAAAAAGTAATAAGTTTCCTAAAACAAAATTAGCAAGTTTTATAAATGTAATCTATTTATAAAATTAACTTCGAATTCTTTCATCTATATCAATAAAGTGATAAGATGAAAATATGAACAAACTAACAACCAATGATTCATTATCTTTAAGAGATGAACTTCATGCTAGACCTTATATTAAGTTAGGCAACAATCTAAGAACTTTTCACTTTGCGTATTTAATAAAAGACAATGATGAAAAGAATGCTTGGAATTATCTAAGCAAATATTTAAAGAAATTAAATTTTCAAAGTTTACCAAAAGAGCCGTCAAAATACTGGGTGGCTGAGGGAAAAGATTTGATTATCCGATATGAATGTCATACAGAATTTATATCACTAACATTAATATATCCTGATAAAATTGAAGGTGATAGTAAAAATATACCAAAATTATTTGATGTAAAATTCTTAAATTTATTGCCAAAAGGTTTTTTAGAAAAGTTTCCTGGACAACATTTTTTGTCATCATGGATTGAAATGGCACAATCTAGTCATAATTTCAAACCAATTGATATTGAGAAGTTTTTTTTCCACGATAATTTTGCAGGCTCAAACGTTGCTGAAGATGGAGCTAATGTTTTCATGTCTTTTAAATCTGACAGGACTGATTTTCTTGGTTCTGGATTTAGAAGAGTATTTATACAAAATAAAAATCTTAGAACAAGAAGAACCGGAAGGCTTCTTCAGAGAATTGTTGAACTTGAGACTTACCAGGTACTTTCTTTATTGGGCTTAAGTCAAGTCAGAGAACAAAGTTTTCATTTAAGTAATCTTGAGAAACAAATTACAGAAATCACAAAATCAGTTTCTAAAACTACAGAGAAAAATTTAGACAAAAAATCAATAGCTTATCCAGATTTTCAAAAAGATTTAAACCAACTTTCTTATGTTGTTGCCAAAATAGAAGAAATAGATTCTTTTACCAACTACCGTCTATCAGCCACAGCCGCTTATTACAAACTAGTAGAACAAAGGGTAAAAGATTTACGAGAAGACCGTCTAGAATCATTTCAAACAAATGATGAGTTTTTAAGCAGGAGGTTGCAACCTGCTGTTAGGACGAGTGAAGCTTTTTCAAGAAGATTGGAGTCATTAGCTACAAGAGCACAAAGAGCGGATAATCTTGTTAGAACCCAAATAGAAATGGGTGTTCAAATTCAAAATAAAAATTTATTGGAATCTATGGAATTAAGAGCAAGAGCTCAACTTAGATTACAAGAAACCGTAGAGTCTTTGTCAATTGTAGCAATAACATACTATATTATTGGTCTATTGAGCACTTTGATTGACCCAGTAAATTTTGATAAAGTGTTTTTAAGCAAACAAGTTTTTCTAGCATTTTGTGTTCCAACTATTCTTCTTCTCATATGGTTCATAGCAAAAATGGTACGAAAGAAAATTAATAAGATTAAATAGTATGTTTACTATAGTTTAAAAAAATGAAGTAAAGGTGTGCCTAATGAAAATATATAATCATTATGTAAATGGCAAAGAGATGGAGCCAAATAGTAAAAAATATTTTGAAACAGAAAATCCTTATACCTGTGAAAAATGGGCAAAAATTGCTAAAGGTGATTTATATGACGTTGATATAGCTGTAAATGTTGCAAAAGAAGCCTTTGAAAAAAAATGGTCTAAAACCAAACCTACAGAAAGAGGAAAATTACTTGTAAAACTTGCTGAGCTTGTTGAAAGAGACTTTCAAAGATTAGGTGAAATAGAGGTTCAAGATAATGGTAAGTTGATTGCAGAAATGGGTGCTCAAACAAAATATCTTGCCGAATGGTATAGGTATTTTGGTGGTCTTGCAGATAAAGTTGAAGGATCAGTATTACCCTCAGATAAACCTGGTATATTTAATTATACAAAATATGAGCCATATGGTGTTATCGGAATGATTACAGCGTGGAACTCTCCTTTACTACTTTTATCTTGGAAACTTGCTCCAGCATTAGCAGCAGGAAATACAGCAGTAATTAAGCCATCTGAGTTTACTTCTGCTTCTACTTTAGAATTTATGAAATTAATTTCAGAAGCCGGATTCCCTGACGGTGTTGTTAATTGTGTTACAGGTATGGGTATTGACGTTGGACAACCACTTGTTGAGCACAAACATATTTCAAAAATTGCATTTACTGGATCTGATGTTTCAGGTCAAAAAATCTATGAAACAGCTGCAAAAAAAATTATGCCTGTATCTTTAGAACTCGGCGGTAAATCACCTAATATTGTTTTTGAAGATGCTGATTTTGAAGCTGCAATAATGGGTGTAATATCGGGAATATTTGCAGCAACAGGACAAACTTGTATAGCAGGGTCTCGTTTGTTAGTTCAGGATTCTATTTATGAAAAGTTTGTGAAAAGACTTGTTGAAGTTGCAAGTGAAGCAAAAATAGGTGATCCAATGTCACTTGATACACATGTAGGTCCTGTAACAACACAGCCACAATTTGACAAAATCATGAGTTACATAGAAATTGCAAAATCAGAAGGTGCAAAATGTGTTCTAGGTGGAAAAGCTTACTCTGGGGAGAATGTTAGAGGAAATAGATTTGTTGAGCCAACAATTTTTACCGATGTTAATAATGAAATGAGAATTGCTCAAGAAGAAGTATTTGGTCCTGTTTTATCTATCATTCGATTTAAGGATGAAGAAGAGGCTATAAAAGTAGGTAATGATGTTGTATTTGGTCTAGCAGCTGGTGTATGGACTAACAATATTGGAAGAGCGCTTAGAATGTCAGACTCTCTCAGAGCTGGCACTGTTTGGGTAAATACTTATAGAGCCGTAAGCTTTATGTCCCCTTTTGGTGGTTACAAAAGATCAGGAAGAGGAAGAGAAAGTGGACAAGAATCTATTAAAGAATTTTTACAGACAAAGTCAGTATGGATAGCAGAGCAAACAACTGTCTCGAATCCATTTATAATTAGATAAAATAGATAATTTTTAAACTTCTAGTAATAGGTTATAATAATTATAAATTTTAAATAAGATTTCTTTTACTAATTATTCCTGTTGTCAGGACGTTTCAAAAAAGAGCGATCAGGCTTACCTGACCAACATCTAGGAATATATGGAAATTTTTTTGTGACTATATAAATATATTTCTTATCAAAATTAATTCCATTGCATTTATCTAAATCTCCTGAATCATAGACAAACTCAAAATCTTGCGTATAATTTCCATCATATGATCCAAGAGGGCCATTTGGTCTTTTTCCTTGTTTGAGTTTATAACTAGACTGAAATTTGTTGTCATTACTTACATATATTCCAAAACCATCGGCTGCAATTCCAATTTTTGTTAAATCTTCAAAAGAATTTTCTGTTTTAAGTTTCTCAACAAGTCCCTCAGGAATTCCATGGTAGTGATACATGCCACTCCTTTGAACATGACCACTATTCTTATCAAGACCAAGGGTAAACTTACCGTTTATAATTGCTTCCTTACTCCAAGCACACTTTTTTTCACCTCTTCTTTTTTGACCCCAACAACCAGCAGTTTCTGGAACAAACATTATTCCGTTTAACCCAACACCAAAAAATCTAGCTGGAGTAGTATTTTTTTGCTTTTTAGGAAATTTAGTGACTCTTAAATTATGAAATTGTTCAGATATTTTATTTGGATTACCTCTTGTTGGAAAAACTCCTGTCTTGTGATTAGGAATACCATTAGATTTGATAAAATAAAAATTTTTTGTAGATCGTATATGAATATTATTTTTTAATGTTTTGATTAAGATAATTTGACTAATTGTAGATTTATCACGATCAAAATGAGCAATCGAGTGTTTATTAAAACACAAATTAAAAATCAAAAAAAACAAAAAAATATTTCTTATTTTAAAACTATTTTTTAAGTATTTTGACAAAAGCTCTTCCTTATATTTGTTAAAAATATTATTATTAATTTATAACAAAAGATCAAAATAAGTTTTTAAATCTGTTTTCTTTATCTAAATTAATATCGTCCAATCCAACATTATCAAATGGATTTTCAATATTATTTTGAATATTACTTAACATAACTAACACAGAAGAATATAAAATAGCTACAATATATCCTAAATATGAAATAACTTCGTTAAGACTTGCAAAATATGGTGCAAAAAAAATAGGAAAAATATGTAAAAAAATTTGGCTGTAGGCTTTTAAGCCTCTTGGTGTTCTATAATCAGAAATAGAGCTTATTTTTTCATAGGAAACGATACTATTATTCAACCAATTATTGATTCTTGAAATTTCACCGTCTGATACACCTGCATTTCTTAATTTTTCATTTTTATTAGAAATTTTTAGAAAGCTATCATAGATTTCTTTTTTATTTGTATTATTAGAACTACTTGTTATTAAATCTTGTTTTATAAATGAAAAAAGTTCTTTTATAATTTTAACAATATTTGGGTTTTCTTTTAAAGGTTGGTTTTTTTTGGGCCAATTTAAATGTGCAAAATAAATTGAAGTAAGATTGGCATTAATTATACCATAGTGTTCAAGTGCCTTGTCTCTTCTTTGAAATGCAGAATTAATGCTGAAAACAATAGGAAAAACAACTGCTATACCTATAAGAGCAGTTGGCATATTTCCAACGAGACTAATGATAGTGCATATATAAGTAGCAATTACAGATAGAATTATAATAATATAAACTTTAAAATTAATTATATATAAAAAATCTTTTAAGACATTAAAATTCATATAATAATCCTTCTACGAAAGTATATAAAATATTTGTTAAAAAAATATTACATTCAATTAAAGTTCTGGGAACAAATTAAATTAAAAATTACATATGCCTCATTACTAACTATATAAATCTATTATTCTTATTTACTTAATTCTCAATGTGGAACTACATCTTTAAAAATATACAAATACAAAATTGTAAAGGCACCTAAAGCAAATAAAGGGCTTGCAGTCCTAGCTATTTTTTCAATTCCCCTATTTGTATTTCCCCCTTCCTCTGCCATTTTATAATGACTGATTATCCCTATCATAAGATTAAATGTTACAACAAAGGTAGCCCAAATAAATAATCCATCTGTGAAATTTAGATAATGAGTACTTGGCAGTGCTCCTCCAAGTGAAAATTTTAATGCAGGCACTGTTAGAAATAATGTAAGTTGTCCACCTACCCTCCAATTAAAAATATCGTAATTTCCTGATGGGTAAAAGTGATTCATCAGCAGTGATAGGAATACTATTGCGAAAACAGGAAAAAGTATTTTTTGTACTGAGTCAATGAAACCATGTTCTACATTTACATGTGATATTAAGTATGAAAATTTTTCCTTACCTCCATGATTTAAACTTGTTCTTCCCTGCTCCTCAAGAATCGTATTCGTAACTTTCCAATTTCCCTTTACTATTTTGTGATGAGCATCGTGGTGTCCAATTTCAATTCCAGCAGGATAAAATACCATTTTTGATTTATTACCTGAAAACGAAGCAATATCTAGAAACAGATCGAGATTACCAAAAGGATATCTTGGCATTTCAGCATCAATACTTAAATCTGCTTCAAATCTCTCAAACAACTCAAATTTTCCTTTATAGACATCCAATGTTTTGTAGTGAGTTGTTCTAGGATTTTCTGCATTAGATACAAAATATTCAGGATACCAAATTGTTTCTAAATATTTATCAAGTTTTGGTCCATGGATAATTTCATCCCCAAATTTTGAAATGAATTCAGAAGTTTTATCATCATCCCATATCATTAATACTTCAACAGAAACTTTGTACTGTCCTACACTTATGTCAATTCCATATATTTCATCATATAATATTTTGGTTTCAACTAAATGCTCTGTTTTTATTTCAGATTTTTCTAATTTAGGTTGAGAATTAGAATGCGAGGAGTCCTTAGAAAAAGACGGGTTTGTTCCTGAGAATAGCAATGTTAAAAATATTGATAAAAAAAACTTGAAATTCATTGTACTTCTCCACGGTAATTCTAAAATTAATATTTTAAATAATGTTTTTGAATCTATTCTCTTTATCTAAGTCTATGTCATCTAATCCTTTAAAATCAAATGGATTCTCAACATTATCTTGAATGTTACTTAAAATAACTAAAACTGTGGAAAACAATAACGCCACTACATAACCTAAAAAACTTAATTCTTGATTTAAATAAGCAAAATAAGGCGCGAAAATAATTGGGAATATATTTAAAAATATCTTGCTGTATGCACGCAATCCCCTTGGTGTTCGGTAATCTGATATAGCACTCAAATTTTCAAAACTCACAATTACATTGTTGAGTAATAGATTCATAGTTTGGATTTCTGTAGGGGTTATGCCTAAATTTCTTAATTCTTCGTTTTTATTGAAAATTAAATAAAAACACTTATATATTTCTTTTTTAATTATTTTATCTGCATTCTCCTTTATCAAATCGTTTTTGATAAGTTTAAGTAATTTTCCATTAATTGTTTTGATTGAAGCTGAGTCTTCTTTTTTACTTATTTTATTTTCACTCCAACTATTATAAGTAAAAAAAATAGACGCAAGATTAGCATTTATAATTCCATAGTGTTCTAAGGCTTTGTCTCTTCTTTGGAAAGCAGAGTTTATACTAAAGACAATGGGAAATACAACTGCAATACCAATCAGAGAAGTAGGCATGTCACCAATAAGTTCTAAATAGTCGCATAAATATGTTGCCAGTAAACTAACAAATACTATTAACAAAACCTTAAAATTAAAAACATACAAAAACTCTTTAAAAGTTTTCATTTAATTACCTTAAATAACAAAATTAACATCAAACTTATTTTAGATTTATAAAAATTTCAATTTTAAATAATCTTTAAACTATGTAAAAATTATCCAGCTTTAAGTATTTCTATTTAAATAAAATTCTTAATGATAACTATTAGTTTATAAGTTATTTATTTGTTTAATATGACTAGTAAATTAAGTGAAAGTCTTAACAGTCTTTTTATGACCGATTTCATTTATGGAGACATAGACTAATTATATTGGGAGACGATGCATTAATGGATGATAATTTAAAGTTAAAATGGAGAAGTACTTCTTCTTTTTATGATGAAAATACTAATTCTATTCAAGCATTTCAGACATTAATAACTAGTTTTTTAGCAGACAGACATTCAAATAGTTTGTTATCAAAAGAGTTGTCTTCCAAAAAATTGGTTGGACCTTGGGGAGTAGAGCCTCTAGAGAAAATCGTGAAAAATACAAATGATTTACAGTATATATTGAACAACGCGAATATTATTAAAAACGCTGTAAGCATAATAGAACCGTCAGATCATATTGGAGAAAATAATCAAGGTGAAGGCGTAAGAGCATCTTCAAATGTAGCATACATATGTAGAATGATCGCCGACTGTGATTCGGTTTTGTTTCCACTTTGGGAAAGTGGAATTTCTAATATGGACAAGTTAATTGAAGTTCTTCAGAACTCTCTTGCAATTGTTTTTGAAGGTGGTCATCCATCTGTTAGTGATTCAAGTACGTTTGATAATTCAGATGTAAGTTTGAAAGAATTGCTCATACTATCTGAAAGGATCTTACTTTCGCGAGTACAGAAAAGTTCACCAGCAATTTTTATTTGTTTAGGCCACCAACTTGTTGCCCAAGCACATATAACCCTAATTAAGAAAGCAATTGATACTATCCGTAATCAACTGTCGATTGTAATCAAAAAAGATGACTATAAATATGAAACACTAGTTTTTTTATGCAATGAAATTGAAACAGTTGGAGCACACTTAAAAATTGTTAAAAATGGTTCAGAGATTGCTTCTGGTTGGAATGATCCATGCTTTGCCGTTGCTAAGAATGAAATCACTGAAGTAGGAAAGTGTGAATTAAAGCATTTTAAACATGACGGTATTCATCCATCATCTGATTTTAAAAAGCTTTTAATTAAACATAATAAATCATCATCTGAATATAATGGAATTATAGAAGAGTCTATATCTTATGAAAGAAATTTAGAACTTTTGATGTTTCATTCTGATGAAGTTAATCAAGAGGCGATTTTATTTGCAAATTGGGCTTACTCAGAATTACAAGACACGCTTTCTTCATGTTCAAATCTTATATCAATATCTCCATTATCTTGGCTTCTTCGGTTACCTTCGTCTGTGGAGGTATTATGTTCAACATCTTTTAAAGATAAAACTTTGACGGAAGTTGCTGCTACATGCATAAGTTACAAAGATTATCAGACTAATAAAATTAGGCGTTCATTCAGTTTTCAATTTCATCCGGAATTATTATCTGACTTGAGAGAATTTCATTTAAGCGGGAAACATGATTATAACTTATTTAAAAATGATGATGGAGTAAGAATGCTTATGCGTGTACTTTATGAAAGTATTTTGGAATAACTTTTTACAGTTTAAAAAATATTACTCTAACTGATTAAATTTAAAAACTGCACTCTTAGATCTATTCAACATATATATATATATAAATCTCTATCAGGAAATACATTTATTAAAAGTATTTTATATTCTGATATTAAATGTCGTAATTAATATTTAACAACTTGTCTCCTTCACTGACTAAATCACCTTCTTTAATAAAAATATCAATAATTTTTCCTCTTTTTTTAGCGGTAATTGGGATATGCATTTTCATGCATTCTATCACTAATAAATCAGTGTCTTCTTCTATAATTTGATTTTTTGAAACTAATATCTTTATTAATGTTCCAGAAACTTCAGAGTAAATCATTACTTAACCTTATTCATATTCTATGGTCTCATTGTTCTACTAGTCATTCCTATTTTTCTCAAAGGTGCTGCTAAATCGGCAAATTCACACATAGTTTTACGTGTATTTCTAGGATCTATAATTTCTTCTATCAAGAAAGATTCAGCTGACCTTAGAGGTGATCTCAATTTATTCAATCTCGTAGTTATTTTTTCTAATTCAGCTTTAGGATCGTTTGAATTTTCTATATCGGACCTGTAGGCAGCTTCAATCCCTCCTTCAAGGGGCAAAGATCCCCAACGAGCTGAAGGCCATGCGCATCTTGAGATATAGCTGCTACCTCTTTTATGAGCGGCGCCGGCTACACCAAAACAATTTCTCATTATTATTGACAACCATGGTGTTGTAGTTTGCCAGATGGCCGACATAGCTCTAACACCTTCTTTAATTGTACCTTTTTTTTCAGCATCTAAACCAACTTGAAAACCTGGACAGTCTACTAAATAAATAACAGGTAAATGAAATGTTTCAGCCAAATCAACAAACTTTTGTACCTTTTTACATGTATCAGATGTCCAACAACCACCATAAGAATATGGATCACTCGCCATTAAAGCTATTGACCATCCATTAATTCTACAAAAACCTGTAACAATTGACTTACCATATTCTTTTCCAATTTCAAAAAAAGTATTCTTATCCACCAATTCTTCAATTATTGGTCTTATTTTATATACAGATTTAATATCTCTTGGAATGGCATCAATCAACCATTCTGACGTTCTGTTTGGATTATCTTCCGTGCTTAATTGTTCAGTCAATTGATAAACTGAATTTGGTAGATAAGATAAAAATTTTTTTGCAGAGTTAAAGGCCTCTTCTTCTGTATCAACAGCAGCGTCAACTGCTCCTGATTTTAATTGAATTTCATAACCACCTAATTCATTTTTTGTTAACTTTTGACCTATCTGCTCAACAACAGGTGGACCGGCTACAAAAACAGCAGATTTTTCTTTAACCATGACCGAATAATGAGAGCATGCAAGGTGTGCTGCTCCCAGACCTGCTACCGAGCCAAGCCCTAAAGCTACTCTTGGAATAGTGCCCATACTCTCTACGACTAAATTCCAACCTTCCACTTCAGGTACATTTGCTCTACCTGTAGTTTCAATTGTTTTAACTGACCCTCCTCCGCCAGAACCTTCAACTATTCTAATCAAAGGTAGTTGGAGAGATAATGCCATCTGTTCACATTTTAAATGTTTTTCTCTAATTGAAGCATCAGCAGAACCACCTCTTAACGTAAAATCATCTCCTCCTACAACAATATTTCTTCCATCAATTTTTGCATTACCAAAAATAAAGTTAGATCCACTGAAATTAACTAAATCATTATTTTCATCGTAAGTAGCTGATCCTGAAATCTTTCCTATTTCATGAAAAGATGACTTGTCAGTAAGAATATTAATTCTTTCTCTGATTGTATAACGACCAGCATCATGTTGTTTTTTTACTCTTTCTTCGCCACCTAGATTTTCAGAAAGTTTTTCTCGAATTAATTTTTCTTCTAATTCTTTTTTCCAACTCATTTTAAATTATCAAACCCTGTAACTTACTTTTTCACAAAATTATAAATTTTATGTTATTTAACATTTTAATGTTTTCATAAAAATTTAATATAAACAACATCAAAAAAGTTTCCATAAAATGATAACTATTAAGTGTGTTTAATAACACAAAACTTTATGGTATTTCTCAATGTTAAATATAAAAAGTTAGGTTAAACATTATTATTTCTTTGCATTTTTTAGTGAATTTAATAACTTAAAGTTATAAATTTAAGTAAGGATTACATAAGAAATGGAATTCGATATTGAATCAAATATTTCTTTTATAGAAGATAAAATAAATGCTTTAGGACAAATTACTGATCAAGAAAAACCTTATACGAGGATTGTATTTAGCAAAGAATTTTATGATGGACGATCGTGGCTAAACGACGAATTTAAGTCTCTTGGCTTATCAATTTCAACTGATGAAGCAGGTAACTTAGTTGGTCTTTTAAAGACAAATAAAAAAACAGAAAAACTGGTTATAATGGGATCACACATTGATACCGTTCCATCTGGTGGCCGTTTTGACGGAGTGGCAGGAGTTGTTTCAGCTTTATGTGTCATGAATCATATTATTAATAATAACATTAATTTACCCTTTGATTTAGCAGTCTATGATTATTTGGGAGAAGAATTGAACGATTGGGGAACTTCATGTATTGGAAGCAGAGGTATTGGAGGAGTTCTTAATCAAGAAATTTTGTCTAGAAAAAACACATCAGGTTTAGTTTTAAGCGAAGAAATTGATAAAATTGGAGGAAATACTAAACTCCTAAATAATCCACTTCCAATAACAAAAAATATTTTAGCATGTCTAGAACTACATATTGAACAAGGAAAAATTTTAGAAGATAGAAAAATCGATATAGGAGTTGTTAGATCTATACCTAGTATTTCTAGATTTAGTGTTACGGTCAAAGGTCAAGCGGGCCATAGCGGTACTATTTTAATGAACCAAAGAAGTGACGCTTTAGTAACTGCTTCTGAAATAATTTCTTTTGTAAATAAATCTGCAATAAAACTGTCTCAAAAAAGTAATCAACATTTTGTTGCTACCATTGGAAAAATAAATGTTCATCCAAATTCAGCTGCTATTATTCCGGGATTAGTCGAAATGACAATTGATCTTAGAGCAACAAGTAAAAATTCAAGGAAGGAATTTTTAAATATTTTGGAGAAAAAAATTGCATTTTTAAATGACACCTCTTCTTGTAATATTAACATTAAAGACATAGCCTTTGCACCATTTGTGGAGATGAATAAAGATTTAATCCAGCTATTTAAGAATTCTGCTAGCTCACTTGGACTTTCTAATAATATTATGGATAGCGGTGCAGGTCATGATACAGCGCAACTATCAAGAGTAGCCCCAGCTGGAATGATATTTATCCCATGTAAAGATGGACTCAGTCATTGCCCAGAAGAATATGCAGAAGCTTCTGACATATCAAAGGGGACAGCAGTTTTATGGAAAATGGTTGAAAAACTAGCTTTTCAAAATATTAATAAAACTTAACATTATATTTTAAGCTGTTAAAATTTAAATAATTTTAAATAGATCTATAATGTTACTTTTTGTTTCAAGATTCAAAATAAAATCAATAAATTGATCTACTTTATCTGTCTTAATTTTCTTTTTTGAGGACTGACAGCAAATCTCAAATTTCTTTAAATATTCTTTTTCTGATAATGGAACTTTTGGATGGCCGTATACATTATCAAGTTTAATCTCTATTTTTTTATTATTTTCTAATATTACCGTAAAAAATTGTGGTGTAAGAACTTTTTCATCTAACTCTTTATTTTTTAACATTGTTATTTTCTTAGAAAAATTGAGAGTTTCTTGGTTATCTAAGTATTTTCTATTTGTAAACGTTTCTATATCTAAATGGTCATTGATCATAAAACTTGCTCCAACAAATTTAGCACATAGCTTTGAATAATTTGTTGTAAGATCTTTTACAACTGATCTAGATACCAATTTGAAAACTCCCGGTGGTACATTACAAACAATTGATTTAATATCATCTTTTTTTAATTGATGTTTTGCTTTTAAGTCTTTAATTGCATGTACTAAACCATGAGTTAATCTTCCACTTGAATATGGCTTATGCGCTAATTCATTTACCATCCAATACTTACCAATATTTTCTTTCATATATCCCAAATCAAACTGATTATTTTCAATTAAATTGAAATATCCATGTTTTCCGTTAAAAACCCTTTTGGGTCCAGGGAACCCTGCCATAGTCAAATCCATTGAGGCTAAAGCTGCTTTCGCATTAAATCCCACTTGAAGACCTAAAATTGGAACTCCTTCAACATGAGACTGCATATTACCACAAGTCTGAGAATACATAATTCCTAATGCATTATTAATTTCAACCAACAAGAAATTTTCAATTTTTGATAAGGCTGCAACAGCTCCAAAACCACTTGCTGTTGCAGGTCTGAAAAATTTTAATTCTCCTTTAGCACTTATACCTAAGTATGAAGCTATATCTATTCCTAAAGCTAAAGAAAGTAAGAAATCCTTGCCACTTACTGGAGATCCATTTCTATTTTTAATTTCACAATGTGAAAGTGTTGCACTCAAAATTGCTGCCATTGGATGAACAACTGCACCCTCGTGAATACAGTCAAACTCTAGACAATGAATTTGGTAAGCGTTTATTAAAGTGGTTGCATCTCTTGAATAATTTTCCCATGTTCCTAAAATTGTACATTCACTTCCATTAGACCAAGATTTTGCAACCTTTTTAAGTTCGGTTAAATTTGCTCCAGTACTTCCAGCTATTCCAACTCCAATAGTGTCTAATAGAAATTTTTTAAGATTTTTAATAGTTTTATTATCTAAATCTTCAAATTTTGAGTTTGCTATATGTTTAGTAAACAAGTCTGCAGCTTCGATTTTCATTATAATTCCTTAATGAAATTTATTTAATTTACGTTTTTCTAATATTTTGATTTATCTCTATTATATTTGCATTAGGATCAAATAAATAAACTTGGTGAATGTCTGGCATTGCATAAACTTTAGCATCTGTAAAAGGTATTTCTAATTTTTCAAGTTTTATTTAGAATTGATTAATATCTTTGATATTAAAAGCTGGGTGTCCACCAATAGTTGGATCATGAATGAATTTGTTTCTCCAGCTAAATAAAAAATCTGCTTTATTTATGTGTATTCCAGAATGATTGTTATCTAAATTAAAAATTGCTAATTGATTTGGATTAATATTTACATCTCCCAGCTCAGGTGGAGCCAACCACTTACCCTCTGTCATATTAAAATTTTTATTGAGGAAATTTACGGATAACCTTACATCGTAACATTCAAGATTTATATGATGAAAATTCTATATATAGTTAAAGTCTTTTTGCGGTAATTGAGTTGTTTGGTCTTTTTCAACCAATTCAATATAATTAAGTCCGGGGTCTTGTAGCATTATAGAATGCCTTGATTTATTAAATGAATAATTAATATTATTTTTATCTAAGTCTTTAGTGATTAGATCTAATTCATTTAAAGCTATTGTTGGAAAAGTTCTTCTGCTTTGTAAAATATTATCTTTGCCTAGTTCATTTTTTAACTTGTATAAACGTAATTCTATATCTCCTCCAAAAACAAAACATTCTTCATCAGTATCTAAATTTTCGTTATTGCTAGTTTTATCGTTTAATAAAAAGTTGTAAAATTTTTTTGATTTTTCTAAATCAAAAACCGGTATTGAAATTCTTGATAATTTCCAATTCATTTAAATTTTTTAATCTTTATTTAAAGACACTGTTTCAAATTCAGCGGGACTTGTGATTTCTATTAACTCAAGATCATCTGAATGTTTAATTTCCCTATGATGAATTTCAGGTGGTTGGTAAACAACGTCTCCCTCATTTAATGTAAAAGTCCCTTCTCCTTTATACTCAAATTCGACAGAACCCTTTAAAATGTAAACCATTTGAAAATTCAGCTTATGATAATGCCACTCACCATTAGCGTGCTTTCCTTCAATCGCCTTAATTACATTAGCACCAAAACCACCAGAAGTTGCTTCTTCTATTCCTAAGTTTTTATAGGCAAAAAACCCTCTTAATCCCGATTCAAAATTATTTTCTTTTGATCTTGTAATTTTAAACTTCATATAATCCTCGTCTGAATTTATTTATTATCTTAAAGTATTATATATTAATCAAAATTAAATAACACGATATAGTGGTGTTAGGGCATTTAAAAGGTACAAATTTCTGATTTGAATTCCATACCATGGCCAGGTCTATTAGTTGGTTTTAGCATTCCATCTACAGGTAGCAAAGGCTCTTTCCAAAGATGATCATACCATCCCATATATTCAAGCCACGAAGGGTTCTCTATTGAAGCTACAATATGTATAGATAGTTCAGGAAACATATGAGGTGCTATTTTAATTCCATATTTGTTAGCTAAATTACAAGTATGTAATAAATTAGTATATCCACCTCTCATTATATCTGGTTGTAAAACAGATATTTTTTTGCTCTTCATTAAAGGAAGTAAATCATGGTGTGTAAAATTATTTTCTCCTGTAACTATTGGTATTTCAGTTAAATTACAAATTTTCTCATAACCCTCAAAATCATCAGCCATTACAGGCTCTTCAAGCCATTCAGGTCTATACTCTTCAATTTTTTTACAAACATTTATAGTTTCTTCAACGGACCATCCTTGGTTTACATCAATCATTAATCCAATGTTATTTCCTATTGTGCTTCTCATGTCTTTTACATTCTGAATATCTTCGCTATTTGTAAAACAATGACCAACTTGCATTTTGATAGACCTAAACCCCATACTTACATAATTTTGAGCTTTTTCAATCATACCATCATGCCCTAACCCTCGGTAACAACCAGACCCATAAATAGGCAGAGAGTCGTCTTTTCCATTCCAAATTTGCCATAAAGGCAATTGTTTTGACCTGCCATAACAATCCCAAAGGGCAATATCTATAGCTGACATTGCCATAACAGATATACCCATCCTTCCTTGTATAAATGTAGCTTTCCACATTTTATCCCACAATGCCGAAATGTTTTCTATTGTTTCCCCTATTAGCAACGGCTTTAACATTTCATTGATGCACATCTCCAAAGTTTTCAATCCTCCTGCCAATGGATGAAGATGCCCAGTACCAATTACACCATCTTTTGTTTCAATTTGCACAATTAATAAATCTATCTTTTCCAAAGTTAAAAATCCTGTTTTTGGAGGGTCTGTAAAAGGCACCGAGGTTAATTTTGTTTTTATAGAGGTGATAATCACGTGATTTTCTCTTCATTTATCTTTTTTGTAATTTTAACCTTTGTAAATCACTTTACTCAAGATATTTTATTTTGATTTACTTATTTATTCATTCATTATTTGTTAAATAACGTTTTTGAGGGCTAGATATGGACGCATTAATTGACGGAATGAAGGTGCCAACTTCTCTTTTAGATAATCTCTTTGAAACTGATTTAAATAAATCTAACAATTTAGACCTTGAATTTGCTTTAGAAAAAGATGGATACATTTTTTAAGAAATATTATTGACGAAAAAAAAATTAAACAAGCTCGAGAAGATATCTTTAAAAAACTAAATGAGGTTGATGAACTTTCAAATCCATTCACTGAAGGAATAGCGTCAGGTAATTCAAATAGAGATAAATTATTCAATGATAGAGGGGATTTTTGGAAAAACGTAAGTGCAATTAAATCACTTAGGAGGGTTACTAATGGAAAAAAATTGGAAAATATATTTACAAGAATTTTTAAAACTCCGTCTGTAGGTTTTGATTTTATATTTTTAAGGGCTGTTGCAGGAGGTAAATTTACTCATATGCATTGTGACGCTGGCTTTTTTACGCGCAAAACTCATAAAGTTTTAACATGTTGGCTCGTTTTTACTGAAGTTACTATTGATAGAGGACCATTATTTGTAATTAAAAACTCTCATAAATTTGATGATATCAAAGAAAAGTATAATGGGTTTGATGTTGATAAACACAAAAATAAAAAGGCTACAATAAGCACACATCCTGTTGATTTTGCCAAAAAAAGAAATACTAAAATTCTTACAGCTGAATTTAAACCTGGCGATGCACTGATATTTGGAATGTATACTGTTCATGGAACACTTGAAAATCACTCTAAAGATAATAAAATTCGTTTAACTTGTGATATACGTTTCCAACCAAAAAATGAACCAAAGGATCCTCGATATTTTGGAACTAATCCTGGAGGGACAACAGGAGCTGGATATGGAGAACTAAATAGTGCAAGACCACTGAATGAAGATTGGCATATTAGATAATATATAAAAATAAAGAATTAATTTTGATATAAATTTTATTTCATTATTTTGGAAATAAGGGTATTGATTTTTTATGGCTAATATTAATATTGAGGAGAGTTGGAAAATAGAACTCATAGATGAGTTTAATTCTACATACATGTCTGAGCTTCGCGTATTTTTAAAAAAACAACTTCTTTTGAAAAAAAAAATATATCCTCCTATGAATAAAATTTTTAATGCTTTTAATCTAACTCCTTTAGACAAAGTTAAGGTCGTTATAGTAGGACAAGATCCATATCATGGAGAAGGTCAAGCTAATGGATTGAGTTTTTCAGTTGAAGAATTTATGAAGATTCCACCATCACTTCAAAATATTTTTAGAGAATTGTTTACAGATTTAAGATTAACTTCACCTCAAAATGGCAATCTGGAGTATTGGGCTAAGCAGGGTGTGTTAATGCTTAATAGTAGTTTGACTGTTGAAAAAGGTATGCCTGGTTCTCATCAGGGTAAGGGATGGGAAAAATTCACTAACAAAGTATTAAAGATAATTAACGAAAAAAAACATAATATTGTGTTCATATTATGGGGCAAAAAGGCACAAGAAAAAGGAGATTTTTTAGACAGAGATCGTCACTTAGTAATTGAAAGCGTCCATCCTTCACCTTTTTCAGTTCATAATGGTTTTTTTGGATCAAAACCTTTTTCAAAAACTAACCAATATCTAAAAAAAAATAATATTCAGCCTATTGATTGGCAACTTTAAACAGGAGTTTGTGTTACGTTTTATATATATATTAAAAAGGTTGTTCTTGTTTGTGTTTGTTTAATATGAATAACGTTAACAACTCTAAAGGTATTATATTAGTCCTTATTGCAATGGCAACTTTTTCAGTGCACGATGCAATAATTAAATTTATTTTTAAAGAAGCAGCATTATATGAAATTTATTTTGGAAGGACATTTATAGCTGCAATATTATCTGCTTTATATTTATTATTAACAAATCAAAAAATTATATTTAAAACTGGCTATCCTATTTTATCAATTGTAAGAGTTATTTTACATTTTTTAGCTTTTAGTTTTTATTTCATTTCTTTGACCTACATGTCACTAGCAGTCGCAACAGCTTTATATTTTTCAACACCCCTTTTTATGTCTATACTAGCTAAATTATTTTTAAAAGAAGATATAGGTATAAGAAGATGGTTAGCTATATTATTTGGTTTTATTGGTATATTTGTAATTTTAAATCCTGATTTTAGAGATTTTGACTTCAAAAATTTATTACCTGTAGTTTGCGCTTTGTTTTATGCTTCATCAATGACTATATCAAAAAAAACTGCTGATAAAGATAATGTTCATACTCAACTTTTTTATTTCTATATCATTACAATTACAATTTGTTTAACCATGTTCTTATTGTCTGGCTCTGGACAATTTAATAGATTTGATGATCCAACGATGCAATTTATTTTTCGAGATTGGTTTTTTAATCCTAATTTTACATGGAAATATATTATAGCAATGGGAATTTTGGCATCTGTCGCTTTCACTTGTATATTTAAAGCTTACACTTCTTACTCTACCTCGATTACTTCAATATTTGAATACTCATTAATAATATGGTCAGTAATTATTGGATATATTATTTTTAACGATATACCTACTTTAAGAACGTTTGTAGGCATAATTTTGGTAGTAGGCGCAGGTATATTTATTTTTATAAGAGAAGAAATAAAAAAACAAAAAATAACTATTGAGACACCTTTAAGAAGGTAAAAAATAAGACTTATTTTAAATATATTGGCTAATATTTTATAACTTAAAAAGGATGATAATGAATAATCAACATAAAGGAGTTAAAGCCCTATATAATTTTGTTTATGCATTTAACAGTATAGAAAAGAATAAGATTATAAATAACCTTCATTTTCCTCATTATGTTCATTCAAATGGAAATGAACCTGTAATATACGAAACTGGAGAAGATTTTTGGAAATCTTTAAAAATACAATTTGATCAAATGATAAATGGTGAATATTGGCATTATTCAACATTAGATAAATGTGAAATAATAAATGAGACTGATAAGACAATACAATGCCTTGTTGAATTTAATAGACGAACTAAAGATAAAAAAAGTTGTGGTACGGCTAAAGGAATATGGATTTCTACTTTAAGAAGAAATATTTGGGGACTACAAATTCGTTCAATGATACCTGTATCAGGTACAATAAGTGCTTTAGCTGGAACTAAAATGAATAATGATCGATAAATCAATAGATTTAAATGAAATTAGTTTTATTGGTAAAGGTTTGTCAAGACCAGAATGTGTTTTAGTTGATAAAGAACAAACATTACACATAGCTGACTGGCGTGGAGGAGTAACTTTAATTTTTCCAGATGGGTTTCAGCAAACAATTATAGCAAACGGTGATTTTAAACCCAAACCAAATGGAATAGCCCTTCACCCAGAAAAAGGATGGTTAATAACTCATCTTGGAGATGATAAGGGAGGTGTTTTCAAATTAGATAATGAGGGCAACCTTTTCCCCATTCTGCTTGAAATAAATGGGAAACCCCTTCCACCAACAAATTATGTCCATATTGACAGTATTGGTCGAATTTGGATAACTGTAAGTACTCGAATTATTCCTAGAATTTTAGCATGTAAACCAAATTTCAATGATGGATTTATTATTTTAATAGATCAAAACGGTCCTAGGATTGTCGCAGATAATTTAGGTTTTACTAATGAATGTCTTATCCATCCAATAACTGGGGATCTATTTGTAAACGAAACATTTTCTCGACGCTTATCTAAATTTGAAGTTTTGCCTAATGGTAACTTAATTAATAAAAAAATTGTGACCGAATTTGGAATTGGAGAATTTCCTGATGGTCTTGCTTTTGATACAGATGGTGGTGTCTGGGTGACATGCATTGTTAGTAATAAACTAATTTACGTAAATCAAAATGGCCATAAAGAAACTATTATTGATGACAGTGATTTTGATCACGTATCTGATGTTGAAATTGCTTATCAAAAAGGAATGTTAGAAAGGAAACATCTTGATAATATTGTGAGTCATAAGCTCATGAATATTTCAAGTATAGCTTTTGGAGGACTGGATTTGAAAACAGTGTTTCTTGGGTGTCTGCTTGGTGATCGGATTTCTACATTTAAATCAGAAAAAGCGGGGCTTCCACCATCTCATTGGAAACCAATAAAATTGGTGAATAAGAATTATTCATGAGTAATTAAGTAGATATTGGAAATTGTTTTGATTAAATCACTAAATTATATTGTTATAATATTTATTTATTTTATGAGTTTTAGCTTAGCTAATTGTAAAAGCTTGGATAATTCTATTAGAATAATTGATGGCGACACTATCATTTTAAATTCTGAAAAAATAAGATTCTATGGGATTGACACTCCAGAAAAGAAACAAAAGTGTAAAGATAGAAATGGTTTATCATACCCTTGTGGTGAGTTTGCCACTAATGAATTAAAAAAGATTATAAGTTCAGGCCAATTATTTTGTAAAAAAAGGGATACAGATAGATATGGTAGATCAATTTCAATCTGTTATGTCAACGGTGTAGATATTAATTCTCTAATGGTAAAAAATGGGTGGGCTTTAGCCTATAGAAAATACTCGAGGGATTATATTGACGAAGAAAAGGAGGCTAAAAATAAAAAAATGGGTATTTGGGCTGGTAAATTTATAGCTCCTTGGAGATGGCGAAAGCTTAAACGATAAAATATAATTACCTCCATTTAGGACCATAATACCATGCAACTAAAGAACGTCTTGTTCCAAAAGTAACTGGTGACACCCTATGCCTAAGGTATGATGGAAATATTATCACGGTACCCTGTTGTTTGAAATCAACGTTAGTCTTGATTTCGTCAAATTCAAAATTTCCACCAACATATTCATTACTATCACTCAATTGTATTGTGACGGACAATTTTCTATCCATACTGTCCTGACCATTCCAGTTAACATCATGATGCCAGTCATAATGTCCTTGTTCGTTATGTCTATATTCTATAAATTGCATTTCTGAATTATTTTTAATATCAATTTGGAAAGCTTTATTTGCTTTTAAAACATATTCCCATAATAGCATTTTAATCCATTTATCTGATAGCCAGCATATTTTACTCCTTCTAATATTTTGCATAGGCCCGTATGAAGAAAAAATAGATGCGTTAGATAATGGTGTTTTATTTGCAATATTTAAAATTTTTGAAATTTTTTCTTTAGATATAGTATTTTGCCATACTTGAAATAGCTCTCGCATAATTCTTAACCTAAATTATAAAGTATTATTTTAAAAGTAATTAGGTTTAATTAAACTGTAAATTATGCAATGTAACCTTTAGGTAATTTTTTAGGTTTTGGTTTTAGAAGTGTTTTTAAGTGAGCAATTTCTTCATCTGCTTTTTTTAGCTCAGCTTGTTCAGCTTCTCTAACTTCATTATTCATGTTTTTTTGAGCTCTTAATCGTCTCAATTCATACATTCTATCTTCTTCTTCTTCCGTAAGTTCGTTCTCGTCTCTCTCTTCGAGCAATTCAAGTTCAGTTTTTTTAACTTCTCCTTCAAGACTTTCTTCAGCTTTTGAATTGTCTACTGATGCAATAGCTTCATTAATATCAATTGTTGGTACTTCTGAAGATTCATCCGCTGATGCAATACCTTCATTAGTATCTACTGTTGGTACTTCTGCAGGTTCATCCGCTGATGCAATAGCTTCATTAATATCAATTGTTGGTACTTCTGAAGATTCATCCGCTGATGCAATAGCTTCATTTGTATCTACTGTTGGTACTTCTGCAGGTTCATCCGCTGATGCAATAGCTTCATTAATATCAATTGTTGGTACTTCTGCAGGTTCATCCGCTGATGCAATAGCTTCATTAATATCAATTGTTGGTACTTCTGAAGATTCATCCGCTGATGCAATACCTTCATTTGTATCTACTGTTGGTACTTCTGGAGGTTCATCCGCTGATGCAATAGCTTCATTAGTATCTACTGTTGGTACTTCTGTAGATACATCCGCTAATGCAATACCTTCATTAATATCAACTGTTGGTGCTTCTGTGGCAGATGTCTCTAAAGCACTATCAATCTTGTTTGTAATTTCTTCTGTTAAGCCCACATTTTGATTTTTTTCTGTATTATTAGTTTTATCGATTAAGTCTAAGGATGAAACAGGATCTTTATTTTCATAAATTTTTTCTCCTACAACTTCCTCACTATTCACCATAGCGCTTAAACTTGGGTCAGGTGTTTGAATAACTTCTTTGGGTGCTGGAGGCGTTTTTGGTTTTGCATTTAAAAATGGAACAACGTATTTTTCACGTGCTATCTGAATATCCGTTTTAAGATTTTTTATGCGTGTATCCCAGTCTTGCATTTACTTACCTTGATTTAATCAACATATTTCAAATAACAGCTAAAATTATACAATTATTTTAAATAATCTCAAATTATCTTCAAAAAACATACCAAGTTTTACATTTCTTATTTATTATTTAATAATTATATATCAAAGTGATAGGCAGAAAACATGAATGATGACAATTTAACTCAAAAAAAATTAATTAAAAAAATAATAGATGATGCATCTGGTGCAGTTGCTATACGATTATGTGCAATTGGAATAGATTTAGGTATTTTTGAAAATTTAGCTCATAATGGTCCAGCAACCAGCGAGGAAATATCGTCCAGAATGAAACTTGATGAAAGATATATAAGAGAATGGGCACTAGGTTTATTTTCATCTGGCTATCTAGATTTTAATAAAAAAGATAGAAGAATTTCTTTAAATCCAGAGTATGTCCCAGTACTTGTTGAAGAAGGAGGTAAATTTTCACAAAAAGGAATAATCCAACTACTTAATAGTACATTGTTACCATACCACGATCTCTTAGACGCCTTCAAAAATGGTGGTGGTATTAATTATGATAAAATTGACCAAGGTTTTTGGGATGGAATAGATCAAACAGGATGTACCAGATATAGGCATTTCTTGGTGAAAGATTGGATTGATGAAATGCCAGAATTAAAATCTAGGCTTGAAAAAGGTTCTGTAACTTTTGCAGATTTTGGTTGTGGCTCAGGAAGATCTACAATAGAGCTAGCTAAAAAGTTTCCGAAAAGTCAGTTTTTTGGTTTTGATTTATTTGAACCTAACATTACAAAATCTCAAAGAAATGCTAAAGAAGCTGGCGTTTCGAAAAATTTAAAATTTATTCAGTGGGATGTTTCAAACAAACTTGAAGAAAAATTTGACTTCGTTGCATGCTTTGATCTTGTTCACGACATGATAGACCCTTTAGAGGGTATGAAAACAATTAGAAGTGCTGTTAAAGATGATGGGATTTTTGTTCTTATGGATATAAAATGTGAAGATGACCCAGCTGATAACAAAGGGCCAATGGTTCCTTTTTTGTATGCCATGAGTTTACATTTTTGTATGACAACATCTTTAGCAAATAATGGTGCGGGTCTAGGAACAGTTGGGTTACCCGAAGGAAAAGTAAAAGAGTATTGTAAGAAGGTAGGGTTTAAAACAGTTAAGCGAATAGAAATAGATCATCCGCTTAACTCTGTTTACGAAATCAGGCCAAATTAGACATGTTTAAGTCTTTCATTCTGGGGAAACATATAGCGACTCGCCTCTTCATCAATCTCAACTTTGAAATTGTGATTGTTTGAGACATTGATATTTGTTGCTCTTTGACTAGCTGGTCTTTCATTTATCTCTGTCATAAGCCTATTTAAATTAACTCTTTTTTCTAGCTCCCCCTCACCAATTACTTTAGGCAACATTCTTGTCCAGCCCCATACACACATATCAACAATAGTGTATGTATCACCTAGCATATATTTGTTGTTTGCAAGTCTATCATTAAGAATGTCATAATGTCTTTCAGCCTCAAAAACGTATCTATTTATAGCATACTTTATTTTTTCAGGGGCCATATGTTGAAAGTGGACAGATTGACCAGAATATGGACCAATTCCAGTTGCCACAAACATTAACCAAGACAGAAGATTTGCTCTAGATTTAGGAGTATTATCAGGAATAAATTTTCCAGTTTTTTCAGCTAAATATAGTAAAATAGCATTACTATCAAATATAACATTTCCTTCATCAACAATAGATGGCGCCTTTGCATTTGGATTTATTGCTATATATGATGATGCATGCTGTTCACCTTTTCTCGTATCAACGGGAATAGCTTCGTATTCTAGACCCATCTCCTCCAAACATAGTGCTATTTTCATAGGATTAGGACCGGTATTATAGTAAAATTTTAACATTTTCTCTCCACCAATTAAAAATTAATAATCATGTTTAATAGAATAAATGAGTAAATCAACATTATTGTTTAAATAGTCTATAAACGCCACCATCATATTCATCATTGATTATAATTATAGAACCATCATTCATTTCTGCTAAGTCTCGAATTCTACCAATTTTATTTTCTAAAAATATTTTTTCATCTACTACATTATTATTTTGTAACGTTAAAATATGTAATCTTTTAAATTTTAAGGAACCAATTATTATTTTATTTTTAAATTTAGGAAACATTTTACCGTTATAGATTAACATTCCAGAAGGAGCTATAGACGGTATCCAAACTTTTACCGGATCTTGATAACCTATTTTACTAGTGCCTATTCCAATTTTTTTTCCACTTCCATATTCTTTTCCAAAAGTAATTAAAGGCCAGCCATAATTTTTTCCTTTCAAAACAATATTAAGCTCATCTCCTCCTTGTGGACCATGTTCATGCAGCCAAAGTGTCGACTTATTGGAATTAAATATTAATCCTTGAGGATTTCTGTGTCCTGCAGAATAAATTTCAGGAAGAGAACTCTTAAATGCTTTATTGTCAAAATATGTTCCATTTTTCAGAATTTTAACAACTGAACCAGAATGATTTTTAAAATTTTGAGCAGTATTTCTACTTCCTCTATCACCTATTGTAGCATAAATATGATCATTTTTAATTGCTAACCTACAACCGAAATGACGACTACTCCTTGATGTTTTGTTAGAAACAAATAATGATTTTTTATTTTTTAGTTTATCATTTATAAAGTCATAACTATTTACAGCAGTTGCAGATTGCGATTTGTTTACCTTTTTACTAAAACATAAATAAACCTTTATCATTTTATTTTTTTGCTCTATTTCAATATCTAATAAACCACCTTGGCCTGAATTGAAAACTTCAGGTGCTCCTATTATTTCAAACAATTTTTTTTTAAGAATATCAAGTTTATAAACTTTACCAGAACGTTGCGTTAATAATATTTCTTCTTTATTTAAAATAGAAATTCCCCATAAATTAGAAAGATTCGGACTAATTTTATCTAAAATAATTTTAGAATGAGAAGAGTGTGATATAAAAATAAATAAAAAAATTATATAAATGTATTTCATTTGTTATGACCCCTTTTACAAAGCAAATAATTATTTTGAAGATATTTCTTACTATTTATATTAAAAAAGTTAAATAAAATTTGATGAGGATTTAATGAATTTACTTGTTGCTGATATTGGCGGAACAAATGCGCGCTTTGCTTTCCAAGCTGATAACACTCAAAAATTGTCTAATTTTTCTTTTTTAAAATGTTCTGACTTCACTAATATTCATGATGCTATAGAATTTTATAAAAATGATAATAACTTAAATATTAAAAATATGTCTATCGCAGTTGCTTCATCAACTCAACATGACTCAATAAAATTTATTAATAACAACTGGAGATTTAAGCAATCTGAAATCTTTAAATATTTTAAATTGGATAAACTAATTTTTATAAATGATTTTGTGGCTCAATCACTATGTTTTGGCTCTTTTTACAAAAATTTATCAGAAGATCAAGCACTAAACGATAAACTTGCTTCAGAGCACAATTTAAAAATAATTAGAAATGGTGTTCCAATAAAAAAAGCTCCTCTCTTAGTAACTGGCCCAGGAACCGGTTTAGGCATTTGTACCCTATTTCAACTAAATGATAATCCTATTGCAATCGAGGGTGAAGGCGGGCATTCGTCTTTTGCTCCTAATTCAGAAATCGAAATAGAATTACTTCAATTTATGAAAAAAAAATATAATCACGTATCTAATGAAAGACTTGTCAGTGGATCAGGTATTGAAGAAATATTTAATTTTATCCGCGTTAATAATGGATTAAAGCTAAGCAACTTAAAGGCTCCAGAAATTGGCAAAAAAGCGTTAGAAGGAGATTTGGAAGCCAAAGAAACCGTGAAATTACTATTTAGTATTTTAGGAACTATAGTCTCAAGTGTAATTTTAATTAATGGTACTCAAAGTGGGGTAATTTTAACTGGGGGAATTACTCCAAAATTAAAAGAAATTTTGAGTATAAGTGATTTTGAAATTAATCTGTTAAATAAAGGTCGTAGACATGATTATGTAAAAAATGTTCCTGTTTGGTTAACTGAAGATAATAAAAATGGATTATATGGAGCTCTAAATGCAATAAATAATCCGTATTATGTTGATAAATTAATTGTCAATAGGTAGTATTTGTTTTTAAAATCTGACTGGAAAATTAAAATTTTCAATTAGGTGGTGATTAATTTGTTAACAAAAGAACTAATATCATTTTTAAAAAAATTTGATACACCCAGCATTTCTAACGCTTTAGACATATATAGAGGTTCAAGGTCTGCTGATGGATATACCAAGTATCCATTCGTATCAGCAAATCCAAGATTAGAGCCTATAGTTGGAATTGCAAGAACAGCAAAAATAAAAGCATCAACTTTACCAGTTCTTTCGCCTGAAAATGTTAAATCAATAAGGCTTAATTACTATGAATATATAAGTAAGAGATCTGAACTATATCCTGATGCATCTCCTGTTTGTCTTATTGAAGATTTAGACTGGCCTAATCCAATAGGATCATTTTGGGGTGAAGTAAATGTTTCTCTTCATAAAGGACTGGGTGTAGCTGGAACAATTACAAGTGGTTTACTAAGAGATTTAGATGCAATAGACAAAAACTACCAAGTTCTTGCTAATGGAATTGGTCCTAGTCATGCTCATGTACATGTTCTTGAATATGGTTCATCTATAAATGTTCATGGTCTAAATATAAGCGATGGCGAAATAATTCATGCAGATCAACATGGGGCTGTGATAATTCCGGATGAAGCTATATCAATGATAAAAAATGGAATTAATCATATGACAAAAAAAGAAAAGCATTTGATAGATGCCGCAAAAAAAGACGATTTTAATATTAACAAACTCAGAGAAGCATGGGAAAAAGCTGCAAATGAGAAATGGGAAGGATAAGAGATGTTTGAGATAGACTCAAAAGCCAGAAGGCTTTCTCAATCAGATAAAAACCAATATTTGAACGAAGGTTATGTCACGGGATTACCCGTTTTTTCTGAGAGTGCAGTGAAGGATCTTCATAATTGGTATAATGAATTAAGTTCAAAGTTGCCCGATCATATTGATATAAATAAAACCAATATGTGGCATAAAGCTAGTAAAAAATTTCATGATCTATGTAGAACTTCAACCATACTAGATTATGTTGAAGATCTTTTAGGACCAAATTTTGTCCAATGGGGTGGACAGTTTTTTAGTAAAGAACCAAAAGACGGATCCGTTGTTCCATGGCATCAAGATGCACAATACTGGCCTCTTAATCCGTCTAATGCAGTAACAGTATGGCTTGCAGTATTTGATACAGACGAGGAAAATGCTGCCATGAAAGTAGTCTCAGGAAGTCATAAGGTAGGGAGATTTGTTCATAAAAAAAATGAGGCAAAGAATCTAGTATTAGATCAAGAAGTCTCATTTGATCAATTAGATCAATCAAAAATTGTATCTCTGAATTTAAAAGCAGGTCAAATATCTCTTCATAATGATGCATTACTCCATGGTTCAGAGGCAAACAATTCAAATAGAAGAAGATGTGGGGTTACAATGAGATTTTCTCCCACAAATGTTAAAGGCGATTTAAAAGCTTGGCCTTTTTTTGAGACGCAACTTGCAAGAGGTATTGACGAATATAAGTTGAACCCTACAGCTCAAATTCCTAGAGGTGAGGCAACGCCGTTAAAAATGTTTTCATTCTCTCATGAATTTGAAAATCAATGGTAAATCATACACATTCTAACATTTCAATATCTTGACCACTCTTTAATCTTTTAAGACCAATTGATTTGACTTTAATTTCATTTCTTGCAGTCATCCAAGCATCACTAGAAATAAGAATTTGATTTGGATCTGACATGTCACAAATATTAAAAGCTACATTCACTGTCTTGCCAAGTATATCAAATTGTACAGTTTTGGTTCCAACGGTGCCTGCAACTAGAGAGCCTGAGTGTACACCTAGGTGTAAATCCCAAGGCATTGATGCTGAATTGGCAATTTCCCTTAACTTGTAAGAGCAATCAACACATGATTTGACAGGTGAAATTGTATGTGATGAAAGCCCAGCGACTGCTACTATAGCATCCCCAACAGTCTTAATTTTTTCTAATCCAAATTCTTGAAAAGCATTTTCAAAACTCTCAACAAGACTTTGCAAAGTCTCCACAACTAATTCAGGATTATTTTTCTCACAAAAAGATGTAAATCCAACCAAGTCACAAATTAGAATTGCAACATCATCATATCTTCTTGATCTTACTTTTCCTGATGATTGCAATTCATTAGCAACAGAGGTAGGCATTACTGTTTTTAATATTTGCTGAGAGCGTTTTTTGTCTGTTTCAACTCTGTATAAATAATTTTCTTCTGTATCTCGTAATCTTTTTTTCTCTAGACTAGCTCCTACTCTGGCCTTCAATAACGTCCCATTGAAGGGTTTAGTAATAAAATCATCAGCTCCATTTATTATACATTCTGCTGCAGTTTCAACTTCATCTGATGCAGTTACCATTATTACAGGTATTGACCTTTGTAATGGGTCACCTTTTAAGTATTTAAGAACTTCAAGTCCACTCATGTCTGGCATCATTAGATCTAAAAGGATTAAATCAAATTTATTTTCAGTTGCCATTTGGAGTGCAGTTTTACCTCCTTCTGCAGAAAATATATTTTTATAACCATCTTTCTTTAATCTTCTTTCAAGTGTGTATCTATTATCTTCAATATCATCAACAATCAAAATATTTGCTTCTTCTTTATTAATCATCTCAATTTCCTAATTGCTTAGAAATTTTAGATAATAATCTATCAATATCTACAGGTTTGGTGTCATAATCATTACATCCACTTTCTAGTGCTCTTTTTTTGTGTTCTTCCATCGCGTGAGCTGACAAAGCTATAATTGGGATAGATTTTAGTTGATCATTGCCTTTTATATGCTTAGTGGCAGTCCACCCATCCATTTTAGGTAAACTTAGATCCATTAAGATTAAATCTGGTTTTTCAGAGGTCGCCATTTCAACACCTTGTTCACCATCTACAGCAATAACAATTTCAAAACCCTTTCTTTTTAGGCGTCTTGACAACATGTAAACATTATCTTCATTATCTTCTACATACAAAATTTTTGTCATTTTTTATCTCCATTATCTGTAGAAGCTTTTAAAACATTGCCAACTTCGTTAATAATTGATGATAATGTATCATCACTTTTTTCAAGAATTTTTTGCGTTTCGCCTGACAAAAATTTTCTTTCATCGTCACTTAAATCAGCCCCTGTTAAAACCAAAATTGGAATTGAGCTTAAATCAGTTTCTCTAATTGCCTTTAAAAACTCAAAACCATTCATTACAGGCATCATTAAATCTAATAAGATTAAATCTGGCTTTATCTCTTCTTTTTCTAAAACAGACATGCCAATCTTACCATTCTCAGCTTCAATGATTTTAACATTTTGTTTTTCTAAAATTTCTCTTATCGTAAATCTTAAACTATCATCATCTTCAATAAGACAAATTTTTAAATTTTCTCTGTCACCAATTAAGTTTCTAATTGATTTCATCAAATATTCTTTTTGAACAGGTTTAGACAAAAAGTCTGCCGCGCCGAGAGAAAACCCTTTATTTTTTTCATCTAAAATTGATGCCATAATTACTGGTATATTTGCTACCTTAGGATCAGCTTTTAAAGTTCTTAATACTGACCAGCCATCCATTTCCGGCATGAGAATGTCTAGTGTTATTACGTTTGGATTAAGATCTCTTGCTAAACGAATGCCCTCTTTTCCATTAGGTGCAATTATCACTTTGTAGCCTTCTTTGAGCAATTGTCTTTTCATTAACTCACTTACTGTAGGGTCATCATCTATGATTAAAACAGTTTTTCCCGAACTATTTTCTATTGAAACAACGTTCTCTATCAGTGAACCTGTTTGCTGGTTTAAATTTTTAACCGAATCTGAAGCTCCAATAAAATCGGCAAGAAAGGTTGCAGTAAAGGTTGTACCTTTTCCTAATTCGCTATTAACAACAACATCTCCACCCATCAAAATTGCTAATTGTTTTGAAATTGTAAGCCCTAATCCAGTACCACCATATTTTCTTGTGGTTGAACTATCAGCTTGAACAAATGAGTTAAATAATCTAGCCATTTGTTCATCAGACATTCCAATACCTGTATCACTAACGTCAATTGAAATTAAATCACCACCAGATTGCGTAATTTTATTAACCCCAACTGTTATTTTTCCTTTTTCTGTAAATTTACAAGCATTAGAAATTAAGTTTAAAACCACTTGTTTTACTCTAGTTTGGTCAGCAGTAACAAAATCTATATCTGTTTTATAATCTATTACTAATTCGTTATCATTTTTTTGAGCGAGTGTTGACGACGTTTTCATAACATCATCTAATATTTGATTTAACTCAAATGTTTCATTGAATAATTCGACTCGTCCTGCTTCTATTTTTGATAAATCTAATACGTCATTGATAAGAGTTAAAAGATGTTTACCGGCATTGAAAACTCTGTCTAATGGTTCTTCAAAATCCTCTAAACCATCATCTGCAGCATCTTCTTTTAACATTTCAGTCAAACCAATTATTGCATTTAGTGGTGTCCTTAGCTCATGACTCATATTTGCTAAAAATTGACTTTTTGTTTGATTTGCTGCATTTGCTTTTTCTTTTTCCTCATCAAGAGCAGAGATAGTATTTCTTAGTTCTGTCTCTTTATTTTTTAATTCAGTGATATTTGTGAATATTGTAAATGTACTATTATCATCTAACCTTGAATAAGTGGCATTCCAAAATGAACCATCATAGAACTCTGGTACATTCATTGTCTTTGTACCAGTAAATGATTTCCTATTTTTAAAAGCATTTTCATAGTATGATTCTTTTTCTTCATTATTTTTAAACTTCATGAAATTAAATTTTTTATGTCTTTCCATCTGTTCATTAAAGGTAAGGCCTGGTCGATAATCTTTTATGCCAGCTTTAAAATGAATATTATGTGCATATTTATTGCACATAACTAATTTATCATTCTTATCCCATAGAGAAATTCCGTGTGGCATACTATCTATTGCGTCTTGTAATCGTTTTTCTGCATCTAAAGCTTGCTTTTCTTTTTCTTTTAAATCAGTAATATCATCCATAATTTGGGTATAATTTCCGTCTGAAAGCTTAGTAAAAAAACCAGCATATGTGTTTCCATTCATATACTTAGTTTCAAATCGATTTACTCCTTTTAATTTATGTATGTCATTTTCACGTTTCATTATAAATTCGTTTTGTGTCATTCCTTTTGGAACTGCTAATTCACCACTATTTATAATTGATTTAACGAGTTGTTTTCTTGTTACTCCGTCTTTTAGATCAAAACCATGTAACTTTTTCATATTTTCAACAGCTGTATTATTAGCATGAATTAATTTATGATCTTTGTCCCATAACATAAAGACATTTGGTATTTCATCAACTGCGTCAATGAGTTGTTGCATGTCTTTTTCTTTTCTTTTCATGTCTGATATATCAGTCCAAACTTGAAGAAATCCCCCATCATCTAATCTATTAGTTATTCCTAACATGGTCACATTATTTTCAAACATGGTTTCAAATTTTGTTTCCTTTTGAGCCTGAGTATATGATTTCAATCTTTCTTTTAACCATTGATTTGGCTTGACACCTTTTGGTGGAATTATTTTTTTATTTTTAATGGAGTGCTCTATCATTTCTTTTCTGGAAATACCTGGTTTTAATTGGAAACCGAGATTTTTTTGAAAATCTCTTGAAGCTTTATTTGCCATTATTAAATTATCAGACTGATCCCAAAGATAAATAGAACTTGGTGTTAGTTCAATTGCATCACTTAATCGCTTAAGCGATTTTTCGTTTTCTTTTAATTTTGTAATATCAGTAATAATTTGCAATGTGCCACCATCTGGCAATCTTGAGGTAGACACAAATTCAACGCCCCCATCATTAATAAAAGTCTCAAATGCTTCTTGACCTTTTAGATCATCAAACTTTTTTATTCTATCTTCTATAAACTTTTTTGGCGTAATACCTTTTGGAGGTTTAACAAGACCTTTTTTCAAAACATTTTGAACCATTTTAATTCTTGAAGCTCCCTTAGACATATCGAAGCCCCAGGATTTTTGCTTTTCTTTCGCAATTTTGTTTGCCATGATTAGTTTATGATTTTTATCCCACAACATAACACTATTGGGTAAATAATCTATTGCTTCTACCAACTGTTTAAATTGATTTTCTCTTTGCTTTATTTCAGTAATATCTGACCAAAGTGAAATCGTGCTTCCATCATCTAATCTCGTGTCTGTAAAAAGAAAAGACAATCCGTTAGAAAATTTCGTCTCTCTTGTTCTCTGGCCAGAAAAGTTTTGCCAACTTTCTTTCATGCGTTTAATATGGTTTTTTTTATCTAATCCACTTTGTAAAACATTATAATTATGATCAACCAAGTGATTTACATGATCAAACCTATCTGCTCCTAAACGCAAATCAAATCCAAATTCTTTTAGATGGTCGATAGCAGATTTGTTTGTCGCAATTAATTTATTATTCTCGTCCCAAAAAAATAGTCCATTTGGCAATATATCAATGGCGTCTTTTAATCTTAACAATTCATTTTCCTGTTTTTTATTTTCAGATATGTCTGTCCACAAACAAATTGTACTACCATCATCTAACCTAGTATCTGTGAAATGAAGAGTATGATTTTTGAATGTTGAGATTCTAATATTTTGTCCAGTAAACTCCTTCCAATTTTTACTTCTTTGAATTAAATACTCTTCTTTAGTTTGACCTTTATCAGGCTTTGAATGACCATTTTTTATTAAGTGATTTCTTAATTGACTAAAATTAGTTCCTAATTTTAAGTCAAATTTATATTGCTTTACTAAGTTCACTGCTGATTTGTTTGATGCAATTAGATCATCATTTTCATCCCAAAACATTAAACCGTTTGGAAGAGTTTCAATACCGTCTCGTAATCTTAAAAGTTCAGTTTCCTGTTTTTTTATTTCAGAAATATCTGTAAAAACACTAAGCATTGATCCATCTTTAAGACGAATTTCATTGCTGAAATATATTTTACCGTCTGTTAATCTTGTTTCTCTCTTACTATCTTTGTCAGAAGTTAATTTTGCCCTAAATTCAGATCTTTCTTTTGTGAAGTCTTCAATATTTTTGTTAGCTGGAATGTCGTAAACACCTGCTTTGAGTTGTTTATTAAACATTGTTTGCCAACTCATTCCATTAATTAAATCTATTTTCCATTTACTCTGCTCTTTTCGGATTTGTTTATTTGATGTGATTAATTTATCGTCTTTGTCCCAGAACAACATCGCCATTGGAAGATTATCAAGAGCGTCTGCTAACTGTTTATATTGTGCTTCTTTATTTTTTAAATCAGTAATTTCACTAAAAATGCTTAAAAAAGATCCATCATTTAACCTTTTGTCAATTACATACCAGGTTTTGCCATTCTCTAAAAAAACTTCCCGGTAATTTGATTCAACTTTTTCCCTATATTTTTTTCTTCTTTTGATTTCACTTTCTATTGTCTCTCCTTCAGGGATCTTAAATATTGAACTTGCAAGTTGTGCTCTTACCATATCCTCATATGCTAGTCCTTTAGTAAACTTACAATTAACTTCCCATTGTTCGTGTAATTCATCAGCTTTTGCATTTGCAAAAATTAATTTATCATTTTCATCCCAATATTGTATAATTACAGGTACATTTTCAATTGCATTTGCTAATCGTTTCCTCTCAAGATCCTGTTCAACAATATGAGTTACATTTGTCATTAACGTAAGCATATTTCCTTCAGATGTAGGAGTATCTTTAATTTGAACCCACCTACCAGTAGGGCCTTTAACAACATACTCCTGTGGCTTGCCTGAAGACTTTGCTAATTTAAAATTATCACTTCTAAGAATTAATTCTTCGTGTGTCATAAGTTTTGCGTCTTCAACCTTTTGTATTCTATCAAAAAAGTTTTGGCCTATTTCAAAATCTAAATTAAATTTAATCCACCTTTCGGATGTTTTTTTATTTCTATACATTACGTTGTCGTGTTTATCCCAGAGAACAATTGCTGTCTCTTCATTATCAAAAGCATCAATCAAGCTCTCTGCTAATTTGATGTTTATATCCATTTAGTTACTCCTTTAAAAACGGGTCCTCACATTTTTTTTTCCACAGACCTTAATCTGTAAGATAAGGCTTTAAGTGAACCTTTAACAAACACATCCGAGTTGTTTACACGTTTATTAAATTCTTCTTTAGTAATAGATATTATTTCACTTTCTACTAAACATCTGGCAGTCGCCATTCTTAATTCATTTTCAATAACGCCCATCTCACCAAAGAGTTCATTCTCTTGAATAATAAAATTGGGATCATTGCTTCGGTTGGTTGGTAAAAAAATCCCTACGGAACCTTTTACAAGCAAGTACATTTTGTCAGGTAATTCTCCAACTTTAAATACACTTTGATGTTGATTAAATTTAATTTTTTCCATTAAAAATCTATAACCTCATTTTCAGATGCAAATTTTATCTTTATGTTTGATAAATTATTTTGAATTTGTTTGATTTCATTATCTTCTCTTGTGGGAGAATGATGAGAAATTAAAAACTTTTTAAATTCAATTTCATTAGCTAAGTCAATACCTTGTTCTACACTAGAATGCCCCCATCCTTTTTTATCTGGTAATTCTTTATCTAAAAACATTCCATCCCAAATTATTGTGTCGGAAAAGTTACAAAATTCTATCAATTCCTTTTTTTGATTACTTTCATATTCATTATCTAAAAGATAACAAAATTTCTTTTCTTCACTAGTGATACTATATCCTGAACAATTTCCTGGGTGGTTTAGTTCTATTGAATTAATCTCTAAATCTTGAAAAATATTTACGACTTTTTCAAATTCTATGAATTCAAATTTGTCAATAATTTTAATAAAATCGACAGGAAAATATGGATCCTTAAAATAATTAGTTAGGTTATTATAAGTGTCTTTTGAATTAGAATGAGCTGATGTTAAAATAATTTTTTTATTTTTGCCAGAATTATAACTATTAAAAGCTAGTCCTTGAATATGGTCATGATGAAAATGAGAAATAAATAAAATAGTCTGAAGATCATTAGAAAAATCAACTTTTGAAAAACCAGATCCACAGTCAAAAATTAATTGATATTTTGAAGTTTTAACTTCAACACACGGGGTATTACCACCAAAACCTAATGTATTTTTACTCGGGTTTGGAATAGATCCTCTAACACCGTGGTTGATTATCATTTAAGACTCATTATCATCAAATTATGATAAAATAATTATTTAACAAGTAAATATATATTTTGTTTGTTTCTAAAAATTGTCCGAAAAAATATCAACTGAAATTAATTAGCCCGTCAACTGCTACAATACCTTCTTTTTTTATTATGACTGGGTTTATCTCAGCTTCTTTGATTTCTTTTACAAAAGCCAATTGTGAAATATTGACTATTGCTCCAGCTAAAATATCAATGTTAGTCTTTGGTAGTCCCCTGAAACCGTCAAAGATAATAGAACTTTTTACCTCGCTTATCATCATCTTTGCTTCTTTAAAATTTACAGGTGCTATTCTTACTGATTTATCATCGTAAACTTCTGATAAAACTCCACCAGATCCAATAACTACAATTGGTCCAACTAATTCATCAACTCGGTAACCTAAAATAAGCTCCGCTAACCCTGTTTCCATTTTTTGAATAATGAAATGTCTTTTATCAGCTTGTATTTTCAAATTTTGAAAAACTTTAGATAATTTGTCATATCTAGATTTTAAATCTTTATCTGAATTTATATTCAATTCTACTCCATCTATGTCTGTTTTATGTTGAATTTCACTAGATAGAATTTTCATAACTAAAGGAAATCCAATTTCCTTAATCAATTCTCTAGTTTTTGTTAAGTTGGAAACAACTTGAGAATTGACTGTATTAATACCCATAAAATCAAAAACTTTAAGAGATTCAAACTCAGTTAAGTTTTTATTATTTGAACTTTTTAAAATATTTTTTATATTCTTAATTTTTAAATCATCAATATTATGATCGATAATTTCAGGTGCTTTATAGTCCAAATAAGCTTTAATACCTTCTGCACAGGATTCTGGAGTCCTGAAACTTGTTATGCCATTTTTATTTAATAGTTCTAAAGCCTCTGGGGCATCTGGGGCAACATACACAGCAAGAGGTTTTGAATTATTTACCCATTTTAATAAAGGATCAATAGCTTGATCTGGTCTAAACTTGGCAGATGATCCAACTACCATAATTACTAAATCACAGTCATCGTTATTCATGAATTCTTGGATAACGTCATTAACAACCTCAGGTTTTGTCCCTGCAATTGTCAAGTCAACTAACTTATTATTATCATAAGGAATGTTATTTTTTTTCATTACTTTTGATATTGAGGGACCTGGGTCAATTACTTCAATATTTGCGTCTGACAAACTTTCTACTACCATGGCACCACCCCCACCCGTAGTTGTCGCAATCCCAACTCTTTTCCCTTTCGCAATTACTTTATTTTTAAATAAATTTGGTACTTCTATTAAGGTTTCAAACATATGAACTCTAGTTATGCCGTTAAATTTAATAAATGCATTAAAAGCTTCATCAGAACCAGCAATTGCACCAGTATGAGATTTTGCAAGCTCTTTACCTAAGTCAGATTTACCTAGTTTGTAAGTTATAACTGCTTTTCCCGAAGAGTAAGCTAGACGTGCCATTTCAGCAATTTCGTTACTTTTACGCAAAGTTTCTAAAAATAAAATTATCGTATCAGTATTGACGTCATCTACTAACATTTTACCAATTTCACCAACAGACAGATCAGTTTCATTACCAACTGAAATTAATTTAGAAAAACCAATACCACGAGAGGAACCATGAGCTAAAAGCGCACCTATCAAACTGCCACTCTGGGATATTACACCTAAACCACCCTTTTTAAGATTTGGTAATTCGAGCATAGCATTAGCACTTAAAATGACTGAGTCTGAAATATTTATTATCCCAATACTATTTGGACCTAAAATTCTTAAATTTCCTTTTTGGGCAATATCTAAAATTTTATTTTCTAAGTTTGCTCCTTCGAAACCAGTTTCGCTAAAACCTCCGGATAAAATAGTTGCACATTTTACTCCTATTGAAATAGCATCATTAATCGAAGCAATGATTTTATCTCCATCAACTGCAATAAAAATATGATCAACTTTTTCTGCAATTTTATTTAAATTTGAATAACATTTTAAGCCAAAAATATTATCTCTATTTGGATTAACTGGAAATATTTTACCCTTGTAACCGTGAGCAACTAAAAACCTTTGTATTCTCGATCCAGTTTTTTTTGGATCTGCAGATGCTCCTATTATGGCAATAGATTTAGGTTTCAAAAAAGGTTGAGTTAAATGAGTATCCATCATTATTAAATTTATTTATTTGGTCTTTGAGAAAATCTACGTTCAAATATATCTTCAGCTATTCTATTCTTCATCATTTCAGTTGATCCCCCCGCAATTTGCCATCCTCTAGATTTTCTAAAACAATATTCAACAAGCGACTCTTGTGAATAACCAGTTCCTCCCATTACTTGCATTGCTTCATTACAAATATCAAATCCTGCTTTATTACAAAATGCTTTTGCAATTGATGTTTCTTTAGATGATGGAAAGCCCGTGTCAGCATTAATTGCAGCTCTATATAACAATAACCTTCCAGCTTCTATTTTGATTTTCATATCTGAAAACTTCCATTGAATACCTTGGAATTCGCATATTTTTCTTCCAAATTGTTCTCTTGTAAGAGCATATTCTCTAGCGACATTATAAGCAAACTCACCTACGGCTAATGATCTTGCTGTATTTCCTATTCTCTCAGCATTAAAGCCCGCAATCTGTTTTTTAAAACCACCAGGTCCCAAAAGTACATTTTCTTTGGGAACATAAACATTATCAAAGTAAAGAGCACACCATTCTTCTCCATTTGTATATTTTGAAGATTTGCCTTTTGAAAAACCTTCCATTGAAGTGTCCATGAGTACAGATCCTATTCCATTTACTCCCTCATGATATCTAACATATATTAAGAAAATATCAGCATCCGGTGAATTACTTGTAAAAACTTTGCTTCCCGAAACTCTAAATCCATCTCCATCCTCGATAGCTTTTGTTGTTAGATCGGTTACAGCTGATCCAGCATTTGGCTCAGTCATTCCTAAACCAATAACTATTTCTCCATTTAATAATTGACTTAGATATTTTTCTTTTTGAAATTCTGTTGCGTACTCAGCAAAAGTTCTAATAGGACCAAAACTTCCTGACTGAATTACATCTGCACTTCTTGGACAGACTAGTGCTACTTGTTCGATAGCAAGAACTGCATCCATTAATTTACCGCCTTGACCCCCATCTTTCTCATGAAGTGTTATTCCCATCAAACCATTTTTTGCAAATAATTTTGCTACACCTTTCGGAAACAACGGATCATGAGCTCTTTGAAGGCTATCTTTGCTTAAATGTCTTTCTGCAAGACTTCTTACTGAGTTTTGAAAGGTTATTTGTTCTTCTGATAAATTAAAATCCATTAATCTTCCTATTTTTTTACTTGAGAGATTTAACTTTTTATCAAAAAAAAATTTTTATTTCTCAAGAAAATTACGCATTTCCTCTTTAAATAAGTTCCACCCTTCTTCTGTTTCTAATAAAATATGATTTTTACTTTTAATGGGAACAAATTTACTATTTTCAATATTAGCCGCAAGAAATTTACCTTCTGAAATTGGAACCCTTGCATCATCAGTACAATGAAAGATAATAGTAGGAATTTTTAATTTGGATAATATTTCAGTTACATTTATTTGATCATTTGCATTTGAAATTTTTGCTGCATTTTTTGCAGATGTTGTAATTTTCATTATTTTATTAAATGAGTCCATTTGTTCTTTAGAACCTTCCGGAATCATAGATGTAGTAAAAAATTGTCTAAAAGCAGGATTTTCATCTTCCCAACCACTTAAAATCATTGTCTGTTCCATTTTGCTTTTTGAATCGTATTCAGGGTCATTTCTTTGTCCTTTACCCCTAGCAAAACCTCCAAACAAAATTAGATGTGAAACTTTATCTGGATTTTTAATAGCGTAAGCTATAGAGACTGCACATCCTTGTGAAACACCTAAAATTGGAAATTTTTCAATTTTAGAATTATTAACTACTGCTTCCATATCATCAACAAAGCTATCGAAAGATATTTCTAATGGATCTAGTTCAGAAGAACCATTCCCCCTTTGATCAAACCTGACTAAAGTGTGTTTTTCCGCTAAAAATCTATACATATGTTTCCAAATTGGACTTCGCCAATCATGTTCAAGGCTACTCATAAAATTAGGAGCTTTTAACAAAGGAGGACCATTGCCAACTTTGGCATAGGCGATAATTGTATTATCTTTCGAACTACAATATCTGATTTCTTGATCACTCTCTGTAAAGATATGTGAGTTAGAAGAGAGATCTTTTTTATTGCCATTAACTAAAATTTTATAAACTTCTATTTTTTGGCTAATATTTTTTAAGTACTGATCACCTATGTACTCAATTTCATCTATGTCTAAATTTTTTATATTTTTAAAAATATCATGCGTTATCGATATTCCGCCTGGGTCTGCAATTGCCTCTAATCTACTAGCAATATTTACACTGTTGCCAAAAATATCGTCTTCATCAATTACAACATCACCTATGTTAATTCCAAATCTATACCATATCCTTTCGTCACTATTAAACATACTTTCTAATTCGTTAATTTTACTTTGTATTATTAAACTACTTTCAACAGCGCTCATTGAGCTTTCAAACGTCGCTAAGAAACCGTCACCAGTTGTTTTGATGATCCTACCTGTATATTTGTCAACAGTCGGTTTAATTATTTCTATGAAGTGCTTCTTTTGACGTTTTAAAATTTCAATTTCATTATTCTCTACTAATCGAGAAAAGCCAACCATATCAGCAGCAACTATAGCTAGTAATTTTCTTTCCATATTAGTACCTACTTAATGAAAACACTTGATTTTTTTATTTAACTATTATTATCTCTTACAATAATATGTTAGCAAAATTTGATTAGTAATGTTAATATGTATATGCCAGGGGAGCAAGATTATCTTGCTGAGAATTAAACCCTTATAACCTGATCTGATTAAAACCAGCGGAGGGAGAAGCATAAAAAGAATTCCGAAAATCTAAACAATTAATATCTTAAAAATACAATTTTAGGTTTCTAGAAAAGTGTTTGATATATCATAAGATTAAATGAGTTTTGAAAAAATCTTTCAACCAAAGGATAAATAATGAATAAAGAAATATCTATTAAAACAGCTAATTTACTTGAAGATATAAGAAAAAAAGCTCCATTAGTATGGAATTTTTCAAATTTTGTTTCTATGGATATAGCTGCAAATGCTTTATTAGCCATTGGAGCATCACCAGCTATGGCTCATGCAAAAGAAGAAGCAAATGATTTTAGTCAAATTTGTAAAGCAATTAATGGCGCATTGACAATTAATATTGGTACCTTTGATCCGTATTGGCAGGAATGTGCACTAGAGGCATCAAGTTTGGCGAATAAAAATAGTGTTCCCTGGGTTCTAGATCCTGTAGGCGCTGGAGCAAGCAGTTTCAGAAACAAAAATGTAGAAGAATTAATGAAATTTAAACCAACTGTTCTTAGAGGAAATGGTTCGGAAATAATGGCTGTCTCTGGTATAGCTGGAGGAGGAAAAGGAGTAGATTCAACCTCTTCATCTGATGAATCTCTTGACGCAGCAAAATCCATTGCAAATGAAAACAACATTATAGTGGCTGTAACCGGTAAAACTGATTATGTTACAGATGGCAAAACAACATATGCTATAACAGGCGGTCATGAAATAATGACTAAAGTGACTGCTACTGGATGTGCTCTTTCATGTTTGATAGGAGCAGCCATTGCAGTTGGCGAAGATAAACTTCTTTCAACAGCTTCTATTATTTCAATTTATGGACTAGCAGGTGAAATGGCTGCTAAAGTTACAAAAGGACCAGGTAGTTTGAGAATGCATTTATTAGATAATTTGGCTAATTTATCAGTAAGTCAAGTTTCAGAGAACACTAATATTAAAAATGTCTGATTACAGTACCTATTTGGTTGCAGGACCTGAAAATATTTTATCAAACCATCAAATAGGTGATGAAAATAAAGAACAGGCCCTAGTCAGAATAGTTAAAGAACTGGCCATGAATGGACTTAATGTTTTTCAATTAAGAGCTAAAAATCTAGATGATAATAAAATTATTACATTATTGAAGAACCTTAAATACGCTTTAAATGATACGAATACAAAGCTTTGTATTAACGATAATGTAAATGTTGCATCTGAAGTCGGCGATTTAATTGATATTCTCCATCTCGGACAATCAGATATGCATCCAGATAAAGCTAAAAGTATTATTGATCATAAAATTGAAATAGGATTATCAATTACAAATGAACATCAAATAAATGATATTCCAGATTGTGTAAAATATATTGGTGTAGGACCTATTTACAAAACAAACTCTAAAAATGATGCATCTAAACCACTTGGAGAAAATGGTCTAAAGGATATAATTTTGAAGACTAAAATCCCAGTAGTTGCCATAGGGGGTATCGAAACTTCTAAAGTTGGTAAATTATTTGATTTAGGAGTGTCTGGAGTAGCTGTTATTTCGAATATATTAAATAACGAAAATCATTTACGAAATTTCCTTTTACTAAAAAACGAAATATATAAGGATTAGTCTTTTGAATATTCTAATTACAGGTGGTACTAGTGGTCTTGGCTATAGAACAGCTTATATCTTGGCTCATGAAAGTAAAAATAAAATTATATTAATAGGTAGTAATAATAAAAAAGGTCAGCAAGCTGTTGAAAGATTAATCTACGAAACTAAAAATAAAAATCTTAGATTTATAAAAGCTGACCTCTCATCCATTAACGAAATTAAATTACTTGCTAAAGATTTAATCAAAGAAAAAATTGATGTTTTAATAAATAACGCAGGTGCACTATTTTACTCACGAGATGAAAGTATAGATCAAATAGAAAAAACTTTTGCTCTTAATCATTTATCATATTTTGCTCTGACTAACTTATTATTAAAATATAAAGTTATAAAAAATGGCGGTAGAATAATCAACGTTGCAAGCGGTGCACATAGAGGAATAGACATAGACTTCAATGATCTTGAAATGTCGAACAACTACAATGGTTGGAAATGTTATAAAAAATCAAAGTTATGTAATATTCTTTTTACAAAAAAATTAAGTGACTTGACCTCTAAAAATAATATTACGGTAAATTGCCTTCATCCAGGGTTTGTCAAAACTGAATTTGGTAAAAATAATAAGGGTGTTATTAGTTTAGTAATTAAACTTTTGATGAATTTTTTTGCTATAACAGTTGAAGAAGGAGCAAAAACAATTATTCATTTAGCCAATAGTGAGGATGTAAAGGATATAACAGGTAAATACTATTATAAAAGCAAAATTAAACAACCCTCTCAATACGCAGAAAATAAAAATTCAGCTGATCAATTATGGAATAAATCTATTGAAATGCTGAAAAACAAAGGTTTGACACTTTAAACAAAATACTGCACAGGTTAGCTTATGAATAATTATAAGTCTTCTCTGATCACACCTGTTTTATTAGCGGGTTCACTAATTATTATAATCACTTTTGGAATCAGAGGTAGTTTTGGTGTATTTCAAATACCAATAGAAAATGAATTTCAGTGGTTAAGAGTTGAATTTTCTTTAGCTATAGCTATTCAAAATCTTGGATGGGGAATTGGTGCTCCAATATTTGGTGCATTAGGCGAAAAATTTGGCGATAAAAAAATGATTGTAGCTGGTGCATTTTGTTACGTTATTGGTCTAGTTCTTTCTACATATGCACAAAATCCATTAACTCATCAATTCTTAGAACTTATTATTGGCTTTGGTATAGCTGGTACTGGCCTTGGTATGATATTGGCAGTAGTTGGAAGGGCTTCAAGCGAAAAAAATAGATCTATGGCTCTAGGAATAGTAACCGCAGCTGGGTCTTTTGGTCAAATGTTTGGAGCTCCAATTGCACAAGCTCTTCTTAATTTCTATAGTTGGCAACAAGTTTTTATTATTTTTGCGTTAACTATAATTTTAGTGATGTCGGTGGTTCCCTTCCTTAAAGACGTACCTATAGCAACAAAAAAAGAAGTAGAGGTAAGTCTAACAAAAGTACTATGTAATGCATTTAAAGATCCAACTTTCTCAATGATATTTTTTGGATTTTTTGCATGTGGATATCAACTAGCTTTTTTAACAGCGCATTTTCCTGCAATGGTTACTGAAATGTGTAGTGCAATAACTCCTTCTAGTGCATTACATTTTATAGGCGTGTCAACAACATCGAGTTTAGGCGCGTTGGCTATAGGTTTGATAGCATTCAGCAATATTTTTGGAACCATATATGCTGGCTGGCTAGGTCAGAAATTTCCAAAAAAGTATTTATTAGCAGGCGTATACGCTCTAAGAGCATTAATTGGTTTAATTTTTATATTACTTCCAATTACACCCTTAACAGTAATATTATTCTCACTTTTTATGGGATCACTGTGGTTGGCTACAGTTCCATTAACTAGTGGTTTGATCGCACATATTTATGGATTACGCTATATGGGAACACTCTATGGACTTGTATTTTTTTCTCATCAAATAGGCAGTTTTCTTGGTGTTTGGATGGGTGGGAGGCTTTATGACGCTACAGGCGATTATACTCTTGTGTGGTGGATTGGAATTGGAGTATCTGTTTTTTCTACATTAATACATATACCAATAAAAGAACAAAAGCTACAAGCAGCCCAAAGTTGAATAAATGTTAACTTGCCCTACTCCTACCATATTCATTCCTGATTAGTGTCAATTATGTTAAAATTTTGTTAAATGTTTCCATTTTGGAAATAATCATTTTCCATTTACCTATGTTCTCTTTATTACTTGTTTGTCGTATATGATTATTAATGAAGGAATAATCCTTCTTACTTTTAGAAAGAAAACAAACGACGATGGAAAAGACATTCTTAATTAAACTAAATGAATTTATTGCAACAGTATTTGAAAAGATTGCTATCAATAGAACAAGACAAGCTCTAATTAGCTTAGATGATAGTACATTAGCCGATATTGGATATACAAGACAACAAGTATTAAATGGTGATTTTTATAATGTAACAGATGTTGTTGACTTCCCAGCGGGTAACTTAGGTGTGAGTAAGACAATTAAACAAGATAACAAAATTGACGATAAGGAAGCTGCATAAAGATTTAAAGAATTAATATTCGTTCCTCCTCCCTCGAATATTGATTAAAGATGATGACATAGCTTAGAACTCAATCCTCCCCCAAGGTAGCTACCATGTCATCTGATAAAGCAAGGACGAAGGACCCCCATCCTTCGTCCTTTTCTTTTTGATTATTCGTTTTAAAACTCTTATTATAAAAAGAACATGGAGAATTTTTATGGATGATATAAAGAAACTTAATACGCCTTCACCCTACAATGGACCAAGACCTCAGGGTGCAATGCCTGATATATTTATTCAAGATAGCTTTTCGAAAAATGATGAAAGATTATGGGTTCCTTTAGCTCCGGGTAGATGGTCTAGACCTCTATGCTTTAATATAAGTCAAGGATACTGGGTTCATTTGACTAAAGTAATTGGAGGAGGCTTTTTGTCTCGACATAGACATCCAGCCCCAGTTCATGGATTTGTCATCAAAGGGTCTTGGCGATACCTCGAACATGATTGAGTTGCTACGGAAGGATCATATTTATTTGAACCACCAGGTGAAATCCATACTCTCGTAGTAGATAAGGATTGTGAAGAAATGATAACATTATTTCATAATTCTGGAGCCTTACTTTATTGTGATGAAAATGGAAAAACTATTAATTCAACTGACGTTTTTGATAGAGTTGATGCCGCTAGAAAACATTTTATTGCTGTAGGATTAGGCGCTGATTATGTAAATAATTTTATTAGATAGTCTTAAGTATAGAAGATCTTTTATAAATGAAATAGCATCCCGCTGAAAGTAATATACCTCCCACAACCATTCTGACAGGGCTTCCCATCAAAAATAATGGTAAGGCAAGTAAAATCATGCTTATTGGAACATACATTTTTGTAAATAAAGTATCTTTTTTAGCATTTTGGTAAAATGGAAATAATACTGAAACTATTGCCATTATTAAGAAAAATAATGACCAAGGTCTAGTTACAAATAAGGAGTAATCATCACTTATTCCAATTGCTCTTGCTATATTCAATTCGGCCAACTTTCCTAAAACAACACCTAAAATCATTGGTGCTAGTGGAAAACCTAGTTTTCTCATAAAATAACCAATAACACCAAAACCAAACATGACCCAAATATCAAACGTTATGTTATGAAGAGCGAAAACCCCAATTGCACAATAGGCTAGAATAACAGAAGCAAGTATATACATTGGAATTTTAGTTACTAACAAAAATAATCTCAAGGCAAATGCTTGCAAACCAACCATAAAAAAATGAGCAGCAAAAAACGCTATAAAAACACCATAAGCTAAAAGTGGTTCATCTTGTATAAATGATGGGCCCGGAATAATATTGTGAATCATCAACGCGCCAATCATTATAGCGGTAACAATATCACCTGGAATTCCAAGAGCCATCATCATAATAAGAGCTCCACCTGCTGTAGCGTTGTTTGCAGCTTCAGGAGCAATTATGCCGTTTACAGCTCCTTTTCCGAATTCATTTCTATTATTAGAGGCCTTCTTTGCTTGATCGTAAGCTAGTATGTTAGATATTGAGCCACCCGCTGCAGGAAGAATCCCAGTAAAAATCCCTATAAAACTAGACCTAATCAAGTTTATCCAGTTCATTAAAACTGTTGCAATTGCTTTTCTATGTTCTACTCGTATAGCTTCAGCTGAATTTTTCATAAGCGGTGCTTTAGCTTTTGCACTATCCTCAACATCACTTAACAATTGAGAAAAAGCAAAAAGACCTATTAAAACTGGAAGGAAAGCAAAACCTTGCCTGATATGATCAGATCCAAATGCAAATCGAGCTACACCATTAATTTCGTCCTCACCTACACATGCAGCAAACAAACCTAATAAACCCGCAATCAAACCCTTTATCATATTATCGCCAGATAAGCTCACAGTTATAGTAAGTGCGAATACTATTAAAGAAAAATAATCCCATGGACCAAACTCTAATCCTAAAAATGCTAATTGAGGAGCTAAAGCTACTAATATAACGGCACTTATCATGCCGCCAAAAAATGATGACCAAAGTCCTAAACCTAATGCCAAACCCGGTTTTCCTGATCTAACCATTGGGAAACCGTCAAACGTAGTCGCAACAGAGGAAGGTGTTCCAGGAATTCCGGTTAACATGCAAGACATCAAACCACCTGAGAATCCTCCAACAAACACACCCATCATGGTAGCAAGTCCTTGAATTGGACTCATACCAAAGGTAAAGGGAAGAGTTAAAATTACCCCCATTGCAATTGTAAATCCTGGAATAGCTCCTGCCAAAAGTCCTGCCAAGGTTCCTATACCCATTAACCCTAAAGTTACAGGATCAAGTAATACTGACGCACCAGCTTGTAAAATAACATCAAACATTAGAGGTACTTACCAAACACGTAGAATTTCTCCTTCAGGCAATATAACTCGCAAACCAAAAGTAAAAACCATCCACATAAATCCAATACTTAGTATTGAAACTAAAAGATGCTTAACGATCAATTTATGAGAAAATCCACCTAACAAAGTCAATAGGCCAAAAACAAATAAAATCCCACCAATAAGCATTCCTAAATAATCCAAAGTAGATAGGAAAAGCATGAACATACCAAAGCAGATTAAAGCATTTTTAAACTTTGCCAGATTAATGTTAAAATTTTCATTATCTTTATCGCTCACTGTTTTAAATTTAAGATAGGATTTTCCAAGCATTACTGAAGACATTACCACCAAAAGCCACAAAACAACTCTTGGCCATGCGTCTGCTTTCATTCCCTCAAAACCAAGGTCTCTGATATTAGATGCATCATTTATCATAACGCCTGAGAAGCACAGCAAAAAAATTGCAATGATTATGTCTGATTTGTTGTTTGTCATTTTATATCCGATAAATAGTCCAGAGAGAAAAGTCTCTCTGAACTAAAATTTTTATCTTTTGTAGACACCAACTTTTTTTGCAATTGGTAACCATTTATCATAAGTTGCTTGAAAATGATCTTTATAATCACTAGCACCCTTATAAGTTATTAAAATACCTTTTTTATGCATAGCAGCTTTAAAATCTTCGTCAGCAGCAGCACCCTTTAACATTGCCGCATAGTGATCAATTATCGCTTTTGAGGTTCCTTTAGGAGCAACAACGCCTCTTTCAACTGCATAAATAACGTCTACACCCTGTTCTTTGGCTGTTTTCATGTCAGGAATTTGATCTAATCTAGCAGGATTTGTAACACCAAGTGCTTTTAACTTTCCAGCTTTAATAAATTTTATAGCAGCTGCTAAATTGATTTCACCTAGTTTAATATTATCCGCTAAAGAGCAGTCATTCTTTGTTTGGTTCCGTCATAGGAAACATGCTTAAATTTTACTCCAGCGGCATCTTCTAATAATAAAAACACAAATTGACTTGTTGACCCAAATGTTCCGCCAGCAGTAATAGTTCCTGGATTTTTCTTCGCAGCAGCCACTAGGTCAGTTAGATTATTAAATGGAGTATTAACATTTGCCCCAATAATTGAAGGGGTAGATGTCACCATAGATACTGGCTCGAAAGCATCCCATGTTATGTCAATTCTTCCAGTAAAGTAACTAGTAATAGCACTTTGATGAATTGCGAATAAAGTGCAACCGTCAGGTTTTGCCTTAGCCGCTTGCTTTGCACCTTTGTTTCCACCTTGACCACCTACATTAACGACTTGTAGTTGGGGTTTTGCTCCGTTCTTATTTACTTTATCGACTATTTGACGAAAGATGATGTCAGTTCCACCACCAGCTCCCCAAGGAACAATGAGTTTTGCTGTTCCACAAGGGATATCAGGCGCGGCTGAAGCACCCGTTACGGATAAAGCAAATAAAGCAGCGCCAGCTAAACTTGCTTTAAATAAATTTTTAATTGGCATTGTTATCTCCACAAATTAGTTTATTTATTATTGATTAATTATCGAAATCATAATTGCTTAGATACAAGCGCAGAGTCAATTTTTTTATATTTTTAATGGGCTTTAAATGAAAAACTTTACTACAAGACCTGAGATTGTTGGAAATTTTGGTATTGTAACATCTACTCATTGGGTTGCTTCAGCAGTTGGAATGTCAATATTAGAAAAAGGAGGTAATGCATTTGATGCGGCAGTTGCTACAGGATTCACTCTTCAAGTTGTCGAACCTCATCTAAATGGTCCTGGTGGTGAGGTACCATTGATCTTAGCTCCGAATAATAAAGATCCGATTGTTATATGTGGTCAAGGAGTAGCTCCAGAGCAAGCAACGTTAAAGAGTTTCAATGATCTTGGATTAAATATAGTCCCAGGTAGTGGTTTGTTACCAGCTGTTGTCCCAGGTGCTTTTGATGCTTGGATGTTATTATTATCAAATTTTGGAACCATGTCATTAAGAGATGTCTTGGAGCCATCTATTGATATTGCAACGAAAGGTTATCACTTAGTTCCAAATATAATTAATACCATAAAGTCTGTTGAAGAATTATTTAGAAATGAATGGACAAGCTCTGCAGAAATATATCTTCCAGGAGGCAAGTTGCCTCAAGAGAGTGATTTTTTTACTAATAAAAAAATGGCCGAAACTTATTTAAAGATCATTAAAGAAGCAGAAGGTAAATCAAGAGATAAAAAAGAACAGATAAATCAAGCGAGAGAAATATGGAGCAAAGGTTTCGTCGCAGAAGAGATTGAAAATTATTGTAAAAATAATCATGTAATGGATACAACTGAAAGTAAGCATAAAGGCTTACTTACTGCCAATGATATAGCTAATTGGTCAGCTTCTATAGAAAAACCTTTATCTTATGATTATAAAAACTATACCGTTTGTAAAACTGGTCCATGGGGACAAGGACCAACTTTCCTTCAGCAATTAGCATTATTGAAAAAATTTGATTTGGATGCTCTAGATGAAAAGTCACCAGAGTTTGTTCACTTAGTTGTTGAGGCAACCAAATTAGCTTTTGCAGATAGAGAAGCTTTTTATGGTGATACTAACTTTAATGAAATACCGATGGATATATTACTGAGTGAACAGTATAATATTCAACGAAGAAGTCTAATTTCTGGAAAAGCCTCTATGGAAGTTAGGCCCGGAAACATTCCTGGGTTTGGAGGGGAAGTGTTAGTAAGACCAAAGGGTACAACTCCAGAATCTTTCTCTAAATTTGACATAGGCGAACCAACAGTAGCTCGTTTTGATGAACCAAATCCAAACAGCCTTGGGGATACTAGAGGAGATACCACACATTTTGACATAATAGACAAATGGGGCAACATGATCGCAGGAACACCTAGTGGTGGATGGTTACAAAGTTCTCCTATTATACCAGAACTAGGTTTTTGTTTGTCTAATAGAGGTCAAATGTTTTGGTTAGATGATAAATCACCTGCTTGCATAGGACCTAAGAGGAGACCCAGAACGACTTTGTCTCCGAGCTTAGCATTAAAAGATGGTGTTCCATATATGGTTTTTGGAACACCAGGTGGCGATCAGCAAGATCAGTGGTCACTTCATTTATTTTTGAGACACGTTCACTTTGGATTGAACCTTCAGGAGGCTATTGATGCCCCAGGTTTTAGTACAGCTCATTTTCCAAATTCCTTTTATCCAAGAGAAACCGATATAGGTCACTTAGCCGTTGAAGGAAGATTTCCTTCAAAGACTATTGATGAACTTAAGAAAAAGGGCCATAAAATTTCTGTTGATACTGAATGGAGCCTTGGGAGAATGACAGCCGCCTCTAAGGAAAATGGAATTTTAAAAGGCGCAGCAAATCCAAGATTTATGCAAGGATATGCAATTGGAAGATGAAAAAAATAGGATAAAATCATGAATGTCGGGATTGTTGGATTTGGGTCTATAGGAACAGAAGTTGGTAAAGCACTTATTAATGGGGTAGAAGATTTTTCTTTATATGGTATCACATCAAGAAGTAAAGCTAACGCTCAAGAAAGAATTGATAAATTAGATAAAAATATAGAAATTTATGATTTAGATAACCTTGTTGATAATTGTGAGATAATTATTGACTGCGCTCCCAAAGAGGCTTTTAGAGAAATTGCTACTAAATGTATTAATAAACAAAGAAAATTGATAACAGTAAGTGGCTCAGGAATGCTTGATAATTTGGACCTAGAGAAATTAGCGAAGAATAACAACTCTCAAATTATTTTAGCCACAGGAGCAATTTTAGGCTTAGATGCCCTAAGAGCCGCTTCAGAATCTAACATTAATTCTGTCACAATGATTACACGCAAACCGCCTAATGCTCTGACTAATGCTCCATATGTTATTAATAATAATATTGAAATAAATAATTTATTAGAACCAAAATTAATATTCAAAGGGTCTGCAACCGATGGTGCAAAAGCTTTTCCAGCTAATGTAAATGTTGCTGCAGCGGTAGGTCTAGCTGGAATTGGCGCAGATAAAACAAATCTTGAAATATGGGCGGACCCTAATTTGAAGAGAAATACCCATAAAGTTCAAGTTAATTCAGACAGCGCTGTTTTTGAAATGTCTATTCAAAATGTTCAAACCCCTGAGAACCCAGGAACAGGCAAAATTACTGGTTTAAGTGTTATAGCTTGTTTAAGAGGATTAAAATCTTCGTTTAAAATTGGAACATAAAACTAAGTTAATTTTTCTTTGTATAGTTTCATTTTTAAGTAACATGAAGTCAATATAGGACTATCAAAATTATAATTTTGTGCTTTAGAGATCAAATGCCCAAATATTTCCTCATGCTCTGTAAAGGCATTTTTTTCAACGTCTCTTTGCATAGACGCTTTAATAGGAGAATCTTTAAACGTAATATTTTTCAAGACATTATTTGATTCATTATCATCAAGTGTATAACCATAAAATTCAGCAATTGATCTACATTCTTTATACAAATCCGTTAAAGTTTTTTTACCAACTTCATGATTACTAATCTCTCCCAAAGTTGAACCAAAAAGAGTTGTTGCTCCTGCAACAGTAGCAATAAAAATCCATTTTTTCCATAAATCTAGAGTTATATCTTCACTAATAACAGCATCAAATTTAGTTTTTTCACACATATCTAAAAATGGTTTTAAAAGATAATTTTGGTTAGGTATTCTGTTTCCAAAAGTAAGTTTTTTAAATTCACTAAAGTGTTCTATTGTTCCTTCTTGGTTAATAGTTGAGCTTATATGAGCAACACCTCCCATGACATTATTACTTCCAAACTCCTCATCTAACTTTTTTAAGTGAGTCATACCGTTTAAAAAAGGTATAATAACGCCTTTCCCTTTGGTAAGTTTTAAATCGAGTATAGCTTTATCTAAATCATATGTTTTACAGGAAATTAATATTACGTCATAGATTGGCTTTAGTTCATTTGCTATGACTAGATTTGGTTTTAGTTTAAGGTTTCCAAGCGGACTAATTACTTTTAAACAATTTTTTACTAATAAATCTTTTCTTTTAGGCCTTACTAAAAAAGTTACATCTGCACCACTTTGTTGAAGGTAACCTCCAAAAAAGCCTCCGATGCCACCTACTCCTAAAATTAATATTTTCATTAACACCTCAATCTAATTGAATTCAATTAAATCTTACTCAAATAAAATTTGTTTTTTGTAGTTTTGCAATTTCCTCTAAAACATCTTTAGGTAATGGGCCCATTTCAACTGCTTGAATTGAGTTTTCAAGATGATCTAATGATGCTAAACCTAATACAGCACAATGCAAATTATTAGTTGATAATCCATACCTTAGAGAAAATTGGGCTCTATTACCATGAGCTTCACCTACAAGTTCAAATATTTTTTTAACTCGTTTTTCTTGTTCACTTGTATCAATAACATGTGTAACAGGAATTTCTCTCCCATGTCTTATATCAGTTGCAAGTAGACCAGCGGCAAAAATTCTTATACCCATTATACCCATATTTTGTTTTTGACAATCTGATATCAAGCCAGAAAAGTCATGATCATTCCACAAACCTTTATCATCAAAATTAGCTGTTGGATTTAAAAGATTATAGTATATTTGGACGGTATCAAAAGAACCTGTATTGACTACATCTTTAATGGGAACAGTGTCGCCCAAAGCAGTAAAGCCAATACTATCTACCCTACCGTCCTCTTTGATTTTTTCCATAATTTCAGAGACACTATTAGTCTTTAAAATTTGAGCAGATGTTAAAGTTTCATCACTTTCTTCGAGTGTTATTTTATTATGTAACTGATATAATTCTAGTTTGTCTAATTTTAATCTTTTAAGACTGTTATCTAATTTTCTATCAAGTTGAGATTCAAATGTTTCTGAACTTGTGGGATCTAGTCTTGCTTTTGATGAGACTTGTAGCTTGTTCTCACCTGAGAGGGAACTTAACAAATCACCAATATTTTTTTCTGATTGGCCATCACTATAACTTTCTGCTGTATCAATCCAGTTGATTCCTGACTCAATTGAGAATTCTATAGCTTTTTCCATAGTTTCATATTTTGGATCAATAAAAAGTCCACCTACCCATCCTCCTCCAAGTATAACCTGCGAAATATCTAATCCTGTTCTTCCTAATTTATTTTTTTTCATAATCTTATTATCTTTAATTGTTAAAAGTTGTATTAGGTTAATTTTAAAGTTATGTCCTTACTACAACTTATTAGAAAATCTATAATGAATAAAGACAAAACAATCCTCAAAACTTTACTGCTAGGATCATTTTTTGCTTCTTTATCTGCGATGTTAGGAGGATCCACATTTGTATTTACAAGATATGTTGTGGATAGCATAGATCCATTCACATTAAGTTTTTTGCGTTATGGTTTAACTGGTTTAATTCTATTTTTACTATCCATGTCAATCTATATGAAAAAGAAGTTTTTCAAGACAGATTTAATTCCTATGAGTTTACTTGGTTTAGCTATGATTACTCTTTTTCCAAATTTTATGGCTTTAGGTCTAGAACATACAACTGCTGCAAGAGCAGGATTACTTTATGCAACAATGCCTTTATGTACAGTAATTATTGCTTATTTTTTTAATATTGAAAAAATTACGATTAACAAATCTATCGCTGTCCTACTTGCTATTGCAGGAGTATCATTTTGTATGTCTGAAAAAGTAGATGAGAACTTTGCCTCTACATTAAAAGGTGACTTTCTTATGATGATTGGTGTTTTATCAGCATCATGTTTTACAGTATTTTCAGGTAAATATTTAAAGAAATATGGGAACATACCTGTAATGATCTATGTTATTTTAATTGGTACAATATTTAATTTTTTCATATCTATAATTTTTGGTAAATCTATTAATAATCTTTTAGAAATCAATGAATTTGAAGTTGCAGCTTTATTGATGTTAATTATACCTGGGGGAGTTCTAATGATGTATTGCTGGGGAAAAGCACTTCAATTAATTTCACCAACTCAAGCCGCGATATCTCTTGGATTTAATCCTTTATCAGCTATTTTGCTTGGATCAATAATACTTAATGAAGAAATAACTTTTAAGTTAATTATTGGGTTTGTCTCAATAGTGATTGCTATAATATTAGCAAATTGGAAACCAAAAAATATAGCTTAAAAATAAATTATTTAAGTTTATTCTTAAGTAATTTGTTGACCATTCCTGGATTTGCTTTTCCTTGGGACAATTTCATAACCTGACCTACAAAGAAACCAAAAAGTTTATCCTTACCACCTAGATAATCTTTAACCTTATCTTCATTCTCTGAAATAACTTTATCTATTAATTTTAAAATTTCTATATCATCTGAAACTTGCTCAAGACCTTTTTCTTTAACGATATCTGATGGAGATTTTTTACTTATCATCATTTCTGCAAATACATCTTTTGCTATTTTGCCAGAAATTGTACCATCAGAAATTAAAGCAATCAATTGACCAAGGTTCTCAGGCGAAATAGGACTGTTGGATAATGATATATTTTCTTTTTTTAAAGCACCAAATAGCTCTGTAATCATCCAATTAGCAGTTAACTTTCCATCTTTACCGTTTGCAGCTTTTTGGTAAAAATCTACATAGTCTTTTTCTTCGACTAAAATTGAAGCGTCATAAGGAGTAATACCAAAATCGGTGACTAATCTTTTTTTGAGCAAATCAGGAAGTTCAGGGAGTGTTTCTCTAATTTTTTGAACCCAACTATCACTAAATTCAAGAGGCAAAAGGTCTGGGTCTGGAAAATATCTATAATCATGAGCATCCTCTTTACTTCTCATAGATCTAGTTTCACCCGTAGAAGTGTCAAAAAGCCTAGTTTCTTGATTTATCTTACCACCTTCTTCTAGAATTTCTACTTGTCTTTCGGCTTCAGATTGAATTGCCTGAATTATAAATCTAACAGAGTTTAAATTTTTTATTTCACACCTTGTTCCGAACTCTTCACCTGATTTTCTTACTGAAACGTTACAGTCAGCTCTTAGTGAACCTTCTTCCATATTTCCATCACAGGCCCCAACATATCTCAAAATAGATCTAATTTTCTTAACATAAGCACCTGCTTCCTGAGGTGATCTAATATCAGGTTTAGATACAATTTCCATTAATGCAACACCTGTTCTATTTAAATCAATATAAGATTTACTAGGATGCTGATCGTGTAGAGATTTTCCTGCATCTTGCTCAAGATGCAAACGTTCTATCCCTACGGTAGTTTGTAAACCGTCATCTAAATCGATTATAATTTCACCCTCTCCAACAATTGGTTTTGTAAATTGACTTATCTGATACCCTTGTGGAAGATCTGCATAAAAGTAATTTTTTCTGTCAAAAATCGAAACGTTATTAATTTTTGCATTAAGCGCTAATCCAGTTTTTACAGCCTGCTCAACACAAAACTCATTAATAACAGGTAACATCCCTGGCATTGCCGCATCAACTAACGAAACATTAGAATTTGCTTCTGCTCCAAAAGAAGCAGATGCCCCAGAAAAAAGTTTAGATTTACTTGAAATTTGTGCGTGAATTTCAAGACCAATAACCATTTCCCAAATACCTGTCTCTCCATTTATTTGACCAGGCTTTAAATTTATAGATTCATTCATTTTGCAGCTCCATCAGCTATAAAATTAAATTCAGCACTTCTTTCTAAAACTCTAGCTGTACTTATTAAACCCGGTTCATCGAAGGAATTTGCAATTAATTGTATACCAATAGGTAAACCTGATTTATCTAAACCTACCGGTAAGGATATACCTGGCAAACCAGCCAAGCTCGCTGGTACAGTAAAAATATCATTTAAGTACATAGTTAAAGGGTCTTGTTTTTTACCTAATTCAAAAGAAGTTGTTGGTGTTGAAGGAGTTAAAATATAATCAACCTCTTCAAAAACATTTTCGAAATCTTCTTTTATTAATCTCCTAACTTTTTGAGCTTTAAGATAATATGCATCATAGTATCCAGAGGATAGAACGTATGTTCCAATCATTATTCTTCTTTTTACTTCTTCACCAAAACCATTTCCGCGTGTGATTTCATACATCTCATCTAGACTTGCAGCTTCATTTCTTTTTCCATATCTAACGCCATCATATCTAGCGAGATTACTAGAGGCTTCAGCAGGAGCTATTATATAATAAACAGGTAAAGCATACTTTGTATGAGGTAAAGAAACTGGGACAATCTCTGCACCAGAATCTTTTAACCAATTAATTGATTTTTCGTAGAACGAGACAATATCGTCTGAAATACCATCTTGAGTATATTCTTTAGGTATACCTATTTTTTTTCCTCTTATTCCTCTATCTAAGTAATTCATTAAATCAGGCATTTCTAAATTAGCCGAAGTTGAATCTTTTTTGTCATGACCAGCCATGGAATTAAGCATAAGAGCAGCATCACTTACTGTCCTTGTCAGTGGTCCTGCTTGATCTAAAGAAGAAGAAAAAGCAACTATTCCCCATCTTGAGCATCGACCATAAGTTGGTTTCAAGCCAGTGATCCCACAAAATGCCGCTGGTTGCCGGATTGATCCACCAGTATCTGTACCAGTAGCAGCAAGTGCTGACCTCGCAGCTACTGCTGAAGCTGATCCGCCTGATGATCCTCCTGGAGACATTTTACTATTTTTTAGCCATGGGTTAACAACATTTCCTTTAGCAGCCGTTTCGTTACTAGATCCCATTGCAAATTCATCGCAAGACAATTTACCTAGCATTACTGCTCCATCATCCCATAGATTTTGAGTAACAGTACTTTCATAAGTAGGACAAAAGTTTTCAAGTATTTTTGAAGATGCAGTAGTTTTAATATCTTTAGTGCAAAACATATCTTTCACACCAATCGGAAGACCCTCTAGTGGCCTTGCAGTTCCATTTTTAAAATTTTTGTCTGATGCTTTTGCCATATTTATAGAATGATCTTTTACAATTTCTAAATAAGCTCCTAATGCTGATGTCTGTTCAATTGCTTCAAAGTAAGCATTAGTTAATTCTAATGAAGAAAATTCTTTATTTTTAAGCGCAATAGACGCACTTAATAAATCAAATTTGAGTAAATCAGACATTATTCAATAACCTTTGGAACAACAAAAAATCCACTAGAACTTTCGGGAGCATTTTTTAAAACTAAATCTTCAATGTTTCCGTCCGTTACTTTGTCGCTTCTTAGAGGTAACTTATGTCCTGTTACTGAAGCTAAAGGTTTTACGTCTGAAGTATTAACTTCGTCTAATTGTGCTACAAAACCTAGTATATTATTTAAATCATTAGTAAGATTTTGTTTACTAGCTTCTGGAATATTTAAACGAGATAATCTAGCTATTTTGTTTACAGTAGGAATATCAACGATTGATTCTTTATTGGACATTTTTGATCCTTCATTTCACTGATAATTTTTAATTAATAAGGAAATCTGTTAGCATCAATTATGCCTATCTTCAAGCTTGATGAATTTTTGTTAAATATTTTGCCAAAAAAAAGGCTAATAGGCATTGATCCAGGAACAAAAACACTAGGAATTGCAGTGAGTAACACTGATCTAACTGTTGCTTCACCAATTAAAACAATTAAGCGAAAAAAACTTGCATCTGACATAAATGAACTATTGTCAGTATTTAATTATTACGATATTGCAGGTTTAATTATGGGTTGGCCATTAAATATGGATGGAAGTCTGGGGCCAAGATGTGATTCTGTTCGTGATTTCACAAAAAGTATTTTGAGAGTTAAGGATTTACCAATTTTTTTTCAAGACGAAAGAATGTCTACTATGGCAATTGAAAAACCAATGATCGTGGAAGATATGACTAGGAAGAAAAGAAGTGTTAGAACAGATCAACTTGCTGCATGTTGGATATTACAAACTGCACTAGACGGATTACAAAAAAAGATGTAGTAAGATATTTTTAATGAATAAATTAAAAAAAAATAAGAACAAAGTCTTCTTTTCTTCTCCTATAAAATTATCATCAAATCATCTATTAGCCATTGAAGGAATGGAAAAGTCTGAAATCCAGAAATTGATTGAAAGAGCTGATTATTTTGCAAATTTAGATAGACATACTAATACAAAAGTACTTCAAGGTTACGTGGTACTTAATGTATTTTTTGAGAACTCAACTCGTACAAGAGTTTCATTTGAACTTGCTGCAAGAAGACTTGGTGCTGAAGTTATTAATATATCACTTATAAATTCATCTATTAAAAAAGGAGAAAGTTTGCTGGATACTGCAAGCACATTAAATGCTATGAGGCCAGATTTATTAATAGTCAGACATCCTCATAGTGGTGCCCCGCTATTATTTGCAGATTATTTAAATTGTAGCATTATAAATGCTGGTGATGGTAGACACGAACATCCTACACAAGCTCTGTTAGACGCCCTAACCATAAAAAGAAGAGTAGGTTATTTAGAGGGATTAAAAATTAGTATATGCGGAGATATAGCTAATAGTAGAGTGGCAAGATCAAATATACATTTATTAACAACAATGGGAGCAGAGGTAAGATGTGTTGCTCCTTCCACATTAATGCCCTCAAATTTAGAAAATTTAGGTGTGAAGTGTTTTAGTAACATGAAAATGGGTATTAAAGATGCTGATGTTGTAATGCTTTTACGCTTACAAAATGAAAGAATGACAGGAACTGAAAATCCCTCTGAGAGAGAATATTTTAAGTTTTTCGGCCTTGATGAAGCAAAGCTTGCTCTAGCCAACCCGAATGCTGTTATTATGCACCCAGGTCCTATGAACCGAGGAGTGGAAATTGCATCTGCACTTGCTGATGATACAAACAGAAGTTTGATTAAGACTCAAGTTGAAATGGGTGTTGCAGTAAGAATGTCTATAATTGAAGCTTTAAATCATACAAAAAATAATATGATGAAAAATTAAAAATGACCTTTACAGTTTTAAAATCAATTAAAGTTTTAAATCCTAAGACATATTTCAATGACATCTCAGATGTTGTCATTTGTAATGACAAAATTTTTTCAATTTGTAAGGATTTTAAAACTGAAGTTTCACATCAAGATAGACAAATTAATATCTATGATTGTAATGGTTTGACTATGTCGCCCGGACTAATAGACATGCGAGTTAATATTGGAAAAACTGAAAATTTGACAGCTATTCAAAAAATTGCCGCTGAAAATGGTATTACTTCGATGGTAATCCTTCCAAATCAAACTCCTAAATTAAATAACCCGTCAATAATCGATCATATTAAAAGACAGTCTGAAACCCCTAACCTTACTAAAGTAAATATCTATGGTGCTGCCACTAAAGACGATCATGGTTTAGAAATGAGTGAAATAGGTCTTATGTCAGAAATGGGGGCCATTGGTTTTACAAATGGAAATAAAAGTATAAAAAATAGTTTAGTTATGAGACGTTTAATGAGTTATGCAGCGATGATTAATCGTCCAATTATTCAACATGCAGAAGATGAAGATTTATCTGGCTTAAACAANGCATCAACTACATTAATTAATGGTGAAATGAATGAAGGCGAAATTTCCACTCGTCTGGGGTTAATTGGTATACCTTCATGTGCAGAAGTTATTATAGTTGAGAGAGATATAAGATTAGCTAAATTAACAGGGGCTAGTTATCATGTTGCTCATATATCAACACGCGATTCAATCAATGTAATCAGAGAAGCGAAGAAAATAGGTCTTAAGGTAACATGTGATACTGCTCCACCTTATTTTGCTTTAAATGAAACTTCTTTGTTAAGTTATAACACAGCATTTAAATTGTCTCCTCCACTAAGAAAAGAAGATGATAGATTAGCAGTAATTGAAGGCATTCAAGATGGAACAATTGATGCCATTGCTTCCGATCATAGAGCTCGATCAAAAGATACAAAAGCACAACCTTTTTCAGCTGCATCCTTTGGTGCATCTGGAATAGAAACTTTATTTTTGATGACGCTAGAGTTAGTACATAAAAAAATTATAGACTTAAATAAGGCAATTTCATTATTAACTATTAATCCAGCAAATGTACTCAAAATGGAAAAACCAAGTTTAGAAAAAGACGGAATTGCAGATTTTATAATTTTTGACGAGAATTGTCATGATGTTATAAATCAAAATAATTTAAAAACTAGTCCTACACCCTTTGATCGAAGGAAAATAAAAGGAAAAATTCTGGGCACATTCATAAATGGTCAAGTAGCACATTTAAACCAAATGCTAAAAGATAAAATTATAAAATGATTTTTGATCATAGTCATTTACTTTTTTTAAGTGTTTTCCTTTTTGGATATTTCATGGGATCAATACCATTTGGTTTATTACTTTCTAAACTATCTGGTTTGGGTGATATAAGAAAAATTGGAAGTGGAAATATTGGTGCCACAAATGTATTAAGAACTGGAAATAAAAAAATAGCACTCTTGACTCTAATTCTAGACGGTACCAAAGGTGCGCTTGCTATCTATGTTGTAAGTATTTCTCCAAGTTTTATAGAATTTCATTTGATTAACAATATTAATCTTTTTCAATCTTTAGTTGCTGTATCTGCTGTAATTGGACATTGTTTCCCGATATGGCTAAATTTCAAAGGTGGTAAAGGTGTTGCAACTGGTTTTGGCACTATAATTTTTCTTAACATGTATGTTGGAGTGATAGCACTTTTGATATGGGTGTCAATTGCAAAATTATTTAGAATAAGCTCTTTGTCGGCATTGATCTCATATTTATTTATTCCAATTTCAATGTTTTTCTTCACTTCTGAAAAATCATCTTTTATAGCTTCTGTTTTGATTTCATTAATTTGTTACTTACAACATAGAGAAAATATAAAGAGATTACTAAATGGATCAGAAACTAAGATATAAAAACATAATTATTGTTATTTTGTAAAAGTAGTGTTATCTGCACTTAAATAATATAATTTATAATTTTAATATTTTAGGCTAAAAACAAATGAAGTTAGTAATAGTTGAATCTCCAGCAAAAGCTCAAACTATTAATAAATATCTTGGAAATGACTACAAGGTAATTGCATCTGTTGGCCACATTCGAGATTTACCATCTAAGGATGGAGCAGTTCTTCCTGACGATAATTTTAAAATGTCATGGGAAATGCATAAAGATAAAGAAAAAGTTGTTAAAGAAATTATTGGGGAGTTAAAATCTGCTGATAGATTGATTTTAGCTACAGATCCTGACAGAGAGGGAGAAGCTATTAGTTGGCATTTAAAAGAAATTTTAGATTCAAAAAAAACTATTTTGGGTAAACCAGTTGAAAGAGTTGTTTTTAATGAAATAACAAAAAATGCTGTTTTAGACGCAATGAAAAAACCAAGAAAAATTAATTCAGAGTTGGTTGAATCATATTTGGCAAGGAGAGCTTTAGATCATTTGATTGGCTTTTCAATTTCTCCAATATTATGGAGAAAGCTTCCAGGCTCAAAATCAGCAGGCCGAGTTCAATCCGTTGCATTGAAACTTATTTGTGAAAGAGAAATTGAGATTGAAAAATTTAATATTGAAGAATATTGGTCGATATCTTCGATTTTTTTAAACAATAATAATGAAAATTTCCTAGCAAGGCTGTTTATACTTGATAGTAAAAAATTAGCCAAAATGGATATTAAGAATGAAGACGAAGCTAATAAAGCTTTAGATAAAATTAGAAAATCTTCATTTAATATAACTAAAATTGTTAGTAAACGAGTTAGACGGAATCCTTTAGCACCTTTCACTACTTCGACACTTCAGCAAGAAGCTTCAAACAAATTAGGTTTTGGTGCGTCAAGAACAATGAGAATAGCCCAAAAATTATATGAAGGTGTAAATATTGGGAGTGAAACGACTGGTTTAATAACTTATATGAGAACAGATGGTGTCCAATTAAGTTCTCAGGCTATTGAGGAATTACGAGAAGAAATAATAAACCGTCATGGTAAAGATTATATTCCTCAAATACCAAGAGTATATAAATCTAAAGCTGCTAATGCCCAAGAAGCTCATGAAGCAATTAGACCAACATCAATTTCACGTGATCCAGAGGATATGTCGCAATACTTAGATACAGAACAATTAAAACTTTATGAATTGATTTGGAAAAGAACTATTTCAAGTCAAATGCAATCAGCTGAGCTAGATGAAACTTCAGCTGATATTTCAAATAAAGACATGAGTATTGTTTTTCGAGCAAATGGATCACAAGTATCTTTCCCAGGTTTTTTTATTTATAGGGATAGAGAAGATGATAAAATATTACCAAAATTATTAGAAAATGATAAAGTTGATCTACAAAAGGCTGATGGAGAACAACATTTCACACAACCTCCTCCTAGATATACAGATGCAAGCCTTATAAAAAAAATGGAAGAGTTAGGGATTGGAAGACCTTCTACATACGCATCTATCCTACAGGTTCTTATAAATAGAAGTTATGTTGAAAAAGAAAAAGGTAAACATTTACCTCAAGAACGAGGAAGAATTCTTACTGCCTTTTTAAATAATTTCTTTGGACAATATATAGAATATGATTTTACCGCTGATTTAGAAAAAAAATTAGATAAAGTGTCAGATGGAAAATTAAATTACAAAAAATTGTTAGAAGAGTTTTGGGATGGATTTAAGCCACATTTAAATAAAATGTCGGAATTAGAAAGAGACAAAATTCTTGAGGCTCTTGAAAACGAACTATCAGATCTATTTTTTCCTAACGAAGATTTAAATAATGATGGCCAACCAAACAAAAAATGTCCTACTTGCTCTAATGGGAAATTAGGTTTAGAGCTTGGAAAATATGGCGCTTTTATTGGATGTTCAAATTATCCTGAATGTAAATTCACTAAACAAATTGCAAGTAATCAAAGCAAAGAGGAGAATGATGCCAACAATACGTTTATGCCAGAAAATGACGGTGTATTAGGTGTTGACCCTGAAAGTGGTCTAAACGCCATAATCAAAAAAGGTCCCTATGGTATTTATCTTCAATTAGGTGAAGAAAAAAAACCCAAAAGAACTAGTATCCCTAAATTGGTAGACGCCCAGGGAATTGATCTTCAAAAAGCTCTTGCATTCCTTTCTTTACCAAGACTAATAGGTGAACATCCAGAAACTGGTAAAGATATCTCTGCAGGAATTGGGAGATATGGCCCCTATTTAAAATATGATATTAATTTTATAAGTATACCGGCTGATGAAACTGTAATAAATATTGGTTTAAATCATGCTGTTGTATTGATAGGCGAAAACAGTGACAAGCTAGGCAAAGTTTTAGGTGACCATCCTGACGGTAAAGGTAAAGTACTAGCAAAATCAGGAAGATTTGGACCATATGTTGAATATAATAAAATTAGGGCTACTTTGCCAAAATCTGTATCTCTCGAAGAGATTAAACTTGAACAAGCAATAGAATTAATAATTGCAAAAGCAGCAAAACCTCCTAGACCAAAAAAGAAGATCACTAAGAAAAAATAATGTTAAATTTTGGTAATTTTTCTAATAATGATTATAAAGATATATTAATAGCTTGAAATTAACTAACAAAGAAATTTTATCTTTAAAAGTAATAACATTGGATGATGATGGCTATGCAGTTGGCAAAATTTCTGAAAGCAATCATCCATCAATAAACATACAGATACCTTTTAATAAAAACAACATAAGTTTTAGCGTTGACGATCATCTATTAGTAGAATTAGAGTCAAAAAATAAAAAATATAAATTAATCAAAATAATAAAAAAAATTGAAATTGATAGAAAATATTTTTTTGCAAAAGTAAACTTGAGTTCAAAAAATAAGTTTATTCTTCAAGTTTTAGAAAGAAGAATTCAAAGTAAAGAAGTTATTGAACCAATAATACCTAAAGACCTTTTAATTAAAAAAGGTGATGTAGTTAAAGCTCAGATTGCTTCTGGACAAGCTTTAAAAAAATTAAAAATAAAAAAAATTAAAACCAACAAAAGGCTTAAATTTAAAACTAGAGTTCAAAAAACTTATGCTGAAATTTTAGAAGTTATTGGGTCATCTTTAGATCCTAGAGTTTTTTCTTATCTTGCTATAAAAGAAAACGACTTAAGGAATAATTTTGATATTAATATAAAACATGAAGTTAAAAAACTAGATATCATTGATACAAATTCACGAATGGACTTAAGAGAAATGTTCTTTGTTACAATAGACGGAGAAGATGCAAAAGATTTTGATGATGCTGTTTATACGGAACAATTAAGTCAAAAAGGAGGATGGCGTATTCTAGTATCTATTGCTGACGTGTCACATTTTGTTAAAGAAAACTCTTATATTGACAAAGAAGCAAGACTTAGAGGAAATTCAGTATATCTCCCCAACTATGTGATTCCAATGCTCCCTGAAGAGTTGTCAAACAACCTATGCTCTCTTAAACCCAATCTTGATCGAGCATGCTTAACAGTTGAAATTATTCTTGATAAGAATGGATTAAAAAAGTCTCATTCTTTTTACAGATCTATAATTAACTCAAAAAAACGCCTGACATATAATGAAGTTGAAAATATTATCAATAATAAATTTATAGATCAAAGTATTGAACCAAATATCTTAAAAGTAATTAAGTCTCTTAAAGATATTTATAAAATTTTGGAAAATATCAGAGAAAAAAGAGGTGCTTTAAATCTAGAATTACCTGAAAAGAAAATTTTATTTGATGAGGATGGTTGGCCTCAAGATATTAAAAATATATATGGAGTAACAAGTAATAAAATCATTGAAGAATTAATGATTTTGGCAAACGTAGCTGCTGCTGAAGAAATAAATAAGGCAACAAATCAATCAATTTACCGATCTCACGAACCTCCAAGCCCAGAAAAATATAAATCATTGATAGATTTGATAGGACAACCTTTATCAAAAATCTTAATTGGTAAAGTACCTCATCCTTCATTGATGAATAAAATTTTATATAAAAGTAAAAGTTCTCCTGAATATGAGTCTGTTAATCAGTCAATCTTGCGAAGTCAATCTCAAGCAAAATACGAGAATAAAAACAAATCACATTTCGGTTTAGCTCTAAAAAACTATGTTCATTTTACCTCACCTATAAGAAGGTATGCTGATTTATTAGTTCATAGACAAATTATTTCAATAATTAATAAAACGTTAATTAAAAAAGATGAAAATAATGACCTTAAATCAATATGTGATCATATTTCAAACACCGAAAGGAAATCAATCGTTGCAGAAAGAAAAACTGTTGATAGATATGTCTCATTATTATACCAAAAAAAGATAAATGAAATTGTCGATTGCTCAATAATATCAATACATAAATTTGGTGTTTTTGTGTCTATAGATAATGGTATTGCTGACGCATTACTTCCTATAAGAGAGCTACCCAATGACTGGTATGATTTTGACCAAATAAAACAAGCAATAGTTGGAGAACGTAGTGGTAATAAATTTAATGTCGGAATGCGATTGAAGGTAAAGATTGTAGAAGTTGTTCCTTTAACCGGAAGCATTACTGTTAAATGGATAAGTAATAAGATGGGAAAACAAAAGAAAGAAAAGAAATCAAATTAAAAATAAAATTCTGCACCTTGACTTTATCAAAAAAAAAGCTAAATTCCATTTATAAATAGGAGTTATTATGGCTAAGCCAGCTACTTTACAAATAAAACTACTCAGTTCTGCGGATACAGGTTTTTTTTATGTTACAAAAAAAAATCCTAGAACTAAGCCAGAAAAATTAGAACTTATGAAATATGATCCTAAGGTCCGCAAGCATGTATTATTTAAAGAAGCTAAAATTAAGTAAAGTCATATTAATCACAGCTCTTTTTTTTCATAACAGTAAAATCTTTTAGCACCGCTTTAATTTTAAAATTTCCATAATTCACATCATAAGAATGAACAACACCAAATTCATCTAACTCTAAACTAATTTCATAGTCAGGGTTTTCCGATTTAGAATTTTCCTTGTAAAAGGCTATTTTCATTGGCCAAACTATTTTATCTTTAAAATATTCAAAATCTTTAAATTTAGAATTTCTTTTTACACCTATAAACGCAGATACAATTTTTATATATTCTTTGTCCTCATTCCCAAAAAAAACTTTTTGTGTGAATATTTTTTTTTCATTTTTCGCAGCTTCAATAAGTTTTTTTAAATGTTCTATAGGTAATAAAATATCTTTTTTGAACGATAATTTTTTTATAGAATTTTTAATTACTGAACCAGAAATATTAATATTATTTTTTTCTACAAAACCTTGATATGAATTATCTCCATTTAATTCACTTTTTTCATTTAATTCAAAACTATGTTTTGTACCTAAAAAATTTTCAAAAGTTGAATAACTAGAATAACTATTAGTCATTTTTTTATTAGGTAACTCGTATATAAGGACATAATCTTCTTTAACATTCCAACCTTCACAATTTTCTATTATTTCAAAATAAGTTTGTCCTTGCCCACCTTCAAGAAAACTGTTTTCTTCTATATCCTCTACTTCAAGTGTATAAGTAGCTTTATGAGATAAAAGCTTTATACCAAAAGATGGGCTGGAAATAATTAAAAAAACAGATAGAAGATATATATAATTTTTAAAAAACATTTTACACTCCGTTACCAATATCATGTTATTAATTATTTAAATATATTCTCAGAAGAACTAAGTTAGATTATTAAAAATGAATAAAATTATTTCAGATAATGATACATTAAATAAATTTATTAATAAATGTTTAAAACAAAAAGTATTAGCAGTCGACACTGAGTTTATTAGAGATAATACTTACTATCCTATATTAGGTTTGGTTCAAATTGCCGGTGAAGATTTTGCGGCTGCAATTGACCCACTTTCTGGGATCGATATGAAACCAATATGGGATCTACTTTCAAATGAAAATATTTTAAAAATTTTCCACTCTGGAAGGCAAGATATAGAAATTTTCTTACATTTAACTGGTGAGATTCCAAAGCCAATTTATGACACACAAATAGCTGCTATGTTTTGTGGATTAGGTGACCAAGTAGGTTATGAGAGATTAGTAGAAAAGTTTTTATGTTTATCTATAAATAAAGAAAATCAATTTACAAATTGGTTACAAAGACCACTAACAAAAAGTCAATTAGATTATGCGATTTCAGATGTAACTCATTTAATAAGAATATTTCCTTCAATTAATAAATTAATTCAAGATTCAGGCAGACAAGAATGGGTTAGTAAAGAGATTAAACGACTTTACGATACAGATTTATATGATGTAAATTCTGAAGAAGCTTGGAAAAGAATTAAAATAAAATATTCTAAATCTGAAACATTAAATATACTCAAATATTTGGCAAAGTGGCGAGAGGATAAATGTAAACAAAGAAATATTCCAAGAAACCGATTAATTAGAGATGAAGCTTTAGTAAATATATCTCTATTTAAACCCAACAAAATTGAATTATTTAAAGAAATTAGAGGTATGCCTAAAAACCTCTCTCGTAATGATTTATATGAAATTATAAAAATGATTAAAATTGCAGAAAAAATCGATCCTAATAATTGGCCAAAAGTTTCTAAATTTTACAAAAACTCTAACATTGATAAATGTAGTTTAGACTTATTAAAACTTTTACTAGTATATTGTTCCGAAAAAAGTGGGTTAGCTGAAAAGTTAATTGCTGACACTGCTGATCTTAAATCTATCTTAGGGGGTAAAAGAGAAGGACTTAAGGTGTTTGAAGGATGGAGATATGAGGTTTTTGGTAAAGTTGTAAACTTGTTATTAGAAGGTAAATTAGGCTTTACCATTGAAAATTACAAAGTTAAAAAAATAAATTTTTACAGTAATTAAATTTCATTTAAAATATTATTTATGATTTTGTAATTAATTTTTTTTTTTGTTTCTAATAAATATACATCTAGCCTATCAATAAAACTAATAACACTATTAAAGTTTCTTTCTAATCTCTCTAATATATATATTAGTTGTTTATCATTTATAAATAATTTTTTCTCAATTGAATATTTAACCATAAAGGAATATAGTATCATATCGTCTGGCAACCTTATTTCACAAAACATTAAACTGCGAATTCTAGAATTGAGATCGTCAAGTTTCCAGTCCATGCTTGAGGGCGATAAATTTGATAGAAATAAAGCTGATCCATCTTTATATGTAATTCTATTTAAAAAATGCATAACTAATTCTGATGGATATTTTTTGCCAGGAATAAAATCATCTATGATGAATTTTTTACCCTCTTCTATTTTATCTAAATTAAAATTAATTAGAGAGGATAAATATTCACATTGGTTATATTCTCTAAATATATGAGATAGATGAGTTTTACCAGAACCTTTGGGTCCATAAATAATAGCTGCAGGTATAGAATTAATTTTTCTTTTATTCTGCCAAAAAGCTGAGTTTTCTATCAATTTGACAGATTCTTCATTACATTTTGAAACAATAAAATTTTGTCTGTTTTTAATTGTTTTAAAAGATAATGGCAGCGCCATTTGTTTATTAAAAACTTTTGTACTTATATTTTTTGTTTTTAGGGTCATATAGCAATTGTCATTTAAGTATTTTGATAAAATAGAACCTAACTAACACACCTAAAACTGCCGCTACAGGCAATGAAATTAACAAACCAACAAATCCTGATAAAAAAGCTCCTGTTGATAGAGCAAAAATGATCCAAACTGGATTCAAATTTATGGCGTCTCCAACTAATTTTGGTGTTAGAAAATAACTTTCAAGTAATTGTCCAAGTACAAAGATTATTGATAATGTTAGTAACTCAAAAGAAATACCAAATTGAGCAAAGCCCAAAATTATAGTAAGTCCACCCCCTAAAAAAGCGCCAACAAAAGGCACAAATGAAATAATACCTGCAAAAATACCAAGTAAAATTCCAAATTTTATACCAACTAGATATAATCCTAATCCATAAAAAATAGACAAAATAAAACATACTAAACTTTGACCACGTATAAATTTAGCTAAAACTTGATCTATCTCTTTTATTAAAATTGGGAAATCTTCAAAATTAGATTTATTAGCAAAATTATATAAAAATAGTTTAATTTTATTAAATTCTAAACTCATATAAAAGCTAATGATAAATGTTAAAATAATATTAAACACATTATTAAAAAAATCTATCCCATTACTAATTAAATGATTACTAGAAGTGAGAAGATTTTTAGATAAAGGCTTAAAAAAACTATCATAATCAATGTTTTTTATTTTTTCATTAAATAAAAATTTATCATTTATATCTTTTATAAAATTTTCAGCCTCACTCAAATATCCTGGAATAATAATAATTAGATTTTGTATTTGATGAAAAATAATAGGTAGAATTAAAATTAATAATGAGAAAAAACCTAAAACAAAAATTATTACCGATAAAAAACTTGAAAATGTTTGGTTGAGGTATTTATCAAAAATTATTTTTAAGGGATTTACTAAATAAGCAATGATAAAGGCTATTGCAAACGGAGTTAACACCTCAAACAGATAAATTATAATTAATAATAATACTAATATCATTATGTAAAGATAAATTTTTTTTGAATAATCTGTCATGTAAAAACCTCGATTTAACCTAATAAACAAGTATATATTGTCTAGAGTTTAAATTTTTGAACACTAGTTTTTTTTCGTTCGCAGCTTGAAAGAATGTTTTTTTATTTCCCATGAATTTTAATATAATTCTACCCTCTGAATTGTTGATATGAACTACATTAACATCGATAATAAAAGGTAAATTTTCAAGTTTTTTTAAAACTGTAGGCCAAATACTTATATCTTTCTGGTCTAAAACAGTATTTTTTTTGTATTTCAAAGGCCTAATAGAATTGAATATATCTCTTGTAATATTTTGAAAACTTTTGGGTGTTTTATTTTCATAAAAAACAATCTCATTACCAATTTTAAATACACCTTTGTTTTTAAAATCTTTTGTTGATTTTACATTTACTACCTTATCGTTAAATAATAATTCATTTTCTAGTTTAGTAGAAGAAATAGTAGTGATTGGGATTATTAAATCTACTTCATTTATAATACTAGTATCTATTAAATTATTTTGTTTCCAATTTTTTTCAATTGAATTAATTATATTTATTATTTCTTTTCTTATTAAGGTTTTATCCACATTATATAAAGAAGAAGTCTTATTAAGAGGTATCTTATTTCTGTAAACTGTATTAACCAATTTTCCATTTAAATTGTAATACTTTGCAAAAGAAGTTAAAAAAGTTTTTCCATCAGTTTGTAAAATAGGTTCTGCTGTTACTATCAATAATGCATTTGTTTTTTCTCTTTTAATTAATGTCTGGATAAATTTTCTGTCTGAATTTACAAAAACATCCGTGCTTATAGTTCTATTGAGCTGAAAATCACCTTGAGCAAGTTTTAGTTTAACTAATCCGTCAGCTAATTTTAAAATTTTTTTCCATTTTTTATACCATTCATCCTTTTCATCCCATATAACAAGCCCTCTAGGGCTCTTAAATATTGGGAGTATAGAAATTGGTTCTCTGTAAGTTTCAGAATATTTCAGATTTTTTTTACGGAAAAAATTAATTACTAAGTTTCTATTAAAACAAATATCAAAATTAGCTAAATATCTTCTGTCACTATTAGCTTCTTTGTTAATTTTCAAATAATCAACTAATGTCAAAATTTCATTTTTTTTAAATTCTAAACTATTTTTGTTTACAATTAATCTATTTATTAACCTTCTTATACCTAATAATTTTGCTTTATTTTCAGCTTCAGATCTAGCCTCATTTATTGATTCTTTTGTTAAATCGACGTTAATATTTTCCACATAAAATGGTGAATTCTGACAATCCTCATTTATTGATGCAAAGGAAATTGAAATAAAAAAAAATAGTTTAAAGATTATAGTAATAATTATTTTTAAGAATTTTGAAAACATTAAATAAGTACCTGACTTTTTTAATTGATATGTAACTATAACATCGATATATCAATATATAAATCGTTGAATAAATTTAATTAAGTATTAGTTACGATAACTTGTTATGTTAAATTAGTGTTAAAATGGCAAAAAAACCAAATAAATTAATTAATCACTCAATTAAGTACATAGATTCTGGTGTAAACATAGATGAAGGAAATAAGCTTGTTTCTGAAATATCTGATATTACAAAAGCTACTTCAATAAATGGGACGACGAGTGAGTTAGGTGGATTTGCTGGATTATTTGATTTAAAAAAAGCTGGCTTTCAAGATCCTATTCTTGTTTCCAGTACTGATGGAGTTGGAACAAAATTAAAGTTAGCTATTAAAACTAAATCATATTTTAATATTGGAATTGATTTGGTGGCAATGTGCGCAAATGATGTATTGGCTCAAGGAGCAAAGCCACTTTTTTTTATGGATTACTATGCTACTGGAAAATTAGATAAAAATGTAGCAATTGAAGTTATTAAGGGAATAGCAGAAGGATGCAAACTATCAGGTTGCGCTCTTATTGGTGGTGAGACTGCTGAAATGCCAGGACATTATGAAAATGATAATTTTGACCTAGCTGGCTTTTGTGTAGGTGCTGTAGAAAGGAATAGTATTTTTAAAAAAAGTTCTGTTAAAAGTGGTGATTATGTTATTGGCTTATCTAGTAGTGGTATTCATTCAAATGGATACTCACTAGTAAGAAAAATATTAGAAACTTATTCAATTAATATATTTCAAAAAGCTGAATTTGATAAAAAAAAAATACTGGCTGACATATTAATGAAGCCTACAACATTATATACAAATGCATTTTTAGCAGGAAATAAAAAAAATGAGATAAAGTCAATATGTCATATTACTGGTGGGGGTTTGATTGAAAATCCTCCAAGGGCATTTAATACAGATTTGACTATAAAATTTAATATGAAAGATTATGAACTTCCTCCATTATTTAAATGGCTGCAAAATAAAGCAAATATTTCTCTTTTTGAGCTAGCTAAAACTTTCAACTGCGGAATTGGACTTTTAATTTTTGTAAATAAAAAAGATTTAGAGACAGTAATGAGGAATGTAAACGAAGTTGGATATCATTCATTTGTAATTGGTTCAATGATTAAAAATACAACTAATAAAAACGTCGTATTTGATGGATGGGATCTTTAATTTTTATTGAAATAAATTTAATGTTAATCTATAAAATCAATAATTTAGACAATAAGTTTTTTATAAATATTTAAAAACTTATGGAGTATTATATGAGTAACAAAATCGATAAAGAGACAAGAGAACATAAAGTATTTTATGAAAATTTCTTAAAATTCACAACATACAGTACAGTAATCATAATTGCGATTGTAGCATTAATGGCGATTTTTCTGGTCTAACAATCAGTAAATCAGGTCAATTTCAGCGAAAAAAAATGCAATTTCAGTTTTTGCGTTTTGTAAACTGTCAGAGCCATGAACTGAGTTTGCTTCAATGCTCTCTGCAAACTCACTTCTAATTGTACCCTTTTCTGCTTCTTTTGGATTAGTTGCTCCCATGACTTCTCTGTTAAGCTTTACAGCATTTTCACCTCTTAGAACCTGGGCAATAATAGGACCTGAAATCATGAAATCAACTAAATCATTAAAAAATGGTCTGTCTTTGTGAATTCCGTAAAATTTTTGGGCCATATCTTTTGTCAATTGCAATCGCTTTTGTGCAACTATATTTAAGCCTGCCTCTTCAAATTTAGTGTTGATAGAGCCCGTTAAATTTCTTCTAGTTGCGTCTGGTTTAATTATTGATAACGTATTTTCAATTTTCATTAAAGTCTCCAAAAATTTTATTTATCACGTGATTATATAAATGATCAATAACTTTATAATAGATATTTTATAAATTTAAATTTATATTGCTAATAATGTTTAATCAAGTGATACAACATTCTAACTCCCCAACCTACACCACCATATGGAATTGAAGGAGTTGATTTATTTTTCCATGTTACTCCAGCAATATCTAAATGGGCCCAAGGGGTTTTTTCAACATGTCGTTTTAAAAAACAAGCAGCTGTAATAGATCCAGCTCCAGGTCCTCCAATATTTTTCATATCTGCAATCTCTGTTTTGATTAATTGATCATATTCGTCATCCATAGGCATTTCCCAGACCTTTTCTCCAGTAATCTCTCCAGCATCAAAAATAGCTTTAGAAACATCTTTATTATTTGAAAACAATCCTGCTCTAATATCACCTAAAGCAACTATCATAGCTCCAGTTAATGTTGCTAAATTTATCATAAGCTTAGGCTTATATTTTTTTTCTGTCCAATAGAGAATATCAGCCAATACTAGTCTACCTTCTGCATCTGTATTCAAAACTTCAATTGTTTGTCCTGATACTGATTTAATTACATCACCAGGCCTTTGCGCATCACCATCAGGCATATTTTCAACAAGCCCTAATATACCAATTAAATTATGTTTAAGCTTAGACAACGCTGCCGCCTCAATTAATCCTGTCACGGTTGCGGCACCACCCATATCCCATTTCATATCTTCCATGGATTTTGAAGGTTTTAAAGATAATCCTCCGGAGTCAAAGCAAACTCCTTTTCCAATAAATGCCATAGGAGAAGATCCTTTTTTCCCTCCTAGCCATTCCAAAACAACAACTTGACTATCTTTCCTTGAGCCTCGTCCAACCGCTAATAACGCTTCCATCCCAATTTTTTCTAATTGTTTCTCATTATAAATGGTAACCTTAACTCCAATTTTTTTAAGTTTTTTACACTCATTAGAAAAACTTGACGGGAACAAAACATTAGGAGGCTGCCAGACTAGGTCTCTTGCTGTAAAAACTCCATTAGCTATATTTTTTATTTCTTGTATGATTTGAGAATGTTTTTTTGGATTATCCGAAATAAATGTAATATTTTTTATATCAATTATTTCTTTTGATTTATTTTTTTTATAATTATTAAATTTATATGAACCTAATAAAATACCTAAGGCAATCCATTTAATTAAATCTTTGTTATTTTCAAAAATTCTCACCTCAGAACACCCGATGGCTTTAGTTTTATTAAATATAGTTCCACCAAGGTCTTCTAAATATTTATAGGTTAAGTCATTTTTTTGATCTTTTCTTTTAATTAAAAAATATGTACCCTGCTCAGATCTTACAATACAATTGTTTTCCGAATTATTTTCAATATTTTTACTTAAAAATTTTGCTAAACTTTTATCATTAGTCAACCCGTCGGATAATAAAAGGTTGGTTTCTGAATAAAATAAAACATTTATCTTATTATAATTAATTTTCAAATTATCATTTGGTTTTTCAAATTTAAATTTAACAAACCTATCATTAACAAGCATACTTTTTCCTTTAGTTAAGATTATACTAGTGTATTAATCAAAATAAGATATATTAATTCAAATATTTAAAACAGTTAATTTTAACTTTTCTGACAATATTTTTTATGATTTTAACAAGCTATATATTTAAACAAACGTTAAAAAGTGTTTTTGTTTCAACATGTGTTTTTTTAGGAGTAATTTGGTTAAGTCAATCATTCAGAAGCATAAAATTAATAATTGAAAAAGGTGCTCATCTTTTTGATTTTTTTCTTTTATCTTTTTTTAGCTTACCAAGTTGGTTGATAATAGCGTTGCCTTTTGGAACTTTCGCAGGCTGTATGATTTCTTACTTGAAACTTCAAAATGATAAAGAAATTATAGTTATGAAGTCTGCTGGCATTAGTCCTTTTAAAATTAGTAAGCCAGCTCTATTAGTAGCTTTAGTTTCTTCTATCATTTTGTTTGTTATATCCCATTTCATTCTTCCAAAAACTTATACAAACTTTAAAGAATTACAGGATAACATTAGAAATAGTGAACAAAAAATTATTTTAAGAGATAACGTCTTTATAAATATTAATAAATATCAAACAATTTTTATTGGGAAAGTTAATAAAAATAATGTTCTAGAAGAAATATTTATTCAAGATAAAACTGACAGTTTATATTTAGTCGAATATTTCTCAAAAAGTGGTTATGTAAATATTGAAGATACTATAAATTTAACAATGATAAAAGGAACAAGAGTATCAACTGATAAGAAAGGTCGTTCAACCATTTTGAATTTTGACAATTATAATTTAAAAATTCAGAAAGATGAAAATAAATCTTTAAGCAATAGAGTTGTTGAGTACAATGAATATAGTTTTTTCGAATTAATAAAAAAAGCAGATGAAAAATTTGCAAATCATGGAAAATTATTAGCTGAAGCTCATACAAGAAATACTGTAATATTCATGCCTATTGTTTTCACCTTAATTGTTATGTTAATAATACTTAATGATAATTACTCAAGATTAATGACCACATATAAAAAAAGTTTTGCTATTGGATTAATTTTTATATTTCAAAGCTTAGTTATAATTTTAAAAAATGCAGTCCACAATGATATCTCTCTTTTACCCTTAATGTATTTGTTTCCAACCTCAATTTTAGTTTTGTGTTTTATTTTATTAAACAAAAAAATTAATCTCTTCAAAAGATTGTCTTTTTAGAAGGTTTTTTTTCAATGTTTATATCAAATAATCAACCTATCATTCTTTATAAATATTTAACAAAAGACCTATTTAAATATTTTTTATTTGCTTTGTTTGCTCTAATAATATTAATTTTTTTTATTGATGTTATTGAATTATTTAGACGTTCTTCCAACAAAGTAGCTGTAAATCATCTTGCTAAAGCTGATACATTTGATCTTTTTAGTATGGCTCTATTAAAAATCATTGGAAATGTTTTAAAAATTTTACCTTTTGCTGTTCTAATTGGTTCAATATCATGTTTTTATCAATGGCGAAAAAAAAACTACTACATTATATGCAAAACTTCAGGAATTTCTCTTTGGAGAATACTTTCTCCCATTTTAGTTTCTTTTTTTTTAATAGGACTTATTTCCGTAGTAATACTAAACCCTTTTGCAACTCTCTTAAATAATAAATATGAAAATTTACAAACCTTTTTCTTTGGCCAAAAAAATTTAAAAACATTTTCTTTTGACACAAAAGGATTTTGGATTAAAGAAATTTCAAAGGAAGAATATTTAATAATTAATGCTAACAAAATAAATGAAAATTTAAACACGTTATTTAATGTGCATATATTTATTTATGATCATAATAAAATCTTTAAAAAAAGAATATCTGCAAAACGGGCAGTATTTTCTGAAAAAAAACTTAATCTTTTTGAAGGTCAATTAACCAAAAATGATTCTAAAATAGAAATATTTAATAAACTAACATTATTTATAAAATCTAATCCCAAAAATCTAAATGTCGCAACTGTAGAACCTGAAAAAATATTTATATTTGATTTTCCAAGTTACCTGAAACAAATGCAATTATATGGACTAAACACTTCTAAACATCTATTACATTTTTTTAAATTAGTATGTCAGCCATTTTTGATTTTATCGATGATTTTACTTTCAGCATCCTTAATGTTAAGGAGTAGTGAAAGAAAAGTTGAGGTTGGTATAGTTTCACTTTCGCTAGTTGTTGGTTTTAGTTTATATTTTATTGGTGATTTTATTTTTGCTTTGGGCTCTTCTGAAAAGTTACCACCCTTACTATCTGGATTTGGACCAACCCTAATTGGTTTATTTGCCGGTTGTTATTTAACAAGTGACATTGACGAAGCAAAAAAAGTGAATATTAAAAAGGATTTAAAGTGAAAAAAATAATTAAACAATTTATAAAATTAAAATTATTAATAATCATAAACATTATTCTTAGTAATATTTTTCTTAGCAATGCATTTAGTAGAGAAAATTTTATTGTAACTACTGTTAACAAAATTCCTATTACAAAAAAAGATGTTATCAATCGTGCAAAATTGCTTTTATTTTCTCTGGAAAATAAAAATGATCCTAGAAATTTAATTAACTTTTATAACCAATCATTGAATTCTCTTATTAATGAAAAAATCATCTTATCTGCAGGACTTAAAATCAAAAAAAATATTATTGAAATAGTTACTCCTAGAGCCAATCAATTACTTTTAAATGAATTTAATAATTCTGAAGATAAATTAAAGAAATTCATTAACGAACTATCTATACCAAAGACTAAATTATTAGAAAAATACCAATCACAATTGGTTTGGGGTTTAGTACTCAAAAATAAATTTAACAAACAGTTAGAAAAATTAGACCAGATTGTTGAGAATGATCTTGAAGATAAAAAAAATAGAAAAGCTGAGGATCTTTATGATTTGGCAGAAATTGTTATAAGTAAAGACAATAATAAAATTTTACTAAATCAAATTAAATCTGCTTTGAATAGAGGTGTAAGTTTTTTAGATTTAGCTAAACAGATATCAATAAGCAGTTCATCTAAGTATAAAGGTAAAATTGGATGGAAAAATTATCAAAATTTACCAAACTATATAAAGTCCAAAAAGATTGATTTAAATGAAGGGGATATTATAAGTTATGCAACTAATGATAAAGTCAAGATTATTAAAATACTCGCTAAAAGAATAAATGGAAAATTTAGCAAAAGTGAAATGGAAGTTATAATTGCGCAAATAAAATTTCCAATAAACTTTCAAAAAAAAGAAGTCGCTTACAATAAAATCAAAAATGAACTTAAAGGTTTATTATTTAATCAACAAAATTGTAAAAATTTAAATCTACTAAAAAAACAAAACAAAAATCATAGCCTAAATATTATAAAATCAAGAATTGCAGACTTAAGTTCAAAAATACAAATTGTTATTAGAAATATTGAATTATATAAAATATCACAGCCAATATTTTTTGGTAACCATGGATTCACTTACATTATATGTGATACTAAAAAACCAAAGCCAGAAAGAGAAACAATTTTAGAATTAAAGAATAAAATAATGCAAAAACAATTTTTAATTTATAGTGAAAGACATTTAAAACGTCTTTATAAAGAGGCTAACATATCTTACATCAAAAAATTAAATTAATAATTTAAATGAATTCTATGAAAAAAGTTATCCTAATCTCTGCTGGCGATCCTGCCAGCATTTCAACTGAAATTACTATAAAAGCAATTGAAAGCTCTAAAATTAATAAAAATGTAAAACCTATACTTGTTAGTAATCCAAAATTAATAGAACAATGTAAAAAAGTAATAAAAAGTAATATTCAATTGAATGAAATTGAGGATAAAGTTAATTTTTCTGACTTTCAAGAAAATCAATTAAATATTATGGCTATAAAAATACCAGAAAATATAATTTTAGGAGAAGAAAATATTAAATATGCTTCTTTTATTAAAAACTCAATTATTACTTGTGTAAAAACTCAGATGGAAAGTATTGCTTCTGCTATTGTTACAAATCCAATAAATAAAAAAATGATGTATAGATCTGGATTTAAGTTTCAAGGACACACAGATTTTCTTGCTTCACTATCAAAAAAAAGAAAATATCCCGTCATGATGATAGTTAATAGTGAACTTAAAACAATTCCGTTGACAATTCATGTCCCTCTAAAAAATGTTCCCAAACTTATATCTAAAGATCTTATTAAGATTACAATAGATATTGCAAAAGAAAGTTTAATTTCTTTATTTAAGATTTCTAAACCAAGAATAGTTGTAACTGGTTTAAATCCTCATTCTGGTGAAAATGGTGAAATAGGAGATGAAGAAGAAAAAATAATTATACCAGCAATTAATGAAGTCAAACAAAAACAAGATTGTTTTTTAGAAGGACCAATTTCAGCAGACACAGCTTTTTCATCAGAAAAAAGAAAGGAATATGATTTAGCTATTTGCATGTATCATGATCAAGCTCTTATTCCTATCAAAACATTAGATTTTTTTAATGGTGTTAACGTAACTTTAGGTTTAGATTTTATTCGAACTTCACCTGACCATGGGACTGGATTTGATATTGCAGGTAAGAATATTGCTAACCCTTTTAGTTTAATAGCGGCAATAAATTTGGCCTATGAAATGAGTGTAAATAAAAATAATGGATAATAATGATTTTAAATTACCCACAATAAAAGAAACTTTAAAAAAAAATAATATAAAAATTAACAAATCATTAGGTCAAAATTTTTTGTTTGACCTGAACCTTACTGATAAAATTGTAAAAAATTCTGAACCAATTTGTCCAACTGTAATTGAAATTGGTCCAGGTCCTGGAGGTTTAACTAGATCAATTTTGAAGAAAAAACCAAATGTACTTTACACAATAGACAAGGATAAACAATCAGAAAAAATGTTAATTGACGTTAAAAAAATATATAAAAATAGCCTCATCATAATTACTGGTGATGCGCTTCATTATCCTATATGGGAATTAGGTGTGTCACCAAGACAGATTATAGCCAATCTACCTTATAATATTGGAACCAAAATGCTGACGTTATGGTTGAAACATATCCAACATTTTGATTTGCTTACTTTAATGTTTCAAAAAGAAGTTGCTGACAGGATAATTGCTAAACCAGGATCTAAAAATTACGGTAGATTATCAATCTTAACGAATTGGTTAACAAAAAGTAAAAAATTATTTGATATACCGAGTAATGCCTTTACACCTAAGCCAAAAGTTACTTCGAGTGTAATACAATTAAAACCATTAGAAAAACCCCTTTATGATGTATCTTTCGAATCTATTGAAAAAATTACACAAATGGCCTTTAGCCAAAGACGTAAGATGCTTAAAACTAGTCTAAAATCAATAAATGGAGAAAAAATGTTAAAGGAACTTGATATTTCACCAAACCTAAGGCCAGAAAACTTATCTATCATTGATTTTTGCAAAATAGCTAAAATATCAGATGAGAAGTAATTAAAATTTATTTAAGATTGTTAGTAACTTTGTTTAAATTTAATTGTCTATGTCTTCTGAGTCTTTCAGAAAAGAGAATTGACTTAATCTGACTAACAGCTTTTTCGATTTCATTATTTATAATAACAAAATCATATTCAATATAGTGACTTATTTCTTTTCTGGCCTCTGACATTCTTTTTAAAAAATTTTTTTTATCTTCACTTGCTCTTTTTCCAAGTCTATCTTCAAGCTCTTTTATGGATGGAGGTAAAATAAAGACTTTGACTATATCATTAGGTATATGCTTTTGTATTTGTCTTGTGCCTTGCCAATCTATATCCACTATAACATCAATTCCTTTTTCAATTTTTGATATAACTTCTTTTTTCAAAGTTCCATAAGAAAAACCAAAGACATCCGCGGTTTCTAAAAAACTCTTATTATTTTTTAAGATGCTGAATTGATTGTCGCTCTTAAAAAAATAATCTTTACCATCAATTTCGTTTTTTCTTTTTTGACGTGTGGTTACTGAAACAGAAAGTTCAATACTATCAATCTCTTGAATTATTTTTTTACAAATAGTTGTTTTACCTGCTCCAGAGGGTGAAGAGATTACTAATACAAGCCCTCTTCGGATATTATTGTTCATTTTAATCCTTAGCAATATTGTTTTTCCATAATTTTATATTTTTCTTATGTAAACTATATGTTTTAGAAAATCTATGCTGTCCCTTACCATTACTAACAAAATAAAAAAAATCAGTTTTTTTTATGTTTTTTAGAGAATTTAAAGCGTTTTCACCTGGGTATGATATAGGATTTGGGGGTAAACCTTTGTGATAATATGTATTAAAAGGATTATCTGATTTTAGCATATTTCTTGTAATTTTTTGACCATTAATATTTAAACCGTATGCTAAAGTAACGTCTGATTGTAACTTCATATTATTTTCAAGCCTGTTAATAAAAACACTTGCTACAATTCTACTATCATTCAAGTCACTAGTTTCGCTTTGTATAATCGATGCCAAAATTAATAATTCTTTTTTATTTTTTATGATAAAATTTTTAGGTCTATGTTTCCAAACATTATCTATTAATTTTTCTTGGGCTAATGTCATACGTTCTAGTAATTTATTTCTAGGAAACCCATAACTAAAATTATATGTATCTGGTTTATATATTCCTTCTTCCAAAGATTTAATTTTTCCTGATAAATATGGATTTTCAAGTAATTTTTTTTTTAAATCGTGTGAAGTTGTTCCTTCAATAAGTTGAAAACTTCTTACAATCGTTTTTCCATTTTGAAAAATATCTTGTATATCTTTTATACTGTAATTTTTTTTAATTAAATACTCACCAGCTTTAGGAACAAATTGATCATCACGCATTAATGATATTATTCTCCAATTAAAATATTCAATATTAATTTTTTTAAGATTTAGTTGTTTTAAAATATGTTTCTGGTTCGTATTTTTTTTTAGTAAATAATAAGTATCCTCAAAGACTACATGTTGAACTCTTTTATTTTCGAAGTAGATCCAACCTACACAAACCAAAAAAATTTTAAAAATTATTAAAAGAATAAATTTATTTTTAAATATCAATCTGAACAACTAATTACTAAACTGGCATTGGTTCCTCCGAAGCCAAATGAATTCGAAAGAACGTTTTTAATGCTTCTTTTTTTTGAATGAATTGGAACCAAGTCAAACCCTAGAGCTTCTTTATCAGGAGTTATCAAATTATTTGTAGGAGGCACCGTTTGATTAATTATTGATAAAATTGAATATATAGCTTCAATCGCGCCCGCGGCACCTAAAAGATGTCCAGTTGCTGATTTAGTTGAGCTAATACTTATGTTTTCTATTTTTTGATCAAATAATCTATTTATTGCTTTTAACTCAATCATATCTCCAAGTGGAGTTGAAGTCCCATGAGCATTTATATAATCAAGATCTGAACTATTTAAGTTTGCATCATTCAATGCAGATTTCATTGCTCTGAACCCCCCATCACCATTTTCTGCAGGTGCAGTAATATGATAAGCATCGCCTGATAACCCATAACCTTTTATTTCAGCATATATTTTAGCTCCTCTGGCAATAGCGTGGTCTCTTTCTTCCAAAACTATAACGCCAGAACCTTCACCCATAACGAAACCATCTCTGTCTTTATCCCAAGGTCTTGAACTGGACATAGGATCATTATTAAAATTAGTGCTTAAAGCTCTAGCTGCAGCAAATCCCGCCATACCTATTCGGCAACAAGCAGCTTCTGCTCCTCCTGCAACCATTACATCTGCATCACCATACCTAATTATTCTTGATGCATCACCAATAGCATGAGCACCAGTTGAGCAAGCTGTTACGACCGAATGGTTAGGTCCTTTAAAACCATATCTAATACTAACTTGACCAGATAATAAATTAATGAGCGCAGAGGGTATAAAAAATGGACTTACTTTTCTGGGTCCTTTTGAATTAAGTAATTCTGAAGTTTTAGCTATAGTCTCAAGCCCCCCAATGCCTGAACCTAAAATTACTCCTGTTCTATTCTTTTCATTTTCATTTTGTGGTTTCCAACAGGAATCTTCTACAGCCTGAATGGCTGAAATTATCCCATAAGTTATAAACCGATCAATACGCTTATATTCTCTTGGTTCTATCCAATTATCTAAATCTAAACCAGCTTCATTATCTTCAAGTTTAGACGGGATTTGTCCCGCTATTTTGCAAGGCAGATCTGAAACGTTAAAATCATTTATTTTATTTATGCCAACTGTGCCTGAAATGAGTCTTTTCCAGTTATGTTCCACGCCAACTCCTAAAGGCGTTACCAAACCTAATCCAGTAACAACAACTCGACGCATTATAAACTCCTAATATTTAATCGAGTAAGAAACTTTGAATATATTAACTATTTGAGGAAATAAAGTCTATTGCATCTTTAACAGTTTGAATTTTTTCAGCAGCATCATCTGGTATTTCGCATTCAAACTCTTCTTCGAAAGCCATAACTAATTCAACTGTATCTAAACTATCAGCACCTAAATCATCTATGAAGCTCGCACTATCTACCACCTTGGATTCTTCAACCCCAAGATGCTCAACTACAATTTTTGTTACTCTACCAGCTATGTCGCTCATTAAAATCCCCTTTAGTTTAATATAAATTCTTAATCTTTAAGAGTTTCGAGTAACATAAATATGAATTCATGCCAAGCATATTGTGATGTTAGTTGAAAAAATGCTAGATCATACTCATACCACCATTAATATGTAATGTAGTACCAGTTATAAAACCGGCTTCTTCGCTGGCTAAATAAATACAACCATTAGAGATATCATCAACATTTCCTAATCGATTTATTGGAATATTTTTTACTATATTTTTTTTCTGTTCATCTGAGAGCTTATCAGTCATAGGTGTGGCAATAAATCCAGGAGCAATCAAGTTACAGGTAATTCCTCGACTGGCAACTTCTAAAGCTATTGATTTCGTAAAGCCTGTTAAAGCAGATTTAGATGCAGCGTAATTACTTTGTCCTGCATTTCCAGTATAGCCAACAATGGAAGTAATGAATATTACTCTTCCATATTTCCTTTTCAACATACTTTTAATAACTTGCCTTGTTAATCTCATTGGTGCTGATAAATTTATATCAATTACTTTGTCCCAATCTTCATCTTTCATTCTTAAAAAAAGATTGTCTGCATTAACACCTGCATTATTTATTAATATATCAATATGACCAAAACTTGCTTCAGATTGTTGTGCTAAATTTAAAATATCATCTTTACTATTTAAGTTACTGGTAATTGTTTTAACATCATTTCCCAATTCTGACGCTAAATCACTTAGAATATTTTGTCTAGTTCCTGAAAGAATTAGCTTAGCCCCACTCTGTTTCATTTTTTTTGCTATAGACATTCCAATTCCACCTGTAGCTCCTGTTATTAGGGCAACTTTGTCTGTTAAATCAAACATCCAATTCTCCATCATAGTTTATATAAAATTTTCAAAATCTTCTGTGGTTTCAATATTAATAGTTATAATATTTTTAATCATTCTTTTTGCAATACCTGAGAGAACTTTTCCACTTCCCAATTCCATAATTTTTTTTGCACCCAGTTTTTTAGCAAATTCCATAGTCTCTCGCCACCTAACAGTTCCAGTAACCTGATCAATTAAATTTTTTTTTAATTTATCTGGGTCATTTTCGGGTAATACATCTACATTGGGTATAATTGGAACAATAGGAGTTTTAAAATCTATTTTTTTAAAAGCTTCTTCCATGATTATTTGAGCGGGTTTCATCAATCTACAATGAAATGGGGCACTTACTGGAAGAAGGACAGCTTTTTTAATTCCTAAATCTTTGGAGAGTTTCATTGCAATTTCAACAGCTAATATATCACCACTAATTACCACCTGTACATTAGAATTATCATTAGCAATGTCACAAATTCCATAAGAATTTGCTTTATCAATAATTTTTTTTGTTGTTTCAATATTTGTCCCTATCAAAGCAGCCATGCCTCCTTTTCCAATTGGAACTGCTTCTTGCATTGCATTTCCTCTTAATCTTAATAATTTTGCACATTGATTTAGAGAGAAAACTTCTGTAGCAGTCATAGCTGTATATTCCCCTAGAGAATGTCCACAGACATAGTCTGTTAAATCTGACAATTTTTTATTAGTAATTTTGTTTAAAACTCTTAATGCAGCTATGCTGCATGCCATCAACGCGGGTTGAGCATTAGAGGTTAGAGAAATTTCTTTATCTGAACCATCCCACATAACTTTTGTTAAATTAAAATTCAGAGCATCATTTACTTCTTCAAAAACTTGTTTAGCCTCAGAAAAATTATCTGATAGTTCTTTACCCATTCCAATCTTCTGGGATCCTTGCCCTGGAAAAACAATAAAATTCATTTCAAGCCCTACAAATGTTAAATTTATTTAATTATTTATTGCATATTTTTAATAAACATTTATGTTGCACATTAGTTAAAATTACCAGCATAAAATTTAATATTTTATGTCCTCCTTGCCAGTTAATTCAGTTTAACTGGCTAACCTGGGAAAATCCCAACTAGCCATAAGGAGATGAAGATGGCATTATACGAAAGTGTAATTATAGGAAGACAAGATTTAACACCTAGTCAGTTTGAAGAGCTTGTAGAAGAGTTCATTAAAATTATTGAAACGTATAATGGTGTTATTAAAAAAAGAGAAAATTGGGGTATTAGAAATCTTGCTTACAAAATTAATAAAAACAGAAAAGGTCATTACATACTTTTAAATATTGATAGTTCTTCTGATGCAATTTTAGAATTTGAACGAGTAATGAAATTAAATGAAGACATCATTAGATTTTTAACAATTCGCATAAATTCAATTGATGAAAAACCTTCACCTCTAATAATTAATAAATCCGATCGTTACAAAAATGAAGTTTTTATTTCAGAAACTGTTTCAACAACTAATGCATAAGTGAAAGGAAGAATTAGATGACACAACTTGATATTAAACGAGAAGCTCTAAGAAAGCCTAATCAAAAAAAAAGAAAATCATGCCCTTTTTCAGCTCCTAACACACCGGAAATAGATTATAAAGATTTGAAAGTTCTTACTAGGTATGTGTCTGAAAGAGGTAAAATAATACCCTCTAGGATTTCTGCTGTATCGGCAAAAAAACAACGTGAACTCTCTAAAGCTATTAAAAGAGCAAGATTTCTAGCATTAATGCCTTATGTTGTTGGTTAGATCAGGAAAATAAAATGAATATTATATTGTTAGAACGTATTGAAAAGCTTGGACAAATGGGTGAGTTAGTTTCAGTTAAATCAGGTTATGCTAGAAATTTTTTGCTTCCTCAAGGTAAAGCTGTATTTGCTTCAAAAGAAAATATAAAAATGTTTGAAGAGAAGAAATCTCAATTAGAGGGTGAAAATATAACTAGAAAAACAGAGGCTCAAAATTTAGCGGATAATATTAGCTTTAAAGAAGTAGTTGTTATAAGAGCTGCTAGTGAGTCTGGTCAACTATATGGCTCAGTTTCTGCAAAAGATATATCTAAAGCTGTTACTGAGGCTGGACTTTCAATAAATAAATCTCAAGTTGACTTGAATAAGGCGCTTAAAACACTTTCATATGAAGATATATCTATTAAATTACATCCTGAAATCTCAATAAATTTAAAATTAAACATAGCTAGATCTATAGAAGAAGCAAGAGAACAAACTAAATCTAGGAAAGCTATAATTACAAATGAAATAACCGGTGGAGACATTAGATCAGAGAGAGCTCAGAAAGATGCAAAAAGGTTCAATAAAAAAGATAACTCAACAAAACCAGTTAATGAAAATGATGAAAAGTTAGAAATTTCAAAAAATGTTAATAATGATAAAATTCAGGAACAAAAAGATAAAGATAAATAATTTTTAATATTAAATAGATTTGAAGCTCTTGCTATTAAATCTCAAATAAATAAAGAAAAATTAATTATGGTTGATAGTCTAATTGAAAATTATACTAACTCTGGAAATTTCCATTCAGACAATCTAAATAGTAATGAAAAAAAAATGCCTCAAAATCTTGAGGCAGAGCAAAGTCTTTTAGGTTCAATCTTGTTTGATAACAAAATCCTGGAAGATATTCCGACTAATTTTAACAGCCAATATTTTTTTGATCCATTGCATTCAAGTATTTACGAAGCGTGTGTATCCCTAACAGATGTTAGTAAATTGGCTGATCCCCTAACACTTAAAAATTATTTAAATGACGAGAATTTAAATAAAGATATTGATATTGAAAAATATCTTTTGGATCTTAGAGAAGGCGTATTATCATTAAGCAAAGCAAAATTTTATGCTGAAGAAATAAGAAATTGTTATATCAGAAGATCTTTAATAAGAATTGCTGATGAATTGATTAATAAGTCCATTAATCCTAAAATTGAAACAACTCCCGATGACGAAATATCTGAAACTGAAGAAAAGTTATATAATTTGGCAGAGAAGGATCAAATTAATTCGGGACCATTAGATTTTAAATCTGTTTTAGCTAGTACTACCAATCAAATAAATGAAGCTTTCACTAGAAAAGGAAAATTATCCGGTGTTGACACAGGTTTTTCAGGCTTGAATCGTCAATTAGGAGGTTTAAACAAGTCAGATTTAATAGTTTTAGCAGGTAGACCTGCAATGGGGAAAACTGCCTTAGCAACAAACATAGGATTTAATGCTGCTAAAAGTAATATCACTGATAAAAATGATCCAATCTTAATTTTTTCATTAGAAATGTCAGCTGAACAATTAGCCCAAAGAATATTAGCCGAACAATCTACAATAGACTCTCATAAATTAAGAAGTGGAGATATTGATGAAAAAGAATTCTCAAAACTTGTTGCTACACAAAATGATATTTATAACTTACCTTTCTATATCGATGATACTCCCGCTATATCTGTTGGTCAAATTGCATCAAGAGCAAGAAGATTAAAAAGAAAAAGTGGATTAGGCTTAATTATAATTGACTATATTCAATTAATCCAAGGCTCTAAAGCAAGTGAGGCACAAGGTAGAGTCCAAGAAGTCTCGAGTATTACTAGAGGATTAAAATCTATAGCTAAAGATTTAAATGTTCCCATTCTTGCTTTATCTCAACTAAGCAGGGCTGTTGAACAAAGAGAAGACAAAAGACCTATTCTTGCGGACTTAAGAGAGTCTGGTTCTATTGAGCAGGATGCTGATGTGGTAATGTTTGTATATAGAGAAGAGTATTACTTAGATAAAAGTGAACCATCTCAAAGAGATAATGAAAATCAAGAAAGTTTTAACGAACGTTTTACAAAATGGCAAGATAAACGAAACTCAGCAGAAGGAAAGGCTGAAATAATCATTTCAAAACAAAGACATGGACCAACTGGTATAATACAAGTACAATTTGAGGCCAAATTCACTAGGTTTATGGACCTAGTGCAAGATAATAGGTTACCAGATCAAATTTATTAGTAAAATTATTTAAAAATATATAAACTTTTATTATGCAAGGTTTTCTAAAAATTTCTCTTGAAGATATTAAATCAAATTGGGTTGCACTAAACAACGCATCTAATGGTAAAGCTGCGGCTGTAATTAAAGCAAACGCTTATGGTATGGGCATGATAAGAGTAGCTAATACTTTAATAGAAGCAGGATGTAATTATTTTTATGTTGCAAACCTTGATGAAGGGATCGAACTAAGAAAAAAAATAAAATCTAAAGATATCAAAATTGCTGTTTTTGAAGGTTTTTTTAAAGGTACTGAAAAAACTTATGTAAAATATAAATTAAACCCAATAATTAATAATTTAAATCAATTAATGAGGTTGAAAGCAATTGTTGATCAAGGATACAAAATCAAAACAATATTAAATATTGATACAGGGATGAATAGATTAGGTTTTAGTCAAAATGAAATTAGTTTGTTATTAACTAACAAAGAATTATTAAATTTTGTTGAATGGGATTTTATAATGTCCCACCTTGCAAATGCTCACCAAATAAAAAATAAAGAAAACTTTACACAATTAGATAAAATTTTACAATTTTCTAAAAACTTACCTAATATTAAATTAAGCTTAGCAAATAGTGGTGGAATAATGCTTGGATCAAAGTTTTGTCTTGATCAGACTAGACCTGGCATTGGATTATTCGGAATTGACAATTTTGGTAATAATATTGAATTAAATTCAAGGAGTTTAAAGCTACCACTAAGTTTACATGGACCCGTAATTCAGTTAAGAGACGTTGATATTGGTGAAAAAATATCATACGGAGGTGTTGATATGACAAAAAGAAAATCTAAATTAGCTACAATCGGAATTGGTTATGCAGACGGTTGGTTAAGATTATTAAAACCCAACAGCTCCTTCTTTATTATGAAAAAAAAATGTAGGATTATTGGCAATGTTACTATGGATAGCTTTGTTTTAGATGTTACTGACTTAAAAGAAAAATTACTAAAAGAAGGTGACTATTTATGTTTGCTAGATAACACTAATTTTAAAAACATAGTTACAAAGTTAGATATAATCAGCTATGAACTATTAACAATCATGGGTAACCGCTTATTGAGAACATATAATTGATAAATAATTTATAAAATAGGTAAGAAATTTGATTAAATTGATTTTTAATATTTGTGGTTCTATAGGGCAAAAATTCTTAAAGTTTTTATCTAATATTGGCCATTTTTTCGTCTTTTTTGTAAATGCCATTTTTTGGATATTCAAACCACCTTGGTATTTCAAGAAAATTTTTTATCAAATTATAGACATTGGTTATTTCTCTCTACCTGTAGTAGGTCTCACCACATTTTTTTCTGGCATGGTTTTAGCTCTTCAAACTTACAATGGTTTTACTGAACTAAATACTGAAACAACTGTGGCAAGAGTTGTATTAACCTCAATCACAAGAGAATTAGGACCTGTTTTAACAGGCCTGATGGTTGCTGGACGTATTGGAGCCAAGATGGCAGCCGAAATAGCAACAATGAGGGTCACAGATCAAATAGATGCATTAGGTACTCTTGGAACAAGGCCTATGCAATATTTAATTGCCCCGAAGATTATTGCTTCACTAATTTGTATTCCAGTTTTAGTGCTGTTAGGTAATACAATTGGTATTTTGGGTGGATATGTAATTGCAATTTTTAAATTAGAATTTAGTCCAAACATTTATTTGTATGCTACTTTGGAATATCTACAATGGATTGATATTATTCAAGGTACAGTTAAAGCAGTAATTTTTGGGTTAATAATATCAATGGTAAGTTGTTATTTTGGTTTTAATGCAACCAAAGGTGCCGAAGGAGTTGGTTATGCTACAACAGCATCTGTAGTAATTTCGTCAGTAATGATATTAACAAGTACTTATATTATAACAGCTTTATTTTTTGGTTAAAAATGAAAAATAAATTAAATAATAAAACAATTATTGAAGTTAAAAGCCTTACTAAAAGTTTTAATGACACCTTGGTTTTAAATAATATTAATTTTAAACTATTGGAAGGTGAGTCTTTAGCAATAATAGGCGCATCAGGATCTGGTAAATCAGTGCTCCTAAAAAACATCATTGGTTTATTAAAACCAGATAAAGGTTCCATTAAAATAAACGGTGTGGAAATGGTTAACTTAAAAAGGTCTATAAAAGAAAAAATTTTACTTGATTTAGGAATTACTTTTCAACATGGTGCATTATTTGATTCTTTGCAAAATTGGGAAAATATTGTTTTCAAAATTAGAAATAAAGAAAAACTTTCTAATAAAAATGCAAAAGAATTAGCATTATCAATAATAAAACGATTAGGCTTGAATTCTGAAATTTTAACCCTTTATCCCTCAGAAATTTCTGGAGGAATGCAGAAAAGGGTTGCAATAGCTAGAGCTATATGCGGAGACCCAAAAGTATTGTTGTTTGATGAGCCCACATCTGGTTTAGATCCAGTAACAGGTAGCTTAATTGACAAATTAATTAAAGCCGCTGTAAAGACAGTTGGTGGTAGTGCAATTACAATTACTCATGATATGGCATCAGTATGTAGAATAGCTGATAAAGTAATTTTAATTGATAAGCAAACTATTTCATGGTCAGGAACTCCTGAAGATATGTTGAAAGCAAATAATCCAAAAATAAAAGACTTTATTAAATCAACAAATCCTAAGCTATTTATTTAATGGCAAAATCTAACAAACAATATATTTGTCAATCATGTGGATCAGTTTATCAGAAATGGATTGGTAAGTGTGAACAATGTAATGAGTGGAACACTTTACTAGAAGAAAAGAACATAAAACCATCTGGTATTTTATCTAAATCAAATGGACAAACTATTAGTTTTGAATATTTAAAAAAAGAAGCATATGATCATTCGAGAATTACATCAAATTTAAGTGAGGTAGATAGAGTTATTGGGGGTGGGTTTGTACCTGGATCAGTTACTTTAATTGGCGGTGATCCTGGCATTGGTAAATCAACATTGTTATTACAACTAGTTGGTAATTTATCAAAACTTAAAGAAGAATGTATATATATTTCTGGTGAAGAAAGTTTATCTCAAATAAAAATGAGAGCAGATAGACTTGGGTTAAAGGACAATAATATTCAATTTGCTTCTGTTACAAATGCATCAGATATAGCAGCTACCATAAGTTCCATTGGAAAAAGACATATATTGGTAATTGACTCTATTCAAACTATGTATTTACCTCAATTAGACAGCTCACCAGGAACTGTGTCTCAGGTTAGAGCAAGTACACATGAATTAATTATTGCTGCAAAAAAAACAAATTCTATCCTAATCTTAATTGGACATGTTACCAAGGACGGCTCAATTGCTGGACCTCGTGTCTTAGAACATATGGTAGATACAGTTTTATATTTTGATGGGGATAATAATCTTCAATATAGAATCTTAAGAAGTATAAAAAATAGATTTGGTCCTACAAATGAAATTGGTGTTTTTGAAATGTTAAGAGATGGGCTGAAAGAAATTAAAAATCCTTCAGCTTTATTTTTATCTGATAGACAAAAAAATGTATCTGGGACTGCAATTTTTGCAGGTTTAGAAGGAACGAGACCAATTCTTGTAGAAGTTCAGGCTTTGGTAACTCCATCAACACTCGCCTCTCCAAGAAGAACTATCGTTGGCTGGGATATCTCTAGGCTCTCAATGTTATGTGCAGTTCTAGAGGCAAGATGTAAAATCCACTTATCAAACATGGATATTTTTTTGAATATTGCAGGTGGTATCAGAATATTTGAACCAGCTGCTGATTTAGCTGTGGCTGCGTCAATTATTTCTTCAGTAAAAAATGTTCCTTTGTCTTTTTCTGGTGTTTTTTTTGGAGAAGTTGGTCTTTCAGGTGAAATCAGAAAAGTAACTCAACCTGAAGTGAGAATTAAAGAAGCATTAAAACTAGGCTTTAATGAAATTTACTTACCCAATAAACAAAAAACTATAATACAAAAAAATTTGAACTATAACTCTATTAATCTACTAAATGATTTAGTAAATTTAATTAATAAAGATGTTATGAATGATTTGAGCTAATGGAAATATTTAACAACATTTATTTTAATATAATTGATATATTAATTTTAATAATTATCCTTACTTCTTGTATAGTCGCTACTTTTAGAGGCTTTATAAAAGAAACATTTAGTATTATATCCTGGATTTTTTCTTTATTTGTAGCTTTTAATTTATTTGAAAAGTTTAAACTAGAACTAGTAGATTATATTTCTCAAAAAATTATAATTGACGTTATTGCATTTAGTTTTCCCTTTTTAACAACCTTATTCATTTCACACCTCATTTCAAAATGGTTGTCACCAAAATTCAATTTTTCTGAAATATTATTTTTGGATAAAGTTTTTGGCTTTTTATTTGGCATTTTTAGGGGTGCGCTAATAGTTGTTTTACTTTATCTAGGGTTTCTTTATTTAATAGGGAAAGAAAAAAAATTACCAGATTTAATTTTAGAGGCTTATACTTATGAATATTTAAAAAATACTACGGATACTTTAAGTGATTTTTTTATTGAACAGGTTGAACCAATAGACGATCAAATAAAAAAAGAAGATATATAAAATATGAGTTTTGAGGATTCTTAATGTATTGTAAATATACCGACAGATATAAAGATGAATGTGGAGTATTTGGAATATTTGGGACCGAGGAAGCTTCTGTGTTAACCACTTTAGGACTTCATTCTCTTCAACATAGAGGTCAAGAAGGTGCTGGAATAGTTAGTTTTGACGGAAATAATTTTCATTCCGTGCGCAAGCAAGGTTTAGTAGGAGACAATTTTAATAATACTAATATCTTATCTCAACTTCCAGGAAAAACAGCGATTGGTCACGTAAGATATTCTACAACTGGCGAGTCTAAACCTGAAAATCTGCAACCATTATTTGCAAATTTAGCAATTGGTGGCTTTGCATGTGCACATAATGGTAACTTAACTAATACATATTCTATTAAAAAAAAATTAGTTGGAAGCGGGTCTATCTTTCAAACATCTTCTGACACAGAGATTATTTTACAATTAGTTGCTAGGTCAAAAAAGAAAAAATTAATTGATAAGTTAATAGACACTCTCAATCAAATTAAAGGTGCTTATTCTCTAGTAATACTAACTAACAAAAAACTGATTGGAGTAAGAGATCCATTTGGAATAAGGCCTTTAGTTTTAGGTAAAAAAGATGGTTCTCCCGTATTAGCTTCAGAAACTTGTGCCCTTGATATGATTGGAGCAAAATATATAAGAGACGTAGAGAATGGTGAGATAGTTATAATTACTGAGAGTGGAATCGAATCGATTAAACCCTTTCAGAAAGTTCTCGAAAGACCTTGTATTTTTGAAAGAATTTATTTCGCAAGTCCAGATAGTATAGTTGGAAATAAAACTGTATATACTTATAGAAAAGCTTTAGGAGAGCAATTAGCAAATGAAAATAACATAACAGCAGATGTAGTTGTACCTATTCCTGACTCAGGTGTTTCTGCTGCAATAGGTTTTTCGCAAAAATCATTTATACCATTTGAACTAGGCATTATAAGAAGTCATTATGTAGGACGTACATTTATAGAACCATCACAAACAATAAGACAATTTGGAGTCAAGCTTAAACATAGTGTAAATAAATCATGTATAGAAAATAAAAAAGTTATTCTAATTGATGATTCAATAGTTAGAGGAACAACAGCTAGCAAAATCGTTAAAATGGTTTATGAAGCAGGAGCAAAAGAAGTTCATTTAGGAATATCATGCCCTCCTATTATGCATCCTGATTTTTATGGAATAGATACGCCAAATTATAATGAATTAATAGCATCACAATCTGATTTAAAAGAAATAACTAGGCTTGTAGGGGCAAAATCTTTATTTTTTCTTTCTTTAGCTGGAACTTATAAAGCAATGGGATGTGATAAAAGGAACCCTGAAACACCTCAATTCACAGATCATTGTTTTACAGGAGAGTATCCCATAGAAGTGACCGAAATTTTAGAAATTAATAAAAAAATTAATGAATAATAACAAGCAAATTGCTCTAATAACTGGAGCCAGTCGTGGCATAGGCGCTGAAATAGCAAAACAACTGGCAAAAAAAAATATTCATACAATAATTACTGCTAGGTCTTTATCAAGACTAATAAAAACTGAGAAGTCTATTATCGATAATGGAGGTACTTGTACTGTTGTTGAGTTAGATATGAAAGATTTGCATGGCTTAGATAATTTAGGAAAAGAAATATTTAAACGTTGGGGGAAATTAGATATTTTAATTGCTAATGCGGCTATCCTAGGTACTTTAGGACCTATACACCATCAAAGCAATGACGAATTTTTAGAAGTTATGATGGTTAACTCAATAAGCAACCATAGATTAATACGTTCATGTGACGCGCTATTAAAGAAAAGTGACAATCCCAAAGCTTGTTTTTTGACTTCAACTGTAGCTATTGAAGCTAGACCATTCTGGGGAGCTTATGCAGTATCTAAAGCTTCTCTCGAACATATGATTAAAATATGGTCAGCTGAAAATAAACATAATAATTTATCTATTTCTATTATCAACCCAGGCAAAACTAATACTCGAATAAGAAATCAAGCAATGCCTGGAGAAAATATAGAAAATCTTCAAAATCCTAGTGAAGTAGCTAAAATAATAATAGAGATAATTTTTTTGGATAAACTTTATAAAGGCGATACGATCGATGTAATGAAATCAATCTTCTAAAATAACAGGCTCAAGATAAGAATAATAAAAATCAACTTTATCGTCAAATTGCCTTGCAATCTCCTGAGCTTCCTTTTCAGTCCTTGCACAAAAACTCAAGCTTAATCTATAGTTATGCATTCTATAAAAAAGCCTTAAAATATCAATCTGGCTATTTCCAACATACCATGATTTTAATATCCAACCGATAAAAAATAACCAAGGGGAAATCATTAAAAGAAAGAAATAAAAAACTAAGGAAATACAAAAAAAAGTCCATAATCTATTTTGTAACATCCACAAAGGTGGGACAAGGCTTGCAAGTATTGTAGGAAAAGTATTTAGTAGAATAGCTGTTTTTCCTGGTTTTTTAAAAACTTCAAACTGAAAATAAAAATCATCTTTATTGAAATAATTATTAGGATCTAAGTTATCTAAAACTGGTATGGTATTAGAATTAATATTTTCACATATGACACCTAAAGAACCATAGACAAAAGTGTTAAAAAATACTCCATCCCTATATAATGTAAGAATTTTTTTATCTTTTATTTCGTTCAATTCTTTAGACAAGTCATCATAACTTTTATTTATCAATAAACCATCAAGAGCTATAATTATATCACCCTCATGTAACTTCATAACATATGCATTAGAAGAGGTTCTTATAGATTTAATTTGTAAAAATTCTTTTGTAGTTTCAATTTCTTCAGTCATATAATTGAGCTCGTCAAAATAAATATATTAATGTTATGGATACTTAATTCTACTTGTTTTATCTGCAATTTTTCCTAAAACATTATTGTTTTGCTTTACAAGTTTAGAAATTTGTTGGGCTTGTATAGCTTGATTAGCTACTATTTGTTTATATATGGCTTTGTTACTTATTTGCTGAATAGCTTTAGATATTGATTTGCTATTAGAACGGTTTAGCTTAGCCAAGTTTGCAGTAAGTTTTTTGTTATTTTCTATACTAACTTGAGAATTCTTACTCAACTCTTTTATTAAGGTAGTCGTAATTAATTGTAACTCGCTAATAGTATTTTTATTAGATTTTTCAACGCGCTTTTCAATTTTATTAAGAGTAGTTACTAATTTTTCATTAATTGCTAACAAATCTCCTTGCTTCTTTATAGCCGTATCAAGATTTCTTAAAGATGCATTAACACCATCCACATTTTCTGCAAAAACGACTAGAGCTTCCCTACTTGTTTCTGTCATATTTGTCAATTTGTCTGATGATTGCATAAATAAAAATGCACTTACCACTATGACAATTAATCCTGAAATAATAGATGATAAAAATACTACAGTAGTATATTTATGAATTTGTTTCACTTTGGCCTCCAGTAATGCATGAGCTTTTTTAACTTTATTATATTCTGAGGTTACGTCAGTAGCCGCATCAGCTGCATCTAAAGCTAATTTAATACTTTCTTGTACAGCTTCTAATTTAGTATCCATTTTATTAATCCCGCAAAATTATATATAACAATTATAAATTTTTTTCTTTTCTATATGCACATTCTATACCAGTTGTAATAAAGACTTCAATTGCAGGAATAGATTTCGAAATAAAACCAAATTTCTTACAACCCCATGGACGCTCTTTCTTATAAGTAATAAAAAAATAATAGCACCCACTACATTTAACCATTTTCTTTTCATTTTTTTTATTATTAATCACAATTTAATTCTTTATTTTTTATTTTTATTTTTTAATTCAATTAATCCATATATTAATTCGGCAATTTTAAATCTTAATGCTCCCATAACAGCAGTAAAACCAAAAAACCAATATAGTGTTGCATTCGTCAAGTCACCCTCTTCTCTGAGAGAGCTTGCTTCAAAATGACATAATAAAGCTGACCATAAAAACATCGCAGTAATTATTATTTGGCCAAAAGTTTTTTTTCTTTTCACTTTTTCTCCATATTTTCAGTTAGTGTTTTACCATATTCATCAAAACTCATATCTTCAGGCAATTCAAAATCAGGATATTCAGTTTCCTCACCTCTTTCAATTTTAAATATATATGCTAATACTGTGGCAACAGCTGAGTATAAATCTTCTGAGATTTCTTTTCCTATTTCTCCAGTAAAATATAGAGCACGAGCTAATAAAGGACTCTGAAAAACAGTAACTTTGTTTTCATTGGCTAACTTAATAATTTTTTCAGCTATCATTCCCCTTCCCATTGCTAAAATTGTTGGTGCTCCTGTTTCACCAACTTCATATTTTATAGCTACAGCAAAATGTGTGGGATTAGTAATTATAGCTGAAGCATCTTTAACATTATCAAGAGCAGCTGTCTGAGTGGCAGCCCTGTTAGAGATTTCATTCTGTAATCGTCTTATTTTTTGCTTAACCTCTGGAGATCCATCAGTATCCTTATGTTCATCTTTTACTTCCTTAATAGTCATTTTTAATTTTTCTAGATGTGTATATTTTTGCCAAATAAAATCAAAAATAGCAATAAAACCAAGGGCAATTAATAAAGCAATTGTTAGTTGTGGGAAATTATCGAGAAGGTTTGATAAAGCTGTGTAAAGGTTGCGTTCTGATAAATTGATTATGTCTTGAATATTAAAATATATTACACCATAGGTAATCCCACCTAATAATCCAACTTTTAATAAAGATTTAATTAATTCAACTAGGCCTTTTGACGAAAATATTCTTTTTAAGCCCGATAAAAGATTAATTCTATTAGATTTAAAATGGAAACCTTTGGGAGCAAAGTTAATACCTCCTACGGCCATTTGGGTAAATACAATTGTAAGTATCAACGGAATGCCTATGATTAAAGTTATGTATATAACGTATTTTATTAATTTTTCTATTTCTGACATTGGAGAAACGTTGACAATATAATTTAAGTCAAATAAGAAAAACATTTTCCAGACAGCTAAAAATTCTTTCACAAAAAAAGGTAATGATGTTAATACCATCAGGCCCATTATTAATGTAGTGAATACGAACATTTCTTTTGAGGATAATACTTGACCATCCTCAGCTGCTTTATCTAATTTTCGTTGAGAAGGTTCTTCGGTTTTATCTTGTGAATTATCTTCTTCAGCCATTTAAAAAGTTCCCTTTTTGGTTGAGTGAAGTACATCATTAATTAAATTGACAGCTGTTCCTGTCAAATCTGAAAATGCATCTGAAATAGGACCTACTCCAGCAAACAAAAATATAAAAACACTTATCAAAGCTATCGGAAAACCAAAGGAAAAAAGGTTAAGAGATGGAGCTGATCTTGTAATTATACCAATGGAACACTGTATTAATAATAATCCACCTACAATTGGTAAACTTATCAGGGCAGCTAGGTAAAGCATATTTCCAAAAGTATCACTCGCGATATTACTTATTTGGGAAAAATTTAGAATAATACCAATTGGTAAATATACATAACTCTCTAATAACATTTTAATTATAAATAAGTGTCCATCTAGTGATAAAAAGCAGGAAATTAAAAATAGGGTTAAGACTGTACTAAGAACTAAAGTTTGACCACCAGACTGTGGATCAATCATATTAGACATAGAAAGTCCTGCAGTCGACGCAATCTTTTCGCCAGCAACTGCTGCTGCCGAAAAAATAATATTTAAAATCAACCCTACTGATAAACCTATACCTATTTCTGACAAAATTAATATAAATAAGTTAAAACCTTCCATGTTTTGTATATCAGGTACTTTTATGACGGGAAATAAAAACGCTGTCAGGCTAATGCTAGCTACTATCCTTACTTGAAGTGGAATACCACTTAGTGAAAAAAATGGTGCACTAATTAAAAATGACGAAATCCTTAAAGATGCCACAAAAAAGATTACCAAATACTGGTATAAGTTGAATAAATTTACTCCAGGTAGGTTAAATTCTGATCCATTCATAATACATTTCTTTCAAATTTAATTTTGTCCCACACCAGCAACTTGGTCAAAAATAAAGTTAAAATAGTCAACTAAACCCATCATAAAAAAGTTTCCCAAAAGACCTATTCCTAACATTACAACAACAACTTTAGGTACAAAACTTAATGTCATTTCGTTTATTGAAGTTGCCGCTTGAATAATTCCTATAAAAAGACCTATACCTAGAGCTAAAGCTAATATAGGACCAGATACCAATAAGACTTGGTAAAAGGCCATAGATAACATACTTATATTTTCATCAAAATTCATATTTTATCCTGCTGCAAAAGTACTTACTAAAGAACCAACAGTCATGCTCCAACCATCCACTAAAACAAATAATAATAATTTAAATGGAAGTGCTACTAACATTGGAGAGAGCATCATCATTCCAAGTGACATCAAAATAGATGAAATGACCATATCAATAACGAGAAACGGTAAAAATAATAAAAAACCTATTTGAAATGCTGTTTTAAGTTCACTTGTCATAAATGCTGGCAATGCAATTCGAAAGGGTATGTCAGAAACTTTATCAAATTTTTCTAATCCAGCTAATTCAGAAAACATTAATAAATCAGTTTTTCTTGTATTTTTGACCATAAACTTTTTCATTTCAGCACTTGCAGTTTCAAGGGCTTGGTCTGCTGGTAGTGTTTTATCCATATAAGGAACAGCAGCATTATCATAAACTTTATTAAAAGTTGGAGCCATTATGAAAAATGTTAAAAATAAAGATATAGCTATTAAAACTTGATTTGGTGGTGTCTGTTGAGTACCTAAAGCCTGACGAAGGATTGACATCACAATTATAATTCTTGTAAAACTTGTCATTCCTAATACTAATGAGGGAAGAACTGTTAAAGCAGTCATTAATAGTAAAATTTGTAATGGGAATGAATATTCAGTTGTATCCCCGATAGTAGATACACTTAAAGCAGGAAAACCGGAAGATATTGTTTCACCAAAAGCTTGAACTGGTAAACCACTTATTAATAAAATAGTAAATAAGAAAGACACAACTTTAGAAAAGCTTTTTAAATGATTTAAAATTTTTTCACGCTTATTGTAAAAATAGATTCTTTTATTTGGTTGAGGACAAATCGCTTTACGCATCTCTACCACCTTTTTTATGAGCTGTTAATAAGTCAGAAATATTTACATGTTGCAAAGGTTTTGTTTCTTTAGATTTTAGAGGAGGCGAGGTTTTAGGTTGTAAAGTATTTTTGTAAGATAATTTATCAATATTTGTATTTTTAGTATTTTCTTGATTAGAATACTGGATGTTAATTTGAGTTAAAGAACCTCTTCCAGATTTATGACCTACAAAAAAAAAGTTTTCTTTTCCAACTTTTAAAACATATGCCAAATACCCATTCCTAAGTGGTAATTGATCTAATACTTCAAGATCATTTTGATTTTTAATAATTTTTTTTAAGGGACCACTTTTTTTCTTTATAAAAAAAGCAACAATACCCAATACTAATAAAAATAAAATAGTAACTATTGCAGTTGTAAAGTCTGGAACTGTTTGTGACATTTTAGCTTTCCTTTATGTTTGAATAAAAGAAGCAAGAAAGGTGCCAATTTACTGTTAAAGATAACCTATTGATTTATATAATATTTTCTTATCATAGCTTGTCAATATTTTGAAAATTATAGTTTTTGCACTCGATTTTCAGGATTAGTTACTTCAGTAAATCTTATACCAAATCTTTCACCGACCATAACTACTTCACCTTTTGCTATTTTTACACCATTAGCTAATATATCTAGAGGGTCACCCGCTAATCTCTCTAATTCAACTACAGAGCCTTCATTTAGTCTTAAAAGATCTCTGATTTTCAATTCTGTTGAACCAACTTCTACTGTAAGTTTGACTTCAATATTTTCTAAAACTTTGATATTATCTATACCAGCATTGTCAGAATTAGTATCTTCGTTTGTTGATTCTACTTCATTTTCTGCCATTAATCACTCCTAATAAATTATAATCTGTTCTTTAAACTAACTGCAACTTGACCATTTGTTTCTCCAATTTCAGCTTTAAATAAAAGTTTGTCATTTACAAAAAAATCAACACCGTCAACTGGTGGAAGATTAATTATATCACCCTCTTTATATTTAATTAAATTTGATAAAGATACGGACGGTTCACTTAAAATAGCTGAGATGGGTAGTGGTACATTTAATACTGATTTCTCCAAACGCTCTCTCCAACTAGTATCATCGTCAATGACATCAGACTGCACTCTTGAACGTAAGAGAGACGCAATTGGCTTTAATGTTTGCAAAGGATAGATTATATCAAATGAAGCAGAGTCAATATTAGGAAGTTGTACAACAAATGAACATATAATAACAGAATCTGTTGATTCTACTAAGGTAGCAAATTGAGGATTTATTTCCCTAGCTTGGTGCCTAATTGTAATAGGCATAAGGTCTTTCCACGCAGTTTGTAGACATTGAGCCATGCCGTCAGAGACTATTTCAATAATTCTATCTTCTGTAGCAGTAAACTCAGCTTTAGTAGATGGAAAGTTTGATAATTTACCACCATAGTAACAGTTTGTTAAAACACTAATAAAAGAAGGTTCAAGAACAAGTAACATTGAACCTCTTAACTCGTCAATTCTACTAGTAGTTAAACTCATAAAACTATTTAGACCGGCGCTATATTCGTCATATGTTTTTACTTCGGGAGGAAACGGGTTAATCTTTGGTTGCATTCTAATCATTGGTAAAAAAATACTTCTAACTAATCTAGCAAATCTTTCATTAATTAACCTTAAAGCATAATAATCACCCAAAAGCTCTAGATTATCTGAACCAAACGTGAAATCTGTTACTTCCACATCATTATTGACGCCAGAATTGGCTGTGATTTCACCAGATTGAAGCCCCTCCATTAGAGCTGAGACTTCGTCCGATGACAATTTACGAGAGGTATTTGACATAATTCTACAATCCTATTTATTGCAGTATGAAAGCAGTAAAATATACATCTTCTATACCAGGAAATTCGTCAAGCGACTCCAACTTTTTATTGAGAACTACCATTAATCTTTCTGAAAGCATTTTCTTACCATCACTTCCTGAAATGTCTTCTTCTGTAAAATCACTAATAGTTGACAATATTTCAGAACGAAGCGCTAGCTGATGAGAATCTACAATTTCCATAACTTTTTCATCATATTGCGTTGAAACTCCGACGCTGACCTGTAAGAATTTCCTACTTCCCTTTAAATTTGTTGTAAAGTCTCCGGGGAATTCAAAGTATGTTGTTTCATAACTATCAACTTCTGGGATGGCTTTAACATTCTTCTTTATAATTCCATCTTCCCCTACTTCTTCACCCTCTTCATTATTTTCACTTTTTTCTTTTTCTTTTTTTTCAGCTTCTTTACCTTCAATTATTTGATTAACTTCTGCAGAGGGATCAGGTTCTGGTTCTCCACCAAAAATAAAGTAGCCTATGCCTAAACCAACTACAATTAATAGCAAGCCTGCCACTACAAATATGATTATCTTTAATAATTTTCCCTTTTTGGGTTCTTCTTCAACTTCTTCTGCCATTTTTTTCTCACTTAACAGTTATTAATATTATGCTATTACGTTTATGATATGTCTAGATGAATTGTTTTCAGTTGTAGTATCAATTTCTTCGTCATTCATTTTTCTAATATCAGTATCAGATTGTAATGATTTTTTTTGATTTTCATTATTTGAATTTTGATTGAAATTGTTTCTTGAGCCGAATTGTTGACCTTCATTTTCTGCTATAAAATCTAAATTTATGCCTTGCTCGTTAAAAAGTTTTTGAAGATAATTTTCATTTTGATTTAACGCACTTGTAACAAAACTATTTTCAGTAATAATTTTAACGTTACCAATACCATTTTTAAGTTTAACTGATACCTTTAATACACCAAGATTTTTAGGTTTAAGGTTAAATTCAATTTCTTCCCCACCATTTACGACTGCATTCTCTATCCTAGATGCAAGTTTAGATGTCCAACCTTTTTGAGTTAAGTCAAGATTATCTAGTAAATTTTCAAGAACTGAATTATAGTTGCTATTTGTAAATGAAGAGTCATTCTGTTGAGAAAAGTTACTACCACTATTGTTACCTTGTACAGAATGTTGAACATTTAATATTTGATTATTATTCATTTTAATTTCATTTATCTTATCTTTTTTGGAACCTTCATTTAATTGATTATTTATTAAATGAAAATGAGTGTTTCCAGTTAGCTTTTGATCAGTCTGTGAAATTTTATCATTTAACTGTTTATATTTTAATGAATTAGATTGAGGTAATTGATAGATTTTATTTGGATGATTGTTTTTTTTAATTTTTTTAACAAACTGTATATTTTCAATTTTTCCATTATTATTTTTTTTGTTATTGTGATTTCCAACGTCTATATTTTCAAAAGTTTTTGAGATATCCAAATGTTTATTATTAGTAGGATTATTTTCATTTATATTACTTGCTTGGGTTTCATTTTTTTGATTAATAATCGTTTTAGGATTGTTAATGTAATTGATAGATTTCTTATTATTAACATTAATTTTTTTTACAATATTTAAATTAAAATTTTTTAAAGAAAACTTTTCTGCACTCAAAAAATTTAAAAAATTTTCTTTTAATTCGGGATTAATATTTTTATCTATTTTGATTTGATTTTTAATTTTTTTTAAAACTGATAAACTTGTATTTTCATTTTGATAATTAGGTATAAGGTTTGTCAAATAATCAATAATTTTAACTTCATCATCTTTAAAAATATATTCTTTTTCAGTATTTAGTCCTGATTCGACATCGCTTTCAAAATTTATAGAAAATAACGAACGTAATATTGAAGAGTTTTGCTCTTCATTTTTAACGCTAGATAATAGATCAATATTTTTATTTACATCACTAGTAATGTTCATCTTAAATTCCATATTTTTAAGATTTCTGCAAATAGAGTGCCATAAATACAAATATATCATCTTAATGATCAAATTCTATTTATTATTTTTTATTTCTAATTCCCTTACATAAGATTTTTGATACTCTAAAGTTTTATCTTCAGCTTTGTTTTTTTTCAAATTATTTATTAAAATTTTTTGTTGTGTTATTTGTTTTTCGTTCAATAAATATTTGTTTCTGTTAGATGCTATATTTTTTTGACTTTGAAGAGTATTTAAAAGTTGAGCATTATTTTTAAAATAACCTGAACTAATTATTTTTTTTGATGGATCATCTTTACTACTGTCCATAATCATATTGATTTGTTCAATAAGGTTCTTATTTTTAATTATTTCGTTTTCTAACAAATTAGAATTTGTAATTTGTTTTGACATATCTCTTTTTCGAAGAGTTGCAAGCCTTTGAAACCTTTTAATTTTTTTTTCCAATTTTATAACCTATTGATATAATTTTAACAGTTCAGTTTTAGCACTCTCAAAGTTTGCTTTTTGTGAATTAGTTTGAGATATAAATTCAATCAATTTGGGCCACATAGTTATAGCTTCATCAAGATCTTTGTCTTGACCTTGAGTATAACCTCCCATTAACAACAAATCTTTGTTTTCAATGTAACTACTTATGTGTTTTCTAAATAATTTTGAAGATTCAAGATGATCTGCCGAAACCAAATCATTCATCACTCTGCTTATTGAATGAGGAATATCCACGGCTGGGTAAATACCCATCTGGGCATTTAACCTACTTAAAACAATATGTCCGTCAAGAATTGATCTTGCTGTGTCAACAACAGGATCATTGTTATCATCTCCATCAGCCAATATTGTATAAAATGACGTAATACTTCCTTCACCTTTATCATTTGTTCCTGTTCTCTCTATCAAATTAGGGATCATTGAAATAACAGATGCTGGATAGCCTTTTGAGGTAGCTGCTTCACCTAAAGATAAACCAATTTCTCTTTTAGCATGAGCAATTCTTGTAAGGCTATCCATGATAAGTAAAACATTTTTATCTTTATCCCTGAAGTATTCTGCTATTGCTGTTGCCCTATTTGCTGCTCTAATTCTCATTAAAGGTGATCTATCCGCTGGAACAGCAACTACAGTTATTTTTTTAGAAGCTTCATCCTTGAATAATTCATTTACCATTGCACCAACTTCTCTTGCTCTTTCTCCAATTAAGGCAATAACCACAACATCTGCTTCAGTATATTTGCTCATCATTCCAAGCAAAACTGATTTTCCAACACCTGAACCTGCTATAATTCCTAATCTTTGACCTTGTCCAACTGTTAATAAGGAATTTATAACTCTAACTCCTACATCTAAAGGTTTTTTAATTAAACTTCTTTTAAGAGGGTTCATAACTTTACCCATCAATGGCCATTTATTATTAATTTTTTCTAATGGTTTTTCATCAAGAGGTTTACCGAACGCATCAGTTACCCTACCTAACAATGTTTCATCAACGTCTATATATTTTCCATCATCATGTAAAGAAACTTCACATCCTGCAACAATATGAGAACTGGGCTCTAAAATTGCTAGCATGTTATGATTTTGATCAAATCGAATGACTTCAGCTAGAATTTGTTTTCCAATTTGATCTTTAACAAGGCATAAACTTCCTATAGGTACCGGAAAAGGATCACAAAAAATAACATTTCCATCAAACCGATTTACTCTTCCAGAACTTATAATATATTTAGGTCTTTTGATCTGAGAAATATTTTGTATTAATTTTGCTTCAAAGTTCATTGAATATGTCCGTAAGTTTAGCTTAAGAGGGCTTCTTGCTTTTCTCTGAATAATGCATTCCATCACAATTTAAAATAATATCCCCTCTCGAGAGATCTTGGTTGGATACAAATGTCGATTTGTCTTGATTATCAAAAAAATTTTTTATTTTTGAAAGAGCATCAAAATCCTGATCATTGACTTCAATTTTAATTTTATCTTCAAAACAGTTTATATTTTTAATAAGCGACTTAATTTTTTTTTCATATTTTTCAGGCATCTTATCTATTTGGTAACCTGCTAGTTCATATGCAATATCAATGATTTTACTATGTACCGCCTCATATATGGCTTTTTCACCTAAATTAGATAAATTTGAAAAAATGTTCTTAAATTTGTCAAAATCCATTGAAATAATCTCAGAATTATCTTTGGTGATTTCTTTACTTTTATTTAAAATTTCACTATTCTCATCCTCACTTTTATTTAATGATTGAGAAACGGCATCCCTAACTGACGCGAGTGCTTGCTGGGTTTCGTCAATCTTAATATTAGTATCTGAGATTATTTCATTTTCATCTATCTGATCTTGATTTTGAATTTTAACATTTTCAACATCAATTTCCATATTAGTTTTTATTATATTTTCTGATTGATTATTTTCGTTATTGAACTCATTTGAAACTGTATTGGGTTCATCATTATTTTGATTAGTCAATTCAGGGTCACTTGAAACTTTATTCGATGGCTTATCCAATTCATATATTTCGTTTAAGGTGTCATCTTTAACAATTTTTTTAGTTTGATTAGCATCTTCATTTGATGTTTCTTCTATATTCTTATTTATTTCAGGTTCAGTACCCTTTTCTTTTATGTTTTCAGTATTTTCTGAGCTTTCACTGTTACTTTCTTTTGATTTGAAATCCAAAGCAATATCTATTAAGGATTTTTTTACAAAATTAGAATTATTAGTTAAATTTTTATCTTCAAAAACAGCTTCTGATTGTGTTTTTAAAATTGACTTAATTTCATCATTACGTAATGGTACGATGTTTTTTTGTGTATCATTTTCTTGATCAAATTTCTCTTTTAAATTCATAATATTCTCTCAATTTATACAAAGTCATCGCCACCACGACCCGCTAGAACTATAGATCCTTCGTCAGACATACGTCTTGCCACAGCAATAATTTGCTTTTGAGCTTCTTGTACTTCCGTTAACCTTACTGGACCAAGTGCTTCCATTTCATCTTGAATATTTGCTGCCGCACGTTGAGACATGCATCCAAATAATTTTGTTCTTAATTCTTCGTCAGCACCTTTTAATGCAAGGATAATTAAGTCATCTTCAACAGCTCGAAGTAGTGTTTGAAGTGATTTATCATCAGAAAGTAATAATGTCTCAAATACAAACATACTGTCTTGAATGGATAACATTAATTGTTTGTCTTCTTTTAATATTTCCTTCATGATTTTTGCTTCGCCATCACCACTCAAAAAATTCATTATCTTCGCAGCAGCTGGAACACCACCAACTTTACTTGCTCTTAAACTCGCATTTGAAGAGAAAACTTTTTGCATAACCCTGTCTAACTCTTTCAAGGCTTCTGGTTGAACAGTTTCTAAAGTTGCTATTCTTCTTATAATATCAGCTTGGCGATTTTCAGGCATAAAGTTTAAAACATCCGATGCCGTTGCAGGCTCTAAATAAGAAATAATTAATGCAACAATCTGGGGGTGCTCATCAATAATTAAGTCAGCAACTGATCTAGCGTCAAGCCAGTCTAAAATTTCAATAGCCTTATTACTATCAGATGGAGTAATTTTACCTAACACAGTTTGAGCCTTATCATCCCCTAAAGATTTAGTTAATACGTTCTTTATATAGCTACCACCCGAGATACCCAAGCTTGTTTGAGCTTTAATAATTGCCAAAAACTCGTCTAAAACTAAATTAACGGTATCTTGGCCTAAACCTTGAACTGAATACATCGCTGATCCAAGGACCTGTACTTCTTTGGGGGATAAATTTCCCATTATCTCTGCTGCTTCATCTTCACCTATTAACATCATTAAAATTGCACATTTTTGCGTACCTGTTAATCCTTGATAAATTTCATTTGCATTAGGTTTTTTTGCTGCTTCCGCCATTATATTACCCTACTTTCCTTGACTAAATTTAAGAATCTTGTTCCATCATACCCTTAAATACACTTGAAACACGACCTGCCTCATCTCCAACAATCATTCTAATCACAGCAACTTTATCATCATAAGTATTTGCTGTATCAAGCATTTCTGCTGAAATAGCAGACTTTTTAGGCTTTAATTTTGCTTTTATGTCTTCAAGCGACTCACCTTCTTGAACTTCAATTTTTTCATCAGCATCATCAATATCATCTCCAGCCATTACTCCAGGTCCAGATGTGTACCCAGCTGGAACAAGTACCCTTTTTAGGAGAGGATGAAGCGCACCAAAAATTACTATTGCTAAAATTAAAACGGTTGCAAATTGTTGTGCAAGTTCTTTTATTGATTCATTCTCATACCAAGGAACCACGTCCACCTCTAGAATGTCCACAAAAGGACTGCTTGTTACTGTAACACTATCGCCTCTCACTTCATCAAAACCAAGAGCCTCTTGGACTAATGATCTTATTTCTAATAGCTTTTCATCACTAAATTTTTCAAAAGTCACCAATCCTTCAGGCGTGATTATTTTCTTTTCTCTAATTATTACAGCAGCCTTAATTTTTTTTATCTCTCCATATTGTGCAGTTGTTGTCTCAACTTTTCTACTTACTTCATAATTTTTTACAGAGGTCTGACTTCTCTGCTTTAAACTTCCACCTGCTTCTTTACCTTCTGGAACTTTTGTTTTTAAATCCGGTGCTAAAGGAGGCGCATTTGATAGTGCACCAGGGATTCCTCTAGCTTCTGGATTTGCACTCTCATCTAGAGACGTTTGTTCACTTCTAAGAGCGTTTCCTTTTGGATCGACAGATTCTTCTGTTATCTCTCTTTTGGTAAAACTCATATCAACATTAATTTCCGCTTTTAAATTTCCAGCGCCTACTATAGGTGTTAATAGTGAAATAATTCTTGATCTGTATATTTCACCTAATCTCATTGTCTGAGACATTTGCTCATTGGACGCAGATGTAGCAACATCGTTAGATGGCTTAGACAAGAGTTCACCAAATTGGTCTACCACAGTTATATTTTCAGAAGGTAAGTTGGGAACTGAAGAGGCAACCAAATGTACGATCGACTGTACTTGCTGTCTTCCCAGCGATCTTCCATTAGATAACTTAACAAACACTGAAGCTGAAGGTAATGCTATTTCTCTTGCAAAGACTGTCTTTTCGGGAATAGCTAAATGGACTCTTGCTGAACTTATCCCAGAAATATGGATTATAGATCTTGCTAATTCGGTTTCCAAAGATTGTTTTATTTTTATAGCCTCTACTGACCTACTGGTACCCATTGGCATATCGCCTAGAGTGTCATAACCATCTGGAATAGAAGAAGGTAGGCCTTCACCTGCAAGTAACATTCTAGATTCATGATAATCCTTTACTGGTACAATAACCTCGCCCGTTGAGGGATTTAACGAAACATCAACCCCATTTTGTTTTAGTGTTTGAAGTACACTTGCTTTCTCACTCTCTGGAAGTGATGCAAATAATGTTGTCATATCTGATTTTTGCATGGTGAAGAAAACTATTAATCCTATGAAAGCAACAATTACTCCAAAAATTAATGGAACTGATTTTTGAACTGCAGGATCAGACGTCATTTTCCTAATATTTGAAATAGATGAAGAGATTCTACTTATAAGACCAGTACCTTGGCTCATTCCAGTTAAATTATTTCCAGTTGTTGCTTCTGCCATTTTCTTTTCCTAATAAAATTAATCTAAACGGGCATATTCATTATATCTTTATAAGAACTCAAAACTTTATTTCTAATGTTTAAGGTCATTTGAAATGCTATGCTTGATATTTGTTGCTGCATTATAACCTTAGTTAAGTCAGTTTCTTTTCCTAGCTCATAGTCTTTAGTAATTTTTGAAGCTTTATTCTGACTGTCTGCTACAGAATTAATAGCATCATTTATTTTCTTTGAAAAATTCTCTGCTTTTTCTCCACCTGAAAATGCATGATTTGCCTTTTCTAGGACGTTTTCTCTTAACAGGCTTGAGCCACCGATATTTGGATTTGAAATCTGCATAATTTATTCCCTTTAAGTTACTTTTGCAAAAGCTAATTGATCAGCAAAAGTGTCAACAGTTGAATTCTCATTTATATTTGACAATGATTTATCTATCATTATTGAAGTATCATCTATGATATTTTCTTTGCACAATACTAAAGCTCTTTGAAGTGTATTTTCTAATTCTCTAACATTCCCTGGCCAATTATGACTTAATAATAACTCTCTTGCATTATTAGTAATGTAAGGCATATTTTCACTTTTATTATTGTGTTTGTCTAAAATCTTTATTGAAATTGGCAAAATATCATCTTTTCTGGATGATAAATTACGTGTTTGTAATGGGAACACATTTAGTCTGTAATATAAGTCTTCTCTAAATCTAGATTGATTGACTTCATAAGCCATATCTCTGTTTGAAGTTGCCAAAACTCTAACATTTACATCAATATCTCTTTGTCCACCTACTGGTGTTACTTTTCTTTCTTGTAAAACTCTTAATAATTTAGCTTGTAATGATAATGGCATTTCAGAAATTTCATCTAAGAGAAGTGTACCTTTATCTGCTGCCCTAAAAATTCCTTTGTTTGCATTCGAGGCTCCTGTAAAAGCACCCTTTTCATGCCCAAATAAAATTGCTTCTAACATATTTTCTGGTATAGCTGCACAGTTTACAGCTACGAAGGGTTCTTCTTTTCTATTAGAATTCTCATGTAAGTAATTTGCTAATACTTCTTTTCCTGATCCAGTCGGACCATTAATAAAAACTGTTACATCTGTAATTGCTACTCTTCTTGCTAAAGATAAAAGCTTATAAGTTTTTGTATCTCCTGCAGAAAATGAAATGTTTGGACAGCAGGTATTAAATATTAATTCTAATGCATATCGGTCTGTATAATCTGAAACTGTAATTCTTTTTACAGCTCCACCTAATTCGTCTTTAATTTCAATTCCTTTAATTTTAATATCTTCCACAATAATTATTATTTTGGATAATTTAGCTTGTCTAGCAACTGCTACTAATTTTGAGGAACCCCCAATTTCTTTTTCAAAAATGTCAGAGCATACAACTGTGTCAGCTTGGTAGCCTACTAGATCAATACCCAAAAAATCAGGCTTTGAATTGTCAGTACCTGCCTTAATAACTGTTACATCTCTTTTTTCAAGAATATCGCATAAATTGTTAGCTATTTTAAGACTATTTTTTATAACAATGACTTGGCTCATTAAAAACTCCTCAATTGATAAATTTAAAGAAGCAAGAAGCTTGCCAATCTAAATTTTTGTTATTTTTTATGGCTAAATCTATATTTATATAGAATGTTTTTTTTAATATAGGATTAATTTATTGGCAAGAATGTCATTATTATGACATATATAATAATATTTAATTCAATTATTTGACGGATTTTTAAATGAATGTAGTTGATAAATTATCAAGTAAGTCTGCCCAAGCAATATCTATATTAGATAAACTTAATCATATGATTGACGGGGAAAGTCCCGAAACTAAATCAATGAAAAACTTAATTGCAATGGTTTCTCAAACAGATAGCACAGCACTGATTTTAGGCGAAACAGGAACTGGTAAAGATATAGTCGCACAAGCCATTCATAAGTGTTCAAAGAAGAAGGGAACCTTTGTTACTGTCAATTGTGCGGCAATTCCATCTGAATTGTTAGAATCTGAACTTTTTGGTCATGAAAAAGGGTCTTTTACAGGAGCAGACAAACAAAGAAAAGGTAGATTTGAACAATCAAGTGGTGGGTCTCTATTTCTCGATGAAATTGGTGATATGCCCTTACCTCTTCAAGCTAAACTCCTAAGAGCCATTGAAAGTAAATCTATTCAACGCGTTGGAGGTGCAGAAGATATTAAAATAGATTTAAGATTAATCTGCGCTACACATAGAGATTTAGAAAAAAAAGTTGAAAGCGGTGAATTTAGAGCTGATTTATTTTTTAGAATTAATGTTCTTCCAATCAATGTACCCTCTCTTGCTGAAAGAAGGATAGATATACCAAGGCTTCAAGAAAAACTTTTAAAAGATTTAAAATTGGAAGAGAATGCTAAACCAATCTTTACCCCGGATGCAATTACAGCTCTTACTAAACACAACTGGCCCGGAAACATACGTGAATTAAAAAATGTCATTGAAAGAGCTTGTATAATTTTTCCTGGTAAAGAAATAACAAGTTCAAATGTCTATGAAAACCTTCTTAGATTAAAGGTACCTTCTGTTGCAGAAGAACAAGATGCCCTATGGGAAATGACAGCAGACTTAAGCGGCATCACTAATATTGATGACAATGATCTAGTTAGTAGCCCTGAAAATTATTTACCTCATCCTAAAAATTATAAAAATTGGTTTTCCTTCTATGATGAGATTGACTTAAGAAGACACCTTCAAGACGTGGAAATTGTTTTAATAGAAGAATCGCTAAAAAATACAAATAACAAAGTAGCCTTAGCTGCCGATAAATTAAAGTTAAGACGAACAACATTAATTGAAAAAATGAAAAAATATTCGATAAATGTTAATCAGAACAATTCTTAATTAATTAATCTTAAAAAAACTTCACCATTTGCGTTAGCCTGGGCAAGCATTGATGAAGCGGCTTTTGACATAATTTGAGCCTTAGTCAATCTAGCTGTTTCAAGTGCAAAATCTGCGTCTTCTAATTTCGATAATCTATTATTAGATAAATTTCTGGTGTTTAAAAGATCATTCAGACGATGATCTATTCTATTTTCAGTTGCTCCAAATTTAGATCTTGTATTAGCTATTGTATCAATGGCCGTGTCAATATTAGTAAGGGCAGTATTAGAATTTGCAATAGAAGATAATGATAAAATAGAGCCTGGGGTTGAGGCACTACTTGACGCTTGAGCTTGCAGTCCAAGTTCACCAACATCATCTCCAGATATTTTGATTACATCTCCAGCAGTATGGGTTAATAAAATTTGTCCTTTGAAGGTTACTGAACTTCCTGATCCAGCAACAGATATTGTGGCTCCCGTCGCATCAGTATGAGCATCTATGAATACGCCTGCCGTACCAGCATGAGTTATTATTATGTCAGCTCCACTTGCACTTGTTAATTCAACATCACCATCAGTATTAGCCGAAGCAATAATATCGCCTATAGATGCGTTGTTTATTGCAGTAATAGTTTCAGTAGTATTAGTTACGCTTGAAAAATTGATTGTATTTCCATTAATGCTTATATCGGAGCCAGCTGATGAAGCTTCTCCAACATTAATATCGAGTGTAACGACATTATTTCCAGAAGCTGTTACATTAGTCGATGAGGAAACAGCGTTTATAGCAATAGCTTTAGCTGCTGCAGATGCGCTATCAGATGCACCAATATCGACATCATTGATTTTTATATCATGAGATGTTGTTAAAGCATTAGTTGAAACCAAGTCCGATCTAATAACTGTACTTGAGTCAACTTCGTTAAATCCAAATCTAGCTAAATCATCTATGTTTCCGCTATTAGAAGCATAACCATTTGCCTTTGTCATAGCCTCTATTTTAACAAAAGAACTATCTACATTAGTAAGTTTTATATAACCTAAATAGGTACCTGCAGTAAAACCAGCATCAGTTGGGGCACTTCCTCCAATCACTATATCATTTCCAGTAGTATTTGATAAAGTTATAGTGTTATCTGAATTAAGCGTTGCTATAACACCAGAAGCTTCTTGATTAATTTCAGTAACTAGATCTGTGAGACTTGTTTGCACAGAAATAGTATTTGAATTTATAGTAAAAGTATTGGACATACTTAAAGAACTTTTTGCTGCAGAATTTAATTTATTAAAACCTGTAGCTTCTGCACCATGAGTATTAGTATTTGCATTGATCGCCGTAACAAGTGCAGTTGCAGTATTATTGCCTGAAGTAAGATTGCTTGTAAGTGTTGCCGCTAGTGCATTTTGTCCATTTATTTTAATATCACTTGCAGCCAGGTTACTACTGTAATTGAAACTTGTTACTCTACCACTAGTAAATTCTTTCACACCAGATGCTCCTGATAAACCTAGGGCCGAACTATCTGACTTAACTAAGCTAATATCAATATTAGTGTCTTTTTGTATACCTACATTCAAGCTTATTTTATCAAGAGAGCCATCGAGAAGCTTGGTAGTATTAAATTTAACTATAGAGGCGATAGTATTTATTTCAGCTAAATAAGCATCTACTTCAACTTGAAGTGTTGTCCTATCCGCTGTCGTTAATGTAGAGCTACCACCTTGGACAGCTAGCTCTCTAACTCTTGCTAATAAATTATTAATTTCTTTCAAACCACTATCTGCAGTTTGTGTTATTAATTTTCCCTCTGCTCCATTTTGAATAGCTTTTCCAATAGATAAGACATCCGATTTTATTTTTGAAATAGATCCTAGTGATGAAGGATCATCCGAAGCTGTATTTACTCTTTTACCTGAGGAAAGTCTTTCTGTACTTTCTGTTATTTCTCTAATTTGACTAGACATATTTCTTTGAATAAATTGAGAAGCCGTTAAATTACCAATGTTAAGCATTAAATAATTCCTCCACGAATTATAATAAAATTACAACAGTAATTACGACTGAAAATTAAATTTGTTTAATTTTTTTAAAAAAATAATCAATTATTTTGAAATAGTTCATAAATTCAATTACTTATTAAAAGAATATGCTTTTAATCTTTTATTGTGATTATTATGATTTTTAGATAATTTATATAATTTTTTCTCTGTCGATCGAACAATAGAGTTATTATTTTGTAATAATTGACCTATTCTTGCCTTGATATTATTTTTCTTTAACTGGCTTTCTTTAATTTTTTTAATTAATGCTTTTCTTTGGATATCTATCTCAGATATTTCAGAAAATTCATTATTATATAATAAATCAGAAATTTTTTTGGATAAACTTTCTAATAAATCTAAATCAGAATTAATACTATCCATCTTTTCTCTCAAATGATGGTATTTCTTCCCATCCTTCCATTATTTGTTTTATTATATCAATGGCTTTAATAATACCATCTTCAATTTTTTGACTAAATCCCTTTATTATTTCTTGGCGACAATATTCATATAATTGAAATAAATTATTAGCGATTTCTAGGGCCTTATCAAAATCTAGGCTAGTTTGAAGACCATATATAATAGATAATGATTTACTCAAGTTTTTAGATTTTTTTTTCATATTTTTGTCTTCGTGCTCATTATCAGCTATAAATTTATCTACTTTTCTTGCTCTCTCATGTTGTATATCTAAAACAAGCTTTTGCATTGAGTTAATTAACTCTTTCATCAAAGTTCTAACTATTTCGTGAGAAGATGTAACGGTATTCGTCGATTGTTGTGTCTTTTTATAAGCTCTTATGTATTCATTATTTGTCATAGTAAAATTTCAATTTAAATAATTAGTGTCAAAAATTTGATTTATCTTCTATTTTGTGTTTAATTTACACCATGAATGTAAATAATTTACAAAACCCATATACCATTAGTGGGGTTTATGCCCCTCAGCCTTTAAAAAATGAGAGTAGTAGTCTATTTGCAAACAGCATGCCAAGAAAAAACAGAATTGTTTCTGAGCCTGGAGTTGCAAAAAGACCCCTGAATAATGCTCCACCAAATTTCATTAGACATGTATATGTAAATAATCAAACAGCTAGTAATGGATCACTTACAGAAAGCTTTATAAGGTCTCGTGCTTCATTATCACCATCATATTTACATAATGAAATATCTACAAGATACAACATGATTAGCGCTATCCCATTAAAGCTTACTCAACTAAAAAAGTCTGTTGAAAAATACGCTTAGGTACAAAACCCTTTAAAATTGGCATAGCAATTGCAGTAATTTCCTGAGAAAATAAATTGGAGATTAACATGCCAACAGTAAATTCTAACAGTGCAGCAATGTTTGCGCTGAATAAGATGACAGTCACAGAACGTGATATGACTCAGGCAATGGAACGTTTATCATCGGGTAAACGAATAAATCATGCAGGTGACGATGCAGCTGGAGCGGCAATTGCAGATCGAATGACAGCTCAAATTAAAGGATTAGAGCAATCTGTAAGAAACGCAGCTGACGTTATATCAATGGCACAAGTTACTGAGGGTGCATTAGATGAATCTTCAGCCATTTTACAAAGAATTAGAGAATTAGCCATCCAATCAGCTTCTGATGTTATGAATGCTGAAGAAAGATCATATTTAGATGCAGAAGTTATTCAGATGTTGGCTGAATTAGATAGAGTAACAAGAGATACAACTTTCAATGAGATTGCTGTTTTAGACGGCTCTTTTGCTGATAGACGTTTTCAAATAGGAACACACGAGAGAGAATTTGCTTCACTATCAATCTCATCAATGAGATTGGATTCACTAGGAGCATATAAAGCTAAGTCAGATGGGACAGATACGTCAGGAAAAAATGATAACTTAGCATTAAATGCTTACGCAGTCGCAGACACAACTGAAACAAATTTAGTCCAAGCAGAAACCTTTACAATTCACGGAATATTGGGAAGTTCCGGTGTTACGGCAGCTGCTGGATCAAACGTTAGAGATATTGCTACATCAGTCAATGCAGTATTTAATGCAACTGGTGTTAGTGCTATTGCTTCTACTCAATTAAAACTAGAAGCCAAGTCATTAGATGATGCCTATAATGGTCAGACCAGCTTGTCATTTAGTATTCAGGGTAAAAACGCAACTGCAACAACTATCGCTGCAAATATTACACTAAATAATAATAAGGCTAGTTCTGTTTTATCTAATTTAAGAGATTCTATTAATAATTATACAACTACTACTGGCATTACAGCAACTCTTTCAACTGATAAATCATCTATAATAATGGTTCAAAATGAAGGTTATGACATAAAACTTGGAACAGTCAATTTTGACGGCGACACTACTACAACTGGCTCAAGAAGAACTTTAATGGTCACTAGTCTTGATAATGACGAAGTAGTCGCCGGAAACGCAGTATTATTAGGTGATACTAGTGCGACAACTACTGATGTTGACGGCATTTATACAGGAACACCTGGAGGTATAATTACAATTGGTGGTAAAGTTGGTACAACAACCCCAACAGCATTCACTGGTTCGGGACCTGGCTCTGCAACAAGTGCAAATGCAATAGTAACAACACAAGCGCTGGATTCATTTGGTGCAGCTAATTTAACTTTGGTTAGCGCAACTCAAACAATAAATTCCTTTTTAACAATTACAAGCGATGCTGATGCTAGTTCAAGAACATTTACAGTTACAGGTACAGATGTTGATGGTAATGCCCAAGAAGAAATTATTACTGGTGCTGCAAGTGCAACTACTGTAACTAGTACAAAGGTTTTTGGAACAGTTTCTCAAATTGCTGTAAGCGGAAGTGTAGCTGCTGACATAACAGTTGGAAAATTAAATACAATTGTAAATCAAAGTGCCCTTGTAACAATTACTAGTTCAGCAAGTGATGAAAGTGGAAAAACATTTACAGTTGTTGGTACTGGTATGGATGGTACAAGTTTAACCGAGATTATTACGGGCCCGACAGCAAACGCAACTGTAACAGGAAGGCAGATTTTTAGAACTATAAATACAGTTACTACTTCAGCGGCAACAACAGGTGCGATCACTATAGGTGTAAAAGCAGCAGATTCAGTTATTGTAACAGGACAACTTGAAATGTCTTCAAGTAATAGTTTTACTGTTGTTGGTGAAGATGGCAAAGGATTATTTGAAGCGTCACCAGGTGCTGCATCATTAGACAAATTATCTGCAGTAAATGTAAAAACAAGACAATCTTCAATTGATGCTTTGAGAGTTCTTGATAGATCATTAGATAGAATCCATAAGGAACGAGCTAAGTTAGGTGCTTTAATGAGTAGAATGGAAAAAGCAATTGATAATTTATCAAACGTCGCTTTAAATACGAATGCTTCTAGAGGAAGAATTCAAGATGCAGATTTTGCTAAAGAATCTGCACGACTGACTAAAGCGCAAATACTTCAACAATCAGCTATGGCAATGATCGCTCAAGCAGGCAAAGCTCAGCAGAATGTATTGCAACTTCTTCAAAATTAAAAATATTTAATATTAAACTGGGTAGAATATGACTCATTTGGATGAAAATAATGAAACGATACAACAAGATTTTAGAAGTAACCTTCTCTTAAATAATCAAAACATAAATAATTTAGTTAAAACAGAAGATCAATATTTAGTTGAACTTGATGATTTACATTCTAAAAGTAAATTTTTAGAAACAGAAATTTTAGCGAGAGAATTTGCTAAACATTATAATAATTCGCCAAATGCATATAACTTTTTAGGATTATCTTTATTTGGCCAAGAAAGAAATGATGAGGCAATAAAATCGTTTAAAAAAGCATTATCACTAAAAAAGGATGGTATAATCCTAAATAATTTAGGATTAGTTTATATTGATAATGGTGAAAATAAATTAGCTTTAGATACATTTGAAAAATCATTAAAATTAAGCCCTAAGAATATCCAAATAAAAATGAATCTTGCAACTGCATATGAAAAGAATAGTGATCTAAAAAATTCTTATATCCTTAGGAAGGAAATACTTGAGGTTGATGAGTATAATAACGAAACAATTTTTAGGCTTCATGCAATGCCTAATGCTACAAATGATGACATTAGGTATTACATAGACAAATTAAAAATATTACATAAAAAACTTCCTAGAGATTTAAGTGTATTAGAAAATTTAATTTCTGCTTTAGTAAAAACAGCAAGTTTAAAAGAGGCTTTAAACTTTTCAATAAAAGCACTTGAAATAGAGCCAATGAATGATATTAGATATTCTAATATTGCGTCTATCTTAAAAAATCTAAATAAAATTCCAGAGTCAAAGAAGTATCTGATCTCTGCTGTAAAATTAAATCCTCATGATGGAAATCATTGGTTATCACTAGGTTGGATTGAACATCAATATGGAAAGATTTACCACGCTATAGAGTTATACAAAAAATCTATTATTTATCTTGACGATGACGAAAAAGGTTGGCCACTAAATAATATTGCTAATGCTTATGTTAGAATAGGAGAAAACAAGTTAGCATATAAATATTATATGGAATCACAAAAATTTACTAATAAGTATGATATTTATCAAAATTATATGTGTAACCTAACTTATATAACAGACGATTTAAAAAAAATTTATGATGAACATAGAAAATACACAAAAATATTTGATGACAAATCTAATCATACTTTCTTAGAAAAACAAAAATCTAAAATAAATGGTAAAATTAGGGTTGGTTACTTTTCTCCTGATTTCAGAGTCCATTCTGTAGCATATTTTTTTAATCAGCTTTTGGTTCATCATAATAAAGATAAATTTGATATAGTTTTATATTCTAATATGTCGGGTCGACCTGATGAAATAACGACACATTTTAAATCTACTGCTACATTATGGAGAGAAGTACAAGATCTAAACGATGAACAAATTATTAATCTAATCCAGAAAGATAATATTAACATATTAGTTGATTTAATTGGTAATTTTGCAGGTGGAAAATCTAAAATTTTTGCACGAAAACCTGCACCTGTACAAGTGAATTATCTTGGTTATGTTACAACAACGGGATTAAAGTCAATAGATTATAGATTTACAACATTTGAAGCTGACCCAAATAAAAATGAGGATAAATATTATACTGAAAAGTTAATTCGCCTTCCAAATACATTTTTGTGTTATACTGGTACCAACGTTTATAGCGTAAATAACCCTCCTTTTATAATGAATAAAACTTTTACATTTGGAAGTTTTAATAATATGAGTAAGGTTACTTTAAAAACAATAAGAGCTTGGTCTAAACTTTTAAAACAAAATAAAAATAGTCGTTTGTTACTCAAATCAAGCACAGCTGCAGATAAATTAGTTAACGAAAATTTATTAAGAAAGTTTGAAAGACAAGATATAGATCGTTCCAGAGTTAACATTCTCACTAAAACTATGACTGGTGAAGATCATTTAAAATTATATAACCATATAGATTTAGCATTAGACACTTTTCCATTCAATGGAGCCACAACTACACTTGAAGCTTTATGGATGGGTGTCCCTGTCCTAACAATTACTGGAAAAACACACCATGGAAGAGTTTCAACTAGTGTACTTAAAGTGTTGGGAATGGATAAATACATTGCTTCAGATGAAGAAGATTTTGTCAAAAAAGGAAGTGAAGCCATAGAAAACAAAAATGAACTTATTGATCTAAGACAAAATCTGAGAGATAAAATTAAGAATTCTTATTTATGCAATGGAATGTTGTTTGCTCAGAATATTGAAAAAGAATATTATAAAATGTTTGATAAAATAAAATAAAAAAAAACCACTCTTTCGAGTGGTTTTTTTCCTTATATCTCCAAATTATCCTTGAAGAAGAGCTAATAAATTTTGTTTAGATGCATTTGCCTGAGCTAACATAGATGTTGCAGCTTGAGACAGAATCTGACTTTTAGTCATTCTTGAAGTCTCCGCAGCAAAGTCGGCATCCTCTATTCTTGATTGTGCGGCTTGAGTATTAACTTTTAAAGTTGTTAAGTTATTAATCGAAGCATCAATCCTATTTTCGACAGCACCAAATGAAGATCTAAATAGTGATATCTTGTCAATAGCTTTATCTATTAAAGCCAAAGAACTATTGGCTCCAGATAAACTAGAAACATCAACACCAGCTCCTGATACCTCAAAAGACACGCCTTGAGCTTGTATACCCATTTTGGCCATAATTGTACCAGTTGCTCCAGCTGCAAGGTTAAGCGCATTGCTATCCTTTGCAACTGATTCTACCTTAATCGGTGTAGCCTTTTCATTTGTTAATGTCATATTACCTCTAGCTTTTACAACATCACCAACCTGCATAGTACCAATCTGAAGATCAGATGTTGTACCAGCACTTGCGTGAATAGTAGTAATTTTGTGGAAAGCTTGAGTTCCATGAACAGTTACAGTTGTATCCTGGATATTTTCGCTTCCATATGACACTGCTTCTGTTACTGTTGCACCAAATGCATCTTCACCAGTTATTGTGAATGTTATTGGAGCAGCTGAGTGGTCAGTTGTATTATGAAAAGTAACAATTGCATTATTAAACTCAGTTGTTGCGACTGAACTCTCAAGAGCGATTGTTCCAGCAGATGCTAAAGTTGCAGCAGTTTTAAGTGAGTTAATATCAAACTCAGTTGTTTGAGTACTATGTACACCAATATCATACTCGTATGTCATCGCAGCACTGGTTGCAATCTTAGTCACTGTATGGAAAACAGTAGTTCCAAGTATCTTATCATGCATACCATTAGCACCAACGTTTAAACCAGTAAGAGCTTCAGTGATAGTATCACCGTCTGCATTTTTACCAGTAATAGTCCAAGTTACACTAGTATAATCTTGAGTAGTATTTTGAGTGATTAATATCTGACTATTAATAACTTGACCAGCTAAAGCTCCGCCTGAAAGAGGTAATTCAGTTGAAGCTGCACTCCAAGGTGCTGAGTTAGCTTGACCGCCATCTAGGATACCATCATGGTCAAAAGTACCATTACCAAGACCAGTATTTAGAGTAGATCCATGAAGGTCTTTAGCTGCTATTACGAAGTCATTGTCAGTATTTGAAACAACAATATCCAGACCAGACTTGCTTGTAATATCAACAGTACCGTCTGAATTACTTGATGCTCTTAGATCACCAATATTTAGAGCATTAAACGATGTTACAAAATCCGCAGAGTTATTTGCAGTTCTTACATCAATAGTCGTACCGTTAACAGCGAAGGCAGTCGCAGTACTTGGTCTTGCTTCATAGTCTAAATCTAAATTAACTTTGTTGTGCGCATCTGCAGTAACACCATGCTCTGACGTTTTTGCATTAATTGATGATGCTACATGATAAGCAGAACCAGAAAGTGATTCACTTATTAATACATCGTTAACCTTGATTTCATTATTGCTTAAAGCAGTTCCACTAACTACTGCAGTCTCAAGCGCACCAGCAACTGAGAATTCGTTAAAACCTAAAGCATTAACATCTGCGATAGTACCAGAACCACCTGTATAACCATTTTCTACACTACCAGCTTCAATAGTAAGATCCGATCCATCTATGTTTTCTAAAGAAACCATACCTGTATAAGTAGCGTTTCCACCAAAACCAACAGATTGTGAGTTAGCTGCTGTACCAGCAATAATGATGTCATCACCGTTTGTGTTAGTTAATGTAATAGTATTATCATCATTTAATGAAGCTTGTACCCCAGAAACAGACTCATTGATGTTTGCTACTAGTCCAGCATAAGATGCGGCAGTTTCAATTGTGTCACCATTAATTGTAAAAGAACCTAATTGATTAAAAGTACCAACAGCATCAGATGTAAAAGAGTTAAAAGCGTCGGCTTCAGCACCATGAACACCAGAATTAGCATTTATAGCATCAGCAATAGCTTTTGCTGTGTTAGTTGCTACTACTGTTAAATCTGTTGTAAACGCTGCAGATAAAGCATTAAAACCATTGATTTTTACATCATCTACTGCAATTGTGCCATATGCAGTTGCTCTGTAGTCAACTTTACCAATTCTTTCTGAGGTCAGTTTATTAACACCTACAGAAGCATTTAGTCCTAATGAAGTAGAGTCAGACTGTTCTAGATTAACTTTAATACTGTCAGTACTATTAATCCCGATTTGAAATGTAACATCAGTATTAGTACCATCTAAAAGTTTAACATTGTTGAAGTGAGTTTTAGAAGCAATGTTATCAACTTCTGATATTAGAGTATCAACTTCAGTCTGAATCTGTGTTCTATCATTGGCAGATAAAGTACTATTAGCAGCTTGTACTGATAATTCTCTAACTCTTTGCAAGATATTTTCCATCTCACCTAGAGCACCTTCAGCAGTTTGTGTCATGGATATAGCATCATAAGAATTTCTTACTGCAACATCCAAACTTCTAACTTGAGCTTCCATTTTACTTGCGATTGCAGAACCAGCTGCATCATCTGCTGCAGAATTAATTCTTAAACCAGAGGATAAGCGTGTCATTGCCTCGTTTAATTCATTATTCTGAGCTTGCATATTTTTCTGAGCGGTAAGCGCACTCATATTAGTATTTATGCTATTCATTTAAGTTCTCCGAAATGATTAAAATTGACCCTGTAAGGGTGTTCTTGATAATCATTACGACACACTTAAAATTTGTTTAGAATTTTATAAAATCATTTTATCTTTATTTAAATGGTATAACTTTTGCAGATCTTGGTAAAAATAAATGGAAAAAAGATGCACAAAAATTCAAAAAAAAGATCTGAGAATTTACATTATAACATAGGCTTAAATGAAAAATGTGATTTGCCGAAAAAAAATTTAAAAAAAAATGACTATTTATATTATAATCTAAAAACAAAGCTCAATTTAAATAATACTCACGCTGACTTACCTAACAACTCAAAGTTCATAGACAATAAAATATACAAAATTAAGAAACTATTTAATGATCAAAAATATGTTGAGTGTGAAAAACATTCTAAGGAATTAATAAAATCAAATTTTTATTCAAAAAAAATATATATAATTCTAAGTTTATGCCTAATTAAACAAAATAAGTTATTAGAAAGTTTAAATAACTACAAAATTGCAATAAAACAATATGGTCAGGATAAAGAATTATTAATTAATTTTGGAGATGCACTCCAAAAAAATGGGAATTATTTAAAAGCTGTTGAAAAATATAAAGAAGCATTAAAAATCGATCCTGAATCTGTTACAGCTCTTATAAAAATATCTAGTCTTTATAACTTAATGAGTAAACATGAAGAGGCTGTATATTTTGCAACTAAATTAACTTTATCTAAATCTTATGCAGATAAAGGGTTTTGTAATCTCGGAAACGCATATTTGGGAATGAATAAAATCGAAGAAGCTCTATCTTTATACAATAAAGGATTGATACACAATAAAAACTCAGCTCAACTGAACCATAATAAAGCATTAACATTAATGTTATTAAAAATATATGATGAAGCTCTAAAAATTTTTGAAAACGGTTTTAAGAATAATTACTTAGATAATTCTAGTTTAATAGATTATGGTTTATGTTTGTTCGAATGCGGAAAGATAAAAAGATCTTTAGAAATTAATGAAAAAGCATTGGCTGAATATCCAAATAATATTAAGTTATTAAATAACTTAGGCAATCTTAATTCTCATATAGGATATTATGAAAAAGCCAATCTTTACTTCACCAAAGCAGAAACTTTAAACCCTAAAAATAAAGAAATTTTATATAATATAGCACTAAGTTATCACAACCAAAATTTATATGATATATCTATCAGATATTGTAAATCTGCAATTGAAATAGATAAAGATTTTTTTAATCCCTATAATTTATTAGCTATGTGTTATGGTCATAAAAATGATATTCCCAAATGTTTAGAAAACTATCACAATGCAATTAAACTTAATCCAAATTCATACCTTGGGTGGTTTAATTATGGCTTATTTTGTTTAAATCACGGAAGAACAAATGAAGCCTTAGAAGCATTAATAACCTCTAAAGGTCTAGGTAATCAAAATCCTGAGCTCGATCTTTTAATCAATAATTCAAAATATAACAATCTCGAAACAAACAAAAGTTACCTTAGAGAGATACACAAAAAATTAAATACAGAGAAAATTACTCCACAACAAATTTCCTCGCACTTATTAACATCATTGTATTCTGATGAATTATCTCCTCAAAAGATATTTGAAATGCATAAATATTTTGGGAAAGATAATAAAAGCACAAAAATAAAAATTAGAAAAAATAAAAATTTAAAGATTAGGATTGGATATGTTTCAGCAGATTTGAATTATCACTCAGTAGGATACTTTTTTGAGCCTTTAATTGAAAATCATAATTTAGATAAATTTGAAATCTTTACTTATTATAACAATAATAAATTTGATGATAAAAATAAAATTCTACAAGGTTATTGTAAAAATTGGAGAAATGTCTACGAATTTGATGATGATTATCTATTAAATTTAATTAAAAATGATAGAATTGACATTTTAGTTGATTTATCAGGACATACAAAAGGGAACCGTCTGGAGATTTTTAGAAAAAAACCTGCCTTCAAGCAAATATCCTGGCTTGGATATCCCGCGACTACTGGTTTAAGTTCGATAGACTATAAATTTACAGATATAACAGTAGACCCTCTCAACACATCTGAAAACTTCTATACAGAAAAACTATATAGAATAGAAGATAGTTTTTTATGTTATAAAAACTCTTGTGATACTGCAATTTCAAAAACTAAACCATTCGAAGTTAATGGTTTTGTTACATTTGGAAGCTTTAATAACATATCAAAAATAACGGAGAAGAATTTAAAAGCATGGATTGCAATCTTAAAAAATGTGTCAGATTCACAATTAGTTTTAAAATCTCATCAATTTACATCAGAACAAAAAACTGAAGATTTTATTAAATTTTTTAAAGAAAATGATGTTGATATTAATAGAATTAAACTTTTACCCTTTATAAAATCTACCCATGGTCACTTGGCTATGTACAATATGGTTGATATTTGTCTAGATACTTTTCAGTTTAATGGTGCAACTACAACAATGGAAGCTATATGGATGGGAGTTCCTGTCATTACTCTTACTGGTGAAGCTCACGTATCAAGAGTTGGGACCAGTATCCTTAGAAATTTAAATCTTAACGAATTGATTGCAGAAGATGTAGATGATTATATCTATAAAGCTAAACAATTATCTAAAAATTTTAACAGACTACAGTCATACCAAAATGAACTGAGAGTTAGATTAAAAAATTCAGTACTCTGTGATGGGCAAAATTTTACTACAAAAATTGAAAAAGCATATATTCAAATATTTAACGAAAGTTAGTATCAGATTATGAATTATATTTAATATTTTTTATAAAATTTCATGTAAATTAAAACTAATTAAAAAACATGACTTAAAATTTTAATATAAATTTGGATACACTTTTAAAGAGAAAAACAATAATAATTTATCTATTGGTGATAAAATAAAAGTATTTTATTTAGTCATCTTTGTTCATAGCTTCAAATAAATTAGTTAAATACTCACCCGTTGATTTTAAACTTGTAACTGCCTGCTCCATGGCAGTAAATTGTTCGATGTATCTTGACCTAAGAGATTCCATTTGTGTATTTAAGTCAATTAATAAAGCTGATTGATCTGTTACTTCTTGACTTATTGTTGTTTCCCTAGTTGCTATCTGTCCATTTGTAGTATTAAGTATATTAGTTAAATAATCTGAAAATTTTTCGATTAAACTTTGACCATAAAATAATGTTGAATTTTCACCTACTCCAGAATATTTAACTTTTAAACCTGCTGCATTTCCTGAAATTGCTGTAAATGTCTGATTATTTGAATCTGCTGACATAGTGACGCTATCAAGAGTTGCTGAACCTGTAACACCGGCTGTGGTAATACCATGAGACGTAACACCTACTTTAATTGAGCCAGACGTATTATTTGTCGGAGTTATAGAAGTAATTGTTTTAAAGGTTTTACTTCCAAATGAAGTTCCGTTTGCAGTTGGACCTGTTACAACTTCTGTCTGTGAAACCCCAGATAAATCCGTTCCTATAATTGTAAAACTATTTGAACTTTCATCATTACCTGCACTTGTTATTGAGGCTCTTGTTCCAGTAGTTTTTACTATCGCAGGTGAATTACCTACATTAACAGCATTTGCACCTGCATCAGAACTAACCCTTGTTACTGTTGCAAATAAATTAGTAGATGTAACTGTATTATTATTTACGCCTGTAATTGTTTCACTTATAGAAGTTCCATCAATATTAGTACCATGAACCGTAAAGGTTACTGATGCATTATTACTTGCGCTTGATATAGTAATAAATGAATTAATACCACTTGCTGCTTGCGATTGTAACGCTCCATCAATGGAGAAATCACCTGAAGACCCTAAAGTTTCATTATCGACTAATCCATCAGTATCAGATGGGACAGATGACGCGCCGTTAATAGTTAATGCTGTTGAAGCAGTTCCAGATTGCGAAGTTGAAATACCATTGTCATCTGCTGTTCCAGTCAATTTTAAGAAACCATTTAAATTTGAACCAATATTGTTTACTACCATGCTTGTCGACGATCCAGTTGATGAAGAACTTATTTTATAACTACCATCTGAATGTGTTATTGTTACAGATTTACCAGCATTGGATAATGTTGTATCAGCATTGACTGCAGTTTGAATAGCGGTCGCTAATGCATCTTCGGAGCTGTAGTGAGATGCTGGAACTGTAATAGTTCCAGAGGTAGTACCATCAACAGTTAATTGAATTGTATTATTAGAGGCAGTAACATTTGGAGATGTATCATTACTTTTTAAACCTGTAACATTTCCAGATACAAAAGCGGTCATAACAAATGTATATGATCCTGCTACTGGTGCTTTATTGGATCCTCCACTAACGGTTAACAAACTTGAAGATGAAGAATACATAGAATTAAAAATTGCATCTAAAGAAGTAGGGTTGTTTTTCAATTCATTTTTTAAAATTGTTGTATTTAAGGATAGTTTACCATCTCTTTCAGTTCTAACTCCTAAATTTGAAATATATACCCCATTACTGCTAAAACCTGATAATGCTGTACTGGTAAGATTTTCAATTTCTTTTTTAATATTTTTTATAACAGGATCACTAGATAAATCTCCAGCTTCTTTAGAAGCGGAACCTCTGAAAGTTTTTTCGTTTATAATCGAACGAGCATCATTGATAGCATTTATAAAAGATTTAAGATTTGTTTCTGCTGCAGCTTCGTCAACTGCACTAGTTAAATTTACTGGTATATCACTTCCAGTAGAATTTGTTACATTTGACAAATTCACTTGATAACCTTCAAATAAATCAGTGATATTGTTTGTAGATCTAGTTATTGAAATACCATCAACACTTAAAGATGCGTCTGTACCAGCAACTTTTTGTTTAGACCCATTTGTTGACGTATTATCTATTGAAGATAAACCTGATCCTGAAGGACTTTCTGTAGCAGTTACTCTTAAGGCATTTTTTTTACCTTCTCCAGATTTTATAACAAGAGTATAAGTATCGTCGCCAGCTCCGATTACACTTGCAACAATCCCATAATCAAGAGCATTAATTTTATCTTTTAAAGATTCAAGTGTATCGGTTGATGTAACAGTTACAGAGGTGGACGATACTGTTGAACTAGCAACAAAGCTACCTGAAGACCAATCACCTCTTTCTAAGCTAAGAGAACCTGAACCAACTACTGTCGTATTTGATGAATATCCAGAAAATGCTAATGTTTGTCCTTTGGCAAGAGTAGTTACACTAATAGTTGAGTTTATTGTTTTTGCATCTGAGGGATTGGTTATTATCGCTGATAAAGAAGATCCTGTAGAGGATGTCTTTAAGGAAGTGTTACCAGTTAAAGAGGTAAGAGACGTAGACAATTTAGACAAAGCACTTTTAATTTCACCTATGGAGGAGATAGAGGTATTATTTTCATCTATTTTATTTTGGATAATATTTTCTTGAGGTGATTTTTCAGCATCTACTAAACTATCTACAATTTGAGTAATGTTTAACCCACTTCCAGAGTTATTTATCGCACTTAAATAATCAACTGCCACTACATATACCTATTTAGAAACTTTTACACATAATTAATTACGACACTTAAGTGCAAAATTTATGCCGAAGATTTATCAAAGATCAAATTTCAAAAGTTTTACTAGGGTTACCCAAATAAAAATTTCTATGCATTTCTTCATATGCTTTTTCTAAATTTTTGGTATAAAGTTCACTGTTGAAAAAAGTTACCTTAGAACGTTGGTTGGTTAATTGTAATTTTAAATCTATTAATTTTTGGGGATTTAAAGCAAGTTGAACAGCCTTCTCTTCATATTCTTTCAGAGACTGTGTTATTAATTCTTCTAGACCAACTGATTTTAAAATACTCGAAGAAACTCTGGACGCAAAAGATTTTCCTATACAAGTAATCAAAGGTATGCCAGCCCAAATTGCATCAGAGGCGGTTGTATGAGCATTATAAGGCATGGTGTCTAAAAACATATCCGTTGCTTTGTACCTCTCTAAGTGATCGCCAATATCTCTGAAGTATTCACCAAAAACAATTCTGTCAGGGTTCACATTTTTTTTTTCTGCTTCAAGTTTTAAATTCTTTTTAGCTAATTGATTTGTGTGGGATAAAAGTAGTACACTTCCTCCAACTCTTTTAAGTATTCTCATCCAGACTTCGTAAATGTTGGGTAAAATTTTATAGTTCTGATTAAAACAAGAAAAAACAACACCATCTAATGGTAAACCAAGCTCTTGTCTACTGAGCTTCTTAGTACTACTTCTACGTTGTTTTGGGTTTACAAAATACGAACAAGGAAGATATGCAATACTTTCAGTATAGTACTTTGTATACTGGGGCGGAATTACTGTTTTATCCGCAATAATATAGTCATACATTTTAGATCCTAATGTACCTGGGTAACCTAAAAAGTTAACTTGGATTGGTGCTAGTTTTTTTGAAAAAAGATCTGGACGAGCATATTTAGTGTAACCATTAAGATCTATTACAATGTCAAATTTTTGTAAGATACATAACTCTTCTATTTCTTTATTAGTTAAATTTTGAATATTTAAAAAATGATCAAAATATTTTTCGTAATACTTTCGTGTACTATCTTTTTCTTTAGTTCCTTTTAAGGAACAGCCGTAAATTTCAAATTTATCTCTATTATGAAATTTAATTAAATCAGAAATAAGATATGCAACAGGGTTATCATCTGAATAGTCTGCAGAAAAATATGCTACCTTAATTTTCGAATTTATTTTTCTTTTATAATTAAAGTTATTTATTTCCAACTTACCAGAATAACTAAGAAATGTTTCGTTAACATATTTTTGGTAATCAGGTCTATCAAATATAACATGAATATTAACAGGAACACCTAATTCTTTAAATTTTTCAATGCTATCATATGAATTTATATAATTTTGAATTTGAGACCAGTCAGATATTTGTAAATGAAGATCAATTAAATTGTGAAAGGATTTTGTATCAGAACTATTATATTTCAATGAGTTTTCAAAGCAAACTTTAGCTTCTTCAATTTTATTAATATTTTTATACACATTACCCAAGTTATTATATACTTGGGAGTTTTGAGGGTCACATTTTAGTGCCTTTATGAAGTTAAGCTCAGCTAAATCATTTTTTTCTAGATCAAGATAAATATTACCTAAATTATAATATGCATCAAAAAAGTCAGGTTTTAATTGAATTACTTTATTGTAATAATTAATGGATAATTCAGTTTTACCTTGCGTGAATGATAAAATACCTAAACTCAAGTAGGCTTTATAATAGTTCGGGTCTAATTTTATTAATTTCTTAAATAAAATTTCTGCCTCAATGTAATCTTCATCCTCACTAAGTATTCTACCCTTATTATATATTGCTTCTAAATTATTATTATCAAATGACAATGACATGTTACAATAATATAACGCTTCTTTATAGTTGTTCATTTCCATGTAAACAACAGCTAGATTGTTATAAACCATGGGGTTAGCTTTGTTTAATTCAAGAGCCTTTTTTATATAAAAGATTGCTTTTTTGTAATCTCCTTTTTGACTTTTCACAACTCCTAAAAGATGAAGACTGTCAAAATGATTATCCTCAATAGCAAGAACTTTTTTATATTTGGTTTCAGCTTCTGTAATATTTCCTTCTTTATGAAAAATTAAGCCAGCTTTAAATTCATTTTCTATATTTAAATTCATGAAGTAATTCTCATTTTTTGTAAATGACTTTATAAACTCAAAGAGGTTAAAGCCTCTTTCATGTTAATATGGTGATTTCCAATAAAAAGGCCATTTTTATCTATTAAATCAGCGTTTTTTAAATCGTCTACATTTTCACTATTAAAATATTTAACAACTTCATTTCTAGCAAAATTTCCTGCAACAATTGGACGACATTCAAATCCAGTTTTGTTCAATAATTTTACCAAATCTTCTTTTAATCTATTAGAATCAGGTTTGATTACTAAACTAAAACCAAACCAACTACTTGAACCTATCTCTTTCTGAGTAATGATATCATCATATTTTTTCATTTTATCTAAAAAAATCTCTGCATTTATTTTTCTTTGAACAAGAAAATTAGGAAATTTTTGAATTTGAATAGAACCAATGGCACCTGACATTTCTAAAGGTCTTAAATTGTAACCAGGAAGAACAAATCTAAATGATTCATCAAAATTATTTTTAGATTTTTTTGCTACCAAATTATCTTCAGGTAAATTTCTAGTCCATCCATGAGCTCTTAAACTCAAGAGAATATGGTATAATTCCTTGTTATCTGTCACTATCATACCCCCCTCCATTGTAGAAATATGATGTGAGAAAAAGAAACTAAATGTACCCAAAAGCCCTATTGTGCCTGTTTTTTTATTTTTAAACTCAGCCCCTAAAGACTCACAGTTATCTTCAATTAAAACTATATCTTTTTTATTAATTATTTTTTTAATTTCTTTGAAATTATTTGGATTTCCCAAAAGATTGACTGCTAAAATAACTTTTGTTTTATCGGAAACAGCTGTTTTTAACTTTTCCAAATCATAGTTTAAAGTTTCTAAGTCAATATCTACAAATTTAATTTTTAATCCATATTGGTATAAAGGATAATATGACGTGCTCCAAGACACTGCTGGAACAATAACTTCATCACCTCTTTTTAATTTTATCTTATTATCTTTTGTGTAAAAGAGACTTGCGACCATTAACAAATTCGCAGAAGATCCTGAATTAACCATTACAGCATATTTACTACCTACATAACTAGAAAATTCTTCTTCAAATTTTTTTACTTTTTTACCCATTGTAAAAAAACCATCTTTTACAACTTCAAATATAGCTTCTTTTTCTTGATGATCCCAGCTGTCATATGATAAAGGAAATTTATAGGTCATATTTATAACTTTCTAGATAATACTTTATAGTTTCATCAATTGCATTTTGTAGTGAAATTTTACTTTCCCATCCAAAATTATTAAGTTTTTTTACAGATACAAGTTTTTGTCTTTGCCCAACTGGTTTTGTCAAATCAAATTCAAAAGAACCATCCCATTCGAAAGATTTAGCAATGATATTGTAATAGTCTAAAACTGAATAATCTTTGCCAACCCCAACATTCATGATTTCAGGCATCTGAGAAAAGTTTTCAATTGAATAATATATACAATCAATTAAATCATTTACATACATAAACTCCCTTTTTACAGATCCATCACCCCATATGGTGACTCTATTTTCTTTATTAAGTTTAGCATTGTGAATTTTATTAATAATGTTGGGCAGCAGGTGACCAGTCTCTAGATCAAAGTTGTCATATTTACCAAAAAGATTGCACGGAATAAGAGTTTTATAGGAAAAATCAGAATATTCTTTATTGATATAAGAACATAGTTTTTGTGTAAATATTTTACCAATTGCATATGCTTCGTTAGTTGGTTCTAACGGGCCCGATAAAATGAATTCCTCTTCCAAAGGAATTTCCATATTTTTGGGATAAACACAAGAACTACTCAAATTAATAATTTTTTTTATATTTTGGTTTTTTGCTGATAATAGTAAATTTCTTCCCATGTCAGCGTTATCAGACAAAAATAAAACTGGATTTTTTATGTTTGCTTGGATCCCCCCTACTCTTGCAGCAGCATGAATAATTATATCGGGTTTGTTTTTTAATAAATAATTTTCAACTTCTTGAAAATTGAGCAAATTCATTTCTGTTCTCTTTGGATTTAATATAGAGTATTTTTTTGATTTATGATATTCACAAAAATTTCTACCGACCATACCAGAGCCGCCAGTAATCAAAATTTTATTAATGTGATTGTTATCATTCATTATATTAATCAAGGTTATGAATCATTTAAGATCTTTAATATCACTATCAACCATTTCAGCCACTAATTGATCAAAGGAAATTTTTGGTTGCCATCCAAGTATTTTTTTTGCCTTAGACGCATCTCCGAGTAATGTTTCCACTTCAGCAGGTCTGAAATACCTTTCGTCTACTTTTACTACAGGTTTGCCAATCCATTCAGTTAAGGACTCAGACTGTCCTTGTATAGTATCAACTAAACCAATTTCATCTACGCCTTCTCCAACCCATTTAATTGTCATACCAATATGTCTTGCTACAGAATTAACAAAATCTCTAACAGAATATTGAATACCAGTAGCTATTACAAAATCATCTGGATTAGAGTGTTGTAAAATAAGCCACTGTGCTTCTACATAGTCTTTCGCATGTCCCCAATCACGTTTTGCTGACAAATTTCCTAAATAAAGAGGAAGTTTTGATCCAAGAGCAATACTTGCGAAGGCGCGAGTGATTTTTCTTGTAACGAATGTTTCACCTCGTCTTGGTGACTCGTGATTAAATAAAATACCATTGGATGCAAATATACCGTAAGCCTCTCTATAGTTTTTTGTAATCCAATGCCCATACATTTTAGCTACTCCATAAGGACTTCTTGGATGAAAAGGTGTAGTTTCAGTTTGAGGAGTCTCCTGAACTAAACCATAAAGTTCTGATGTTGAACTTTGATAAAACTTAGATTTTTTTTCAAAACCTAATATTCTTATTGCTTCTAGCACTCTTAAAACACCAAAAGCATCTGAATTAGCTGTATATTCAGGTTCTTCAAAAGAAACCGCCACATGACTTTGTGCCGCTAAGTTGTAAATTTCGTCAGGCTTTACTCTAGCCATTATACCTATAAGACTTGATGAGTCAGTCATATCTCCGTGGTGTAAAATTAAATTTTGATCACTTTCGTGGGGGTCTTTAAAAAGATGATCAATTCTTCCAGTATTAAAAAGGGATGTTCTTCTTTTTATGCCATGAACTTCATAACCCTTTTCTATCAAGAACTCCGCTAAATAGGACCCATCCTGACCTGTAATTCCCGTAATGAGTGCTTTTTTCTTCATTTTAAGTAATTCCTTTAAAATTTATATATATACAATACCCTAGGATTATGAAATTGTTGAAAAAGTATTTGCATTTTTTATGCCTAGTTAAATATTTAATTTAAATTTGATTTTAAAATGTTAAAAAAAATAAGCTTTAAAGCAACAAAAGAAAGTCTGTCATTATTATTAATTGCAGCTTTAATTGGATCTATCGTATCATTTGTTGCTCAGTTATTCATAATAAGCGCAAAAAACATATATGATTTTATCTTCAACAATAATGATTTTATTCTTACATTTGATATCGGAGAGGTATCTCTAAATTTAATACCCTTAATCATATGTGTCCCAAGCTCAATCTTGGTAGCATTATTAATGTATTATTTAAAATTGCCAAGGTGGTTTGGTCCTGCGGACACAATTTATGCAGCTCATCATAAAGCGGGCATTTTAGACCTAAAAGGTGGTTTCGGATCTACATTGGCCTCTTTCATTTCTATAAGCGGTGGTGCTTCAGTAGGGATATATGGGCCTTTAGTTCATTTTGGAGCAACTGTATCCTCTTTCATTAGACGGCAAACATTTATGCCCAAAATCCCTCATGACATTATAATTGGGAGTGGAGTTGCAGCAGCAATTTCAGCTGGATTTGGCGCACCCCTTGCAGGTATTATATTCGCTCACGAAACAGTTTTAAGACATTTTTCTATGAGAGCTGTAGCTGCACTAGCTATTGCATCCATGGTCGCAAATTACTCTGCCACTGAAATAGGTATTGTAAGCCCTCCTCTATTATTGACCGCAATACCTTTTGAAATGATTGATATTTTGACTAGCTTAGCTTTAATAGGGCCACTTGCGGCAATTGTCGCAGTAATTTTTATGAAACTTATACTTTTTCTAGGGACTATTCCTTCAAAAATATATTTAAAAAACTGGCAAGCCCCAATAGTTGCTGGTTTTGCTTGTGGGGTATGCGGGATGGTTTTCAGCGAAGTCTTAGGTTTAGGAACAGAGACTTTAATGTCAGTAATAACAAGTGAACAAATAATTGGCTATCTTTTTGCTCTCTTAATAGGCAAGCTCATGTTAACAAGTATTTGTATAGGCTTTGGTTTTTTTGGAGGCATATTTTCACCAGCTCTTTTTTTAGGAGGTGTCTTAGGAGCTATAATATTTCATTTGCCAATGACGTCTATTAACCCTGATCTACTATCTGTTCTTGCTGTTTCAGGTATGGCTGCTGTTTCTAGCTCTGTAATTGGGGCTCCAATAACTGCAATTTTACTGGTTTTAGAGCTTACAGGCTCATACGAATACGCGATCGCCGCAACATTTCCAATCGTAATTTGTTCATTCATTACAAGCAGAATATTTGGGAATAGTTTATTTGATAAACAACTTATTTCAAGAGGCGTTGCCATTACAAAAGGTCGGGAGCAGATACTTTTAAATGAGGTATTAATAGAAAATTACGTTGATAAAAACTTCACTAAACTTAGCTCAAAAACATCTATTGATAAGGCTGTTAAATTATTAACAAGTGAGAAAACTACTGAAGGGTACATAGTTACAAAAGAGAATACTTATATTGGTAAGATATGTTTGTTAAGTTTAGTAAATAAAAAAGGTTTAAATTTAATTGATTACTCTGAAAAAAAACCTCTAATTATTGACCCAAATACAAGTTTACTATCTGTTATCAAAAAATTATCAAATTTTGTTGGTGAAAGTATTCCCATAGTAAATAAGAAAACAAATGCTATGATTGGTATTATTTCAGAAAATGATGTTTTAAAAGCATATCTAGAAATTTCTGAGGAAATTAACCAAATAGAAAAACATTAATTTTAACAAGTCCTAAACATTAAAAGAAAATCACCGTACTAATTTAGAGATATTTAATTAACTTTTTTATTTCGGGGATTTAAATGAATTATAATGCGTCAATAAAGAAATATATTAGCGATGATATTTCTGCTAAAACATCTAGTTTAAATCCCCATAAAATAATAGAGGAAGTTTTAAGAGATTTAAAAAAGAATATGGAGACATTAGCATATTCTATAGACCACGAACCTGTTGTTTCATCTATAAAATCAAATAGTTTTTCAAAATCATTAACGGCAATTTATATTCTTCAATCTAGTTTAAATTTTGAAGACGGAAAAGAAATTGCTGAAAATCTATATAACATTTATGAGTTTTGCAAAGATGGAATAATGAAGGGATTCACTAAAAGAGATTCAAAATTAGTATACGATGCAATTCCCCCAATTGATGAAATTTTAGACGGTTGGAAACAAATTAAATAAAATACTATTGATTTACTTAATAAAAAGTTTATTTATCATATATAAATAATTGATATTTTAAATTGATAGGTGATAAAATGTCAAAATTCTGTCCTGAATGGATCTTTGGTATATTTGCTGCACAAACAAGTAAAGAGTTTTTATCAACTAACAACTCTATAGCTGCAGTTTCCAGAAAATATTCAAACGCCATATCTGACAGATATAGTGAAGTAAAATTTGAAGAAGTTATGGATCTAGCTGAAAAAATCCTTCAATTTTTATCAGATATCAATGCAGGCGAAGAAGCTGTAACTTACATTGATGATTATATCCATTATAGGGTTAACTTTGAGGCAAGTGGAAGCGAAAGAAAATTGTCTGGGATGTTTTCATCTGCATTTGATCCGGAAAAAATAAAAGACTATAATTCAGATAAAAGTTTTAAAATTTTTAAAGCTACTGTATTTAGCATCAGAAATGAAGCTTTACCTAAGGCTACTCCTGGTTGGTTAATAAATGATGTTGAAGATATTGACTGGATTGGTGAAGTATTTAATGAAGAGCCTGAATTATTCTAATAAATAATTATCTCAAATAATCAAATAAGTTTAATTGTGAAATTTTAACAAATGATTGCTGACTGGCTTGCATAGATGTTAACATGCTCTGCAAATTTGTTACTAAAGCAGCAAGGTCTGCATCTTTTAAATCACTGACATCCTTTTCAACACCTAATCTTCTATTGGCTAACAGTTCTGTTTGCCTTGTTAGAGAATTTGTTCGAGCACCAATTTCCCCCCTATTGTTAGATATATGAACTTGTGTTGAAGCTACATTATCTAATTGTTTTGAAGGTAGTTGATTATTATCAAATAACTTTTGCATACTACCTATACTATTTCCTGATCCATCTGTTGGTTGTACTTGGAAAAATGATGTTGGGTTCTTTTGAGCTGAATCAATCCCGTATACGGATAAGTTTTTTATCTCCATAGGCCCATTAACTGAGTCAGTTAGTTTTATTGTCTTCCCATCGTCATTAATAGTTGCAGTAACACCAGTAGAACTTAAATTTATTTGTTTTACAAATTCCGAAGGATCTTCACCTGTAATTTCAGTTGTAATTGTTGCTGTTCCTAAGTTACCTGTAAGATCAAAAGACCAAGTACCAGGATTTTTATTTTCAAAGGTGAGCTCTGCTACTCCTGTTGCTTTAACAGAATTCACTCCGCCTGATGCAGTTCTAATAGAATAACTAATATCTTCTAACATCTGAAATACTGATACATTTTCTCCTGTGGGTCCCTTAACCGCTTGAAACAATGTACCTCCATCAAGTGTTGTTTCCATAACACGTGACTCAGATATTGATAAAGAAGCTATGCCCCTATCACCTTTATAATTTATACTGCCTGCAAGATCTTTAACAAATGGAATTGTATTAGTTTTATAACCACTAAATAAATAACTTCCATTGCTGTCTTGAGCATTGGCAACACTCATTATTTCTTCTTTCATCTCGTCAATTTCAAGTGCTATAGACTCTCGATCTGAAGCTCCTAAAACATCACTAGAAGCCTGTATTAATAATTCTTGAGCTCTTATCATTATGTTTGATAAATTTTCTAAATTCTTATCCAAAAGCGTTAATCTATCATTAGCCGAATTAACATTTCTTTCATATTGTTCAATTTGTTTTTTAACAACATTCAAACCTGATAATTCTACTGATCCAACAGGATCGTCAGAGGCTTTTAGGATGTTTTCACCTGTCGCAATTTTATTTTGAAGGTCTTGAAGTTCTTCAGTTGTAGATGAAAACTGTTTTAATTGTTGTTGATTAAATAATTTTGAACTTATTTGCATTTAGTTAACCACTTTAAATTTATACAACATCTATTAAAGATTGAAACATTTCCTTAGCAGTTTGCAAAATTCGTGCCGAAGCTTGATATGCTTGCTGAAACTCTAGCAAATGAGCGGCTTCTTCATCTAAGTTAACACCCGCAAACTCACTTTGACTTGCTTCAGCAGCATCTAAAGTACTTGACGCTGAGTCTAGTGATAACTTACTTGCTTGGACGTTTGACCCAACCTTAGCAACTGTAGTGTTAAATATTTCTTGAAAATTACCTTTATTTCCACCAGATTTGTCTGCCCCTTGAAGGTTTAAGAGATTTATAATATTTCTATTATCTCCAAAGCCATCTTTATTACTTGAAAACTCAAAACTATTGTTAATAATAGCATCTTCAGAAAATTGAAATTTAGTATTATTTACATCAAATACTCTATTAACATCTAAAATCCTTGAGGCAATTGAATGACCTGACTTTTTATCGAAAATCTCAACTTTATTACTATTTGTAGCATCAACTTTAATTGTCAATTCTGGTATCAAAATACTATCCAGATTATCATTTTCAGCATATTGATCAAATTCTGCACTTATTTTTCTTGCACCATTGCCCATTACAATAGTTATTAAGTCTTCTGGCGGTAAATTATCTAAACTTATTTTTTCTGCAACTGAATTTTGTATAGAATTATCGGGAATATCAACCTTAACTGGAACACCTGAAAAAGACGAGATTTTAAGGCCGTCATTATCTACAACAGCTCTAATATTTTCAGTTTTAAAGCCAAAAATATCATTTGCTCTTGGGTTACCGGCAATTTTAAAGTCAAGCTTGTCTATAGTATGACTTATTGATAACCGACCAACTTTTTGAGTGCCTACTTTTACAGTCGAGGCAGACGCACTTGCTGGTACGATTGACGTAATCTGTGTAAAAACTTTTTCACCTATAACTTTTGTTCCGGCAGCTTGAGCATATATTACTTCAGTCTGGCTTTTACCAAACTGGTCTAAACCAGTTATTGTATATTTTTCTCCCACATCAGAGCCTGCCGGTGTAATTGTAATAACTTGAGGGTCCATTGTAACTTGAGTAGCCTGCATTCCAACTTTGATTGTACTTGCAGTATTACTTGCAGCTGAAATAGATATGATCTCACTAAAGGAAATGCTCCCTGTCGCTGTTGTATTGTTTACCCCCGAAATTGTATCAGTTTTGTAAACACCCGAAAGATCATACCCGCTTACAACAAAAGAGTTACTTGTCTCATTTCCATTGCAAAATATCGTTACCTTTCCATTTAAAGCCTTAGAACTTTCAAGAGGTCCATCTAAAATCAAGTCTCCTGCTGTTGCTGATTTACTTGTAAAGAGACTTTCATCGTCAGTAGTAGACAAGATACCACTTGTAATAATAGCAACTCCTGCATACATATTAGCAGATTTATAGATTGAATCATCATCAGTTGTGCCAGATGATTCACTCCAAGAGAGCGTTATACCAGTCGGCGGAGACGCACTCACTACTGTACCTGTACTATCATAAAAAACAGGAATATTATTATTATTAAATTTAATTGAATAATTTGACACTACATCATTCTCAGTCACCTCTATTCCTAAAGCGTGCCTATTAACACCTTCTGAATTGGCTAGTGGTTGTGCAACAAAGTTTCCTAACATTGTTGTAGTTGCTGTCTTTAAACCAAAAGATTGAGAATTATTAACATTTGTTGTTGTTGGAACTATTTTAAATTGAGCTCCTTCAATGGTTCCTTCAGCTGTTGCTATTAGTTCATATCCTGGGGAAGTTCCTATTTCAACATTACCAACCGTATTAGAGGTTGGAGTAATAGATGTAATTGTTTTGAACAAGCCTAAAGATGAGACAGTTTTACCTGAAGTAGGTCCAGCTATAGTTTCAGTTTTGCTAAGTCCATCACTATCAGTCCCTACAATAGTGAAAGTATTTTCACTTTCATTTCCAGTTGATGTTATTGACACTCTAGTACCCGAAGTTGATCCAAAAGCTGGAGATGTTCCTACATTAATTCCACTAGCAGCTGCATCTGATGAAATTTGAGTAATAGTTTTAAAAAATTTAGTTCCATTTACAGTATTTGCATTGACACCTGTAATTGTTTCCGTTTGAGCAGTACCATCTACATTTGTCCCTGTAATTGTAAAGGTAACTGAAGCATTATTGTTTGAACTTGAAATACTGACTGTAGATTTTAAATTTGTGGAAGCAACTGAGGATAATGCACCGTCAATAGTAAAGTTTCCAGAACTTCCTCTAGTTTCATTATCAACCAGACCATCTGGGTCTGCTGTAATAGAATTTAATCCGTTGACAGTTATTGCGGTTAATGCAGTACCAGGTTGTGAAGTCGCTATTAAGTTAGAAATACTTTCCGATGTCCCGTTAAAACGAGCTTTAATTCTGTTTGTTTCAGGACCCTCTACAACTAATTCACCTGATATCATTTTCAGTGAGTAAACCTGTCCTTCAAAACTTAAATCAACAGACTGGCCTTCGCTTGGCAAAGAATTTAGTACTATACCTTTTAACTGAGAAGTTGGGGTTTCAGATCTAAGTGAAGTTAAAAGGGCAGTAGATATATCTTTTTGAGTATCAATATTTAATGCGTTTGCATCTATAGTTGTATTCCAATCTCCGTCTGCTGCTTCGGTCCCTATTCGGATTTTACCATCGCTAGTTCCTGAAGAATTTATAGACGTCACAGTTTTAAAAATATTTGATGTGGTTACTATACCTCCATTAGATCCAATTATAGTCTCTGTTATAACCTCATTATTTAAATCCGTACCTGCAATAACAAAACTTGTACCTGTTGTGTCCTGTTGACTTTTAATTTTAATTTTAGCTCCAAGATAATCTGCTGTGGATAACACACCATCCATTGAAATTGATCCTGATGAAAAAGAAGTCCATTCTACTAAACTATCATCATCATTAATGGCATTACATCCATAAGTACCTATTTTAATGTTACCGCTTGCTGTAGCAGAAGTTGTTATAGATGTTATGGTTTGAAAAATAGTAGAGCCATATACTCTTTCACCAGCAGATCCTCCTGTAATAGCTTCTGTGATAGTTGTTCCAGCTAAATTAGTTCCCGTAACAGTAAATGTATTACCTGTTTCGCTAGCAGTAGAGTAGATACTTACAATAGCATTTAAATTATTTGCATCTTTTAATTTCCCATCAAGAGATAAAGTTCCTGCTACACCTGGGTTTGCACTTTCATATAAACTATTACCGTCCCTTATATACAACTTGTAATCTTTTTGATTTATATCTAATCCATATTTAGATAAACCAACTGTTGCTTTTTTTCCATCTGGTGAACCTAAGCTATTATCAAGATCATTAAATACTTCTGGGGAAATTATAACAGTTTCACCAGTCTTACTTCTTTGAACGTCTATATATCCATTTTTTAGCAAATCTGCTGCAGCTGACAACACCAAACCTGAATCAGTCTGAACAGAAAAATTTTCACTAGATACAAATTTTATCTCCCCTTTAATATTCGCTGAAGATTTTTTTGAATCACTAACATCTATCAATAACTTTGGATTTGTTTGAATATTTAAATTAGTAAAATCCTTACCTATAGTTTCTAAATAAAAATCTGAAGGAGCTGTAATATTTTGAAAGTTGATGTTGTGACCTTCTTCTGATGTTATAATAATTCTTTTAAAATCACTTGTCACATTTGCTGTTAAACCTGTTTGACTACTGTACTCGTTAATACTTTTGGCAAGCAGAGACAAATCTGTTGCAGACACACTTGTATTTATTGAAACTGCATCTGTATTTTTACCCTTTAAGTCAAAAGTAAATGCACCACTCACACTCTCGTCTAATGGTCCTAACATTACACTAGTGCTAGCTGACAAGTTTACACCTGAGCCGGCTAATTCAGTTTTAAGTTTATTAGCTAAATAATATGCACTTGAACCTACAGGTACATTAGTTGTTTTAACTACACTATCACTATTAGTTACTTTTAATGTACTACTAACCGCTTCTGTTCCAATAGTAATTTTACCAGCAGAATTTCCATTAATACTTACACTAGTAACTTTTCTAAATACTTTCGAACCAGTAACTGTAGTTGCATTTCCACCCGGAATAGTTTCCGTTTGATAAAGTCCATCTAAATCATAACCTGCTATAGTGAACGTTCTCCCAGATTCATCTTTTTCGCATGCAATAGAAATCTTGGAATTTAACTCTTTAGAATATTGTCTAAGACCGTCTAAAGTAATAGACCCAGAAGTAACAGTCTTTGAGGTTAATAATCCATCCATGTCTGTTGCTTGTTCATTATAACTAATATTAGAGCCAAAATTTCTAACAAAATCTCCACTAACAGTTTTTCGAGATAAATTGATCCCTCTATAATTATTGTTTAAATAATCATTTCTGTATTCGGCGGATTCTAAAAAACCATTTTCAGATTTAATTAATGAAGCTATTTCAGCTGTATTTAGTGATGTTCCAGACACATGCCTTCCATCTCTGGTGAAAACTTGAACATTGCTCGCTAATGAAGACGTAGCAGTAATATTTGAGATTGTTGGAGTATAGGAATTACCCTTTGATAAAATGGATGAACTTGAAATATCTGATACTGATGATGCTATTGTAAGGTATCCGTTAGAACCTGAGGCAAATAAACCATAATTTTTAAAATCATGTTGACTTATACCATCTAACATTAGGCCGGAATTTAAAAGATCAGCAAATTCTTTTACCGATTTTATACCGTCTCCCGGATCCGTAGATGCAGAACTAATAGTAATTTCATTAGCGTTTGCTAATTTTATATTAAAAGAGGAAAAACCTTTAATATCAGCATCTGAAATTGTAAATGTTCCAGAGGATTGATTTCCTAATGAGCTTAAATTAATTGATTTAGTTGATGATGGAATTGTTGTTACCGCTCCATCTTTTAGAAAAGTAGTTGCAACCAAAGGATTACTACTAGAAGTAAAGACATCTTGAATTTTTTCTGGAAAATTTATTTTAGGGGTAACAGCTGAACCAATAATATTTAGTTCAACATTACCAACATTAGAAGAGCTTTTTGAAATTAAATTCTGAGATGCTGCAGCAAAATCTTCTGGACTTTTTAAATCAAAATTCATTGCACCAGCTTTTGTCAATGTAGGAGAAATTTCAAATCCATCACCATTCTGGGCCTGACCTAAAACTTCAATTTGGTATCCATCAAAATTAATTTTGTTTCCATACGCAAGTGAAAGACCATTTGAGTTTCTTATTTCCCAATTATTATTTGCTTGAGAATAGTTCACTAAAATTTTTTCTTGAGCTATTTTACTTGGATTACCTACTTCCATATTAAAGTTTAAGGTTCCTTTATTATTAGAATTAGCTTTTGGAGCCATAGAATTAACTGAAAACATTGACTTTCCTAAGTTACCATTTAAGTCAATTCCAGATGTCTGTACGTTGTTAATCTCATTGGAAAATTGTTCTGCAAGGCTGTTAATTTCGCTACTGACTGAATCAACTAAGCTATAAAATTGTGAAATTCCACTTAGTATACCTGACGAAAATATACCTGTTGTTTTTACTCCATCATTATTAACAACTAGTGAAACATTTTTTCCATCTGAAGCAGATGATACTATAGCCCCTTTGTTTCTGTTGACTATATATACTCCATTTCCAGAATCTCCAAGTCTGACTATAGCTTCTCCTGTATCAGAATAATCTACTGTAAAATTCATAAGTTTTGATAAATCTTTTAATAATAGATCTCTTGCGTCTAAGACCTCATTTGATGCATTTTTTGATCCACTTGTAGCAATTAACTTATTAACTTGAACCAGTTGATTTATATATAAATTGGCTTCAGTATTTTTAACATCAACTTGGCGAAGTGCACTTGACTTAAAATTTTTAAGTTGATCGTCATAATTGTTAAAAGAAGATGCCAAGGCTTTTCCAGTTTCCAATGCAACAGTCCTAGCAGAAACGCTATCTGGATTACTTGCAATTTCCTGAAGTGAGTCAAAAAATCTTCCTATAAAAACACCTAAATCACTACCTGACGGTAATAACATGTTTTCTAAATCACTCAACTTGTTAACGAAGTCGTTTAACATTTCATAGTCAGATTGAGACGACCTGGTTTTATCTGACAAGTAAGCATCGAAAGAACGCCTAACATTGGTAACTCTTACTCCAAGTCCAGAACTGTCAGAAACATTTGTAGGACCTCCAGATACACCGGCGACTTCGCTTACATCTGCACTTCTTTTATTATATCCTTCAGTATTTATATTGGCAATATTCTGACCCGTTACAGATAATGCTTGTCTGTAAGCTTGTACTCCAGTTTTACCAATCTCAAATAAGGAGGCCATTTACTTTTCTTTCTTAGCTTGAAAATGTGGTTGAAACTGTTTAATTAATGCCTCTGCTATACCAAAATTATTTTTCTTTGATAAAATTTGTGAGTATTCAACATCAAGCATGTTATTAAATGTATCTTGAGCGTCAGAACTAAACACACCCTCTGCTAGCCTACTTTGTCTTGCCTGTTTTAACATTTGATGTACAAAAATAGATTCGAACTGCTCTGCAACATTTTTTAAATCTTGATTATTTTTATCTTTTAAAGACAAAGATTTTTGATCTTGAAAAACCTTTGTTGCTAGAAAATCTATCTGATTTACTTTTGAAATAGAATTGTCCATTAACTCTACCTTTAAATAATAATCATTTGAGCTCTTAAAGCGCCTGCAGCCCTAAGAGCCTCTAAAATTGCTACTAAGTCAGCACTTGTAGTACCGATGGCATTGATGGCATCAACCACATCTGCTAAAGATGTTCCGGCATCAAAAACAAATGCTGACGCCGTCTCTGCACCTGCCTCTATTTCAGTATCTTTTTCTTCATTAGCAGCAGTAGTTGTAGTTATATTTCCAGCATCATCATAAAGAGTTTGACCAGGTGTTGTGTTAGTATCTTCATTGACTTTAACCGTTAAACTACCATGACTTACTGCTGCAGGGGTAACTCTTACGTCACCTCCTATTACGATCGTTCCTGTTCTTGCGTTTACAACTACCTTGGCAATTGGTGACGCTGGATCAACTTCTATATTTTCAAGTAAACTCATAAAACTTACTTTCTGAGATGGATCTTTTGGTGCCCTAACTGATACAGAAGTATGATCTAGAGCTTTAGCAACATCAGGGCCAAAAACTTTGTTGATTTCTTCTGTAATGCGGTTAGCCGTAGTAAAATCGCCTTGGTGAAGATTCATTACAAAATTATTCGAATTTATAAACGGGGCCTCAACCATTCTTTCAACTGTTGCACCATTTGAAATAGTACCTACAGTTGGAATATTAACAGACATTGAAGAACCATCTGCACCTTCTACACCAAAACCACCAACTGCCAGATTTCCCTGTGCAATTGCGTAAGTTTTACCATCAGCACCTTTTAAAGGCGTCATTAAAAGCGTCCCACCTCTCAAGCTTTTTGCTTTACCCATAGATGAAACTGTAATACCAATTTTCTGACCAACTTTAACAAAGGGATCTAAGTCAGCAGTAATCATCACAGCCGCAGCATTTTTGCCACTTAAACTGCCAGTATCAATGTTCATACCAAATTGAGATATAGTAGACTGCATGCTTTGAAGGGTTACACCTAATGAAGAGTCTCCTGTCCCATCAAGTCCCACAACAATTCCATATCCCATGAGTTGATTTGTTCTAATTCCTGCGAAACTAACCATATCTTTTAATCTATCTGCCATTACTGTGTTAGCAGTGAATAAAATCAAGAAATTAAATAATATAAATTTTTTAAAATGTTCCATGCGTAATATCCTAAAATGGTGAAATTGCTCTAAATATCTTACTTCCCCATCCGGGTTTTGTTGCGCTGTCGAGTATCCCTGCACCTACATATTCAATTTGTGCCTCAGCTATTTTAGCCGACGAAACTGAATTTGTAGTAGATATATCTTGAGGCCTTATTATTCCGCTTAATCTGATATATTCTGTACCCTCAGTTATCCTCAATTTTTTTTGTCCTTTTATTTCCAAGTTTCCATTGGGAAAAACTCTAACTACAGTAGCAGATAGTGTCCCACTCAAACTATTTGATTGATTAGTAGCCATAGAACCTGAAAAAGAGTTCGTTTTAGAAGCACTTCCTCCTAAACCAGCAAAATTCCTTAATAATCCTGTTGGACCAACCTCAGCTCCAATAGTATCTGTTTTTCCAGATGAATTTGTTACAGCTTTATTTGAAGAGAATGTTTCACTTAAAGTTACTGATAAAATATCACCAACTTTTTTTGCTCTTCTGTCTGATGAAAAAAGACCTGAAGAACTTGTACTAAAAATTGCGCCATTTGAAGGCTCTTCTCTATTAAATTCCTCAAAAGACGGTGTCAGTGGTTTAAACTGTTTATTATTGACTTCCTCTACATACGTGGAGCAACCATTTATTAAAAATATAGAGGCTATTATAATTAACTTTTTCATCGTAACCTCTAATTATAGATTTTGACTTATAAATCTAAGCATATCATCAACACCAGATATTGCTTTTGAATTAACTTCATAAGCTCTTTGAGTTTCAATCATATCAACTAATTCTTGAACGACATTGACGTTTGAGCTTTCTAGAGCACCTTGGACTAAACTACCAAAACCGTTTTCAAAAGGGTTTGCAATAACAGGAACACCACTTGCAGGCGTCTCTACTAACATTGACTGTCCTATTGGTTGTAAACCTCTGGAGTTTGGAAAGTCAGCTAACTGAAACTGTCCTACTTCCTCTGCTTCAACTTCTCCAGGATTTTGGACAGAAACAATACCGTCAGCTGAAATGTTAATACTTGTTACTCCCTCCGGTATAGCAATTTCAGGTTGAATCACATATCCAGATGCAGTTGTGAGAAGACCTTCAGCATTTCTACCAAAGGCACCATTTCTCGTGTAACCAACTCTTCCGTCTGGCATTAAAACTTGAAAAAATCCTGAACCATCTATTGATACATCTAATGCATTATCGGATGAAACTATATTTCCTTGAGAAAATAATTTATCAGCATTAATAATACGAACACCTGTTCCCACTGAAAATGCTGAGTTTGTTTTCGTTTCTCCAGATGTTTGTGCACCAGATGCTTTTATAACCTGATATAAAAGTGTTTCAAAATTTGCTCTATCTCTTTTAAAACCTGTAGTATTTACGTTAGCTAAATTATTAGCAATAACTTGCATTCTACTATTTTGAGCATTTAAACCAGTTTTAGCAACGTGCATCGCGTTAGACATATTAAACTCCTTATTATTAATAAAGAATTATAATGCAATACATATGCCAATTTATGGAGGAGTATTAACTAGGCATTCTCATCAAAGAAGCTGTCGCTTCGTCAATTTCTTTAGCAGTAGTAACAAATTTTACATTAATTTCATAAGCTCTTGCTTGGTCAATACCAGCAACTAGCTCGTCAACTGACTTTACGTTTGACCCCTCTAAAAAACCACTTAATAAAAGTGTCCTGTTATCAGTTTCAGGAATAGATCCATCTATAGGTCTAACAAAACCATCTATAGTTTTTGCTAATGGAACTTCAGAGCCATAAGTTGTAGCCAACTGGGCTACTTTTACTTTTTGACCAAGAGGAGCATTTAAAGGTTCAATTTCAATTATTCCGTCACCTGAAACTGAAATTGTTCTATGTGGTGGAACTACAATAGGTTCAAGATCCACACTAAGTGGCTGGGTTCCTGTTCCATCTCTTAAGGTTCCATCGGCAGAAACTGTAAAGTCGCCTCTTCGAGACATCGCCACTTTTCCATTAGCAGGTTTAACAATAAAATATCCACTACCATCAACAGCTAAGTCCAAAGGTGCACCAGTTTGTTGTATCGGCCCTGGTGTGCTATCATAACCTCCGGGTTCTTGTAATGCCATAACTCTGGGATCAATGCCTTTATCACGATCTAAATAGACTGAGGAAAAATTAATTTGAATATCTTTTTGGAAACCAGTCACACTTATATTTGCAAGATTTTGTGCTGTAACAGATTGATTGTCTCTTAAGATATTCATGCTATTAAGAGCGGTGTAAATACTTCGATCCATAATTTTACCTCTTATTTAACTAATCAATTATGTCCTGATTTGAATTATTGCTTGTGTCAAGCTTGTATTAGTTTCAATTGTTTTTGCGTTTGCCTGGAAGTTTCTTTGAGCTGTGATTAAATTTACAAGTTCTTCAGTAATATCAACATTTGATCTTTCTAATGAACCGGATAATATAGTACCATATCCATCAGCACCGGCCTCTCCAACTGCAGCCACACCTGAAACAGAAGTTTCAACATAAGTTGCATTACCAATTTGTTTTAATCCATTTTGGTTGTTAAAGTTAACCATAACTAACCTTCCCAAAGCTATATTAAGACCGTTAGTATAGTTAGCACTAACTAATCCGTTAGCGGCAATATCCAAACCATCAAGCTTACCAACAGTTTGACCATCTTGGGTAACAGATCTGACATTGAAGTCAGATGCAAACTGGGTTGATCCGTCAAAATTTAAATCTAAATCAATAGATAGTGCATTCGTACCAGCAGCAGCATCTGCGGCAAAATCACCTTTATAACCAACTTTTTGGATAGGACTAACTAAGTTACCTTGAGTGTCAAAAGTTAACTCACCTGGTCTTAAGAATACCTTAGCAAAAGTTCCATCCGTAGTTGCTGTCCATGAATTTTCTGGTGCTAAAGTAGTTGTAGTTCCAGCATCATTAACATATAAAGATTGTCCAGTTGCAGAGCTTGCTGTAGCCGTAGCCATATCAACAAATGAGGGTGTTGTTCCTGTTACTAATTCTAAGTCGTCAAGTCCCATTCGTGAACTTCCTGATACGAATATTTTACTATTTAATCCGGTAGTTCCTGTAGTAAATGAAAAAGAATTGCCGGTAGTATCATAAGCCACTGTTACACCGTTTACTGTATTACCAGAACTATCTTCCATTTGATTAATTCTTGACTGTAACGCAGTTGCTAAAGATGTTCCATTATAAACGCCCTCAGGAACCTTAATAGCAGCAGTAATGTCATTCGCATTTACAACAAAAATCGTTTCTTCCGCAGCATCTGATAAAAAGAAATCTTCAGACAAATCCTCGTTGGAGGTTTTACCATTTAAAACAGCTGCTGAAGACTGCAAGCCTTTTCCTGAAGTATCTGCAGTTACAGTTGTAATAGCACTCGTCGCATTAATTCCTAAAAGAGCACTCGTACCCCCGATTCCAGCAGCAGACGCTGTTGCAACTCCATCTACTATTGCAAGTCTTCCAATTTCAATATTAGATGAGGCCTGACCTGCATCACCCACACCAACAGCAGAGTTGGCTGGGATATTTTCACCGGTTGATCCACTAGCAATACTAAACTTACGAGTTAAGTTATTATAAGAAACTTCTACACCATATGCTCGCTGGGTATCTGCAGCAATCTGATCTCCAGTGAATAAAACAGATTCAGCTTTTAAAACAGCTCCTCCACCAATGTTTGATGAAGCTTTGTTACTTTGTGTTTTTAAACCTATTGCATTTGCGTTGTTACCCTCACCTGGCCCATATGCAGAAAAAGAAAACATTTTACTAGCTGTTGAAGTACCAATTTTAGAGGGTATTCCTTGTAATGTAAAATTTTGACCAGATATGTCATAAGCTATTTTTAATGCAGGATCATTCTCGTCTACCCAGTCATCAGAAATATTTATTTCCTGTATTATTTGATTATCAATTTCATGTGTTGAAGCTGTTGTTCCGCTTACACCTCTCGTAAGACCTGTAAATGTAGTTGCTGTTTTGCCAGTATAGGCTATGACTTCATCATTTATTCTTATATAACCGTTATCTTCAAATCCATCAGTAGAATCTACTGTTATTGAAGTTGCTGTTGCTGTAATTTGTGCACCACTAACATCGGTTGACCTTTTTTGTAAACCAAGGTTTGTAACACTATCTAAAAGACTTACAGTTGCAGTAGCTAGATGTGATGAAATTGTTGAGTTATCAATACCCCTTGTAACTCCGGTTAAAGTTGTAGCAGTTTTACCTGTATAAGAAATGATTTCATCTCCTATTTTTACTTTTCCAGGAGCAGCTGCCGTTGCATCAGTAAATCCAGATGTAGAACCTACTGTTAAAGTACCTGATTCAACTGGCAAAAATGTGACAGCTGTACCACTTAAGGCCGCAGTTGTGGCAGTACTCAATGTAACAGAAGTTCCTGAGACAGCTGTTATAGTTGTTCCTTCTGCAATCCCAGTACCCTCTACAATCATTCCTACGGCTAAGTTAGCTGAAACATCTGCACTTGTTGTCATTGCAGTGGCACCATTTGCAACAGATGCCGTTACTGCACCAGTTCCTACTTTATCTGCATCAACAAAAGTGATGTCGCCACCAAAAATGTTTCCTGATGCATTGTTTGATAAAGTTACAACACTTCCAGATATTGAACTTACAGTTGTATTAGCGGCTATATTTGTTCCATAGACCGCATCACCAGCAGTAATCCCAGTTACATCGGCTACTGTTAATTGATTACTACCACTACTAGCTGAACCAGTTGTATGTTTATCTGCTATAAATGTAACTTTAGTTGTACCTGCTGTTAAGGCTGCTGATAAAGTTCCGCTTGCAAGAGTAACAGTTGATGTATCATGATTAATAGATCCTATTCTTGCTCCCGTAGCCACACCAACTCCTACAATTGAGTCACCAACTTGTAATCCGTGAGTTCCTCCGTCAACCTTTATTGTATTTCCACCGCTAGTACCCAATCCAGTTTTTTCATAAACTAACTTTGAAGCGTCAGTAAGTGTTGTGTTTCTTAATTCATCAGTAAAACTGCTAAAAATTCCATCAGTAAATGTTTTTAGCGTAATTGTAGCGTCATCTGAATGTACAGCAGCTGTCGTACTATTTGCAGCACGATCAATCCCAGTAAATGTAGTTGCAGTTTTGCCTGTATATGTTATTTCCTCTGTCCCAATAATTAATGTACCACTTGATGGAAAGCCTACAGTCGTATCTACAGTTAGGTTGCCATTGTCACCCGGTGTTGAGGCATCTACTGACGAATCATTTAATAATGTGTTTGGCTGCATAACATTATTGTTTAAATATGCATGCTTATTAAGTTCTTTTAAAACTATTCTGTTGCTACCAAAGTGTTCAGTTTGTCCAGAAAAAATACCTGTCCCACCTTCAAAATAGGCAGAAACATCTTTTGATTCAGTATGTAAAACTTTTATTTTAGTGTCTGCGATATTAATGGCTGTTGTTGAATCTGATTTTAGATTTAAAAATTCGTTTCCATTTGCATCTGTTCCAGCGCTGGAAACAGAAAATTTTGCACCATTATATTTTAAGTTATTAACAGTAGAAGTAGTAGTATCAAACTCACCTGCAAGATAAACTTCAGTAGGGAAACTTGTAGAACTTATAGTATTTGTTGAATCGTTTATGTAAACTTTAAGTGTGCCACTAGAATCTTGTACCATAGTGTTACCACTTACCGGAAGTACATCTATAGCTTTGTCAAAAACTTTTAATTCCGGAGAAGAATTGTAATAACTATGAAGTAAAAATTTTTCTTCTGTAGTTATATTGTTTTCATCAGTCAAATCACTAGTAGGTTTCTTGTAATTAAAACTTAAAACCTCAGTTTCCTTTATCGCTCCAGATAATTTTAAACCAGTTGCTCTTGCAAATAATGACGAATTTACTCCATAAGTGGATGAATTATTTGTATTTCCATCAGCTGACACAGCCGCTCTATTAAGTGCATCGTTAATTTTTAGTTGCGCATGTGCTAAAAATTCTTCTCGAGTAAAATTTGGAGACGCGACGTTCTCTATTCCGTTTGTAGAAGAAAAAAGGCTCTCTGTTACAAAACTATCTTGCATCATATCAACATTTATAGCCGTTAAGGTTTGAATTTCATCATTGTTATCTAATTGGTTGAACTGAATAGAAAAACTGCCATCTGTAACTGGATCTATTGATAATTTTTGATCGTCCCCAAGACCAGCATTAATGGCCCTTTGAACTTCAGACGCTAATGTTGCAGCCGTGTATGTTCCTGGCCTAATATCTATACTCTTAAAACCAGCACTACCAGTTGTATCGTCAACACGAACTGTAAGAAAATCTTTTCCCCAGTAAGTAGATTTATTTAATGTTGGGTTAGCTTCATATGTAGTATTATATTGTAGTGGGTCAGTTACGACTGTAATAGATGGCGCCGTTGCTGTAAAAGCCGCATCTTCAAGGACTGTTGAGGTAACAGTGGCTGCTTTAGAAACAGTTTTATTAGATAAATCATCTAAGTAAAATAATGGTTGTGTTTGCGCTACTGATATAATTTGAGGCTTTTCATTCATAGGAATAATTTGACCAAATCTATCAACAACTAGTGTTTGACCAGTAGGTGATATGGCTTCAGTCAAAGAAGGTTCAACTTCTCTTCCGTCAACAATAAACTTAGTTTGATACTTGTGTGTAGCTTCATTACCTTGCGCAGCCTGTGTTTTGATAAAATAAGCTGTTGCAATCACTGGATTACCTAAATTATCAAAAATAGTAACAGATGTTGATGAGTTAAATGTTGCTGGGTTTGCAGGGTCAAAATCATCGGCTGAAGCAAAGACAGTTGATGATGCTGGTAAGTTAACAGCCAACTCAAGGTTATCAGTCTTTTTAGCTTCACCTGCTTCTAGTTCTAATTTGAGTGGTTTAGCATCTACAATTTCACCACCTTGGACAGATCCATCGTCAGAAACTGGAAGTGCTAGAACAAACTGTCCTGCAGAGTCTACAACATATCTGTCGTTATTTACTGAGAAAGATCCGTTTCTTGTGTAAACAGTTTGGTTAGTAGTCAATGATGGCTTTAATGCAAAAAATCCTTGTCCTGAAATAGCCATATCCAAGGCATTAAGTGATGATGAAACATTACCTTGAGTAAATTGCTGTTTAATACCCTTCAAAATAGTACCAGAACCAATAGAAGATGAGCTGTTCTGCAATGGAGAGGTAGCGAAGATATCACCAAATTCAGCCTTGCTTCTTTTATAACCCGTGGTTGCAACGTTTGCTATATTATTTGAGGTAGCTGAAATATCTGCTTGTGATCCGTTAAGTCCTGTAAGAGCGGTATAAAATGACATCTCTAATTTCTCCTAGTATATTATATTTTTTTAATTCTTGAATCTGACAACTTGTGAAGGGTCAATTGTTCCATAATCTTCAACTTCTAACATTACTCCATTTTCGGTTTTAGAGGTTCCAGAAACACTTGCATAAACTTGAGTTGCCAACTCACCTGTGTCACCTGTATTACCTGTAAATGCTCTGATTGTTATTGGCGAACTTGAAGTCTTTATTTCTTCAGGTAATTCTTTCCACTCGAAACCAACTAAACCAGCTTTTTGCATACCAAGAGTATCTTGATGTAAAACCTCACCATCGCTATTTTCAAAAATGATGTTTAAGTTTGAAGCAGTATCAGGTAAATCTACAACACCACTTATAATTCCTTCTTTGTCTGGTCTTGCGTATTTACCAGGAACTAATACAGAATGTCCCATTAATTGGGTTGTTGATGCAATTCTCATTTCAGAAAGCTGTTGGCTTACAGACTTCATAGTTTCGTCCATAGAAGTAATACCAGTAACCGTAGAAAATTGAGCCATTTGAGCGATAAAATCTGCATTATCAACAGGGGCAAAAGGATCTTGGTTTTGTAATTGCGTAGTCATCAACTTAAGAAAATCTTCTTGTCCCAGTTGATCTTTTGTTTCTTTTGGTGCAAATTTTTCTTTAGCAGAATTAATTCCTAATTTATCTAAAATGTTAGTTAATGATTGATTTGATGAATTTATTTCTGACATAATATTTTACTTCCCTATATTAAGTGTTCGCATTGTTAGAGCTCTTAAAGTTGTTATAACTTCTACGTTATTTTGGTATTGCCTGGATGCCTCCATCATATCTACCATTTCTTCGTCAACATTTACTGCTGCTTTATATATATATCCAGCTTCATCTGCTGCAGGGTGTGCCGGCATATAAGATTTAATAGGCTCTCTTCCAATTTCTTTAACTTCAACAGCATCAACTGTTGCAACACCATTTTTTTTTACTAAATCACTATATTGAGTTTCAAAAATTGGTTTCAAAGGTCTATAAGTTGTCTTTGGATCACCAGTGGTAGAACCAGCATTAGCAAGGTTTGAAGCTACTGTGTTTAATCTTACTAACTGAGCCGCCATAGCTCTACCGGCAATATCGTAAACTGATTTAATATCCATCACTCGCCCCTAATTGCCGACATAATTTTATTAATTTTCCCATTTAGAAAATTGACTGTAGTAGAATATCTCATTGAATTTTCTGCAAATTGCATTTGTTCCACAGCTAGCTCAACTGTATTTCCGTCTAAAGATGTTATTAATGGCTCCCTATACGATGCCTCATTAATTGATTTGCCAGAATTTTTAACTATATGGTTAGCATGTGAAGTTATTATCGGACCATTTCTATCAAATTTTTTAATTTCATCTTCAAAACTAATGTCTCTTGCCTTGTAATTAGGAGTTGCTGCGTTAGCAATATTTGAAGCTAAAATGTTATTTCGCTTACCTCTTAGTTGTAAGGCTGATGAATAAAAAGATAATTGATCTTTAATTGTATCCATTACTAAAAAACTCTTATAATTTCTTTATCTGAAGCTATAATTGCAAATAGGATGCCAATTTAATTGGTGATAAAATATAAATTATTTTGTATTAAAACTTTAATATTTTTTTAATTGCCGTAATTAATTAATGGTGTAGGATTAAATTATGGATTTTTCAGAAAAAATTATTGATAAAAAAGAAGAACTCTTAAACGAGTTTGAAGAATTAACACTTGAAGAAATTGCAGTTAAAATAAAACAAGCATCTAATAGAGAAGATGGCTTGATATTTAAAATTGCATGCCTAGCTGCTAGAGTTTCAGTTTTGAATCAAAGGATTCAGGGTCTTATCGACGAAAATAGCGCAAATGACAATATTCCTGCTAAAGAAACAAATGATAATAGTAATATTGTTGAAAAAATTATAAAGCGTTCCAAAAAACCTACAAATATTCCAGTTGAATGGGTAAGAGTTCAAATAAAAGAAACTACGGAAGTTAACGGTGTTCGTTTCCCATCAGGCATTCAAATCGACGTAACTGACGAGGATGCCAAGAAAATGATAGAAGGAAGTAAAGCAATTTTGCTTGAAGATTTGGAAAAGAAGGATGAAGTATAGAATTATTTTTTATAATAAGTATATATAGCCTCAACCTCATCTTCTCTTAAACCAGTTTTATTTTTTATTTCTTCTCTATCATAACCATTTTTTACCATATCAATAGCCTTGCTTAACATATCCTCTGACCCTTTAATATTTCCTAATCTACTAATTTCTCTTTCAATAAAAACTATTTTATCAGAAATATTTGTGATTTCTTTTTTTTGATTTTCTAGTAAATTACCTACAACAATAAGATATTCTCTAATTTCTTTGTTCGTTTTATGAAGATCATTAGCATATTCAGTTATTGTATCTTTATTATTTTTAAATTTTAAATTTTGAAAGAAAAATAATAAAAAAAAACCTGCTACTATTAAACAGATGGAAAAGAAGATAAGTATTTCAAAATTGGATAATAAATAATCTATAAACATTTCATATATATTCATTATTTTATACAAAATTACTATAAAAAATTTAAGTATTTAAATAATGGATTTTGAAAAAGAATTTAAAAGATTTGCTTTCAGTTGAATTTTTGATTCTAATTTTTCAATTTTAATTAATATTTTTTCTAAAAAAACCTGTTCATCCGCACCAAGTTTTTTTACGGTATCAACATTCGTTGAAGATTTTAATTGACACATAATCAATCCTAGTTGTTGATTAACTTCTCTAAAATTATTAGAAGAAAACTTTTTGTTATCAAATTCTTCTAATTTATTTAAATTTAAATCTAACTTGTTTAAGTTATCAATCATATTAATCTCTGAAACCTAGGATTTCATTTCTCTGTATGCCTGCATAAGAGCATCAGATAATTTGTCTAAGTCAAGAGGATAGTTACCAGATGAAATTGCCTCTTTAATTTTTGCAACTTTGTCAACATCAATAGGGGCTGATTTAGCCATTTCAGAAACTAACTTCTTAGTATCTTTTATATCCACAACATTTGAAGACATGGCTTTATCAACTGAAGATGATGAATTTACCAAATCATTTAAAGACTTTTTAGAGTCTCTAACCTCATTCTTAGGTAGATTATTTATGATGTTATTTGTTATTTTATCCATTTTATTTATCTCCACAGTATTTATAACGACAACCAATTTAATTATTTTAGCGAAATATTTTAATTATTTTATCTTTTTTTATATAACCTTTAATTATTTTCCCACTTCTTAAATTTTTTACTCTAATCAAGTCACCTAGATTTCCGGAACCTTGTGCTTCCCCTGACACAGTAACCGAGGCATTCCCAATATTTGAAACAATTGAAATAACATCTCCGCTACTTACTTCAAATTTTTTATACAAATGTCTAGGATGCAATAATTGACCCATTTTTAAATTTTTCTTTAGTTTTCTTCCAACTAATTCTTTTTTATGTGAAAAAAATGATTTTTGAGATGAATTGAATAGTTCTACTACTTCTATGTCACCCAACTCTATAATTGAGTTTTTTTCAAGAGATCTCTTTAATTTTAAAACTTTAAAAATTCTTTTTGTTTTGACTTTTTTATTTACCTTTTTAAGTATTTTGTTTTGTTTAATTTTTGAATTTAATAAATTCTTATTTTTATATTTTTTATTAGGAATTTTAATTCTTATTAATAACTGATAGCCATTTTCATCTGAACAATTTACTTTTACTGTTTTATAATTTTTATAAAGTTTTTTAATTTCGAGATTATTTTTACAATCCTTATACACGCTAGTTTCTGAAAAAAGAGGTTTACCCTTTATACCTTCTGAAACAAGCCATTCTGAAACTTTTTCTGAAATGTCTTTTCCCGTTATAGCTATTGTTGGTTTACTCAATAAAGTAAACGTCAAAACAGTAAGCAAATATTTAGAAAATATCTTAAACAATTAATCAACCTCCAAAAAAGTATATCTGAGATGTAATTGATGAATTATTTTTTTCAGTATTTTCTTTATTATTATTTTTTTTAATAATTAAATCTTTAATTTCATTAATACTTGGAAGATAAAGTTTTTTTCCTGAATATAGGTAATTAGGGTTATTTCTTACAAAAGCTTTCTTATTAAAATGAACAATAGCTAAGCTCAAAATATTATTATTAAATGATTTTGAGCCATAATAATTTAGCATTATATCACTTAAAGTTTCATTTTTTAATACAACATGCTTAGCGCTATAATTTAAATCTTTCAAAAATGAATTATCGGAAGTTAAATTACCCCTTTCCATGTTACCTCTGTATTCTAATACTACAAAAGGTTCTGAAATAGATATTTTAGAAAAGAAAAAAATAAATACTAAATATAAGTAAAAAATTTGATTTTTTTTCATTAAATTACTCCACAAATTCAACAATCAGATTGTCTAAATTACTTAATTTTACATTATCATTTAAAGGCAATAAAATGCTATAATTGTCATATATCTTGTTAGTATGCACTATTACTGAACTATTATTAAGCATTGAGTTTTTAATATTAATACCTTTTACTAACCCAATCTGTTTTTGTTTAAGGCCTTGTTTCTTTCCCAAATCAACTAGCAAATTACCATCGTTTATAGTTAATTTACCTTCTAAAGGACGACAATTTAGATCTTGTAAAAATTTAGTTGCGGCAAGGAGCATATGATGATGCACATTTTGATCAACTAATTGGATATCAGACGTAGAAATATTATTTATAAACTGAAATTTACTTTTATATTGATATTCGATTAGTATGTCATAAGTTTTAGTAGTCATTAATTTAATTTCAGGTCCTTTGAAAATTTTGAAGGAAACTTTTAACAAATAATTTGAAAAACTATTTTGTTTATTATTCTCTGTTAATGATAATTCAGGAACAAGACTATAATCACCAGCTTGTATGATGGGTAATCCATTGGTAAGTGCATTATAATCAAAAGATGAGTTTACTTTAGATTTGATTATTTGTTTAAGCGATTTATTTTTGTGATTTATTGCTTTTACATTTGGTAGTTTCGAAATTACATCATATATTTGACCATACCACATTGGTGTATATCTAGCTAACTTTGACGGTACACTTGATTCGATATTGTAAGATCCTTTGAATAAGGTAATATTTATCGGTCTATTTTTACAATTTTTTTCAGATAATTTCCCGCCGATAACAGCACTTATCTTAATACTTATAAATTCTTTACTTTGTTTTTCAGATAATATTTTAAAATCTAAAACTCTATTAGTTGCTTTTACAATCGATTGATCATTAATTATAGTATTGGAACTAATCGCAGAAAATCCATGTATGTCAGCCCCACCTCTCAAAGCTGCAATGTATAATGCATCTTCCAAAGCTCTTTTTCTTGATGTTTCAATATCACCAGCAATTAAAACAGCTCTTCCTGTGGCTTCAACTTGTTTGAAGTTTGCATTATCATTAGCTAATAAAGAATTACTAAATACAATCAAAATACACGTTGATAAAATGTATTGAAAAAACTTTATAATTTTTAAGATATTTTTATTCATTTCAAAGACTACGTTCTTCTTGCATTTCTTAACATCATTAACATCATATCTTTATCAATTTCTAAAACTGTCTCATAAGTGTCAACACCTGTTGGATTTATTCGAACTGTTTTTGCTCCTCTTATGATACCTTTAACAACAGCCCTAAACGTATCATTCTGAACCATAAGATCTATTACAGTAGTATTAGAATCAACCTGTATACCATGTATTTGTTCTGCTAATTCTCTCATTGCAGCCATTCTTGCTGATCTAATAGCCATCAATCTTTTTTGCGCATCTGTTCTTCCTGGTTGACTAGATACAACTGCATAGCCTACCGCAGATAAAGTAGGAATTTTTTCAACTGAACTGTCGAAAACTTCTTTTAATGCTACAATACCATCACTTTCAGAATTAAGTTGTTTTGCACTTAAACTGTTAGTTGTTGAAAAGTGAGAATTTGCTAGATTTTGAAGGCATCCAGTGCTTAAAAATAATGAGCAGATTGTAAAACCTACGAGTATGTTTTTTTGTTTTATTAATGACATGGAAAACTCCTAAAAATAATTATTTGGAATTCTAATGCAGATAACATGCCAATCTTTGATTTTTAATAAATAGAAAATGAGCTGGTAAATTAATTATATTCTCAAAATTAATCAATGTAATTGGCATTGTTCTTGCTTTTTAATTATTCGAATATTTTAAAAATTATAAAATTTTTTAAATAATTGATTTTATTGATTTTTTTAATAAATCATGAACTATTAGGAGATGTCATGAATTTGACAAATACATTGAACGCCCAAATTTTTGCTCCAGAAAAACTTAAGCCATTTGGTTTGCCAATTGCTATCTTAATGTTAATGGTGATGATGGTGATACCCTTACCTTCTATATTACTAGATGTTTTTTTTACTACAAATATATTGTTATCTTTATTAATATTAATGGTATCAATCCATACCTTTAGACCACTAGATTTTTCAAGTTTTCCAACTGTTTTATTGTTTGCTACTATTTTAAGGCTTGGCTTAAATGTCGCTTCGACAAGAATTGTATTAAGTGCTGGTCATACTGGACCTGATGCAGCAGGAAAAGTTATAGAAGCTTTTGGAGAGTTCGTGATTGCAGGCAACTATGTTGTAGGTATTTTTGTATTTGCCATCCTCATAATTATAAATTTAGTGGTTATTACTAAAGGTGCTGGAAGAGTTTCTGAAGTGTCTGCTAGATTTACACTAGATGCCATGCCAGGAAAACAAATGGCGATTGATGCTGACTTGAATGCGGGACTTTTAACTAGTGAAGAAGCAAAACAAAGAAGAGATGATATTGCTAAAGAAGCAGATTTTTATGGATCAATGGATGGTGCTTCTAAGTTTGTAAAGGGTGACGCTATTGCAGGTATTTTGATCCTTCTTATAAATATTATTGGGGGACTTATTATAGGGATAGCACAGCATGACCTTCCAGTTTCAACTGCTGCAGAGAACTATATTATTTTGTCAGTTGGTGACGGATTAGTTGCTCAAATACCATCCCTTTTACTCGCTATTGCAACAGCAATAATTGTTACTAGAGTTTCAACTAGTCAAGATCTATCCAAACAGATTGGTTCACAGATAGGTGTTAAGCAAGCGTGGTTACCTAGCGCATGTGTGCTATTTCTTTTAGGATTAATACCAGGAATGCCTAATACTTTGTTCCTAATAGGTTCATTTTTAACTTTTTTTGTATGGTGGATACTAAGAAAAAATAATGAAGCCCTAGATGAGAATGAAAATATTATTTCTGAAAAAGGGAGTGATATTAAAAATATAGAAAATGCAGCAGATGAAAATAATATTTCTTTATCTGAGATTGCTGATAATTCAGCTGTTTCAATGCAACTAGGTTATGGCTTAATCCAACTTGTTGATGATGAAAATGAGGGACCTTTAATTGCCCGAATTACTGGGGTAAGAAAACAAATTTCAAAAGAATTAGGTTTTATTATCCCTCAAGTAAGAATAAGAGATGACTTAACCTTAGAGGCAAACCACTACAGAATAAGGATTGGGCAAGAAATTGTTGCGGAAGACAAAATTTTTCCACAACTACTTCTAGCAATTCCTGGAGATAATGCTCAAACTAAAATTGAGGGTACTGATGTCAAAGATCCTAGTTTTAACATGGATGCTACTTGGATTGAACCTCACCAACAAGCTAGAGCTGAAAATTTAGGATATATGGTTGTAGAACCTGAGGCTGTTATAGCTACTCATTTAAACCAAATTTTATCTAAACAAGCTGCTGAATTACTTGGTCAGGATGATGTACAAATATTATTAGATAACTTATCACAATCTTCACCACAATTAGTCTCTTCAACTGTGCCAAAATTAGTACCCTTAAACGTACTTACAACCATTTTGAAAACTTTATTAGCTGAAAAAATGCCAATCAGTGATTTGAAGCGTGTGCTAGAAGTTTTAGCTTCTCAGAATGTCAAAAACATGACCCCCATTGAATTAGCTGAAGCCATTAGACCTTCAATATCAGGATTACTAATACAACAAATTGCACCTTTAAACAGTCCACTTCCAGTAATTACTTTTTCAGCAGACTTAGAGCAAATGATAGTTAATGTGGCAAAACAAACTGGTGCAAATGGGTTAATTCTTGAAGCTAGTCTAATACAAAAAATTGTGTCTGCTATAAATAATGTTATGGAAAAAATGCAAGGTGAAAATAGAAAAGCAGTTATGATTACTGCACCTGTAATTAGAAGAGATTTATCTCATATGCTCAGACAACATATCCCAACCTTAGATGTACTATCTTTCACAGAATTGCCTGACTCTAAAAAAATAGAAGTAGTAGCCAATATTGGTTCTGAGGAAGAAAATAAAAATTAACTTTTAGTTAAAATACGGAGAAAAGAAATGACACAACATAAGGTAATTGCAGAAGATAGTCTATCGGCAATGGATGAGATATCAAAAGTACTTGGAAAAGACGCCGTTATTCTGAAAACTAAAAAAATTAATGGAAAGATTGAAATACTAGGTTCTAATAATATTGAAGATATTGCTTCATCTAATGCAAAAAAAATTATTAAACAAAAATCTAATTTTAGTCATTTATTTTCAAATCACAAATTAGAACATGGAATTCAAAACAGGAAATTTAATAATATACTTGAGGAAGAAAAACAAAATGATAATAAACATTTAAAAAATGTCACTGAAACAAATGTTAAAAACTTTAATTCTGAATATATTGACGTTAAAACATTTTCTAGATTTACCCATAAAATAGAAAATCTATTAAGAAATATGATTATTTCAGATTTTGGTGACTTATATCAATCTTGTCATAAATCTTTAACTTTTGAATTATTAAAGAATGGGTTCTCCAAGAATATTATATCAGAGTTTCAAGAAAAAATTGTCTATAAAGATGATATTGATCCTGAATTACTTTTTTATCATTACTTAGCCAAAAAATTAGTTATTCCTTACGAAGATAAGATATCAAACTCTGAAGTAATTTTTGTTAATGGCCCGAGTGGTTCAGGAAAAACAACTTTATGTTCAAAGATTGCTTCATATATTTTAGATAATAAACTTGTAGCAAATGATAAACATAAATTATCAATTGTGAATTTTGGACCAAAATCATCAAATCATTCTGAACTTATTAATTTTGGAAGATTATTAAATTTAAACGTTTCTTCTATTTCGTCTACGGAAGATATTGTTAAATTTATTGATATAAATAAAGGTCATAAAAAGTTAATAATAGATGTATCGCAAGAGATTATAAATACTTCAAGTTTCATACAATATTTAGAAAAAATTACTTTAGATAAAAATTGTTCTAATTTAATAGCAATTCCTGCAAGTACAAATAAAAATATGATAAAGTCTATAATGAAATTCTACAAAAGCGCGTTCCCTACCATAGGGCTTACAAAACTGGATGAAGCAAATATAAGCGCAGAAGAATTGTCTGTTTTGGGCGAATTAAATTGTAAAATTGGTATTCTATCTGGATCAAGATCTATAATTGGGTCTATAGCTTTTGCTAAAAGAGAAGTTTTGGCACAATATATGAAAGATATGAGTATATAGTAAGGATTAATTATGACTACAACAATAGCGATTGCGTCAGGAAAGGGTGGTGTAGGGAAAACCACAATAGCAGTTAATCTTTCTTTGGCTCTAAATAAGCAAAATAAAAACACATTGCTTTTAGATGCAGATTTAGGTATGGCAAATTCACATATTCTATTAGGAATAAATCCTAAATATTCATTAGAGGATTTTGTTTCAGGAAATAAATCTTTAGATGAAGTATTAACTAATACGAAAGACAAATTAAAATTTGTTTCTGGAGGAAGCGCAATTAATCATCTTTTAAATCTAAGTGATTTGGAAAGGCATAAAATAATACAAAGCTTTAGTAATATAAAAAATAAACCTGAATATATGATAATTGACGTTGGTGCAGGTGCTGAGTCATCTTCTTTAACTTTTATGGCATCTGCAGATAAAGTTATAGTTGTTGTAACGGCCGAACCTACTAGTTTTATTGATGCATATGGATTGATTAAAACTTCTTTTTTAGATTACAAAATGGATAATTTTGGTGTAATTGTCAATATGGCTAATTCTCAAATACAAGCTAAATTAAATTTTGATAAATTTAGAGCTATAACTCAAAAATTTTTAGATGTTAATTTAAAATTTATTGGAGGAGTCATTTCTTCACAAAGAATTAAAAACTCAATCATTACTAGAAAACCTATTATGTCAGGAAACCCAAATAAAAGCCTCGATGTAGAAGCTTTTTTATCATTGGCCACAAACTTGTTGTCTCTACAAAAAAATAAAATTGGAACAATCAAATTTTTTGACAAATAAAATAATTTAATGGAAGTTTTAACATGAATAGTTATTCTAAAATAGTAAGTCCAAATATTAATCAATTAATAAAAAATCATACTAATTTAGTTAAAAAAATTTCCTGGCATCTTCATGGTCGTGTGAACTCAATAATTGAAATAGAAGATATTATTCAAATTGGAATGCTTGGCTTAATATCTGCTGCACAAAATTATGTTCCTCAAAAAGATGCTTCATTTGCTTCTTATGCTAGTATAAGAATAAAAGGAGAAATTTTAGATTATCTAAGAAAGAGTTCTAATTTAGATAGAACAACAATATTAATAAAGAAAAATGCCGAAAAAGCTTCAAATATGCTACGTAATAAATTAGGTCGTGAACCATTTCATAATGAGGTCGCAAATGAGCTTGGTATATCTACTGAAAAATATTTTGAATGGTCTCATGCTTTTGAAGCTAGCATAATTAAGAGTTTAGACGATTCATATGATGATTATTCAAACTGGTTTGTTACTAATGAATTAAACCCAGAAGAACAAGTTAATGATGTAGAATTAAGAAATAATTTGAAAGAAGTTCTAAAAAAACTTGTGGGTAAAGAAGCTCTCATAATACAATTATATTTTGTTGAAGAATTGAATATTTATGAAATTGCTGAAGTAATGGAGGTCTCTACAGGAAGAGTTTCGCAAATTAAAACTTCTGCAATTAAAAGAATAAGAGAACAATTACAAAAAGAAAATTAAAGCTATTATGCAAAAATTAGAGATGCTCATTAAAACTGTAGATGCACACTACGATAGCCTGCGACAAATACAATGTTACTATTTGTCATGCAGTCTATTAAACATAGCTAGAGGCACTTGCAATATGATGATTGTTAATCAAAATAGTAATTTTAAAAATAAAATAACTATTAAATTTGAAAGAGCAATCATGTCAGGTTCCATACAAGTCACAAACGATTTTTTCAACTCATTACAGACCCAGCTTTCTATTAAAAATGAACGTCCAGCAAGATTAGAATTAGTTATTAATGATAAATTAAATATTAATAAAAACGGTATTTTATTTCTGGAGCAAGAACTAACTTCAGACATAATTGATTATAAATTTTTTATACCACTTTTATAAAAATTTAATATTTATATTTTAATAATTTATGGAATTATCCGTCAATTAATCTTTTTGTTATATCAACCTCGGTTTGCAAAAGTCTAGAAACACCTGAAAATGCTTGTTGAGTCTTTAGCATTGTTACCATTTCAGAAGTAATATCTACATTCGCTCTTTCAAGGTTCCCTGCTTCAAGCTTTCCAAAAGGACCATTCATAGGAATATCAAATTTAGGCAATCCTGATTTTGCATTATTTTGAAAACGATTATTTCCAACTGATTTTAATCCTGGATCGTTAACAAATGAAGCTAATACAAAATTTCCAATATTTACCTCTTGATCAAGTCCATATATGGCTGTAATTTTTCCGTTTGTGCTTACATTTATATTAGAAATTATAGAAACACTTTGATCTTCATTTTCTTTTGTTGTTGGAATAACTAAATTTTTTAATATCCCTTTATCGTCTCCCATAAAACCCATAACGCTTAATCCATCATTGGTAACAACTTCACCATTAGCCTTAATATTAAAGGAACCATCTCTGGTAAAATACGGCTTATCTTCTTGACCTGCTTGAACCACAGGAAAAAAACCTAATCCAGATACTGCTAAATCCAAAGCACCGCTAGTAGCTTGCAAAGCTCCTTGGCTCATTTGTAAACGAGGATCAGTAATATTTACACCTTGACCAGAAAACTTGTCGGGATCTGTTGAATTATGAGTAGAGTAAATGTGCTCAAAATTAGTACTTCTTTTTTTATATCCTGTACTATTTGCATTTGCAATATTGTTAGAAACTATTCCCATTTCTTTAGTATTAGCATTTAAAGCACTTTTTAAAATTGATAACATATTAATTCTCCTATATGTTAAAGTGAGCAAAATTTATGCCATTGACTTTATATGAAAATAAATTTTATAAACATATGATAGATTTGATCGTAATATCATTTAGGATTATTTTTTTATAAATCTGGAGAATATATTAAAATGAGCATACCCTCTAAAAGTACAGATTTAGTAAAATTTAATAAAAAAAAATCAAACCTGCCAATCAAATTTGATCAAAATGAAGCGAAACAAGCTCTTGAATTAGTTGATAAAGACTTAATTTTAAAAAACAGACAAGACGTTAAAAAATATTTACCTGATATTTTGGGAAGAGTTTTAGCTAGAATTTGGATTGATAAATCTTTTAAAGATAGTTTTAAATCCAATCCTAAAGATATTTTAAAAGACAATGGTGTTTATTTACCAGATGACATGATACTAGAATTTCAAAAACCAAATTCTGACAGGCCTAAAATCATTGTTTACGAAAAAAAAGATAAGTCAAATTTTAAGGTTAGGGTTGTACAGTTACAATTAGTTATGTTAGCAGGCAGATAGATTTGATTAGCTTTTTAAAAAGTAATGTCAAATTAATTGAACATTTGATAAGTATTATATCGATAATTTTATTAGTTATAGGGTCATCTTCGTCTATAGCTCAAGACAAAAATATAGACATGATAGTTATTTATAAACTTTTACAAGAAAAAAAGTTCAAGAAGGGTATTCAAAAATTAGAAGTTCTCTCAAAGAATAATAATCTTCAAGCACAACTTCTAATCTCAAAAATTTTATATACTGGAGATCTGACCCCACAAGATTTTGAAAATTCTTATTTTTGGGCATCTTCAGCCTTACTTGGTGGATTGAAAAAATCACAAAAAATTCTTAAACAATTAGATGATTATCTTACAGATGAACAAATAAATAAAATTAAAGAGAAGCTTAGAACTTTTTTAGAAAAAAAAGCTATCGATAATGATAAAAGAGCTATTGTACAAATTGCAAAGTTATACGAAAATTATATAGATCCTCCTGATATGATTAACGCCTACACATGGTATAATATAGCAGTTGCTAAGGGTATTAAGTCAGCTAAAACTAAAAGAGATGAAATTTTAAATGAATTAAATGAGAAAGATTTACTTGAAGCTCAATCTTTATCAATTAAACTATTTAAACAAATTAATAATTAATGGAGATTTCTATGAAATTTAAAGTTCATTGGTTAATTGACGGTCTTATAGAGGTTGAGGCTTCTGATATAAATTCAGCAGAAAAAATTATTAAAGAAAAAATAGAATTATTTGTAAGTAAAAATTCAGTTTTTTTCGAGGAAGTTGGAGCCAAAGCTGTTCAAGGCCAAGCATATTTGCCAGGTAGTGACGAATAATTTATAGGAATTGTGATGTTGTGTTATAAATATAACAAATTATTTATTTCTTTTGCTGTGATAAGTTTATGCTTTTGCACATCATATTCTTATTCAAAAGGAAAAATTTATGGAAAGTCTAAAACTCTATCTAAAGAATATATTAAATATGAAAATTGTCGCCTAAGACAAACATTAATAAATATCAAAGATGGTCAAAAAGATGGTTATAAATGCATTTACAAAAGACAAGGCAGAGGCAAAGATATTACGGTTTTTCAACCATCACCTATATGTCAAAAATCATTTAAATGCAAAACTGAAGTCCAATAAATAAATCACTTAAATACAATATTTGTACATCATAAAACATTAAACGTACTATATATTGTGTACATTATATTTTTCCACAATGAAATCAATTATTTATATGCAAAAACTATATTTTGTATTAATATTTCATGATGGATAATTATGAAATAAATATTTTAAGAAGAGATGGCTATTGGAAAAAAGTTAAGCCAGATGATTTAATTATGGATAGTATAGAAAAGGATGATAAAGCTATAAAGGATATAGTGAACCCGCAAGGTATAAATTCAAACGATCATTTTCTCCACTATCTTAATGAAGTTAATTCTATTACTAATAAGTTGGAAGTTTTAGAAAATGAAAAAAATAAATTAAAAGATCAACTTAAAAATTATGAGCAAGAAATCATAAATAAAAAGAAAAATACTGAAGATAGAATAAATTCAATGACTCAAGAAAAAGAAATGCTTGAAAAAACCATTAATGTGATTAAAAACTTAAAAAGCTTTTAGTATGGAGATATAAATGGCTACTGCTAAAGTTAAAGATGCCAAATCAATTTTTGTAGCTAATGTGAAGGGTGGCGTAGGGAAAAGCACTCTGTCAATTATGCTAGCAAGAGCACTTGGTGAAAAAATTCCTCCTCAAAATATTACTTTAATAGATACAGATCTCCAACGAACAGCAACAGAATTTTTAACAAATAGTAATCCTGAAATTAACGTAGAATTTTTACCTATTACACCTGCTTTTGAAAATACAAATATCTCCTTAGTTCAACAGTTTATCAAACAAAATGAATTCCGACCAGGTCATTTGGTCATTGTAGATACTCCAGCTGGAAGCTCACAAAGACTATGGAACCTTGTAGCCGAAGGTTATTGTGTTTTAATTCCAACTACACTTAGTAATGCAGACTTATATCCTACTGAAAATTTTATAAGGAGTATGGATAAGGTTAAAGCAAGATATGGAAAATCATATCCTCATTTGATAGTTTGCCCAAATAAAATACCATTTGGCCAAAAAGATTTCTCTTTAATGGCTGAGAGACTTAAAAATCATGATGTTGTAATAGGGCCTCCCTTGAGAGATTTAGCTAGCGTTAGACATTTTTATAATGGAAAAATAGAAAATTGGGAAAATAAATCAAATACTAATGCACAGTCTGATTTTAAACAATTTGGTTCTTTTATTGAAAAATATGTTTTAGACGGTGAACTTGACAAAATTTATTCACAAAAAGATGGTAATAAAAATATAATACCATTTGAAAAAGCTAGTAGCTAGTCTCTAGTCTGCTACCTAATTGTTCCAACCATTTTTCAGTTGCTATATAAGGTAGGATTGGAACAGTATTTTTGTCTTTATTAACAATAATATTTTTTACAAATAAATTCTCTTCAAATTTATTTTCAATATCTTGAGGTTTTATGTTGTTTAAAATTTTATCCATATAATAAATTACGTCAAATTTAAAATTTTGTTTAATTCTACCGTAATATTAAGTAATTAGAAAATTAGGAAAGTGAATATTTTTGATGAGTAGTTTAGTAAAAGAAGTTAATAACGAATTAATCAAGAAAATTAGTTTAATCCTTAATGATTTTGAAAATTTTGATAAACCTTTCTTAAATGACCAAGGTGATATAATTATTAGAAATAATACTTTGAAGAAAAGTAAAAGGGAGAACTCTATTTTAACAAATGTTTTTAAAAAAATAATAGCTGACGATATAAAAAAAAACAGGGTTTAAAAACCCTGTTTCGTATTTGATTGAAAAAAGTTACCTGTTAAAAGAGAAACTTTATCAAAGGCTGCTCTGACAAATTTAAAACCTTACAAGAACAATTTCCATAAAAAATACTAGACATCAGATCACCTCCTTTTCATTTGTTAAAATAATTTGCTATAAGTATTATTAACCATAAAAAATTTATTTTACAAACTGTTTAGATTAAATAATAAATTTATATTTCAAGTAGGAAAAGATTTATGACAAAAAGTAATCAAGAAACTAAAACTTTTAAAGCTGGCGAAACTATTTATTCTCATAACGACCCAGCTGAATATATTTTTTTAATACATAGCGGTAAAGTAAGAATAGAATCAAAACATGGCCTAGAATTAGGAATACTTGATACTGGAGAGATTTTTGGAGAGGTTGGACATATTATAGAATCTCCTAGAACTGTTACTGCAGTGGCAGTCACTAATTCAATAATAAGAGTGATCGATGAAAAAACAGTTAAGGATAAAATGAATAGAGCTGACCCAGTTTTAGCTGCAATAATCAGAGGATTATCGCTAAGAATTGGAGACGCTAATGCTTTGGCTGAAAAGCATTGGCTGGAGTTAAGTTTATACAAATCTCTTGGTAAATAAAAATTAAAATTTAAAAGAAATATAAATGGCAAATCTAATAAATAAAATTATTAACATTAAAAACTTATATGTTTATTTAATTGCCTTCTTTTCTTCAGTTTTAACATTTCTGTTTTTTTATTTTAGTAGTGCAGTTATTAAAGAAAATAAAATTATAGAAGAAAAGATTGACATTTACGAAGTTGCAAAAGAAGAAGCTATTAAACTTGGGCGATTAGAACCAGACGAAAAACCCATCGTTCAAGAAATTGGACCTGACGGAAAAGTTATTATTCCAAGTTTGACTTATGTTGATATTGGAGGGCTAGGAGAAAACTCGAATAAAAGTTTTTGGACTAATGTACCTAATTCAAAATCATTTATAAGTTTTGATCTAGCTTTTTCATCTTATGAAGGGGAAATGTTAACAAATTTTTTAACAGATTACGATGTTGATTTTAGAAAAATAGTCTATAAAGAAATCTCAAAAACAAGTTTGGCTACCTTAGAGGGTAGCAAAGGAAAAAAAAAGTTGCTTGAAAATATAAAAAATGAGTTCAATGCCTTTTTAGATGAAAAAAAATTGGATCCAGTAGTTTTTGGTGCTCATTTTAAGGTTTTTGTGATTACCACTAGAGGCTAATTAAATAAACTGCTCATAATTAATATTTTTGTCTTTATCTAATTGATTTAATACTTTAGGCAAAGGATATTTTAAACCCGTCGCACAATTAAATAGTATAACTTTCTCATCACGTGTTATTAATTCAGAAGTAATAGCCTTTTCGTAGGCAGTCAATGTTGCTGCACCTTCAGGACATAAAAAGCATCCATCAACAGCTGACACTCTATCTCTTGCCTCCATTATATCTTTATCTGAAACAGACATTGCAAATCCATTACTTTCACGTACAGCTCTTATAATAAGAAAATCACCTACTGCTACCGGTACTCTAATTCCAGCAGCTTTTGTAAATGCATTTTCCCATAATGGAGCGTGTTCTTCACCACTTTCCCAAGCCTTAACTATAGGGGCACATCCATTGGCTTGCACTGCCACCATCCTAGGTAATTTTCCTCTTATCCACCCAAGTTCTTTTAATTCTAAAAAAGCTTTCCACATACCAATTAAACCAGTTCCACCCCCAGTAGGATAAAAAATAACATCTGGTAATTCCCAATTAAGCTGTTCAGCCAACTCAAGTCCCATAGTTTTTTTACCTTCTATTCTATAAGGCTCTTTCAAAGTTGATACATCAAACCAACCAACTTTGTCTTTGCCCTCTCCAACTATTTTGCCACAATCATTAATTAAACCATTAACTAAGTATGTATCAGCACCGAGTGATTGAATTTCCCTTACGTTTATGTCAGGAGTGTCATCAGGACAAAAAACTGTTGATTTTATGCCGGCATGAGTTGCATAAGCAGCCATTGCTGCACCTGCATTACCATTTGTTGGAATGGCTAAATGATCTAATTTAAACTGTTTTGCCATAGAAACAGCCATACATAGTCCTCTTGCCTTAAAGGAACCTGTTGGCAACCTACCTTCGTCTTTTACTAGAACACATCCCTTATCCTTATTATTATAATTAACCGATCTATCTAATTGAATTAATGGAGTAATAGTCTCACCAAGAGTTATTCTGTTCTTCGGATCCGCAACTGGCAAAAGAGGAAAATATCTCCAGAGGCCGTCTACTTTGGAATTAGAAATATCATCTCTTGAAACTTCTTTTTTTAATTTTTGTAAATCATATTTAACTAGTAAAGGTCTTCCTGCATCCGATAAACCATGCACTTTATTGGCTTCATATTGCTTGCCAGAAATTGAACACTCCAAGTGACTTACGTAACTTTTATCCATTTTGTTTCCTCAAAATTTGATTAATTATTTTTACCAGAAATAATGTCTATTATTGCTTTTGTAATTTGTTTAGTGGTGCTTTTTCCACCTAGATCCTTGGGTAAAACTTTTTTGTCTTCAGTAAGTTTTTCTATCGCAAACATTAACTTTTGAGCAGCTTGAAGTTCTCCTAAATTTTCTAACATCAAGACAGCTGACCAATATGAACCAATTGGATTTGCAATACCTTTACCCATTATATCAAAAGCAGAACCATGGATTGGCTCAAACATTGATGGATGACGTTTATCAGGGTCTAAATTTGCCGTAGGTGCAATTCCCATGGAACCTGAAAGGGACGCAGCTAAATCAGTTAAAATATCAGCATGTAAATTTGATGCAACAACGGTATCAATACTTTTAGGATCTAAAACCATTCGGGTAGTCATAGCGTCAACAAGCATTTTATCGGTATTAACGTCTCTATAATCTTCTGAGATTTCTTTAAAGATTTCGTCCCACATAACCATGCCATGCCTTTGTGCGTTAGATTTTGTTACCAAAGTTAATAATTTTCTGGGTCTGGAACGTGCTATCTCAAATGCAAACCTCTGTATTCTCTCAACTCCTTGCTTTGTGAAAAGAGTTACATCCATTGCAGTATCGTTTGAATAGCTTTTATGACTTCTACCTCCAATTCCTGAATATTCCCCCTCAGAATTTTCTCTAATAAAACTCCAATCAATATCTTTTTCTTCAACATTTTTTAATGGAGATGAGATACCAGGAAGCAACTTTACAGGTCTTAGATTTGCATATTGATCAAGTCCTTGACAAATTTTTAATCTTAATCCCCATAAAGTTAGGTGATCAGGAATGTCTGGAACTCCAGCAGATCCAAAATAAATTGCATTATAATCTTTAAGTTCGTCTACCCCTTCATCGGGCATCATTACACCATGTTTTTTGTAGTACTCTGCTCCCCAATCAAATTGATGAAATTCTATTGGTAAATTTTGGACTGACTTTGAAAGAGCTTTTAAAACCTCAACTCCACTATCTATTACTTCTGTACCAATCCCATCACCAGGAATAACTGCAATTTTGTACATCTTTCGCCTTCTTAAATAAATAAATATAAATAATAATAAAAATAGTTTATCTATTAATAACTTAATTATTTCAATATTTAAAAAATTGTTAAATGGTAGCTATCTCTAAACTATTAAATCAAATATTAAACTCGCATTTAAAAATCATAAGTATAATTATAATTTTCTTACTTCTCTCTCCAGTTATTTCTATAATTATATCAAGTTTTCAAAACACATATGATTTATGGCTACATCTTATAAATTCACGTTTAAAATATTATTTATACAACACATTTATGTTAATGTTAGGTGTTTGTTTAACTACCTTTGTGATTGGAGTTTCTCTTGCCTGGTTAGTTTGCCGATATAATTTTTACATGAAAAATATAATCGAGTGGGCACTACTTTTGCCTCTGGCATTACCATCATATATAGTTGCGTATTGTTATACTGATTTTTTTGAATATAGTGGTGTTGTTCAGACAATATTAAGAGATTTATTAAATTTTTCTTCACCAAGTGATTATTATTTTCCAGAAATAAGATCTCTTGGAGGAGCAGTGTTTGTAATATCTTTTGTCTTATACCCTTATGTTTATCTAATTACCAAAGTTGCTTTTAAATCTACTCCTTCATCTTTAATTGAGTTTGCTGATATCTCTGGAAAAAATATTTTCTACTTTGTTTCTTTACCTCTGGCTAAACCTGCAATAGTTGCTGGATTGTCATTAGTGTTGATGGAAACAGTTTCTGATTTTGGTACAGTAGATTTTTTTGCAGTTGAAACAATTACTCTGGGTATTTTTAACCTATGGCTTGGAATGAATAATCTAGCCTCAGCATCACAGCTAGCTTTGGTAGGATTTACGTTTGTAATTGTTTTGCTTGCACTAGAGCTTTATGCAAGAAAAAGACAAAAATTTAACGATCCTAAATTCAACACTCACAATTTTTTTAATATTCAAGTATCTAAATCTAAAAATATTATAATTTTTTCAATATGCGTTATGCCAATATTATTTGGGTTTTTGATTCCAGTACTTATTTTAATTGAGAATTCTCTAAATTATTTTCACCTTGAAAATTTTAATCAATTATTTACGATTGCTCAAAACTCTTTTTTTATTAGCTTCACTACTGCAACAATCATAATATTACTATCTATAATTTTAACCGTAAGTATTAAATATCAAAATTTTAAAGGCTTTAATTTTTTATCTACAATTGCAGGTATTGGATATGCTTTTCCAGGCATAATTATAGCTCTTGGGACTTTATTTTTTATTTCTTTTGTTGAAAAATATGTAAATTTATCATTAGAAATCTTTTCTATTGATCTAAATTTAATCTTAATTGGTTCTTACTTTTTATTAATTTTTGCCTATGTATCAAGATTTAATGCTGTTTCATTTGGGGCAATTAATAGCGGACTAAATAGATTACCACCTAATTTGCTTGAAGCTAGTAGATCACTTGGTAATCCGTTTTGGTATAGTTTTAGGAAGGTTATATTACCGTTATTAAGACCATCTATTTTAACTGCATTTATTCTGGCTTTTGTAGATATTATTAAAGAACTTCCAATAACATTATTATTAAGACCTTTCAATTTTGAAACATTAGCCACTTACGTATATCAATATGCAAATGATGAAATGCTTGAAAGAGCATCAAGCGCAGCTCTGCTTATAGTAATTATAGGACTTTTACCTATTTTGTTTATTAATAAAATAATAAATATAAATAAAAAAATAATGTAATTTTTTGTGAACTTGTATTAGTTTAGAATCATTATAAATCTTTCTAGGAAAAAAGAATGGCCCAACTTTATGAGAAATGTATAAAAAACGGTCTGAGAATGACATTACCTAGAAAAATTATACTAGAAGTAATCGAAGATTCAGTTGATCACCCTGATGTGGATGAGATGTATCGAAGAGCTGTTGAAAAAGATCGTTCAATCTCAATTGCAACTGTGTACAGAACAATCAAATTGTTTGAAGAGGCTGGAATAATTGAAAGATTAGATATTGGTGACGGCAGATCTCGATATGAAGAAGCTGGCGAACATCATGAACATTTAATTGATGTTGAGAGTGGTGAAATAATTGAATTTCAGAACGAAGAACTAGAAGAAATGAAAAGGCAAGTAGCACTTAATATGGGATATGAATTAGTAGATCATAGATTAGAGTTATTTGGAAAAAAAATTAAAAAATAACATTCTTGTTTATTTAATTTCTTTGATTTCAAAGTTACTTAATGTATTATTAAGAATGATTATCAATCTCTCGAAAATTTAAAAATGCAAGAAAAAGATAAAATTATAATTCTTACAGGAGGTAGCCGGGGCATAGGTCACGCTACTTCAAAAAAATTTTGGGATGATGGATGGACAGTAATTACATTTTCACGATCTGAAGTTGCAACAAAATGTCCTTGGTCTAACAATAAACAATTTCACTTTCAAGTTGATCTTGAAGATGAAATCTCTTTAAACAAAAAACTTAAAGAGTTATCTGAATTTTTAAATGGGAGGCCAGTAAAAGCACTCATTAATAATGCTGCAATTTCTCCCAAAGATAAAAAAAATGAGAGACTTAGTTTTAACGACACATCATTAGAATTATGGCGTAAAGTATTTAATGTTAATTTTTTTGCTCCAATCATTATTTCAAAAGCTATTGTTAATAATCTAAAATCAGCTAATGGTATGATTATTAACGTAACATCTATTGCCAGTGATAATGTTCACCAATTTGCAGGACCTGCTTATGCAACATCTAAAGCTGCTCTAAAATCACTAACAAGAGAAATGGCATCAGATCTAGCCAAAGATAATATAAGAGTAAATGCTATAGCCCCTGGAGAAATTGAAACCTCTATGGTTACTGCAAGTAGCAAAAAATTACTGACAGAGAGGATACCTATGAAGAGATTTGGAACACCAGATGAAGTTGCAGGTGTCATTCTTTCAATGTGTTCAGAAACTTTCTCATATGTTAATGGAACAGAGATCCAGATTAATGGCGGTCAAACTGTCTAAATATCTAGATTATATTAAAATTTCAAAGATAAATATAAAAAAACAGGACTTGTTTTATTCCTGTTTTTTTTAATTAAAGGTATAGCTTGGCTATTAGTTGGTTATTTTGGTATTAGTTATTTCTTTTAATCACCAACCCACCTGATCAATTATCATTTGTGCTTTTTTTGCATTTTTAGCAATCTCACTTATTGGTAAACTATCTGACTTAAATGTACCCCATTCCATTATTTTACCATCAAGTTTAACTTTAGGATTTACTGGATATTCAAAATTAACATTTGCATAAATTTTCTGTGCTTTTGGCATAGTAAGCCATTCAATAAATTTTAAAGCTTCTTCACTATTTTTTGAATATTTTGCAATAGCTGCACCTGAAATGTTAATATGTTGCCCTCTATTACCTTGGTTATAGAATATTACTTCAGTAGCTCGTGCCCAATTTTTTTGTTCAGGTTTCTTTTCATTAAATTTCATTAATGCAAAATAATAGGTATTCATTAAAACTATATCACACTCACCTGAGTAAATTCCTTTTGCTTGTGCTCTGTCATTACCTTTTGGTTTTCTTGCAAAATTTGAAACTAAACCTTCTGCCCATGATTTTGCTTTTATCTCACCTTTATGTGCAACTATTGAAGCCAATAATGCTCTATTATATGGGTGACTTCCAATTCTTGTACATATTTTACCCCTAAACTTTGGTTTTACTAAATCTTCAATATCATTAATCTCGTTTTTATTTACCTTTTCTTTGGAAATACCTATTATTCTTGCTCTAGTCGATAAACTAATCCATTTTTTATTGATATCTCTTAAATGATCTGGAACATTTTTATTTATTATGTCTGAGTTAATATTTTTAACTAAATCCATATCCGCAAGTTCAGATAATCTTGAAATATCGACGGTAAGAATCACATCAGCAGGAGAATTTTTCCCTTCGGATTTGAGCCTCTGCGCGAGGCCTTTCTTAGCGTGTAACACGTTAAATTTTACTGAAAATTCTTTTTCATATTCTTTAGTAAATGGTTCCAAAAGAGTAGGACTTCGGTAAGAGTAAATATTTATCTCTTTTGCACTAGCGCGTTGAAGTCCAAAAATTAAGATAGATAAACAAAAAATTAAGTTGAAAATACAAAATAATAAAAATTTAAAACTTTTCATTTAAAACACCATTATGTTATTAAGAATCATTATCATTATTATTATTATTATAATTACTATAACTATTATCAATGTCAATATATTTTTTTTAACCTCCGCCTATCAATATACCAGCAGCCAGAACTAGTGATCCCCCAAAAACCACTTGAAACACAGCTTTTGTAAATTTAATTTCCATATACTTAGCTTGTATCCATGCAATAGCCCAAAGCTCAACTAGTACAAAAAACATTGCAATCACTGTTGCAACATAAAAATCAGAAATCAAATATGGAAGTGCATGACCTAACCCCCCTATTGTGGTCATAATGCCTGAGGCAAACCCTCGCTTTATTGGTGAACCTCTACCTGATATTACTCCATCATCATGTACAGCTTCTGTAAAACCCATTGAAATCCCAGCTCCTATAGATGCTGCTAAACCAACTAATAATGTTGTATGACTATCTTTTGTTGCGAAAGCAGTAGCAAAAATTGGAGCTAAAGTTGAAACTGATCCATCCATAAGACCGGCAAGACCTGGCTGGACCCATGTTAAAATAAACTGTCTTTTATCTTTAGTAACTTCCTCTTTGGCACTTATTGTTTTTTGAGCATTCAATAATATCAATTTAGCATTATCTTTCTGCTCTCTACTCATCAATGCTAAGTCAGTAAGTAAATTTCTAATTTCAATATTTTGGGATTTTTTAGCAAATGAATTATAAAATTCGGCAGAAATAGTTTCCATTTCAATAATTTCATTTCTAACTTTTTCAATAGAATTCTTTATCACCAACCATTCAGGTTTTCTTTTGAAATAATTAGTAATTTTTTTTTGGTTAGTAATGCTTAGAGTCTCACCAAATTTTTTTTTATGTAATTCAACTAATTTTTTTCTATTTTTATTTTTTAAAATAGACATTTGTTTAAACATTTTTGATGTTTCTGGGTAATTTATAAGAAAATGAGAAGAATACTCATCATATAATTTTATATCTTCTTCTAAACCAACAATTGCAAGAGATAATATTTCATTATCATTTAAGTCTTGAAATTTCTTTTTTATTAAAAACTTGTACATAATGCATTCCCAAACAATTTTTAAATATATTAATTTAATTGATAAGTCATTGAATTTATTATTTATTTTTGCAAATGATAATAATTATTAAAATTATTAAATAAATTATTGACAATGATAATCATTATCATTATTGTTTGATTATGGATGAACTCAATATATCTCCCAAGATTACAAGTTCATCCATATTTTCATTTAAAAATTTATAACTCTAAAAGATTATTTTTTATAAATTACAAATATATATTAAATCATTGTAAATGTTAATCGACCTAAGTAATATTTTATTAAAAATATTTGGTATCAAACATGAATAATAATGAATTTCAGATAGCTACGGTACCTGGAGATGGGATAGGTAAAGACATAATAAACTCAGCGATATCAATAGTTGATCTCTCATCTGAAATTATTGGTGGTTTTAAATGCAACTGGGAAAATATTAATGCTGGTGCAGAATATTTTGCACAAGAAGGTTGTGATGTAGAACCAGGCGGTGAAGATAGAATAAGTAATGCTGACAGTATTTTCCTTGGGGCGATTGGACTACCTACGATAAGACATAAAGATGGGACAGAAGTATGCCCTCACCTCAGATTTAGAGAAATGTTTGGATTATATGCTGGAGTAAGACCAGTTAAGGCTTACCCAAACATTACAAACAGGTTAAGTAATAAATTAGCAAGTAATATTGATTTAGTTATATTAAGAGAGTCAACTGAAGGTTTGTTCTACACAGCAGCTGTTCACAATAGATGCCCCGTGGATAACAATGACGAAGTTCAAGATATTATGCGTATCACCAGAAAAACAACAGAAAAATTACATGACTTTGCATTTAAATTAGCACGACAAAGAAAGAGTAAGGGAAAGTTAGGTAAAGTTACTTGTGTTGATAAAGCCAATGTATTTCGTTCTCAGGCTTTGTTTAGAAAAATATTTGATGAAAGAAAAGAAAATTTCAAGGATATAGAAGCGGAACATTGTTATGTTGATGCGATGGCGCTAAATCTCATAAGGAACCCCTGGGAATATGACGTAATGGTAATGGAAAATATGTTTGGCGATATATTGTCTGATCTTGGTGGAGGATTAGTAGGTGGCATGGGAATGGCTTCATGTGCAGAAATTGGAGACAACCATGGTTTATTTCAACCCGCTCATGGAAGCGCTCCAGATATAATTGGGCAAAACAAGGCAAATCCACTAGCGACTATTCTTAGCTCTACTTTGATGCTTGACTATTTATCGGATAAAAAGGGATGTAAAAGTGCCTCTGAAGGCTCAAAACTAATAGAGGCTGCAATTGAAATAGGCTTTAAAAGAAATGAGTTAAGGCCAATTGAGTTTGGTGGTGATATGGGAACAAAAGCAGTAACTGAAAAATTAATCACATTATTAAAAGATAAGAATGTTCAGAATGAAGTATTAACCTAATAGGAGTTAAAATTAATAATGTTTGTAATAACTGTTAAATTTGTAATTCACGAAAAAGACACAGAAAAATTTAAACTAAGAATCTTACAGCAAGCTAGAGACTCTCTTGAACTTGAAAAAGATTGTCATGAGTTTGATGTCTGCCACGACCCTAATAATAAAAATATAGTATTTTTATATGAAACCTACACCGATAAAGACGCTTTTGACATTCACCTCAACAGCAAACATTATCTATCATTTAATAAAGAAGTAACCCCTTGGGTTAAAGAGAAAATTGTAACACAATTAGAAAAACAAGCATTATAGAACAAAGAGCGGATTATGAAACTAGGGATAATAGGTGATGATTTTACAGGCTCATCTGATATTGCAAATAACCTTAAAAAATCAGGAATGCAAGTATCCATGTATGCTGGTATTCCAACTCTACTTCCTTCGGAAATAAAAAAAGAACCAACTGACGCCGCCGTAATTGCCCTCAAAACTAGAACCATACCAATTGAAGAAGCAATATCAGAGAGCTTAAAAGCTCTTTCATGGTTAAAAGATTGTGGATGTGAACAATTTATTTTTAAATATTGCTCAACTTTTGACTCCACCAAAAAAGGAAATATAGGACCGGTAACTGATGCCATTATGGAAGAATTAAATATAGATTTTACTATAGCGTGCCCGTCCTTTCCTGATGCTGGACGAACTGTTTATTTTGGACATATGTTTGTTAATGGCAAACCATTAAATGAATCAGGCATGGAAAATCATCCTCTAACTCCAATGACAGATCATAATTTAGTTAGGTGGCTTAATTATCAAACCAAAAATAATGTTGGCCTGATTGATTTTCAAACTATTTCACAAGGAGCGAATAGCATCAAAGAGAAAATTCAAACGTTAAAAACAGATGGATATAAGTATGCAATTGTTGACACTATTAAAAATGATAACTTTGACATTATTTGTAACGGCGTAAAAGACTTACCATTTTTAACTGGTGGATCTGGTATTGCGCTTGGATTACCAAAAATTTATAAAGATAGAGGTTTGTTGTCTGCATCTAATTTTGAAATTCCTAAAAATAGTTCCAATGCAATTATTCTTTCTGGATCATGCTCAGTTGCAACAATAAATCAAATAAATATTTATAAGGAGAATAAACCATCCTTATATGTTTCTCCTGATGAAGTAATTAACAATGAAGACTTGGTTGAAAAGGTCTTTTCATGGATTAAAGATAATGAAACAATAGCCCCTCTTGTTTACTCGTCTTCTGACACTAAAACTGTCACAGAAAAACAAAAACAATATGGCCAAGAAATCCTAGCAAATAAAATTGAAAACTTTTTTGAATTACTATCAAAAAAACTAGTAAAAGATAATTTTGGAACGTTTATTTCAGCTGGAGGAGAAACCTCAGGAGCAGTCATAAAAGGTTTAGGTGTACAAGAGCTTAAAATAGGCGAAGAAATTTCTCATGGCGTCCCTGCCTTATGGTCACCTCATTCTAATGGTAATAAACCAATATCTGTGACGCTTAAATCTGGAAACTTTGGTCAAACAGATTTCTTTGAGAGAGCTCTCAAAATTTTTAGTTAAATCAAAAATTAAATTTTAGAAAACTTCTTTAAAGCATTTGTAAAAGTTAATCCAGCATCCATTTCTTCCATTGCCTTTCTGTCATCGGCAGAAAACTTTTCGGAAGCTTCAGTTATATTCTCAGCATGTTCAATTGGTATACATAAAACACCTGTGCCATCAGCAACAATAATATCACCTTTTCTTACTCTTACTCCTGCACAAATAATAGGATCATTTATAGATAAAACTTTTATCCTCGTTTTTCCGGGTGTTGGTACCATGTGTTTAGAAAATGCTGGAAAGGAAAATTCTATAATTTCTTCTCTATCACGAATACCTCCATCGACCACAAGGCCACCAACCCCTTTCAACTTTGCAGCATAAGAAGCCATCCCACCCCAGGTAGACACCTGAGCTCCATTATTGGCAACAACAATGACATCTCCTGGATTTGCCGCGTCAATCATATGCCCAACTTTAAAATCATCTGATGAAAAACTGCCAAAAGGACCTGTTGTTTCTTGAACCGTAATAGCTCTTCCTACTACCTTCATACCAAAACCTGCAGGAGCCAGGTTATTCATAACACCATTAAAACCAACATCATCTAGTGCATTGGCTAAGGTTGGTGTAGCAATTTTTTTTAATCTTTCTAAAATTTCATCATTAACAGACATTTATAAACTCCCGAAGTACCCAAAATAATTTTACTCTTAATTAATAATGTTATTATAAGGGCACTTTTTTTGTATTAATTATATTGACCTTTATCCTATATAATTTAACTTATTTTAAATTAATTAACAAAATAAGTATTATAAATGTCTAAGTTTAATTTTCCTTCTATTAAAGAAACTAATGATTTATCAAACCTTCGAAAAGAAGTAAGAAATTTTATAACGAAATCGTTAAATCATAAAGAGTTTGAGCCTTCTGCTGATGCTTGGGTCTTTTCTGCCAGCCCAGAGTTTAGTAAGAAACTTGGATCGATGGGATGGCTGGGCATGTCATTTCCAAAAAAGTACGGTGGGAATGAAAGAACTGCACTTGAGAGGTATGTTGTGACCGAAGAGCTTTTAGCTTCTGGAGCTCCTGTCGCCGCTCATTGGATAGCTGACAGACAAAGCGGGAGTCAAATTTTAAGATATGGAAATGAGGAGCAAAAAAAATCAATTATTCCTAAAATAACCGCAGGAGAATGCTTTTTTGCTATTGGAATGAGTGAGCCTGACTCTGGTTCAGACTTAGCTTCAGTTAAAACCAAAGCTACTAAGATAGAAAATGGATGGAAACTTGAGGGTAGAAAAATTTGGTCTACTGGCGCTCATATAGCAAATTATATGATTGTACTTGTAAGAACTAGTCCTGCGTCAGAAAACAATAGGCATGAAGGACTATCTCAGTTTTTGGTTGATTTATCACTTCCAAATGTAAATGTAAAAGGTATCCCTGACATGACAGGTCAACGCCATTTTAACGAAACTCTATTCGACAATGTTATACTTTCTGAGGATGCATTGCTTGGAGTTGAAGGGAAAGGTTGGTCTCAGGTAGTTGGTGAACTTGCACTTGAAAGATCTGGCCCTGAAAGATTTTTGTCTCATTTCACGTTACTTGAGAGCTTTATAAATGAATTCAAAAATATTTTAATAAAATCAGGTTCAAAATTAATAGGTAAATTAATTGCTGAACTTCAAACATTAAGAAGAATGAGTTTTTCTATAGCCTCTATGCTACAAAATGGAGAATCTCCGGAGACACAAGCTGCATTTGTTAAGGAGTTGGGCAATAAATTTGAAAAGACTATGGTAGAAACATTAAGAGAGTTTTCCAGTATAATTCCACTTTATGAATGGCCTTCTAAATTACAAAATTTATTTGAAGACGCCACTCTCAGAATACCCTCAAACTCATTAAGAGGTGGAACAACTGAAATTATGAAAGGGATAATAGCAAGACAGTTAGGTCTGAGATGAATGAAGAACTAGGTATTATTTTAGAAACAACCTCAAAAATTCTTAACAAGCACGTAGATCATAAATTAAGACAAAACATAGATAACGATAATTCTGATTTAATTAATTTATGGGATGAAATTGAACAACTTGGCCTTCCTAAAATAGCCGTTAAAGATAAGTTCAATGGATCAGGCTTAACTCTTTTAACTACTTTACCAATAATCAAATTATCAAATAATATAGGAGCACCAATACCTTTATCCGAAACAATATTGTCTAATTATATTCTGTCAGAATCTGATATAAACCCTCCAAGTGGCATTATAACTTATGCAATAGATGTAAAGAACCTTAAAATCATAGGTAATGAAATATCCGGCGAATTAATTTCTGTTCCATATTTAAATCTTACTGATAAAGTTGTTGTTATTACTGAGATTAAAAAAACAAAAAAAGTTATTCTTATTAAAAATAGTGGTAAAGAAAAAGAGTTAAAAAAGAATTTTTTATCTGAGCCACGCTATAATTTAAAATTAAATAAATGTAAAATCCTTGATATGAAACCAATTAACTTAAGGATAAATTTTAAACATTTAGGCGCTATTGTAAGATCTGCTCAAATGATAGGGTCAATGGAAAAAATTTTAGATTTATGTATTGATTACTGTTCACAAAGAAAACAATTTGGAAGAGCACTCTCAAAATTCCAAGCTATTCAACATCAGATTTCTGAAATGGCCGTTGAGCTATCTGCATCTTCTGCAGCTTTATCAACAATTACTAATTCTGATGATTTTTATAAAAATAAAAAGGATATAGCTATTTTAAAAATAAGAGCTGGAGCAGCTGCAGGAAAAGTTATAGCAATATCCCATCAAGTTCACGGCGCAATTGGATTTACTCAAGAGTATGAGTTAGCTTACTTTACTCGCAATCTAAATAGTTGGAGAAACGATTTTGGAAATGAGAGTTATTGGGAAGACCTATTAGGAAAAGATTTTTTAGAAAATAACAATCAAAATTTATGGGAATATTTAACTTAAATACTATTTTAATTCGAGGTGAAAAATGACTGACTCAGTTTTATATGAACAAGATGATAGAATTGTTAAAATAACACTAAATAGACCGGACACAAGAAATGCTCTTTCCGGAGATATTATAGAAGGTTTAGTAGATTCTCTAAATAAAGCTGATAAAGATAAAAATGTAGGTTGTGTAATATTAACAGGTGCTGGAAAAAGCTTTTCGTCTGGTGGAAATCTTCAAGAAATCAAAGATATGACCACTAAGGACAACATGTCTTTAACTGAATTAGAGGATTGGTATAGATTTGGAATACAAAAAATTCCACTTACAATGAATAGTATTGATGTTCCAATTGTAGCTGCTGTAAATGGACACGCCATTGGTGCAGGAAACGATTTGTGTACAATGTGCGATATTAGAATTGCAGCAGAAGACGCAAAGTTTTCAGAGAGTTTCCTTAGAATTGGAATTATTCCAGGTGATGGTGGATCCTGGTTTCTTCCGAAAATAATTGGACTAGCAAGAGCAAATGAAATGATTTTAACTTGTGACGTTATTGATTCCCAAAAGGCTCTAGATTGGGGTCTTGTTTCAAAGGTTGTAACAAATGATGAACTTTTGGATGAAGCTAACAGAACTGCAAATAAAATTGCCTCACAACCCCCTGAAGCTTCAAGAAGAGCAAAAAGATTGTTAAGAATATCACAAAATGTTTCTCTGGACAAAGCGTTAGAAATGGCGGCTAGTCAACAAAGTATTCTTCAACAACTTGATGACCATAGAGAAGCAATAGACGCCCTTTTAGAAAAAAGAAAACCTAATTACACAAACTCTTAGCTAAGGTTTTTAAATTCTACATATACATTCTTGGAAAAATATAATCGACAACTTCCCCGTTTATAAAAACTGGTGCTTTAAAATTATTTTCAGAATATTCTATAATAACAACACCACAAGTAACTAAGTTAATAGGCAACTTATTATGACCTTTAGTTGATAATTGAAACATTAATGAATTTAAAATGGGATTATGACCTATTACAACCACAGTATTAAATCTAACAACTTTGGAGGTTAATTTTTTTTTAATCTGATCTAATGATGCATGATATAGATCTTCCTCAATAGATAAAAGATTGTCTTTATGATCCCAATTCAAAAATATATTTTCGTAAGTTAACTGAGCTCTTGATGCAGGAGAGATTAAAAACAAATCTGGTTTATCTATTCTTTTTTTAAGTTCCTCAGAAATAACTTTACAAGAATTATAACCTCTTTTGTTCAAACCCCTTTGAAGATCATTGACGTTACCACTCCAATCGGATTTAGCATGACGTATTAATATTAATTTAGACATTTAATATTAACGTATTCTCTCCAAAATTGAGACATAATTTGCGACAGAGGCTCCGCCCATATTAAAAATACCTGCTAATTTAGCATCTTTGACCTGCATTTCGTCTGCCTCCCCAGTGAGTTGCATTGCTGACATCACATGTTGAGAAACTCCAGTAGCGCCGACAGGGTGCCCTTTTGACTTAAGACCACCTGAGGGATTTATAGGAAGTCTACCATTTTTTTGAACCCAACCCTCTTCGATTGCTTTATAACCCTCGCCTAATTTAGTTAAACCCATTGCTTCATACTCAATAAGTTCTGCAATTGTGAAACAGTCATGGGTTTCTACAAACGATAAATCATCAAGATTTATTTTAGCATCTTGCAGGGCATAACTCCAAGCTTGACGAGCACCTTCAAACTCTGTTTTTTCTCTTTTACTCAGTGGAAGAATATCATTTACGTGTCTTCTTGCTCTAAAGGCAACTGCTCTCTTTGCAAAAAGTGCAAGCTCTATGTCTTGAATTATTAAAGCTGCAGCACCGTCAGACACCATAGAGCAATCTGTTCTTCTTAAAGGCTCTGCAACGTAAGGATTCTTTTCTGAGACATCATTACAAAAATCAAAACCTAGATTTTTTTGCATATGAGCAAGAGGATTTATACTTCCATTCTCGTGATTTTTAGCAGCAATTTTAGCTAGTATATCTGACTTATCTCCATATTTTTGAAAATAAGCATTTGCAATAGTTGCAAAAACACCTGTAAATCCCCCTTTGGTTTCCCCTTCTTCTGGCCGATAACTTGCACCTAAGAGAATGTCACCAACTTTTTTGGAAGACGTGTCTGTCATTTTCTCTACACCAACAACAAGTGTTGTCTTTGCTCTTTTAGCTTCAATTGCATTCATCGCTGTATGAATGGCCGCTGAACCTGTTGCGCACGCATTTTCAACTCTCATAGCTGGTACATACCTTAGATCTATTTGTGAAACAGCTGGTAATGCACCATGAAAATCCTGCTTTTGAAACCCATTGTTGAACGTTCCAACATAAATTGCATCTATATCTTTTGGCGAAATTTCTGCATGATTTATTGCCTTTTCAACTACTTCTGCAATCATATTCTCTGAAGATTGATCTTTATTTACACCAAATTTATTATGAGCCCAGCCAATTATACAAGATGACATTCTATCCTCCTAAAATAGATATTTTAATTACAAATTTTCATAAGTAAATTCAAAGTTTCTTTTGGATGTGTAAACATAGCATTATGCCCTGCCTTCAATTCAAAAATTGGCCAATTCATTTTTCTTACAGACACTCTTGAACTTTCTAAAGATTGATAAACTGGATCAGTACAAAATATATAGGAAACAGAAAGTCCATTCCCAATTTCATTTTCTAAATTTAGTTTTGATTTAAAAGTGCTTACAGGATGAGGGGTTAATTTACTAGCCAAGATTAAAGATTTTCTTATATCAAAAACTCCAAATGCTTCGGGTGATGGAGGAGGAATTGAGAGCTTGCCTTCAGATTGTTCTGCTAAAGCTATTCTTTCTCTAACTATTTCTTTTGGAGCAATATCAAAAGGACTTTGACCACTTGATAAAATCATTGCATCAAAATAAACAAGCCTATTAATTCTCTCTTTTAATCTGTCAGCAACACCACTTATAATACTTCCCGCAAAGCTATGTCCTACTAATATAATATTTTCTAAATCTTCTAATAAAATATGATTAATTATATCATCAATATATGTGTCTAAAGTTATCTCAGGGGACAATAAATGTTTTCTTTCACCTAAACCTGTTTGGGTAGGACAAGTTACATTATAACCTTGATACATTAAGAGGTCTGCAACTTCTTTCCAAATCCATCCACCATGCCAAGCACCGTGTACTAATACAATATTAGGTTTATTATTTGTCATATAGATCTCTTTAAATTTATCAATTAAATGATAATATAATACTATCAATAATAAATATGTGTCACTTAATTTAAATAAAAGAAATTAGAATGGAACCATTAAATATAGCTATTTTTGGGAGCTCTGGTGCAATTGGAAAAGCATTGTGTTTTGAATTTTCAAAAAACAATAGTGTAAATAACATATTTGCTTTTTCTAGGAATGGTGTTCAATTAGATCATCAATCTATAATTTCAAAACAAGTTAATTATTTAAATGAAAATAGCTTGGCTGAGACCGCTCAATCACTTAAATGTAAGTTGGACATAATTATTGTCGCGATTGGTGCGCTTGAACAACCAGAAAAATCAATAAGAGACCTATCCTCTGTTAAATTTATTGACATGTTTAATGCTAATACTATTCCAACTGCTTTAATTGCAAAATATTTTTTACCAAAATTATACAAAGATAGAATAACAAAATTTGCTTCAATATCTGCTAGAGTTGGAAGTATAGAAGACAACGAACTAGGTGGTTGGTATTCATATAGGGCGTCTAAATCTGCTTTAAATATGGTTTTAAAAGGATTATCAATTGAACAAAAAAGATCAAATCTAGATAGTATCATCTTTGGACTTCATCCAGGCACAGTAGATTCAAAATTATCGAAACCTTTTCAAAAAAAAGATAAAGAATATTTTACTCCCGAATTTTCGGCAGAAAAATTGGTAAGTGTTATTGATACAAAGACAGTAGCCGATAATGGTAAAATATTTGATTGGGATAATAAAATTATTCCCTATTAAGAATTAGGTTTGTATTCTGGTATATTATAATTAGTAAGATGTTTCTGCCAAAATTCTTGCGTTAATTTAGCCCCTAATCTCATAAAAACATAAACGATACATAATGTTAAAACCGCTCTTAAAAAAAGCGTTATTATAATATTTGAACCTATAAGTGAAATGACTGCCGTATCTTCAATTATGCTATGAAGCATTCCTACTAAGACTAAAACGCCAAAAACATCTTTGTAGTGAAGTTTTCCAGTTTTAACTTCTTTAATTAAAAGTCCAGCACCAAAGCCAATCCCAAGGGTCACTCCTACTATTGCAATTGTAGAAGCTTTTTCACCAACTCCAAGAAAGTTTAAAAAGGGTTTTAAAGCTTTTTCTATTAATCTTTCAACGCCTATGTATTTTAAAAAATCTAAAATTATTACTAGTGCTATAATAATAATAAAGATCATTCCCAGCCCTTTTAGTTGAGATAAACCCCAACTAAACAAATCAGGTGCACTTTCTAAACTTGGTAATAAAATTGTTGCTGGATAATTCATATAACCAGTAAGTTGAAAAAAAAGATTTAAAAAATAGCATGATAAAATACCAAGGCCTAATCTTATAAATATCATAGCACGGGCTCTTACTCCTGCTTTTCTACAAATAATAACTTCAATAGGCAATGAATGTGTGAATAAAATTAAAAGTCCTAATACACTTGCCTGAGCAGCAGTAAATGGCATGTCCGCTGGTAGTCCTGAAAAAACTATTAAACCTGCATAGGGGCTTGTGAGCAATGATGTGGTAAAAACTAGTGATATAGCCTCTGGTAATCCTAACAAAAACATCAAAGGAGCACAGAACTTATTTAATATTTCAACAAAACCTAACTCATCTAGTATTTTTACTATAATTAATGTTGGTATCATTATTATGAATAGCTCATAAGTAATTTCAAGGGATGACCTTGTAAGCTCTCTGATCTTATTCATTAGTAATTCCTCTTCAACCTAGAACTAGCTTATCTTTTTTGAAATAAATTTGCCACATTATGAATGTTACTATCAAAAGATTTGTAAAATTCCAAAATATTCCATTTACAAATGCTAATTTATAAGATTGGGTGATATCAAAAATTTCACCAGACATCCAGCCACCTAAGCCCATACCTACAATTGTTGCCATAATTACTAATCCAACTCTTTCACCAACCTGTTCAATTGGAAGATATTTTCTTATTATCATAGCATATGCAGGCACTATACCTCCTTGGGACAACCCAAACATTAACGAAACAATATAAAGCGATAATTGACTATCAAACGGCAAGAAAAATACTAAGGAAAGCATTTGTAATAATGATCCAATAAATAAGGTGTAAACAGGACCAATCTTGTCTGACAAGAAACCAAATCCAACTCTACTTATCATTCCTGAAAAAAGCATTACGGCCAAAATTTCAGCTCCGATGCTTAATCCAAAGCCTCTCTCAACACATAAAGCAACAATATGTACTTGTGGCATTGCCATTGCCAAGCAACAACCAATTCCTGCCAAAATTAATAAGATTTGTAATGTATTGGGACTTAAGTTGGTTAAACTGTTTCCTTCAGTACTTAAATCATTATTAGATATGTTACTTGCAACATTGTTTTTTAGAAATAATGCTATTGGAAACATAATCACCATACAGATTATTGCTATATATAAGTAGACTTCTTTCCAAGTTGTGTATTCAAGGAAATAGCTTATGATTAAGGGCCAAAAAGCTCCAGCTACATAATTAGCACTAGCAATAATCGCAACAGCTAACCCTCTTCTTTTTTCAAAAAAATTTCCTATATCAGCCATAGATGGGCCAAAAAAAGTCGCTGCAGCCGTCCCCATGAAAATTTGCAAGATTAGCAAATGCCAAAATTCGGTAGATATCATTGCAATTAAATAAGAAGAAACAAGAATTATTATTGCGAAAATAATTGGGAACTTTAAGCCAAATTTATCAATAATTTTTCCAATTAAAAAATTTCCAAGTCCAAAACCAACCATAGTAGTAGCGTATAGTAAACTTGCCTGTCCCCTATCTATATTAAAATTGTTTTCAATTGCAGGCATTACAACCACAACTGACCACATACCAACTGTACCAATAACACCTATAGTAAATAATAATATTAGCCTAATCCAAGACTTTAAGCTGTCATATTCAATGTTAGAGGTAGTATTAAATGCACTTATGACACCCACCATTAATTATATTAAAAAAGATTTAATCAGGTTAATTTATATTATACCTTTATCCTTTAAATTCTTTATCTCATCCAACGACAAGCCAATTTTTTCAGATAAAATTTCTTCAGTATGTTCTCCTAATAATGGGGGTGACAATCTATAACTTGGAGGTGTCTCCTGCATTTTTATTGGATTGGCTATTAATCTTAGTGGGGCTTTTCCTG
>ARQU01000001.1 GCA_000384615.1 alpha proteobacterium SCGC AAA536-G10 | reverse complement strand
TTGTAAAATTAATTGATCCTCTTCGATTACAATTATATGTTAGAAAAAGGGGGAGTTTATGAATATAAAAATTAATAAACTATCCGAGCATACTGGGGCAGAAGTTATTGGTGTTGATCTGAAATCAATTTCAGATCAGAGAGTTATTAATGAGCTTACAAAGGCCTTTTCAAATTACTCTGTGTTAGTAATAAGAGATCAAAATCTATCACCCAACGAATTCTATGAAAGTGCTAAAATATTTGGAAAAGTTTTTAAACAACATAATAAAAAGTTTGCTTTAAAAGAAAATGATTTAGTTCATTATATTTCTAACAAGGACAAATTTGAAGATGGGAAAATTTATATCCCAGGTGAAGGATACCATACCGATCATAGCAATGATATAAGTCCACCTAAAGCTACCATTCTACATGCTAAATTATTACCATCATATGGGGGTGATACCCAATTTGTTAATATGCATCTTGTATATAATCAACTACCCGATGATTTAAAAAAAAGCATACAAAATTTAGAAGCAATGCATGTTTATCAGAGTACTCATAGCAAAAGAAAATTGATGTCATTACCAAGAATTACTGAAAAAATAAAAGAAGTAATCCATCCTCTTGTAAGGATACATCCCGAAAATAATAAAATTTGTCTATACATAAATCCCATTAGAATAGAGAAAATTATAGGTTTGACAGATAATGAAACACTTGCATTATTGGATAATCTAATGAGTTATGTTTTTAAAAAAGAAAATGAATATAGGCATAAATGGCTAAACGGAGATTTTGTCATATGGGATAATAGAATATTAATGCATAAAGCAAACGGTGACTATGATATGAATGAAGACCGCTATCTATTTAGAATTATGATCCAAAATGAAATCTTTGAAAGGACATAAATTGCAAAATTTACAAGGTAAAAATGCTATTGTTACGGGAGGTTCTAAAGGTATTGGTAGAAGCGTTTGCCTAGCTTTAGCCAATGCTGGAGTTAATATTAATGTTTTAGATTTAAATAAAGATCAAGGATTAAATACAGTAAAAGAAATTATAAAATTAAATGTTAAAGCTGAATTTTATGAGATAGATGTAGCCCAAGAAAGTGAATGGATTAATTTTGTTACTTATTTAGATACAAAAAATAAATCAATAGATATTTTGGTAAATAATGCAGGTATTTGGTTAGGAAAAGAAGTAAGTAATGTTTCAATCGAAGAATATCATAAATTGATATCAATTAATTTAACCGGTGTATTTTTAGGTATTAAGCACCTTATACCCTTCCTTACTAAAGCAGGGAAGAAATCTAATTTTGGAAGCTCAATTATTAATCTAAGCTCAGTTGCTGGGTTAGTAGGATCACAACTCGATCCATTATATTCAATGACAAAAGGTGGAATTACAACTTTTACAAAATCAATGGCAATATATTTTGGTAAAAAAAAATATCCTATTAGAATTAATCAAGTCCATCCTGGTATTATTGAAACAGATATGGGAAGTCAAGTTACTGAAGCAAGAATTAAACAAAACCCAAGTATGACTCTAAAAGATTCATATTCAGCAGGTATATTGCAAACGCCTCTTGGTCGTCTAGGTACTGCAGAAGAAGTCGCTAAAACAATATTATTTTTATCATCAGACGACTCAAGTTTTATGACAGGTTCTAGTCTTGTTGTTGATGGTGGATTAACTGCTCAATAGTAACATTTAAAAATTGAATAATAGAAAGAAAATTTACCCATGAAAAGAGATCTAAAAGAAAAAATTGCTTGGATTGTAGGTGCTGGTTCTGGGATAGGTCAAAACGCTGCTGTTAAGCTATCTACACTTGGAATGAAAGTTATACTTTCTGGAAGAAATATTAAAAATTTAGAAGAAACCGCTAAAAACTGTAAAACTAAAGCCTCAATAAAGATGATGGATGTTACTAATAAAACATTAGTTAAAGAAACAGTAAATCAAATAAAAAACGAATTTCAACAAATTGATGTATTAGTAAATTGTGCTGGAATAAATATTTTAAATAGAGATTGGGATTACATTAATGAAAGTGAGTGGGATGACGTGATTCAGACCAATGTCAATGGCTTATTTTATTGTTGTAAATCTGTTATTCCAATGATGAAAGAAAAAAAAGATGGTTTGATTATTAACGTTTCATCTTGGTCAGGCAACCATGTTAGTCTCTTATCAGGTGTTACATACACATCATCAAAACACGCCTTAAATGCAATGACTGAGACTATTAACATGAAATATTGTAGTGTGGGTATTAGAGCTTGTGCTTTATGTCCTGGTGAGGTTGCTACAGATATTTTAGACAAAAGACCTAAAAAGCTCTCTTTAGAACAAAAAAAGAAGATGCTTCAACCTGATGATTTGGGAGAAACAATAGCTTTTTTATGTCAAATGCCAAAACATGTTTGTATTAACGAATTAACCATTAGTCCAACCTGGCATAGAAGATATATAGCAGATCTTGGAATTGAGGAATTATGATTTAAATATTCAATTTACTATTTTATCTTGTGTCTTATTTTGAAAATCACTTGCGTCATGCCTTTCATGGAGTTGAGAACCAGGATAGCCACTAATTTTATTAACCATCCTCCCTCTTTTCACAGCAGGTCTTTCGTTAATGAATTTAGCCCATCTTAGAACATTTTTATAAGACTTAACATCCAAGAACTCCTCAGCTCCATATAAACGGCCTAATACCAATGCGCCGTACCATGACCATATTGCGATATCCGCAATAGTATATTCATCATTACAAACAAAAGTCTTGTCTGATAATAACTTATCTAGAACGTCTAGTTGTCTTTTTACTTCCATAGAAAAACGATCTATCGGATATTCAAGTTTTTCAGGTGCATAAGCGTAAAAATGGCCAAATCCTCCACCAAGATATGGAGCACTTGCCATTTGCCAAAATAACCAGTTTAAACATTCTGTCCTTGCTTCAAAAGATTTAGGAATAAATTTTTTAAATTTATCAGCCAAATATAAAAGAATTGAACCAGATTCAAAAACTTTGATTGAAGTTCCATTTGTATTGTCTGTTAAACTAGGAATTTTTGAATTTGGATTAATATCTACAAACCCAGAACTAAATTGATCCCCTTTTCCAATTCTAATAAGCCATGCATCATACTCTGCTTCTTTAATGCCTAAATTTAACAATTCTTCAAGCATTACTGTTACTTTCACACCATTAGGGGTACCTTGAGAATATAACTGAAAAGGATGGATACCTTTTGGCAGATCTTTTTCGTGAGTAAAGCCAGAAATAGGCCTATTAATTTTTGCAAATTTACCACCATTTTCTTTATCCCAAACCCATAAATTGGGAGGGGTATATTTTTGTGATTTTGACAATTGAGTTTCCTTATTTAAATAATTATAGTTAATAACTTAAAGCGATTAGTTCTAATGGCTTTTTATCAAGAATTAAATCTGAACCTTTTTCGCCAATTAAAGTTGCTCCAGAGTGCAAATTTGCAGATAACATCGTAGGCATAATAGAAGCATCGACAACTCGCAAATTATTTATGCCATAAACCTTTAAATTATTGTCCACAACCGCAGTTGGATCTGTTTTTGGTGCCATTCTACATGTCCCCATTTGGTGATATGTAGTAGTTCCTCTTTCTCTTGCGATTTGTAATAAATCCTCATCAGACTGTGCATCTAATCCAGGATAAACCTCATAATCAAAATAATTTGATAAAGCTTTTGAATGCATTAACCTTCTTGATAATTTTAGTCCAGCTACTACAACCCTTTTATCTTCTTCTGCATCAAGATAATTTGGTTGGATCTCTGGGGCTTCAAATGGATTATTACTTTTAGCTTTAACCCATCCTAATGATTCTGGTCTTTGCTGCCAGGCAGCAACCGTAAAACCTGGTTCAGTGTCAAGAGTTGATTGTACACCTTCTTTATATGAAGCAGGTGTAAAAGTCATTTGCAGGTCATGATTTCTTATAGACTCGTTAGAATGCCAAAAACAATAAACTAAAGTTGGACTTAAGTTGACAATTGATTGTTTTCCTAAAATATATTTACCAATTTCTTTCAAGAGTTTAAACCCTCTGGATTTTTCATTAACTGTTTCAACATTCTTAGCTCTTGCAGTCATTCTAGGTGCAAAATGGTCATGTGGTGACGTTTTTTGTTTACCTGGAGGTAAGAAAACCAAACATAGAACCTTATCTGAAAACTCAATTTTATTTTGTGTAACTAATGAGCCCATTCTGTCTTTTGAAAAGCTAGTACCTAACGTTAATGGAATAAATTCTATTAAATCTACACATTGGACAAATGATAAAATTCAATCAAATTTAAATAAAATTTATAAAAGACCTAAAACAAAAGAAACAGCAGGTGTTGCTATTCAATTTTCTACTCCAGAAACATTACCTAGTAGAAACACAATACCAATGATTAATACGGCTTTGAACACCCTTGAAGCTGGAGGAGATCAAAGGGCTCATAGACATAATGGAGCCGCTCTTACATTAGCAATACAAGCGGAAAGAGTTTACTCAAAAATTGAAAATGAAAAAGTAAATTGGGAAGATGGAGTAGTTTTAATTACACCAGGAACTGAACTGCATTCTCATCATAACAGAGGTTCTAAAAGAATGATGAGTTTTGTTGTGCAGGATGAAGGACTTCATTTTTATCTCAGAACAACTGGATTTAGTTGGAATTAGGTTTTGTGAATAATCAAATGAATAAAAGAATACTAGAAGTTTTTACAGACTACGTTTGTCCATGGTGTTACTTAGGTGACTCAAGAGTTAAAAAAATCAAAAAAAAATTCAAAATTGACATACAATTAATTCATTTTCCTCTTCATCCTGAAACACCAACCGAAGGAAAAACTTTACTTGAACTTTTTGGATCAAATCAAGATGATATTGATCAAAAAAATGAAAGAATGAAGGCACTGATGTTAAATGAAGGACTTCCATATAACGCTAGAACTCATACTTACAATAGTAGATTAGCTCAAGAAATTGGTGCCTGGGCCCAGTCTATAGACAATAATACATCTATTCATGATAATTTTTTTGAAGCTTATTTTGTAAAAGGTTTGAATGTGGGCTTAGAAAGTGTAATTTTAGATGTTGTTTCTAAATCTGGTTTAGATCCTGAAGAGGCAAGAAATGTTATTAAAAATCGACTTTTTATGAAAAATATTGACGAAGATTGGAATAAGTCTAGAACTTATGAGGTTACTGGAGTGCCTACTTATGTATACCAAAAACAAAGTATAGTAGGAGCACAACCTCTCGAAAATTTAGTAGAATTTTTAAATCACTTTGATGTTCCTAAAAGATGATTCAATAATATTCCTATGATTATATATAAAAATGAAATCTAAAAATATTTTATTTATTCATCATTCTCCCTCTGCTAATACAATAAAATTATCCAATAAAATTGAAAATACTCTTTACAATTTTAGTCAAAATATTAATTTCAAAATGTTAAATTCATTAGAAACAAATACTGCCTCTTTTAATTTAGTAGATGGTGTTATTATTGGAACTACAGAAAATTTTGGTTATATGTCTGGTTTAACTAAAGATTTTTTTGATAGGTGTTATGAGGAGTTAAAAGAAAAAACACAAGGTCTTCCAATTGTATATTATATTCGTGCTGGATTAGATGGAGAAGGTAGCAAACTTGCTATAGATAAAATTTTAACAGGCTTACGTTGGAAACAAGTTTTACCTCCCCTCATTTTTCAAGGTACTTGGAGTGACAATTATATTAATCAAGTAGAGGAATATGTTTTAACATTTGCCTATGGGATTGAACTTGGAATTTATTAATCATCATTTGGATATTTAGGAATGTTTTGTAATCCTTTTATAAGAGCATTTTGAAAATTGACCATTGCACTATTTGTTTTATTTTTTGAATTTGCAAGTCCATCTAGGTAGCTCTTTACATCTTTTTCCAAAATGGCAATTGTATTGTTTTGGGTATATCTTTCTTTTGCCCAATCTATATTATCTAAGTTCTCACTGAACCACGTTTGGCCAGATGAACAATTAAGAATATTAAGTAGCTGCTTTGTAGTAATATTAAGATTTTTAGCTTCAGACAAAACATGCCTTACTGCAACAACAGAACATGATGCAACAAAATTATTTAATACCTTGACAGACATTCCTGATCCAAATTCGCCAATATGATGAATTTTCTTACCTAAAATCTTCAAAATTGGTAAAATTTTATCAAATTCTTTTTTTGAAGATCCAACCATAAATGTTAATGTTGCGTTCTTGGCGCTCACGGGCGCACCAGACATTGGAGCTTCAATAATTGTAATGTTTTCAGGAACTTTATTAATAAAGTTACTTAAAAAAGCTGGTGATAAAGTTGAACTAATTATAAGTATTTTTTGGGTGTTTACTCTAAAAAGTCCATTCTTACCCTCGCAAAGTTCTACGGTTTGATTGATATCCCTAACAGCACTAAAAATAACATCTGATTTTTCAAAAAATTTTACTTTTGAAGAGATGAAATTTTCTTTCAACGTTGGAAAATTTTCTTTTGATTTTACATCATAACCAAAAGCATTCACTCCATTCTTTAAAAGAACTTCCAACATAGGTAATCCCATTGTACCACATCCAGCAATGCCAACGTTTAATTTAAGAATGTCATTCATATGTAACCTCAAACATTTATTTCAGTTATCTTGTTTTAGATTATAATTTTCAATATATTAAATTAAATCTTATATTAAAAATTATAAAGTGGATGATATGAAAATAAATATTGATGAATTAAAATCATGGATAGGTAATGATGAGATAGCATTTGATGAAGTCTCACAAGGTTTGGAAACAAGATTTAGGGCAACACTTGATGAAGATCCAGGAGACCCTCAAAAAGGTGACATAGCCTCATCAGGTCTTCATTGGGCTCTGGCACCTGCAATAGTAAAATCATCTTTGTTAGGTAAAGACTCTCATCCTCAAAAAGGTGAATTTCTTCCTCCAATACCGCTTCCTCGAAGAATGTGGGCAGGATGTAGAACTCATTTTTTAAATTCATTAAAAATTGGAGACATAGTTAAAAAAAAATCTACGGTAGTTGATATAAACTTAAAAAATGGGAAGTCTGGACTATTATGTTTTGTAACTGCAAAGTACGAATTCTTTGTAGATAATAAATTAATGATCGAAGAAGATCATGACCTTGTTTATAGAGATTATAATAAAAATGATAATACTACTTTCATTAAAAATAATTTACCCTTTTTAAAATCAGATTATGAAGAAAAAATATATACGCATCCAACAATGTTATTTAGATATTCAGCAATAACATTTAACGGGCATAGAATACACTATGATTACCCTTACTCAACTAATGAGGAAGGATACAAAGATTTAGTTTTTCATGGGCCATTACAAGCAACATTGATGCTAAGAGCTGCAGAAAAGTATAAAAAAGCCAAGGTTAAATCTTTTTCTCACAGAGGTATTGCACCGGTATACGCTAATGATGATTTGTTTATAAATATTGAAAATAAATTAAATGGTGGTGTTAATTGCTTTACGAGTACAAAAGATGCAGGTATGACAATGAAAGCAGAGGCAATTTTTTGATTGCACATAAACAAGCTCTTTTTAGGGAATTTTGGAGATTTTATGTCAAAATTTGATTACGATTTAATTGTTATTGGAGCTGGTTCGGGAGGCACTAGAACAGCAAGAATTGCTGCATCATATGGTGCCAAAGTATTAGTTGTAGAGGGTGATAGAGCTGGGGGCACATGCGTACTTAGAGGTTGTGTACCTAAAAAATTGTTGGTGTATGCGTCTCAATTTTCTGAACAAGTATCAGATGCAGAAGGATTTTGCTGGCAAGTAAGTAATTTTCAAAGTAACTGGCATGAACTTATTCTAAAAAAGAATAAAGAATTAGATAGACTGCATGAAATTTATGTTAATTTAATAAAAAATTCAGGCTGTCACTTAATTTCAGGTTGGGGTAAAATCACAGGACCAAATACTGTTTCAATAATAAAAGAAGATAATAAAAAAATTGAATTATCTTCTCAAAAAATCATGATAGCTGCTGGTGGTGAATCATCTTTTCCTAACTTTGAAGGAAATAATTACATGATTAACTCAGATAAAGCTTTAGATCTTCTTGAATTACCAGATTCTATTGCGATTTATGGATCAGGCTATATTGCAGTTGAATTTGCAGGTATATTCAATGGATTTGGAGTAGATACTCATCTTATTTTTAGAGCTGACATGGCTTTGAGAGGATTTGATAAAGATATTAGGCAACATTTAATGACTTCAATGGAGCAAAAAGGAATAACGATACATAATAAAGTTACTATTTCAAAGATTGAAGAAAAAGGGCAAATGCATAAGATCCATCTTTCAAATAACAAAAGCCTAAGTGTAGAAACTGTAATGGGTGCCACAGGAAGATTACCTAAAGTCTCCAATTTAGGTTTGGAAGAGATTGGAGTCCATTTAGGTAAACGTGGAGAAGTATTGGTAAATAATTTCAATCAAACAAATATCAATTCTATATTTGCAATTGGGGATGTTACTGATAAAATCACACTAACTCCTGTTGCTATTGCAGAAGGTCATTCTTTTGCTGACCGTGAGTTTGGAAAAATTAACAGATATGTTTCATATAGTAATGTTCCAAGCGCTGTTTTTAGTCAACCTTCAATCGCAGTAGTTGGTATTACCTATGAAGACGCTGTAAAAAAAGGTATCAAAGCAAGAGAATACAAAAGCGAGTTCAGAGCATTAAAAAATACTATTTCTGGAAATATTGAAAGAACATTAATGAAATTGATAGTTGATGACAATTCACAAAAGGTAGTAGGGGCCCACATGATAGGTCCAGATTCTGCAGAAATAATTCAAGGAATAGCAATCGCAATTAAAGCAGGTGCTCTTAAGTCAGATTTTGACAGCACTATTGGAATTCATCCTTCAGCTGCAGAAGAATTTGTAACGATGAGATCTTAATAGTGAATTTTAACTGAGTAATTGAAGATTTGGCTAAATTCTGTTAATGGAATGTTTAATTATTAATTAATATTGAGTTATTTAAAGGGAAAAAAGATGATTGACTGGAAAATAGATTCTTGGAGAAAATTTCCGATAAAGCAAGTTCCTGAATATAGTGACATGGATAAAGTGGCCTCTGTTGAAAAAGAACTTTCAATTAGACCGCCTTTAGTATTTGCCGAAGAAGCTAGGAGACTTAGGAAAAGAATGGCAGATGTTGCAGAGGGAAAAGCTTTTTTACTTCAGGGTGGTGACTGCGCTGAATCTTTTGCAGAACATAATGCTAATAATATCAGGGATAGCTTTAGAGTGTTGTTACAAATGGCTGTTGTGCTTACTTTTGGTTCTGCTTTACCTGTTATAAAGATAGGAAGATTGGCAGGTCAATATTCTAAGCCTAGATCTTCCCCTTTTGAAGTAATTAATGATGTTTCTTTGCCAAGTTATCGTGGAGATATGGTTAATGATATGGCCTTTGAAGATAAAGCACGTGAACCTAATCCAGAGAGGCTTCTTCAAGTTTATGATAAATCTGCCTCTACATTAAATTTGCTGAGAGCTTTTGCAGGTGGTGGTATGGCAGATTTGACTAAATTACATGAATGGAACCTTGAGTTTGTTAGTGGAACTAATGAAGCAATAAAATATAAAGAACTTGCATCTCAAATAACTTCAGCATTAGAGTTTATGAATGCTTGTGGCATGACACCAGAGAATACTGCTCAGCTTAGAGAAACTGAATTTTATACTTCGCACGAAGGTCTTTTACTTAATTACGAAGAAGCACTCACTAGAAAAGACACTATTACTGAAGAAAAAGGATGGTTTGCAACTTCAGCACATATGCTATGGGTAGGAGATAGAACTAGAAGTATTGATGAAGCGCACATAGAATATATGAGAGGCATAGCTAACCCAATTGGTTTAAAATGTGGACCTTCAACAGATCCTGACGATTTATTAAGACTTATTGAAAAGCTAAACCCATTAAATCAAGCTGGACGACTTACTCTTATTGCTAGAATGGGTTCTGCCGACGTCTATAAAAAATTAAAACCTTTATTAACAGCTGTTAAAAAATCAGGTTTGATCGTTGGCTGGTGTTGTGATCCAATGCATGGAAATACGGTAAAAGCATCTTCAGGATTTAAGACAAGAAAAATGGATGATATTATGGCTGAAGTTAGAGGTTTCTTTGAAGTTCATAATGAAATGCATACTGTACCTGGAGGAGTCCATTTTGAAATGACAGGACAAAATGTTACTGAATGTGTTGGTGGAGTGTATGAAGTAAATGAAGCTAACTTGGCTGACAGATATCATACTCATTGTGATCCAAGACTTAATGCAACTCAATCCTTGGAGTTAGCGTTTTTAGTAGCTGACTTGCTTGCAGAAAATAGAACTAACCTTGCAAAAAAAATTGTGGCGGTATCTTGAAGGTTTGAAATTGGCTGAAAATAAAAAGAAACCTAATATTAATCTAATAAAAAAAGTATCTTGGCCAAATGACTTAAGGCCAAATCCTGACCAGTTATCGTCTGTTACAGACACATACTTTTTAAGAGCTAGAGATGTTGTAGCTGAGTTTGGTGATACCGAAGTTACTTATGCAATTTTTATGCGCAGACCTGTGATATCGGCTTTAAATCCAGCACTTGATTGGCTTCAACATATTATAAAAGAAAGAAAAGGTAACGTTAATATTAATCGATGTTTTGAAGAAGGTAGTGACGTAGGAGCTGGAGAGCCAATGGTCTATATATCTGGTTCTATGTTATTATTAGTAGATTTAGAAACAGCTTTACTTCAAAAAATTGGAGCGACTTGTGTAGCTGCTTATAATGCTAGATCTATGGTAGAAAGTTTACGTCAAACATCTTTTCTAGCAATGGATGCTCGTCATTGTGCAGGTACAGACATGGCCGATTTAATGGCTTATGGAGCATATATTGGATCTCAAAGAGTTAAATCTGAAATGAATGCGATTGGATTTATAGGATGTGCTACAGATAAGACGGCCCACCTGTTTCAAAACACAAAGGGTTTAGGTACTATGCCTCATGCTTTAGTTGGTTATGCTGGTTCGACCTTAAAAGCTGCAGAAATGTTTCATTCCACTTGGCCTGATCAACCATTAACTGTTTTAATTGATTATTTTGGTAAAGAAATAACTGATGGTCTTATGATTTGCAGATCGTTCAAACATTTGGCTAACAATGGAACTTTGTCATTAAGATTAGATACTCATGGTGGAAGGTATATTGAAGGATTAGATGTAGCAGGTTCTTATGCGGTTTTAGAGAGAAATGCTCCTGAGTCTATTAGAGGATACAGAACAGAGCAAGAGCTTCGTTATTTAATTGGCACTGGTGTTTCGGCGGCGTCAGTTTGGCATCTAAGAGAGATACTAAATAATGCAGGCTTTCAAAAAGTTAAAATTGTTGCTTCTAGTGGATTTGGTCCAGAAAAATGTAAAGTTTTTTCTCTGGCGAACGTTCCTGTAGATGTCATTGGGACTGGATCATATCTTCCAAGCAGATGGTCTGAAACTTACGCGACAGCTGACATTATTTCTTATGGTGGTAAGTCTCAAGTTAAGCTTGGAAGAGAATTTCTTCTTAGGCGTTAATAATAATAATAATCTGTTTGATGAGTTAATTATGAAAAACAATCTTAAAATAGTTCTCGCTCAGTTAAATCCGATAGTTGGTGACGTTAAGGGTAATATTATCAAATTAATAAAAATTAGGGATAATTTAAGTGAAGAAATTGATATAATTGTTGTTCCTGAATTATATGTTACTGGATATCCAATTGATGATTTAGTTCTTAGAAATGATTTTTTAGAACTTGTTGAAAATGAAATAATTTCACTAGCTAAACTAACTAATGATGGTAAAGCAGCTATTATTCTAGGTGCTCCCAGGAAAGAAAATAAATCAATTAAAAACTCAGTTTTTGTTTTAGATAAAGGAGAAATTTTATCCTATAGAGATAAATATAATCTTCCAAATACTGGTGTATTTGATGAACAAAGAATTTTTTCTCCTGGTTCACTATCTGGTCCAGTTAAAGTAAGAGATGTATTGATTGGATTACCAATCTGCGAAGATATCTGGACTGAAACTGTTATAGAATGTTTGTGTGAAACTGGAGCAGAAATAATACTTTCTATTAATGCATCACCTTATTCTATAAAAAAAATTGACCAAAGAATGTCAGTAGCTGTTTCTCGAGTTTTAGAGTCGAAATTGCCTTTAATTTATTTAAATAGAGTAGGTGGCCAAGATGAATTAATATTTGATGGTGCATCATTTTGTTTAAGTGATAAGGGTAAGTTAGATATCCAATTAAATGATTTTCAAGAACATGTAATAAAAATTGATTTACAAAAAATTAATAATAAATGGACCTTCAAAGAAAATATTAATAGTGTTTCTTCAAATATAGAAGCTTTATATAAATCACTAGTTGTAAGTGTACGAGATTATGTTCAAAACAATGGTTTTCCTGGGGTTGTTCTTGGAATGTCTGGTGGAATAGATTCTGCATTAGTAGCGGCAATTGCAACTGATGCCCTAGGACCAAATTTAGTAAAAGCAGTTATGATGCCAAGCCCTTATACCAGTCAAGAAAGTTTGGAAGATGCAAAGTCAGCGTCTTACAATTTAGGAATAGATTATTCGTATTTAGATATTAAAAGTGGTATGGAAACAGTTGATAATATCCTTTTAGGATTTAAAGGTCCCAATGTTTCTCCAGGAATAACTGAAGAAAATATTCAATCTAGATTAAGAGGCTTACTTTTAATGGCAATTTCTAATAAATATGGATCAATGGTATTAGCGACAGGAAATAAATCTGAATATGCAGTTGGTTATGCTACTTTATATGGAGATATGTGTGGAGGTTTCGCAGTTATAAAAGACGTGTGGAAAAGTGATGTATTTAGATTATGTAAATGGAGAAATTCAAATCAACCTCCTGAGTTTTTAGGGCCAAATGGTGAAGTTATTCCTGAAAGAATAATAACAAAACCTCCTAGCGCCGAGTTAAGAGAGGATCAAAAAGATACTGACAGTCTTCCTGAGTATGACATTCTTGACGCAATTTTAAAAAAATTAGTCGAAGATAATTTATCAATAGATCAAATAGTTGCTGAGGGTTATAAAGTAGAAGATGTAAAAAAAATCTCTATGCTTTTATCAAGATCTGAATATAAAAGATTTCAATCTGCACCCGGACCAAAAGTCACAGAAAAGGCCTTTGGTAGAGATAGAAGATATCCTCTAACTAGTGGATTTAGAAATTGGAATTGATCAAACTGTATGTAGAGATAAATATAGTATATATTTTAAACTAGGAATAAGTTGTAATGAAAGTTCGTTTTGCTCCAAGTCCAACTGGTTACTTGCATATTGGAAACTTTAGAACCGCACTTGTAAATTTTTTATTTGCTAGAAAAAATAATGGGCATTTTATGCTAAGAATAGACGACACGGATCAAGAAAGATCGTTTATAGAATATGAAAATGCAATTAAAGAAGATTTAAGTTGGATGAATATAGGCTGGGACAGTTTGGAAAAACAATCATCTAGATTATCTTGTTATGACAATGCTTTACAAATATTACTCAACAAAAAAAGAGCGTATCCATGTTTTGAAACTGCTGATGAATTATCTTTAAAAAGAAAAAGTCAATTATCTTCGGGAAAACCGCCTATTTATGACAGATCTTCTCTTAAATTGTCAGACTCAGAGATTGCTGACCTTAAATCTAAAGGAAAAAAACCTCATTATAGATTTCTATTAAATCACATTGACGTAAATTGGGATGATTTGGTTAAAGGTGAAAGTAAATATAATATGTCCAATTTATCTGACCCCGTTATTTTAAGAGAAGATGGCAGAGTTATATATACCCTTGCCTCGGTTGTTGATGACATTGACTTTGCAGTGACAGATATTTTGAGAGGTGAAGATCATATGACAAATTCTGCTGCGCAAATTCAATTATTTGAAGCTTTAGGGTACTCTCCCCCTAGGTTAGGGCATTTATCATTATTAACAGATATTTCAGGAGAAGGTCTTTCTAAAAGAGTTGGTAGTTTGTCTCTAAAAGACTTAAGACAAGAAGGTTTTCAACCAATGGCAATATCATCATTGTTATCAAAGGTTGGCACCTCTGATGCGATAGATATTTTTAAAAATATAAATCAAATAATTGATGATTTTGATATAAATAAATTTGGAAAATCTAAACCTAAATTTGATAAAGTGGAATTGTTAAACCTAAATTGTAAATTTTTTCAATTAATCAATTTTGATGATATTAGTGATCAATTAAATACTTTAGATTTTGAAATAACCACAGAATTTTGGAATTTAATTAAAGGAAATATTAATACTTTTAATGATATTAAGTTTTGGTGGGATATTGTTTATGGAAAAATTAAAACCATAAATGATGATCATGAGTTCATAAATTTAGCGTTGAAAACTCTACCAAATGATAGTTTTGATAAAAATACGTGGTCAACTTGGACAAGTTTGTTAATGAAGGAAAGTGGTAGAAAAGGTAAAGATTTATTCAAACCTCTTAGATTATGTCTAACAGGACAAAATAATGGTCCAGAAATGGCAAATCTAGTTTTAACAATGGGAAGACAAAAAATTGTTGAACGACTAAATAAAACGAATTGAATAGTGGTTGTTACTATGAATAACTTATATTTATATAATACCCTTGAAAAAAAAACATCTGTTTTTAATCCCATTGATAAAAATAATGTTAGAATGTATGCATGTGGACCTACAGTTTATGATTTTATTCATATTGGTAACGCAAGACCCTTAGTTGTATTTGATGTTTTAGTTCGATTACTTAGAACGATGTATCCTAAAGTTACTTATGTTAGAAATATTACTGACATTGATGACAAAATCAACAAAAGAGCGTCTGAGAAAGAAATACAAATATCGGAATTGACTAAAGAAACGATAAAAAATTTTCATTGCGATTGTAAATCATTAGGTAATTTAAATCCTGATTTTGAACCAAGGGCTACAGATCACATTAATGAAATAATTGAGATGATTGAAATATTAATTTCAAAACGGTTTGCTTATGTTTCTTCAGGAAATGTTCTTTTTTCGGTTGGAAAATTTAAAAAATATGGAATGTTATCAGGAAGGTCGCTCAAGGATATGATCTCAGGTTCAAGAGTTGATATTGCAGAATATAAAGATAAACCAGGAGACTTCATTCTATGGAAACCTTCTACAGGGGATTTACCAGGTTGGGATAGTCCTTGGGGAAGAGGACGACCGGGTTGGCATATTGAATGTTCTGCAATGAGTAAAAAGTATTTAGGTGAGCAGTTTGATATACACGCTGGTGGTTTAGATTTAATTTTCCCGCACCATGAGAATGAAATTGCTCAATCTTGTTGTGCAAATGATTCAGAAGTTATGGCTAATTTTTGGCTTCATAATGGTTATGTAACTTATGATGGTGAAAAAATGTCAAAGTCACTTGGAAACTTTACTACGATTAATGAACTTCTTTTTCATTTTGACAGTGAAGCTATTAGATATGCTCTATTACAAGCTCATTACAGAGCTCCCCTTAGCTTTAGTAAAAAATCTTTGGAAGAAGCTAAAAAGTCATTGTCTAGACTCTACAGAGCTGTTGAAGGTTTTGAAGTTAATGGTAAGCCAGATGAGGAGCTTATTATTAATCTATGTGATGATATAAACACTCCTAAAGCTCTTGCCAGAGCTCATTATCTAACTGATGAAGCGAATAAAGGAAGTAAAGAGTGTGCTCAAAAATTAAAAAACTCAAGTAAACTTTTGGGTATTTTATCTCAATCGACTGAAGAATGGTTTAAGTTTCGAAAAGAATTGAATCAAAGTCAAAGTTTTGAAATCAATATAACCGAAAAAGAAATTGAAGAACTTATACTAGAACGTAAAACTGCCAAAGATAGCAAAGATTATTCTAAAGCAGATCAAATAAGAGAGAAATTACTTAAACTCGATATTGTATTAGAAGATAGAGCAGATAAAACGATATGGAGAAAAAATTAAATATATGTCCTTATATGATTGATTTAACTCCTAATATAATTTTGTCTAAGCCACAACTTGGAGAAAATATCGGTTCTTCAGCTCGAGCAATGAAAAATTTTGGTATCGAAAAGCTTAGACTGATAGAACCTAGAGATGGCTGGCCAAATAGCTCTGCATATGCCATTTCAGCTGGAGCTGATGACGTATTAAATAAAACAAATGTTTATAAATCTTTAGAAGAAGCAACTAAAGATATTTCTTTATTATTTGCCACTACGGCCAGAAAACGTGTTATTGGCACAAAATCTTTAGATGTATTTGAAGCAATAGATAAATCTTTTCATCATGTTGTTAATGGTGGAAAAGTAGGTTTTCTGTTTGGTCCTGAACAGTCAGGTTTATCAAATGACGATGTAGTAAAAGCTGATTATACAATTTCAATTCCACTAAACCAAAACTTTTCATCTTTAAATTTATCTCAAGCAGTATTGTTGATTTGTTGGGAATGGAATAAGGTTAAAATATCCCATTTTAAACAAGATAATGTACCTATTAAAGTAAACAAAAAATTAAAAAAAAGCACTAAAATTTCTAATGTTGGCGACAGAGAGTATTTTTATCAACAATTAGATCTTTTACTTAGTAAGTCAGGTTTTTTTCACTCACCAGAAATGGCGCCTGTTGTGAAAAGAAACATAAGAAGTTTATTTAACAGAGCGTCCTTGACTCATCAGGATTTAAGAACACTTCATGGGATTATTAGATCTTTGTCAGGAAGTTCAAATCGTACTTGACTTTTAACATTTAAATAGTATTTTTCAATCTCAGTTCCGATAATGCGGATTATAACGTGGTGTTATCTATCCCGAAGTTTTAACTTCTGATTGGAATAATAAACTACTTTCTTAGTAGTAAATACAAAGGTTTAAAAAATGCCTAAGTCAGATCATAAAAGAACATGTTCAAAACATAAAATTGATAGAAGATTAGGGGTTAATTTATGGGGAAGACCAAAATCTCCCTTAAATGACAGAGAATACGCTCCAGGACAACATGGTCAGAGAAGAAAAAAACCTACTGATTTTGGTGTTCAATTAATGGCTAAACAGAAATTAAAAGGTTATTATGGTAATATAGGTGAAAAGCAGTTCAAAAAATACTATACTGCTGCAGTAAGAAAAAAAGGTGATACAGGTGCTAATTTAATTGGTATTTTAGAATGTAGACTCGATGCTATTTTATACCGAATGAAATTGGCTCCAACTGTTTTTGCATGTAGACAATTAATTAATCATGGTCATGTAATGGTTAATGGGAATAGATGTAACATTCCTTCAAGAATGATTAATGTTGGTGAAGTCATTGCATTAAAAGAAAAGGCTAAAGGAATTCCAGCTGTTATTGAAGCTACAACATTACCTGAAAGAGATGTTCCTGAATACGTAGAAGTTGATCATTCAAAGTTTACAGGTTCACTTTTAAGAATACCTATGCCTGATGATGTTCCATATCCAGTGCAAATGGAAACAAATCTTGTTATTGAGTTTTACTCACGTTAAAAAATATTTACCTAAAACAATATAATTATAATATTGTGTTTAATGTTTATTTAATTAAGAGTTGATACCTGCTTCTTGAAAATATTCGGTGAGCTCTCCATTTTCATGCATTTCCCTAATTATATCACAACCACCTACAAATTCTTTTTTAACATAAAGTTGTGGTATAGTTGGCCAGTCTGAAAACTCCTTTATTCCTTCTCTTATTTCAGAATCTTCAAGAACATTTACACTATTAAATTTAATACCCATATGGCTTAAAACACCAACCACAGCAGCCGAAAAGCCACATTGTGGCATTACTGGGGTACCCTTCATAAATAATAAAACTTCATTATCATTTATTATATTTTCGATTTTTTCTTTTGTATCTTGTTTCATTATAGGTCTCCTTTAATTTTTCGGTGCTGATGTATTTAAAGCTAACGCATGTAGCTCATTTCCCATTTTTCCGTCCATAGCGCTATAAACCATTTTATGCTGCTGAACTCTTGTTAATCCTCTAAATTGTTCAGAGACTATTTGAGCGGCATAATGATCTCCATCACCTCTTAAGTCATCAATAGTAACTTTTGCATCTGGAAAAGATTTAAGAATAAGTTTCTCAATTTCAGCAGCTGTCATAGCCATGTTAAAACCTAAAATTATTTATATTAACCCATTATCAGAGGTAACGTTTTTTCAAACGAGTTTTTTAAACTTTTAATATATATAGTAGTAATATCTTTTAAATTCAAGATATTGCTTGCGTTAGTCTTCCCAAGAACAAAATAATCTAAATTACTATCTTTTAAAAAAAAATTAACTTTATCGATTTCATCGGTGGCTACTATAATTCTTCCTTGGTCCTCACCAAAACACCATGAGTGAAGTGTAGGGTCTTTACTATCACTCTTTAACAACGATTTAGGTAGGTTGAGATTTAAACCCAAATTATTTTTAAATAACATTTCACAGATCGTTGTTAATAAACCACCATCAGAAATATCATGTGCAGCTGTCAAAAGGTTTTTAGTATGTAATTGTAATAATATGTCGATGATTTTCTTTTCTTTTTCTAAATTAACAGGAGGAGGAGCCGCGTCAATTTTCTTATTTTCTATTTCCTGATAAATACTACAGCCAATCCAACCTTCGGTAAAATTTTCTGATTGACCTAAAATTAATAGAGTATTGTCTTCTTTTGCGTTCATTTCTAAACAATTTTCCACCTCATCTATAACACCTACCATACCTATCACTGGTGTTGGAAGAATCCCTTTTCCATTGGTTTCATTATAAAGAGAAACATTTCCAGAAACAATTGGAGTATTTAAAAAGGATGCAGCTTTAGAAATTCCTTTAATTGATCCTACTATTTCACCCATAATATTTTTTTTCTCAGGATTACCAAAATTTAAATTATTTGTAATTGCTAAAGGTTTGGCTCCAGAGGCAGCAATATTTCTTGCTGCTTCACATACTGCTTGCATTCCTCCATTAATTGGATCTGATTTTACATATCTTGGTGTACAATCAGTTGTCATGGCAATTCCTTTGCCAAGACTTTTACTATTTTTAGTTCCATGTATTTTAACTATGGAAGCATCACTTTTGCCATTTGAAGAAATTGTATCACCCATTACAGAGCTATCATACTGTTCCCAAATCCACCTTTTACTTGATATATTAGGATTTTCAAAAATTTTGGCTAAAATTTCATCTACTGCATAGTTGATATTTAATTCATTTACTTTAATAGTATTTTTATTTTGAATGATTTCATAAGGTCGATCATACTCAGGAGCATCTTCCACAAGGGGGTTGATCGGAATATTACATGCTTCAAAACCATCTTTATCTAAAATAAGTCTACCTGTTTTAGTTACTTCACCTATAACAGCAAAGTCTAAATCCCATTTATCAAAAATTGATTTTGCATTTTCTTCTGAACCTGGTTTTAAAATCATCAGCATTCTCTCTTGACTTTCAGAGAGCATGATTTCGTAACTGGTCATTTTATCCTCTCTTGTAGGAACCAAATCTAGATTTAAATACATGCCCAATGATCCTTTTGAAGCCATTTCAACACTTGAACTTGTTAATCCAGCAGCTCCCATATCTTGAATAGATAAGACAGCATCTGTGCTCATTAATTCAAGACAGGATTCTAAGAGCAACTTTCCAGTAAAAGGATCACCTACTTGAACTGTTGGTCTTTTTTCAGAACTATTATCTGTAAATTCAGTTGATGCCATAGTGGCGCCATGTATCCCATCTCTTCCAGTTTTGGCTCCTACATAAATAACAGGGTTGCCGGCCCCAGTTGCCGCGGAGTAAAATATTCTATTTTTATTTGCGAGGCCAACTGCCATTGCATTTACTAAGATATTTCCATCATATGATTTATCAAAGTTTGTTTCTCCTCCAACTGTAGGAATACCAATACAATTTCCATACCCTCCAATTCCTTTTACTACTCCTGAGACATGATGTTTTGTTAAAAGTTCAGATGGAGAACCAAATCTTAATGCATTTAATAAAGCAATAGGTCTTGCACCCATAGTAAAAACATCTCTTAAAATGCCCCCAACACCGGTTGCAGCTCCTTGATAAGGCTCTATAAATGATGGATGGTTATGAGATTCTATTTTAAAGACGGCAGCTAAGTTGTCCCCAATATCGATGACCCCGGCATTTTCACCAGGTCCTTGAATTACGTGCTTTGCTCTAGTAGGCATGGTTTTAAGCCATTTTTTTGAACTTTTGTAAGAACAATGTTCTGAAAACATAGCCGAAAAAATACCTAATTCAGTTTTATTTGGAATTTTTTTGATTTTTTTACAAATTAAATTGAATTCATCTTCTGTTAATCCCATTTCCATAGCATCTTTAAGTGTGCTTTCTAGCTGGGCGCGGTATTCATTTTTATTTATATTGTAAAGGGTTTGATTTGAAATTTTCATAATTTAACCAATTATTTGTTCAAAACTTTTGGTTAGAAATTTCAAACCGTCTGTTCCACCATATAGATTGTTGATGGCCCTTTCAGGGTGAGGCATCATACCCAAAACTCTTCCATTTTTTGACAATATTCCTGCGATATCATTAGATGAACCGTTAGGATTATAATCAGTATTATTATTTACCTCTTTTATGTATTTAAAAGCTATTCTTCCATCATTTTTTAATTCGTTTAAGAGTGTTTCTGATGCAAAAAAATTACCTTCGTTATGAGCTACAGGTATATTTAAATGATGCTCTTTTTTTAAACCAGAAAGAAAGGGACTTTTAATGGTGTTCTGTATTTCTAACATTGTATCTCTACAGGTGAAAAGTAATTTTTTATTCCTAATTAATGAACCAGGAAGTATTCCTGCTTCGATCAATATTTGAAATCCGTTGCATATACCAAGAACAGCACCTCCGCGACTTATATGATTTTTTATATTTTTAATCACTGGAGATCTTGCAGCTAAAGCTCCACATCTAAGATAATCACCAAAGCTAAATCCACCAGGAATTACAATTAGATCTAAATTTGGAAATTCTGTATCTTTATGCCACATTTTAATAGGTGCTTTACCTGTGATATTTTTTAGAGCAACAATTATGTCTCTATCACAATTTGAACCTGGAAATATTGTAACCCCTGAGCGCACTGTCCTATCAATTCCTTAAAATATTAATTTTATATTTTTCGATAACACTATTTACTAATAAATCCTCGCACATTTTTTTAGCCTCTAAAACAGCTTCATTCTCTTCTAAATTTACAAAATTCAAAATAATTTGTTTTCCGGTGCGTACATCATTTAAATTTTCAAAACCTAGGTTTGATAAGGAAGTTTTAATAGCTTGTCCCTCTGGGTCTAACACACCTTCTTTAAGGGATATATTTACTATAACTTTCATTAAAGCTCTCTTTATTTAACAATTTCAGTTTTAGCATTCGAGTACTTTTTCTTTTCAGGAAGAATTCCTAATCTGTCTGCAACTTCTTGATATGCCTCTTTTAAACTGCCTATATCTTGACGAAATAAATCTTTATCCATTTTGTGATTTGTACTTACATCCCATAATCTACAATTGTCCGGACTTATTTCGTCAGCTAACAATAATATAGAATTACCATCATCAGAATAATATCGGCCAAATTCGATTTTAAAGTCTATAAGTTTAAGACCAATTCCTAAAAATAATCCTCTTAGAAAATCATTTATACGAAGTCCATATTCATTCATTTCATCTAATTCATCGCGAGTGCCCCATTCAAAATTAACAATATGATCTTCATTAATTAGAGGATCACCTAATTCGTCTTTTTTTAAATAATACTCTATTAGAGGTCTGGAAAAAACCCTACCTTCTTTTAATCCTAATCTCTTTACAATAGATCCAGCAGCAATGTTTCTAACAACAAATTCAACAGGAATAATTTCAACTTTTCTTACAAGTTGTTCCCTCATATTTAATTTTTTAATGTAATGGGTTGGTATTCCAATCTCATTGATTCTATTCATTAAAAAATCTGAAATAGAATTATTTAAAACTCCTTTTCCGTTAATTATTGAGTGTTTTTCAGCATTATTTGCGGTAGCATCATCTTTGAAATATTGTATTACTGTATCTTGAGTAGGACCTTCAAGTATAGTTTTGGCTTTTCCTTCATATAAAATTTTCTTTTTGGACATAAAATTATTCCTCTTTACCAAAAACTCTATCAAAGATTGTGTCTACATGAACAAAGTGTTGATCAAGATTAAATAAATGATCTATTTCCCGTTCATTGAGAAACTCTAACACTTTAGCATCCTTCTTAAGTAAATCTTTATAAACATTTTTTCTTTTATGCTCTGGAGTTTCCCAAACCTTCATAGCATTGCTCTGGACCATTTCATAAGCATTTTCTCTACTTGCACCTTTTTGAGTAAGTGCCAATAATACTTGTTGAGAATGAACCAAACCACCCAACTTTTCTAAATTAGATAGCATTGCTTTAGGATATATAAGCAAGTTTTGAATAACGTTATTTAACCTGTAAAGTGCAAAATCCAAAGTTATTGTTGCATCTGGAGCTATCATTCTTTCAACAGACGAATGAGAAATATCTCGTTCATGCCACAATGTTACATTTTCTAAAGCTGGTGTTACACAAGATCTAATTAATCTAGCAAGTCCAGTTAGATTTTCTGTAAGTACGGGGTTTCTTTTATGAGGCATAGCGCTTGAACCTTTTTGACCTTGAGAGAAATATTCTTCTGCTTCTCTTACTTCTGTTCTTTGCAGATGCCTAATTTCAGTAGATAATCGTTCAACACTCGAAGCTATTACACCAAGAGTAGAAAAAAACATTGCGTGTCTATCTCTTGGAATAATTTGAGTTGAAACTTCTTCTGGAATTAATCCTAATTTTTGTGAAACATAATTTTCCACATATGGATCAATGTGTGCAAAAGTGCCTACAGCACCGGAAATTGCGCAAGTGCTTATTTCTTTTTTGGCATTGAGTAATCTTTTTTTATTTCTTTTAAACTCAGCATAATATCCGGCTAACTTTAAGCCAAATGTAACTGGTTCAGCGTGAATAGCATGTGACCTCCCAATAGTCACAGTTTTTTTGTGCTCAAGAGAGCGTTTTTTTAGCGTTTCAAGCAACTGATCCATGTCTCTTAACAAAATATCAGATGCTTTTTTTAATTGTATTGAAAGTGTAGTGTCAAGGACATCAGATGATGTCATTCCTTGATGTATAAATCTGGCATCCTCTCCAACATATTCAGCCAAATTTGTTAAAAAAGCAATTACATCGTGCTTAGTTGTTTTTTCAATCTCATCAATTTTATCTATATCAAATTTACCTTTTTTCCAAATTACTTTAGCTGCTTCTTTTGGTATAACCCCTAATTCAGCTTGGGCGTCACAAGCATGCGCTTCTATTTGGAACCAAATATTAAATTTTTCTTTAGGAGACCAAATTTGAACCATTTCTTTTCTTGAATATCTTTCAATCATATTAAAACCTAGTGAAGTAGTTTGTATTCAAAAATAATAATAGAATTTATCTTATACAACTTCCTTATACTTAAAAAATATACTAAGATATACATATTTTCTTTTTAATTTTAATATGAGATTTTTATGATTATTGGTTCAATTTTAAAAAATACGATCAAAATTTTAGCAACTAATCCTACAGCAAGAAAAAAGGCAGGAGAAGTCGCTTTTAAAGCATATAAAAAGGCTAAACCTGTAATTAAAGAAACCTCTAAAGCTATAAAAAAAACTTTAGAAAAAAAATTAAAATAACATTCTATAAAAGCTTTTATCGTTAAATTGGATATTCAGGTTGTGTATATCCTTTGGGAGAAATAGTAAATACCTCATAGCCATCAGCAGTAACCCCGATACTATGCTCAAATTGTGCAGATAAACTTTTGTCACGTGTAACAGCTGTCCACCCATCAGACAAAATTTTAACATCATATTTACCTGAATTAATCATTGGTTCTATTGTAAATATCATTCCCTCTTCAAGTGTATCACCAGTATTTGGCTGTCCATAATGTAAAATTGTTGGAGGTGAGTGAAAAACCTTACCTAAACCATGCCCAGTAAAATCTCTAACTACTGATAGACCATTTTTTTCTGCATGCATTTGAATTGCATGACCTATGTCACCAGTTGTACTTCCTGGTTTTACAGTTTCAATACCTAACCATAAACATTCATATGTGATCTTTGTTAGAAACTTCGCTTTTTTAGAAGGTTCACCTACAAAATACATCCTACTAGTGTCTCCATACCATCCGTCTAGAATAACGGTAATATCAATATTTAAGATATCCCCTTCATCAAGAATTTTATCACCAGGTATACCATGACAAACAACATGATTCACAGAGATACATGTGGATTTTGGAAAACCTCTATAATTAAGAGGTGCAGGTACAGCGTCATTTTTAATTATATAATCATGGCATAGATCATTTAATCGTCCTGTAGAAACACCTTTTTTCACATACTGTGTAATATAATCTAATACATCTGCAGCTAAAGCACCTGCATTATGCATTTTCTTAAATGCATTTTTATTATGTATTTCAATTTGATTATTCATTATGACCAATTATTAAGTTATATGTTATATATATTATTATAACTATTTACGTACAATATTAATTTTTTTAAAGGTAACTATTTATGGTTTCAACAGCAGGTATTATTATAATAGGTGATGAAATATTATCAGGTAGGACTAAAGATACCAATATTAATTGGATTGCAACCGAATTAAATAATATTGGAGTAAGGTTAATTGAGGCGAGAATAATTTCTGATGATTCTGAAACTATTATTGAAACTATAAAAAATTTCACAAAAAAATTCACATATGTTTTTTCTTGTGGAGGTATAGGTCCTACTCATGACGATATTACTACAGAATCTGTTGCAAAAGCCTTTAATCAAAAACTAATTAAAGATCCTGAAGCTATTAGGAGATTAAAGATACATTATGAAGGTACTGATGTTGAGTTTAATGAATCTCGTCAAAAAATGGCTATAATTCCATCAAATTCAATTTTAATTGATAATCCTGTTTCGGCAGCACCAGGTTATAAAATTGAAAATTTATTTGTTTTTGCTGGTGTTCCCAGAATTATGCAAGGAATGTTTCATACCATCTTAAATGATCTCATTGGTGGAATAAAACTTAAGTCCAAAACAGTTTCTAGTAATGTTGGAGAAGGTTTAATTGCAAAAGATTTGGAAAAAATTGAAAAAAAATTTAAAACTATTAAAATTGGATCCTATCCTTATTTCAAACCAGGAAATTTTGGCACTTCAATAGTTTTGAGATCAGAAAATGAAGAGTTACTTGAGGAAGCATCGAAAGCAGTTTTGTCAGCAATAATTATACTAGGAGGTAAAGGTAAAATTGTTGAAGAAAATGAATTTGATGAAAGATCGTTTTAAAACTTATTTAGAATTAGGTACTGAGCTTCTTGATGGTTTGTGCTTTATTCCTGTTTTATTTTTCATAAAGTTAATTAAAACAACCCCAGAAATGAAGCCTCCAATATGAGCTGCATAAGCAACGCCTCCAGAATTCAAATCATCTCCACTAAAACTTAAAAACTGTATTAAAATCCATCCTCCAAGAACTATGAAAGCTCTTATTTTAAATATTTTAAAAATAATTATAAACCAAAAGAAAACCTTAATTTTTGCCTTTGGAAAAAGAACTAAATATGCGCCTAAGACCCCAGCAATTGCTCCAGATGCTCCAATCATAGGGATTGTAGAACTAGTATCAAATAAGGCTTGTGAAAGCGCTGCAAATCCTCCAGTTAATAAATAAAATATAATAAACTTTATTTTGCCTAAGTTCTCTTCAATATTATCTCCAAAAATATATAGATAAGTCATATTACCAATTAAATGCATCCAACTACCATGTAAAAACATAGATGTGATAATTGAAATAAAAGCTGGAACAACTTTTAAGCTAGTAGATAATTCAGAATAACCAAATAAAATGGCAGGTATCATTCCGAAGCTTAAAAAAATTTGTTCTTTTATATATTCTTGTTCAAAAATATAATTTAAAAAAATTATAGAACAAATTAAAATTACGCTCCAACTTACAATTGGTTTTGTTTTCGTTGGGTTTTCATCAGCAAAAGGAAAAAAAAACATTTAAAATTCAATATTATCAATTAATCGCGTATTATTTATCTTTACTGAACTTAAAAAAATTTTGTTTCCTTTAAAATTATTATCTCTAACACTATTAAGTTCTGTGTCTCTAAGTTCGAAATAGTCAGGATCAAGATTTTTTGAAATTAAAAATTTTTTTGCATTTTCTATAATTTCGTATAAGGAAATATTTTTTTTATAAGATTCTACACTCTTTTTAAGACATTTAAATAAGTTAGAGGCCAGTTTAATTTCTTTTTCAGACAAATAATTATTTCTTGAAGATAAGGCAACACCATTTTTAGATCTTATAATTGGAGCCTTTAATAAAGACAAAGAAGGATGTAAATTTTCCGCCATTTGTTTTATTAAAATTTGTTGTTGGTAATCTTTTGCTCCAAAAATTGCAATATCAGGTTTTATCATTTCAAAGATTTTATTAACTACTGTCAAAACGCCGTTAAAATGACCTGGTCTTATTTTACCGCAAAGCTCATCTCCAAGTTTCCCAGTTTCAATTTTTTTCAACTTTTCATATTGTGGAAACACTTCATTTTTATTTATTGGTATAAATAAAATATCACACTTTTCTTTAGTTAATTTCAGGATATCTATTTCTTCTGTTCTTGGATATTGGTTATAGTCTTCGTTTTTTCCAAACTGAAGTGGGTTGACAAAAATTGTTGTAATTGTTTTCTCAGCATTTAATTTAGCTAATCTTATTAATGATAGGTGCCCATCATGCAAGTTACCCATGGTTGGAATTAAAGCTAACTTGCCAGGCTTTTGAGAGAATTGTTGTAAAGTTTTAATAAGATCTTTTCTTGTACGGGCAATAATCATTTATATAATGGCCTGTGTACTATATTAAGCTCAAAAAAATAATTATATGGTACGAGCGGGGGGACTTGAACCCCCACGTCCTTATCGGACTCTGGATTTTAAGTCCAGTGCGTCTACCATTCCGCCACGCTCGCAAAACCATATGTTTTTTGTGTAACTTAGCTTTTTGGCTAAGGCAAGTTTTTTATGGCTTTTAAGATTAATTTTTATATAGTTCAATTTGAACACTCGGAGAATTATATGACTGAAAAAAAATTAGGTAGCAAAATCGAAGGAGAAGAATATTTAGTACTTCATGAATTTGTTAAAAAGGCTAAAGAAAAACTTTCCAAAGAAACTTGGGATTATCTTATTGGAGCTTCTGAAACAGAAACAACTTTTAAGAGAAATAGGTTTGCTCTGGATAATATTGCCTTTCGACCTAGAGTGTTAAGAGATGTTGAAAATATAGATTTGTCAGTAGTTCTATTTGGGCATAAACTTAAAATGCCTGTAATTCTTGCGCCCATCGGTTCAATGCAAGATTTTGTCGATGGAGCTGGTATTGCTCCTACTTTAGCTGCATCTGAGTTTGGCATAATGCATATGATAAGTTCAACATGCATGCCTGGATTAGAGGAGGTTGCTAAAAGTGTTAATTACCCAAAGTTATTCCAATTATATGTTAGAGGGGACAAAAATTGGGTGGATAATAATATTAAAAGTGCAATGGACCACAATTATGCTGGAATATGTCTAACTGTAGACCTTGATGCGTATGGTAGAAGAGAAAGAGATTTAGCTAAAAGATATAGAACTACGTCTCGACAGTCAGCAAGTGGTTTCGAACATCAAATGAGATTTTCTTGGAAAGATATAGATAGAATAAAATCCTATTGTGATTTGCCAATAATAATAAAAGGAATTGCAACTAAAGAAGATGCTACATTAGCAGTTGAACATGGCGTTGAGGTTGTTTACGTTTCTAATCATGGTGGAAGACAGTTAGATTATGGTTTAGGCGGTCTAAATGTACTTCCAGAAATATCTGAAGCAATAGGAAATAAAGCTAAAGTTATTTTTGACGGTGGTATTATGAGAGGTACAGATGTTTTAAAAGCTATTGCCTTAGGAGCTGATTGTGTAGGAATAGGAAGACTTCAAGGATTTGCTGCGGCAGCAGGTGGATCAAAAGCTATAGTAAGAATGTTAGAATTACTAGAATTAGAAATTTCAACGGCTTTAAGGTTGTTAGGTGCTAATTCAATTTTTGATTTAAATGAAACATATTTAAGCAAAGATTATTCATTTGGTAAATTAAATGCTTTAAGTGCATTTCCATTAATTGACGAAGGTTACTAAATATTATTTAATAAAGCTCTATAAATCTGTTTAGAAACTTTCTGGCAATATCGTTAGGTTTTAAAGAAACAATTTTTTTATTTTGACGCTTTATTCTTGGTTTTTTTAATATTAGCAATGCTTCATCCTCGCTATATCCAGCAATGTCAATTGCTTCAAACCAAGCAACAGCTTTATCAATTCTTTTTATTTTAATTTCAACATTTTTAGGAATTATAGCGGGTAATCCAAATCTGATATTGATAGATTTCATTAAATTGTCTTCAACAGACATATAGCTGTTATTAAGAGCGTTTTTAAATGGTGTTATTAAATCGCCAATTACATATTCAGGTGCATCATGTAAAAGTGCTGCCAGACTCCATTTTTTATTCAAATTTGGGTATTCAAGACTAAAAATTTCTTCAACTAACATTGAATGTTGTGCAACAGAATATGCATGTTGACCAGTGGTTTGACCATTCCACCTGGTAACTCGGGACAAACCTAAGGCTATGTCTTCTATTTCTATGTCAAAAGGTGAAGGAGATAAAATATCAAGCCTTCGACCTGAAAGCATCCTTTGCCAAGCTCTTTTATTTCTACTTTTTAAATTTCTAATTATTTATAGATTCCTTATTATTAAGAAAAATATTGATTTATTGCATATTAGATATAAAAAGAAAAAAATTTTTTATTCAAGGACTTAATTTGGATTATTATCAAGCACAAAATAAATATAGAAAGAAACAATTAAAATTTATTTTGAATTTTTCTTTTAAGATCTTAATCTTTACATCAATCTTTTTTGTTGGATGGTGGTTAGGTAATGGTGACAAATTAATACTAATACAAGAAAATGAAAAAATTATCAATGATTTTAATAACCAAAAAATTGAACTCGATAGAAAGTTAACAGATACTATTCTTAAATTAAAAGAGGCAAATTTAGCTTTAAACACGAAAAATATTAGTAATCAAAATTCTGACTTTGGTAGAGATGCTAAAAATATCCTTGCTTCGAGTTTAGCAAATGGAGTTGGAGAACAAGATATCATTAATAACCTAAGATTATTAGGAAAAAACAAGATTTGTAATAGTTTTCAATATAAAGAATTGCCCGTTTCAACAGAATCTTTTATACCACCTGAAAATACATTATTATTATTGTCTGGAAGCTTAAAAGTAAAAGCAGAAGGTAACATAACTGATACAATTAATAAAGGACCACATTTTGATCCATCTAAACCTTTAAGAGTAATTTTTATTTATTTAGGTAATAATGACATTGTTGAAGGCAATTTACCAATAAGTAAAAATATTATGGCTGGAAAGTTTTCAGTAAACTTAAAAATATTAGCATCAAAAGTGAGGGGTGCAGTTATAGTTAGTTATCAAACTTGTAAGGTTTAATAAAATAAAAAATTTTAGAATGAAACAAAATACTGCAATAATAACAGGTGCTAGCGAAGGTATAGGCGCTGCTTTAACAAAGTTACTTATACAATATGAGTGGAAAGTAATTGGATTAAGTCGTAATTTAGAAAAATTAAAATTGTTACAAAATAGTCTGCTAACAAACAAACACTTTTTGAAAATTTATGCCTGTGACGTTCAAGACTTTGTTAAATTAAAATCAATAGCAAAAAAAAATGCCCCCCCTGATTTGTTATTTTTAAATGCGGGAATATATTTACCTATAGATGCAAGTAAAAATAATCTCGAACATTATAAACAACATTGTTTAATCAATTATTTGGGAGTTATAAATAGTTATGAGGCTTTTTTACCTAGGATGATTAGTACAAAGAAAGGTCATATAATTATAATGTCAAGTATATCAGGATGGATAGGATTACCAAAAGCAGCCGCATATGGGCCTACAAAAGCAGCATTAAGATCTTTTGCACAATCCATCAGATATGATTTAACCTTAAAAGGTATTAAGGTACAGGTATGCAGTCCAGGTTTTGTAGAAACACCTGCTACATCTTTAAATGATTTTTACATGCCAGGATTAATGAAAGCAGATGATGCAGCAAAAATTATTTACAACCAGATGAAATCTAATAAATTTGAATTTTCATTCCCACTAAATTTTTCAATTTTCATGAAAATCTTCAGCATGTTACCAGATAAGCTGACGTCTCTACTTATTAAAAAATTTATATGTTAAAAAAAAATATATGAAAAAAAATTATATAAAAAAATATCTTAATTTATTTGCCAATTTGAATAAGGAAAATATAAAAAATTTTGATAATTTAGTTATAAATGATGTAATTTTTTCTGATCCATTTAACAACATTAAGGGTTTAGATAATTTCAAAAAAATTTTTTATCATATGTTTGATAAAGTTGAAGACCCAAAATTTTCTATTGTAAATTATGCCCAGAACAAAGATCATATTTTTTTAAAATGGAAAATGACTTTTTATGCTTTTAAAGGTTTGCAAACTATTGAAGGAATGAGTGATATAACACTTAATAAAGAAGGTAAAGTTATATCCCATTTAGATTATTGGGATTCTTCAAATGGTATATTTATAAAATTACCTTTACTTGGTTTTTTATATAAAATTAGTTTGCGAATGTTTAAAGTTAAAATTAATTAAATTTTAAATTAATTTGTTTTAGGTCTATGTTTTTAGAGAGAAATCCTCCCTCACAATATGAAAGATAATAATTCCACATTCGATTGAACGTTTCATCAAAACCAAGTTTTTCAATATTTTCCCAATTTTTATTAAATTCTTGTTTCCACAAACTTAAAGTTTTTGCATAGTCATTAGCATAACTATTTACGTTTTCTATATATAAAGAGTTATTACTTAAAGTATTTTCAAGTATTTTGAATGAAGGTAACATTCCACCAGGGAAAATATATTTTTGAATAAAATCTGGATTTTTTTTATAAACATCATAAATTTTGTCGTCAATTGTAATTAGTTGAAGCCCAATATTACCATTAGGTTTTAATATACTTTCAATTTTATCAAAAAAAACATTCCAGTAATCCTTACCTACTGCTTCAAACATTTCTATGGATACGATTTTATCAAATTTACCTTCAATGTTACGATAATCGCAGAATAAAACTATTACTTTTTTTGACAAATTTGCTTCTTCAATTCTTTTCTTGGCAAAGTGAAATTGTTCCTTAGAAATAGTAATAGCCGTTACTTTACAATCATAATTATTTCCTAAAAATTCAGAAAAACCACCCCACCCACATCCAATTTCTAATATTGTGTCCCCATTTTTTATATTTGATAATTCAGCTAGTTTTTTATATTTATTTTTTTGAGCAAGTTCTAGTTTGTCATGTTGATTAGAAAATATTGCTGAAGAGTAAGTCATAGATTTATCTAACCAATATTTATAAAATTGATTACCTAAATCGTAATGATATGAGATATTTTTCTTTGCTTGTATTTTAGTGTTTCTATTTTTGAAATGTAAAAATTTATTATAAAGATATTTTGTTAAAGAAATTTTAAATGTTTCTTCAGCTTGATCATTATTTAGGGCACAATAATACATAAGTGATGTCAGATTTTTAGATGATATTCTTTTATCTATATACAATTCGGCAAATTTAACTGCGCCGCCATGAATAATTTCTTTTATAACATTGTTATCGGCTATTTTTAAATGTGCATGTGGACCATTATTGATAGCATCAATTTTGTTTGTAATTCCGTTCGGCCATTCTATAATAATAGATCCATAAGGAAATTTTTGTACTCCATTTAAAAATAATTTATTCCAAAATTTCATTTAAGATTGTTTTCCTATTATAAATTAAAATAAATGTGTTATTTTTTTTTTATTTTGATGCCGAATGAATGCTTGATTTTTTGACTAGAAGGAATTTTATAAAGTTTAATTTTTTTTAACCAAAGAAAAAAGGCTTGTAAATGAATATTTATCCAAATTTTGCCAGGAAACAAATAAAGTTTCACAAAAGCTCTTAAAATATTAAAATTATCAAATTTTATTTCTTTTAAATCCATGGAAGCAGAAAAAACTTTTTTTTTATTAATTATATAATCTACAGAAGTTAAAATTTTATCATTTAGTTCATTTGCATATAGGTAGTAGTAACCTTTTTGTGGATAAAAAGGGGATACAAAAAGTTTTTTCAATGTTTTTTGGACTTTATTATTTTTATTTATATTATTTAATACGTAATGGTGTATATCTCCAAACGTGTTTCTTACTTCAAAAACAGAATGTAATAATGACCGTTTGGAATCATAACAAAAATAAATTGATAAAGGATTAAACCCCCAACCAAGTACTTTTGGGAATGTTAATAATTTAATCTTATGCACTTTATTCTCTTGAGCACCAGATTTTTGGATTAAATGTAAAATAAATTGATACAAATTTCGGTTTTCTGAGCACTTTAATTGACCTCCATGACTTGATGAATGCCAGGCTAATAAATTAAACTTATTTATAGAAAATAAAGTTGGGTATTTATATTTCTTTTCGGATTTATCATTATTTAATTCTATAAAAATAGCATTCATTTTATTTTTAAAAAAATGTTCTTTGTCACCTTTTCTTGAATGATATATAAATCCATTATAAAATTTAACACTACCTGTATTTAATATCATTATATAAACTCAATTTCTTTGTTCCCAGGGCACATCAACTTTAAAGGTCTTACTTATTTTTACAGCAGATGCAATACCGTCCTCATGAAAACCATATTTTAACCATGCTCCTACATAAAAAATATTATTTCTTCCCTGTATTTCAATTACTTTTCTTTGAGCTTCATTAGTTTTAGAATTAAAAATAGGGTGTTCATAAATAATTTTTTTGTAAGTCAACGATTTAGAAGGAATTATGTATGGGTTTAAACTAACAAATACATTTAGAGAATTGTTAATGTTTTGTAGTAAGTTCATCCAATATGTCACGGAAGACTTTTTTTCTTTTTTACTGGATATATAATTCCAGCTAGACCATGTTTTTTTATTTTTAGGCATCAAGTTCTTATCGGAATGTAAATAAACTGTGTTTTTTTGATATTTAAATTTACTTAAAATGTTAGTTGATTGTTTATCTAGGTTTTTAATTAATCTGATCGTTTGATCTGGATGTGTTGCCATAATAACTTTATCAAATATTTCAGTATTTTTTTCAAAGTTGATTTCAATTTTATTATTTTCAGAAAAAATAGATTTAATTTTTGAATTTAAGACTAATTTATTTTTTTTGTTCTTTTTAAGTTTTTCTATAACTTTATTCACATATTGTCTTGAACCACCCTTAACCGTTCTCCATTTTGGTCGAAATATAAAATTAATTAACTGATGATTTTTAAAAAAAGTAAGAAGAGTTTTCGCGGGAAAATTCAATATTTCCTTTTCTGGACAAGACCATATAGCAGAGGACATTGGAATAAGATGATCATTTATAAACTCATTACTAAATTTACATCTTTTTACGTATTCACCTAAACTTTCATTTTCATTAACTTGAAAAGCATATTTGTAACCAAATAAAAAAAACACAACAATATCTTTAAGCATTTTATAAAATTTAATATTAAGTAAATTTCTTTTTTGAGCAAATATTCCTGTCATTGATCCAGAGTACTCTAATTGTCCATCTCTTGCTGAAACAGCAAAGGACATGTCTGAATTTATTGTTTCTATTTTCAAAAAATCAAAAAAACCTATTAAATTAGGATAGTTTAACTTGTTATAAACAATAAAGCCTGTATCAACTGGAATTAAATTTTGTTTATACATTATATCAACTGTGTTTGCATGGCCTCCAAATCTTTTGTTAATTTCAAATAAAGTAATATTATGTTTTTGTGACAAAAGTAAAGCCGAAGAAAGCCCTGATATACCAGAACCAATTATTGCAATTTTCATTTATTAGGAACTCTATATTAGATTTTTATTGTTTCTTTATTAATCCAGATCTTGGCGTACATTGATCTGAAAACATTTGTTGTAACATTGATTCTTTACAATTTAAATGATCTGGCATTTTCATACCTGATTGCTCACGATAAATCGAAGCTATAACTAAAATAGAAATTAGTGCTGCTAAAATCCACATATTCTTTGACATATTTGTACCTATAATTTTTACCAATCATAAATATAATTAGGTAAGTTTTTAATTTTTATATTTTTTTCATTAGTTACTCTATTTTTTACACTATTTCCACTTTTTACGATTTCTTCTTCATTTCCAGATATAAGAGGATGCCATTTCGGTAATTTTTTTCCTTGATCTACAAGCTTGTATGCGCATGTTTCAGGCATCCATTTCAGGTTTTTTAAATTTTCTGAAGATAAAATTGTACAATCTGGTACTATTGATTTTCTATTAATATAGTCTTTGCACAATGCAGTTTTTTCACATAACAATTTGCATGATACGTTTGTATAATAAATATCCTGAGTATCAAAATCCTCCAGTTTGATCACACAACATTTACCACATTTATCACATAATGACTCCCACTCACTTGATGACATGTCTTTTAATTTTTTTGTTTCCCAAAACATATATTATTAAAATCTCTAGCTTATATAATGTATAAAATTGTTTTAATAAATTTTTATTCATTTATAAAGATCTAAAATGAAAAATAACTTAATAAATCCTAGATTTTCAATTTCATCGAAATTAGGAATTTATTCAAAATCTTATAATGATATATATTTTGATAAATTGAATGGACCAAAAGAGACTGAGCATGTTTATCTCAACACAAATAATTTATCCAAAAAATTTAAAAATAAACAAAAATTTGTCATTGCTGAGATAGGTTTTGGTACAGGTTTAAATTTTCTTTTAACCTGGAAATTGTGGAAAGAAAATAGAAAAAATAATGGATCTTTAACATATATAAGTTTTGAAAATGCTCCTCTGTCTAAAAAAGATATTGAAAGAGTATACAAAAAATTCAAAAATTTGGATGGATATTCAAGATTTCTTTTAAAAAATATTCCCGAAAGATGTAAATCAACTCATAGAATTTTTATAAAAGCTGATAATATAAATTTAATTTTAATTTATGACGATATTACTTCTTTAATAAATTTTAATTTTAAAGCAGATACTTGGTTTTTAGACGGCTTTTCTCCAAAAAAAAATCCATTGGTGTGGACTGATAAACTTTTTAAACAACTTTATAATTTTACTAATTTAGATGGATCTTTAAGCACATTTTCTGTTGCAGGTCACATCAGAAGAGGTTTATTGAAGGCTGGTTTTAAAGTTTCAAAAGTAAGTGGATACGGTAACAAAAAAGAAATTTCTTATGCCACTAAAAAGGATTTAATTAGTAGTAATCAAAACAAATTTAGCTGTGAAAAAAATATAGGTCCAGTTGCTGTAATTGGATCAGGTATCTCTGGTGCTTCCTTAGCTTATGCTTTAAGGAAAAGAAACATTGAGTGTTTTATAATTGATAAGTCTTATAAACTTGCTAATGGAGCAAGTGGAAATAAATTAGCTCTACAAATGCCAAAATTAACTATGGATGATTCTCCTTATGGTTTGTTATCACTTGAAGCTTTTCTATATTCAAGGAAAATTGCAAAAAATTTAAATGCAATCCCAAGATCAGATGGTCTTGTTCTAATCCCTTCTAGAGGCAGAGATATAATTAAATTTAAAAAACTATTAGAAAATAATTGGCCCTTAGACTTGCTTAATAATAATTATGACAAACTTAATTTTTTAAAATTTATTAATCATATCTATATGAAATCTAGTGGTATAGTAGACAATAGTAAATTCATTCAAAATCTTATAAAAGATGTAGAATTTATATCGAAATTTGATGTTAAAAAAATAACTTCAAAGGATGGTCTTAACATTATTATTGATAAATTTGGTAACAGATTGAAAGCGAAAACAGTAATTTGGGCCAATGGATTTGAGATGACTAATCTTAGTCAAAATTTACCAATAAACCCAATTTCAGGCCAAGTAACTTACTTAAAAGCAAATGAGTTAAGTTCAAATTTAAAAATCAATTTCAGCTATGGTCATCATATCTCCCAAGCTTTCAAGGGGTATTACCAAATAGGAGCTTCATTTAATAGAAATGCCAATAAATGTTTTAGAGAAATTGACCAAAATACTAATATAAACTCCATACCAGAATTTTTAAGAAAAAATATTTATTATAATATTAATGAAAGTGGTCACAGAGTAAGTGTAAGAGCGAGTACTAAAGATAGAATGCCATTTTTTGGTGATTTAAATTCGTTAAGAGGTAAAAAATCAAATAATATATATATATTAGGTGGTATGGGTGCATGGGGATTTGTTTATGCACCATTTTATGCGGAACTTTTGGTAACAAAAATCATAAATGACCAATTAGTAATTAACAGCAAACTTAAGAAACTATTAACGATTGAAAGATTGCTGTAATTACTCAGCAGCATATTTTGTATAAAGATTAAAATTTTCAAAAGTTTTTTTAAAGACTTCTTGCAATGGCTTTAAATCACTTATTAAAAGCTTTTCTTCACTCATATATAAGGATCTATTAACTTCTATTTGTATAGTCTCAACGCCTTTTGATGGATTACCGTAGTTTCTAGTAATAAACCCACCTGCATAAGGATTATTTAATTGAACAATTAAACCATTATTTTCAAAATTCTTTCGCATATAATCTATTAATTCACTCGAAGAGCTTCTTCCATGATTATTTCCTAAGACAATATCTGGTTTTTTCTTGAACCGTTTTAGAGCATTGGATGGCATGGAATGTAAATCAAAGTGATAACAAATCCCAAATCTTTTTAATAATTTATTTATTTGGTTTGATAAAATTTTATGAAAAGGATCATAGTAATTTTCTAAAATTGAATTAGCATATGAAACTGGTAATTTATTCTTAAATATATTTTCACTTAAAATAATTTTTGGGAAAACACCTAGGCCAAATGAAATCATTTTTTTTTCATCTATATGATGAGTGTTTACCCTATTAATAAACATATCGTTATCTATAGCATTTCTAGATCTATTTAAGTCTACAACTACTCTAGAGCATTTAGCTATAATAACATCTGCATTTTTAAAATCCATTAAATCTAATATTCTATTAGATTGAAAATCTTCAATTTTTCTAACTTTATTTAATTTTAATTTTAAGTTTTGCATGAAACTATTAGGATAAAAATCTCCAGCATGCGGAACAGTTAATAATACTGGATTTTTGGGATTAGTCCTAATAAATTTTTCTAGCATAGTAAATTTCTAAATCAATATAATTTGTTTTTATTTATTAATTAAATGTATTTACTTTATATTAATTTATTTTAAAAACTAATTAATAATTATTGAAAGTTTATTATGAGACATTTTAACATTCCAGATCCGTTACTTGATTCAACCAGACAAATGTTTAAAGATTTAGAAAATGATGTAAGAGATACAAAAATTGATTTGGGCATTGGAATTTATAGGGATGAAAAAGGTAAGGCTCCAATTTTTAAAGCTGTAAAAAAAGCTGAAGGTATTTTGTATCAAAATGAAAAGTCAAAATCTTATAAAACTCCCGTAGGTAATAGTGAATATTGCAAAAATATTTTAGATTTAGTTCTTGGTAAAGATCTTCTTTCTGAACGAAAAGACAAAGTTGGCGCTATACAAATACCAGGTGCTGGTTCTGGATTACGTATCGCAGGTGAATTGATAAAAAATAATGTACAAAATAAACTTATATCTATACCTGATCCTACTTGGGGACAACAGCCATTTATGTTTGAAAAAGCTGGATTGAAAATTTCCAAACATACTTATTATAATGAACAAAATAATTTCTTAGATTTTGATAATATGATTAATGACTTGAATAAACTCAAATCAGGAGATTCATTGTTATTACATGGATGTTGTCATAACCCAACTGGTGCAGATTTATCTTTAGAACAATGGGAACAAGTCGCCAATATTTGTCTTAAAAAAGGGATATTACCGTTTATTGATTTAGTATATCAAGGATTTGGGAAAAGTATAATAGATGATGTTCTTGGAATTAGAAAATTAGTCCAAATAGTACCAGAGGTAATTATCACAGTTTCATCCAGTAAAACGTTTGGTGTATATAGAGATCGATGTGGAATGATTGCGGTAATAACTGATGTCGATAAAGTTAAAAGCAAATCTTTAGAAACTATGTTAAGTGAGATAGCGCGAGAACTTTATTTTCATCCACCCGATCATGCTGCAGAAATAATTAATACTTTGTTAAAACATAAAGTTTTAAAAAAAGCCTGGCTTGAAGAAATTAGAACAATGCAGAACAGAATTGTGTCTCTGAGACATAAACTTGCAAATTCTTTACAAGAAAAGCAACAAACAGATTATTTTAGTTTTTTAAAAGTTCAAAATGGTATGTTTTCTCTTTTACCTATATCCCGTGAAGGTATAATGATCTTGAGAAAAAAAATGGAATATACCTTATGCCGGATGGTCGTGTGAATATCGCTTCTTTGCCTGAAAACAAAATAGATTTTATTTCATCTAAAATATGTTCTCTTGAAGAATTTAAGGGCAAAGGAATTTAAATTGAAAAAAAAACCCTCTAATAGAAGTGAATATAATTTTTTTTCTAAAATAAGCACAAGGTGGAATGATAATGATATTTATGGCCATATGAATAATATTGTTTATTACGCATTATTTGATACTGCAGTTAATAAATGGCTAATTCAAAACAATTTAATTGATATAAAGTATGGTAAAAATATCGGTTTAATTGTTCAATCAGGTTGCAATTATTTTTCTTCTTTTCAATATCCAGAAGAAATCGATGCGGGGATAAGAGTAACCAAAATTGGAACTAGTTCAGTAAGATATGAAGTAGGTTTATTTCATGGAAATGATGAAATTTCTTCTGCGGATGGTTTTTTTGTACATGTATATGTAAATAGAGAAACAAATACCCCAATACCTCTAAATTATGATTTCAAAAAAACATTAGATACTATATTTGTAGAACTATAAATTTAAAACTTTTCTAAAATAATTGTCTCATTTTCTTTTATGTTTTCAACGTAAGTTTTATCAAATTTGCAGTCTGCCCATATATTGCAAGGTGAGATTAGTCTTATTTCGTTGCCATTAGAAATTGGAGTTTTTCCATATCCTATGGCTATAGCAGATCCACTATTCCAAAAAGCAATTTCACCAATATTTACAACTGATTTAGCGTTTTTTTCTAATTTAATGCTTAATCCAGTTTCAAAATAAATTTCTTCTCCCCATTTCTGTATTTTTGATTTTAGCGGCAATGAATTATAAATTATGTCAGCAGTTAATGTATCTCTTAACTCGAAAACTAATTCTTTTCCCTTACATTTCAAAATAACTTTTCTCATGATTATTTAACTTTACATTTGGTCGTTTAACATTATTTATATTAGTACCACATAATGAATAATTTGATAATGGGACTATAGCTCAGCGGGAGAGCACTTCGTTGACATCGAAGGGGTCACTGGTTCAATCCCAGTAGGTTTTTACCATAATATCAACAGTTTAGCTACAAATGTAAGTCATATTTTTCGTTGTTGTCACTCTACAGTCACAATAGGAGAGACATATGGCAACAATTCGTAAACGAAATAACAAGTATCAAGTACAAGTAAGAATAAGAGGAAAGGGGACATCTGCAACTTTTCATACCCTTGATCTTGCAAGACGGTGGGCAAGATCCAAAGAAATAGAGCTCGAAAAAAATATAAAAGTAGGGATGCAATACCGTCCCAAAACACTTCAAGAGATTTTAGTAAAATATAAAGATACTGTAATTCCGCATAAGAAATCAGCTTCATCTGAAACCTTTATGATTAATGCCTTTATGAAAAACAAATGTGTTGCATTACCTCTTAATATGCTATCAGCAGCGCAGATAGCTGAATACAGAGATAAGAGATTATTGAGCGTCAAGCCATCAACAATTATACGTGAATTTGGCATTGTAAAACATGCGCTGCAAGTTGCAAAACTAGAATGGGACTGGGACGTACCTTTTGACCTTTTTGCAGGCATTAGACTCCCACAGATCCATCAAAGAGCTGTTCGGCGTATAAATGATCATGATATTAAAATGTTACTAGAAGAGGCTTCAAAGCACAGTAATATGTATCTTAAACCCATTATTTTAATAGCCTTATATACAGCTATGAGAAGGGGAGAAATACTATCTCTTAAATGGTCTGATATAGATTTAAAACGCAGTCTTATTAACATTGATAATACAAAGACTGGTTATGCTCGATCCATCAAAATCAATAATGATGTTAGAATAGTTTTAAAAAACTTAGATATGGTTAATGACAAAATATTTCCAATAAGCGTTAATAGTTTGAGGCTTTGTTATCAAAGGTTGTGCAACAAACTGAATATAAAAATAAGGTTCCATGATTTTAGGCATGAAGCCATTAGTCGTCTATTTGAGCAGAATCTTTCTATACCTCACATTGCGTCAATTAGTGGGCACAGAACAATATCGCAGCTATTCAGATATGCTCATTATAAAGGCTTGAAATAAGACACATACAGAGTCAAAGTTTGTGAGATAAGTAAACGTAAGGATTCATGAAATTATATAGACTCAGTGACTCTTAAATCGCTTTTAAATGGTGTTTTAAATTATATTTATGAGAATATAAAGGGTATGCAAGGGACACTGGGGGTACACGTACTATGGCACGTAAAAGAGATAGCCTTTTATTTTACACCATAACCTGTACAGGTAACTTAAAATTTAAACTTTAAATAAATTATATTATGTATAAAATATACTTATAAACTTCATAAGGTTAATTAATTGAATTTAATTTTTCCAAAGAATTTAAAAATATTTCTATTATTTTTTTTTGTTTACGATTTGTAATTCTTTTTTAAATCCTTCATTTGCAGGTAATTTTAGAGAAAATCATAAACAATTTTGTAATAAATATGTTGGGAAACAAATAACAATTCAAGGCAACATTACTAAAATTACAAGCGAATTTTGTGATGTTGTTTTTTTAAAATTTGCTCCTGAATTTGAAAAAAAATTTGCACCTTTACTTGCAACATTATCAAACGAATTTTCAAAATATAAAACAAAAAAATTCCAAATAGAAGATTTTGTATATAAAAAGATTGATAATGGTCAACTTAGCTGTGGAAACTCAAATATCTACTCTAACAAACATCAGTTTCTTAAAGATTTTGATTATAAAATAAATTGTAAAATGGATGATAAATTAAACTTACCATTTGAATTGAATACTCAATTATTATTTGACGAAAATAGATTTTTTAATGCAGTCGATGTAAGTGCATTGGCTGGTTCTAGTATGATGGGGCCTGAGATAGGGTCTATGCTTCTACGTAACACTTCAGCCTCTAATTTTTTTATTGATCTAATGAACAGCGCTTTGCTCACTTTAGAGACTGAAAATACATTTCCCCAAGTTCAATTAATCAACGATATGATTAGTATAAGATTAATTAAAAGATTTGATATAAAAAATTTACAAAAAACTTCAAGAAGTAATGGTTGGATAGGTTATGTCATTAGTATGATGGATTATGCTCTTTTTTCAGGTAGTGAGAGAAGGAAAAAGATGATTTTCCCATATAATACAATTTATTCAAATAAAGACGAATGTTATAGAAAATTTAAAATTTTGTTTTCGAAAGAGCCTTTGCTATCAATGTATCCTCAGTCTAGTGACCCTAAATCATCATATATTTACGGGTGTGTAGAAAACTAAAGATGTTCAATCTTTAACTAATTGTTCTTCACATAAATAGCCTCTAGCTTCAAAATTAGGTTTGTACTTTGGAAGATCTTCACTTATTTCTAAAATCCTATCTTTACACTGATCTTCAGTTTTGTACGGACCTCTAGTATCAGCAAGTTCTTCACAATTATTTTTTGACTTATCTTTTCCTTTGATACAGACCATTAAGACGGCTTGATACATTTTTATGTTATTTGTTTCTTCAGCTTTTTTATATGGATCAAGTATGGTTATATTTGAACTTTTTAGAAAATTGGATTTTTTTCTCTCATTAATTAATTCGCCATTGGAACTGTATATTTTTTCTATTTGAAGTGATGATCCCAAAACTGATTCCCCCTTTTTACTAGTTTGATGACTCACAACAATTTTTCCATTTTCAAAGATAGCGAACCCATTTCTTCCATAATAACTTTTCTTATGACTTAAATAACAATAATTATTTTTTACTATTGGAACAAAAATATCTAAAACTTGAATATATCCGTCTGCAACAGTTACGTTATATTTTAGTAAAAGTTCTTTTTTACCATTGTTGTTAATATCTTCAAAAATTGGTTCATAAAAATATTGAATAGGTCCGTTGATATCAAATGTATCACAAGGTTTTAGTAATCGATCAGTTTTATGAATTTTTCCAATTCTTATTTTAGCATTATGCATACCCACAGTATAAGCAATTTGTTTTTCTTTATCTTTTGCTAAAATGTACCATGTTTCTATATATGGCTTTGCCCAAACCGAAACATATTGATTTTCATTCCCATTAATTTTTATAAGAATATTATTATCATTATCGCTCTTTTGTGATCCCCATTGATGAAGTGGTCTTGTGAAAAAAATTGTAGAAATTCATTTGAAAATTCGCCATCGATAAAGGATGTTGGTGTTGGTTTACTTTTCCTTTTATGAATAGTTTTTATGACCTTCGTAATATTTGAATTCTCACTACCTAAATATTTAGCAATGAGATAATCAGATTTATAGAAATTGGAGTTTTTATACTCTATAGTTGATTGTGATAAGAAACTTTCAGGATTAGAGGGGGAGGCATTAGCAGCGGGAACTGCTAATGCAACTAGGAGATTTATAAATGAAACACAAAATACTTTTAGGTTCATAATAACATTTATAAGCCTAATTAAGACTTGATTATGTATGAAATAAGGTAAGTTCGTGGCAAATAGTAAAAATTAAGAAATGTATTAATAAGAATAAGAAAAGTTTCCAAACATATATTCTGAAGCATTTGTAATTAACAGATAGATTGGGAAAAGGTAAGGAGTTAAGTCTTGGGCTATTGGTTCAATTAAAGGAAATAATGGAAAATATATTTTTGTTTTACTTAAAATTAATGCAAGAGGAATAAATCCGAAAAAAGCAATAATTGGAAACAAAATTACTGATGTATTGAAAGAGTACTTTTTACCTTTAAGTTCAAGAGCAGTAATCTTTGATGATATTATGTAAACACGAATTGCATTTATTATGCACCAAATTATCATCAAGCAACCTATGCATAAAGTTGAATAATATAATAATTCAGCCATGTAGTATAAAGTTATAGATCTGTTTTCAATGAGAAGAATATTTACAAACTCAGCAGAAAAGTTTAGGCATGTTAAATAAGCAAAAACTAATGGCAGAACACCATAATACCAAAACCACTTTCTAAGTTTACCCATAAGCAATATTTGATCAGTCATAATATAGACACTATCATATTAATAATATTATTAAAATATTTATAAATTAACTACATGTCATTGGATTTATAAATTAATAATTTTTAATTCAAGGAGATTTGATTTTTGCCTTTTACACCTTTTCATTTAATGGCAGGTACTTCAGTTAAATCTTTATTTCCAAAATATTTTAGTTTTTCAATTTTTACTTTAACAAACATCATAATTGACTCAGAAGTTTTATTTTATATATATACGACTGGAATTCCTTCTCATAAATTTTTTCATACTTTTTTAGGTGTGTCTTTAATAGCTATATTTGTTGCTTTATTTTGCAGATCTTTCTGTGAGGTAGGCTTGAAATTATGGAATATAATTTTATACACCAAAAAGTTTTCTTTATTTGAGGTTGAGATTAAAATAACAAGATTATCTGCTTGGTGTGGAGCCTTTGTGGGTGCTTATTCACAATTGCTTCTTGATAGTGTAATGCATCGGGATATGATGCCTTTTTTTCCTATTTCTGGTCTAAATCAATTGCATAGTATAATTTCAACAAATAACTTACATTATTTATGTATAGGATTGTTTTATGTGGCATTTTCTATCTTTGTTTTAAGAAGTTATATCAAAATAAATAAAAGCTATAAAAAGTATTAGTAATGGAAAGATGAGGTATAGAGTAAGGGGATTTATATAGAATGAGGAGTCAATTCGAGAGTTTGTTTACAAGTAAAGATATCGTCCGTGCTAAATATCCAAATGGCTGGGTAGGGTGGCTTAACGATAGAATGTCTGACGATGATGATGGTAAATTAACTAGGTTTTCAACTATGGATGGAAGATATATGTATATCATAGTAGAAAAACTTATAGAATATGGTTTTAGACCACCTGAGTTAATAAATGATACTATTCATTTTCATGACTTCTATTTAAGTGTTTACGAATATCTTGATTATTCACCATATGATTGCTCTAAATACAAAAAGAAAATACCAACATGGCTTAATATACAGCCGCAGCCAGAGAAAAGACTTCAAGAAATAGATGCACTTGGACTAGACGCATATGCTTTTAACGGTTTAGATTATTCTTGTAATTAACTAATAATTATCCGTAAACAAATATAATGGTCAAAAGTATTAGTAATGGAAAGAGGTGGTCTAAGTAGTAGTAGCCTAGATATTTAGTATATTAATTTATTAAGTTATAAATATTTGTTAAATATTTGTTTTCTATATATATATCCATTTGATTTGTTTTGGTTTTGTTTACTAAGATATTTTATATTTTCTAAATAATAATCTCTGTCTAAGTATTTAGTTGAGTTCAATTGAGTAAGACCTATACCATTACGATCAATACTTGGAAGATCAACTTGTGAAATATTAAAAATAGCCTCAGTCATAATTTTTCTTAGATAGTTATCATGTTTATATGAAACTATGAAACTGTCATGAATGCATAAAATAGGAATATTATTTTGGGTAAATTTGTTAATGATGTATTCGCTTATTTGCCCATCAATATTCATTAAAAGTAAACCTTTACCAGAACAAAAATCACCAGCAATCTCAATATGCTTCCCTCTAATCTTGTTAAGTATTGATCTTAATTCTTTAAAGTTGAAAGAATAATTAGGTAATTGATCTTGGAGTTCATTCTTCAAGGCTCTAAAAGTTGAAGGTTCATCTTTTGCATTTATAGCAATTAGCATGAGTCTTTTTACAAGTTTTCGTGAATCATCTTTACATTTCATCTGGGGGATATTTATGTCATATGCATCCCCTCGATTAAGTTTGTTATAGTCTAAACCTTTTTTTGCATATAACAGGATTGGATGAAGTGACTTGTAATCATCCTCAATAGTTGGTTCATCATTAATATATATTTTTGATCTATAAAATGAAGGAATTCTCTGCCACCACCCTCCATAAAATCTCCCTCCATCACTCCATCTACCATTATTAAAAATTCTTGTAATAAAACAATCACTGGAAGATATGGGAATGTACTTTTCCTTATAGTTTATTAGCGGTTTATCAAGTTCGGGTATATCAATGAATGTTTTGGCAAGTAAGCGGTTATATTCTTGTAGTGAAGCTCTCATTTTTATCGATTTTTCGTTATCAATATACTCAATATTTTTTTTATTTTCATTACGTAAGATAATTGTTTCTCTATTCGAATTATTAACAATTATATGTTTCTTCATTTTTGTAATTTTAAATTGCTTTATAAGTTTTTTTGTTGACCAAATTCGTGTTATTCTGCTGTGCAAACCAGTTGGATCATAAAAACCATTAGTCAGGTTAATTAACCCAACCTCTTTTAACCGTTTTACAACATCAATTGTTTTTTGAGAAATGTGCAACTCATTATATCTAGACTTAGTTTTATAAGCATTTCGATACATATGTACTCCAAGTTTCATATTTTGGTGTTCTGTCCATGCAATATATAAATCTAGTAAAACTACCTTAATATGTTTTTTTACAAGATAAGGATTTTGCCACTTGAAATAATTCTCATAGATTAGGTTAATTGATTTATTTATTTCGGGATATTCTGACCATCTATGAACATCTAGAGGTCTTGATAGATCATCTTTGATTATTTAATTATAATTTATTAATGCTGCATTTTTATGACAATTGTGATTTCTGCCTTTTTCCTAACAATTTTTAAACAAAAATGTTTTGTATTTTGAAAAATAATTAAGGAGAAAAATATGAGATTTTTATTTTTATTAACATTAAAACTATTATTATTTTCATCATTCTCATATGCAGAAACAAAATTCCCTTTTTATTTAAATATAGTTGGTGAAGATAAAAGCCTAAAAAATTTAGTTAGGACTAAAACTAAAAAATTGGTTTCTAATTTTCCTAATTTAACGTTAAGAGAAGACAAAGATGGAAGAGTTTTTGTTCAACTATTTATTTATGCGCTTAGGCATAAAAATAGCAATAATTCTAAAGATACAATAATCCTCTCTTCGACACACGTTAATAAGCGAAGAATTGTTGAGCTAACAAAAGAAGTTTTTAAAAAAGATAGCAAAAGCTCGGAAGTTACTAAAACAATTGCAGCAGATCTTATGCTAAGAGATAGTGGTCTTATGACACATATTAATGTTGCTGCAATAGATGACGTAAAAACAATAAATGTACCAATTTCAAGATTTCTAAAAGATTTATCTAGGAATATTAAAGGATATTATGAATCATCTTTCTTTGATATGTTTAAACATAAGTAAAACTAATGGATTAAATAATGTTTGAAGAAATTATAAAAGAAATTTTTATGCTTTGTGTTTATGTCCTTCAAGTAATAGGGGGTAAGCCGGGTGAGTTTGGACATGGATATTATCTAGCAAATTTAATAATTTTTGTGTTGTTACAACCTGCCTTGATTGTTCTTTTTTTCACTTTGTGGAGAATAGAAAAAAAGAAAAACAAATCCATAGAAATAAATGGTTAACTAAGTTAACCAACTAGCTTTATTCAAGTTAATAAACATCCTTTATTTCATTACCACTTACCCAAAAAAATTTAACATTTAATTTTTTAGCAGCTGACCAGATTCTATGCTCAAATTTTCCCCACATTCCATTTGTATCATATATGGCTACAGCTGGTTTTTTGCCAGTAATTGTAGATGCAAAAACTGCTTGTTGAATACTATCTAGGCTACTTCTTTTATCTAGACCACCTTCAATGACATACTCATTGGTAACTACATCTACTCTTACTGACGCGATAAGTGGAGATGAGCTTTCAAGATTATAGTTGTAGTTGAAAGTAACTTCTGTACGTCCGCCTAATTGATTTGCAAGCCACATATTATAGTAGTCTTCATTTAATTTAATTCCTGAAAATTTTTGAATGCTTTTGCTGGAGTTTCCTCCTCTATGACAATGATAATCTCCTGTGATTCTATTATTATGACACCCAGATTTATTCAGCCCACCGCCATGAGAATAAGCTTTTAAGGGAAAGGAAAATATAAAAATAATTAATATTATTTTGCAAAGAAACATATTTAATTAATCAACATTATAATCAAATAATTTCACCATTCTACCAGTACTATTTGGAGGTAAGGTATTTTCATAAGAATTTACAATTTGCTGATCTTTATGAATAATTATTTTGAAATTAGTATTCTGAAATTTATTTCGGTTATCTTTTTTATAAAGTTTTGTAAATACTTCATACTTTCCTTTAGGTGGGTTGCTATCCCATCTTATATTTTCTATGGGATTAAGTATTTTCGTTATTACATTCTTATCAGCATCAAGGTGTCCGCCTGAAGACTGTTTTTTTCGATAATTAATAATTTGTCCTGAAGGCGTCTTAACATGTAAGTCAAGGTCATCATAATTGTTCCAAATTAGAGAGAAATTAAGTTTTTTACCAATTGACCCTTGAATGTTTGGTAGTCTATCATTTATCTCTTTATTTAATTGGTTATTATTAGAATTATCAATTATTTTTGCATTTGGATTTAGATTGGAAATGTTATTAGATGATGAGTTTTGTGAATGATTATGATGGTGAGGTTCTATTATGATCTTTGGTTCTTTTGTAACTTCCACTATTTTTTCTTTTACAACTTCAACTATTTTCTGATCTTTAATCAACCAAACAGTAATCCCTGAAGCAATTATAATAGCACTTAGGGCTCCTGCAAAAATAAAAGAAGTTATAGCTAGTTTTCTTAAGTTATCTTGTTTTAATTTATTAGTAAGTACGCTTTCTCTATTGGCTATTTCGTTGATTTGTCTATCAATAGCTGAATAATCTCGGATAGTATATTCGTCAGGTTCCTTTTTTGCCAAAGTATAACTCACTAAATATTTAACTTGATAAATTTATCTAAAAGCATTTATCTTTAATAGTCTAATCTTTTTTAGGACAAAAAATGCATAATGAAATAATTCAAGTTTTATTTTTAGCAGCACTTTCAGATGGAGTGCTTCATGAAGAAGAAAAGATTATTATTTCTCAATATACAAAAAGTTATCCAATACTAAAAAAGATTTCATCAGATGAAATTAAAAAAGAGCTTAAAAATTTAAGTGCTAAAATTCAATCTGGTATAGACACAAAATATATTTTAAGTGGAATAAAAGATAATTTGAGTAAAAAAGAGTTAGAAACTGCTTACGCTCTAGGCGTTGAGTTATGTTGTGTTAATTTTGAATTAGTTCCACCTGAAAATGATTTTATCAAACTCATGGAAAAAATTTTTAATATTGATAAAGATACGATAGAAAAGGTTAAAGGTTCTGCAATGTTAAGATACTCAACAGAATTATAACTACTTTTTTTTATCTTCTTTAATATTTTTAGGTGCGTCAACCAGACCAGATTCAGAAGAATAAAGTGGGACGTACCTAATTTCTTTTCGTATGACTTCTTTTGGTACCTCTTTTATTTCAATTTTTTGAACTGGTACTTCTTTTATAACTTCAACTGGCTTTTCAACTTCTTTTATAACTTCAACTTCTTTTATAACTTCAACTTCTTTTTCTACAATTTTCTCTTTGATTATAGGTTTATTTAACCTTTTTCTGATTGCAACGCCTAATAGTCTAAGGGTTCTAAGAAATGGTCTTCCGATCAATCCTCTAAATATTTCTACAAATGATAAAATCACTCTTGAAATTGAAGCTAGTACTTTAATTAAAGTCCAAAGAAGTTTTGTTAATTTTCTTATAATTACAAAAAATGCAAAATATAATCTTCTAAAAGGACTTAGTTTTTTCCTTAAAGTGTAATTTTTTGGATCTTTCATTATATAATGAGTAAAAGCTAAAACAGTTCCAATAGTAGCTGCAACAAATGCTAATGAACCAAACCACAAAGTCGTTGCGAATGTAATCTCTTCCTTTGTTAAATCAATAACGTCATTTTTCCCAGCAAGTAAGGCGGCAAATCTATAAACTTGATTTCGTTGTGCCTTCATCCTTTTTTCTTCTTCAGCCTTTGCTTTTTGGATATTTAGACTGTTAATCTCTTTTTCAATATTAGGTATTCTTTGAGATCTATTATCAGCAAGCCTTTTTATTTCTGAATTCAATGTATTATTATTATCTTCTATTTTTTCACCAAATTCTTTGGCTATTCTCTGTTCTTCAACGATTTTACTCTTTCTTTGTTCATCTATTTTTTCATCAATAATTTTATTTGCGGTGTTTAATTCGTTAATTTCAGCATTATTTTTCCCAAGTGTACTATCCACTTTTTGAGAAATTGATTTATTAAATTTTTTTATTTGATTTTCAATAACTTCAATTTTTTTGTCTCTTTCTTTGTTGATTTCATTAATTTTTTCTTGATCAGCGGGTTTGATATCTACATTTGTACCTTGAAGTTTTAAGATTAATTGTTCTAAATTATTTATATCCACTTTATTTTTATTAATAACTTCGACTTTATTATTTATTGAAGTATCTAATCTCGATTTTTCTCTATTTCTTTTATTTTCAAAGTTAAGTCTTTCCTCATTTTTTTGAGAAGAATAATAATCTTTAGCTTCTTTTATTTCTTTGCCCGGAAACCAACCTTTTTTTAGCTCTTCAATTTCATCTTTCTCTTTAGAATCTAGATCGCTAATGATTGTTTTTTCTTCATCATCAATTTTATTTAAATTTGTTGCCAATTGGCTTTTTAAAGAAAGAACATCATTTTGTAATATATTACTCTCACCTTTCTTCTTTTCTATGTCTCTCTTATAGTCATTTATCTTTTTTGTTATTTCTTTTTGCTTTTGATCACTGGCACCTTGTATCGACTTAAGATATTTTTCAATATCGTCTGATGCTTTCTTAATGACTATATTTTTTTCATTTTGTCTTTCTTCAACTTGTTTTTTTAGGTCATCAATTTTTAATTTGTCAGCTGTATTGATATTTGTGTTTAAACTAGCAAGTTTAAATGTATTTTGCTCTCTTCTCTTCTGAAGAGGCTCTAAATTTGACTTATATCTATTTGCTATTTCCTCTAATTTTTCTTTTTGTTGAATGGAGAGGTCATCGTTTAATTTTTTAATTTTTTTTGACACACCATCCTCTGTCTCAGTATTAAGTACGTTCTTATCTTCTTCAAGAATAGATAATTTTTTATTAATTTTTCTTATAAGATTGTCTTGTTTAATAACTTGAACAGTGATGTTATTTAAATTTTGTTCAAAACTTGCCAAAAAAGTTTCAAAAGTTACAAAAGTCAAACCTAAAAGAGACAAAAAAATTAATAATTTCCACCAAAAACTCTGAACCATATAAAGACCACCCGCTAGTGGTATTTTTAGAGGTTCAATTATTGCTATAAGAAAAAATGGAAGTGAACCTTGAATGGCGTATAATAGTGTAGAAGTAGATCTTTCATTTTCAGGAATTTGATTATATGCATTAAAGCCGGTAGAAGTTGCAAAAAACAACCCTATAGCAGATGCAAAAACTTCAACAATTATTGCAACCCAAAAAATAAAAGTTGCGTATTTTTGTTTCTCTTTAAATGTATCTTCATCAAATATTGTATCAATATTGTCTGAAAATCCTTTTTGCAATAAACTATTTTCTGCCATAACAATCCACATTAAGCATTTAACAAGTTATCATTCTATATAATTTTGGAAGTTTCAACTTTAATATTATTAAGATGTTTACCGTAGTTTATCTTAATCATATCATATTAATTCAAGTAAATAGGGTCTTAGGTACTAAATGAAGACCATTTGAATGCATTAAATTCCATTGGTTAAATTGATTTTAAATAAAACTTATCTATTTGGATAAGAGTTTGGCGCATCTTTTTGGGAGATAATTTCTGTCACACTGGTGTCACACTTTTAATGAAAAATCATTGATAATCCCATAAATTTATATATATATAATCCTTACAGCAACGTTTAAGGTAGACTATATTACAAGCATTTAATCAACATTTTGATAATGGGACTATAGCTCAGCGGGAGAGCACTTCGTTGACATCGAAGGGGTCACTGGTTCAATCCCAGTTAGTCCCACCATTTCTACCAAAAATAAAATACCTTTAAAATATAACTTGAATTAATTAGGGTATTTAATTAATTTAGTATTTAACAACTTTTCCCCAAAGAAATTGCGAAGGACCGTAACCAATTCTCGCATCCTCCATTTTCAAGAGACGTGAATAGTCGATCATCATATTAATATTTGGGCCATATATTTCTATATATTTACAAAAGACATCTTGATCATCTGCTTCAACCATAAATTGAGATAATTTTAGAGGGCTAATAATTCTGTCAATAATATTCCATCTATAATTTTCTTTATTCATATTTTCTGTTAATCCCTCAGATTCTAACAAGATCTTCCACGAGCCGGCATTGAGAAACTTTTTTGATTGATTGATTAATCTTTGTACAAAGATAGATTCTTCATTTACTTCAGAGTGAGCAAAAGCCACACCAATTTCATTAAGGACTTTAATACTTTTCTTAGAAACTTTTTCAATTAATGTACAAACATCGTCATCATCAATTGATCGCGCAATACTTGATATTTCAATTATATCAACACCTAAATCTACACATTTATTTATATAATCATCAACAGCTTTTCTACCACCTATTAAAGCAACGTCCATGACAGGATTACCTATAGAAACCATGACATTGAATTTTTTACATGTAGAAATGAAATCAATTAATGATTTTTCATTAATTTGAGCCGCTTGTTTTCCTGAAAGCTTAAATATGTCAACCATGTCCCCATATGCTTCAAGATAGTCTTCTACGGTTCTACCTACCAACACAGGTGATCTTACATAGTTAATACCTGTTTCTCTGGGTTTTTTATCTCTTTTAATAAATGGAAGATATGGAAATGGTTTTTTGGACATAATATTCCTTTAAATTTTAGTTAAATTCGCCACCTAACCACCATGGCATATCTATCAACAATCCAATTAGACCATTGGGAAATTGGAGTGTCAACATATACGATAGAAACCAAAGTATTACTAATAACACAAAAGAAATTATAATTGAGATTTTATAATCTCGCTTATCATGAAAAATAATAAATGCATTTATAAAAATGACAGAAGCAATTGGAAACCCCACAATATAGTTCATTATTAAGTAACCTATAAAGCTTAAGTAATAGAAAAATTGATTATTAAAGCCACTATTTTGTTCATAAATATTCATATTTACAAATTTAACAAAAGAATATTTTAATAAATGATGATTATTATAATCAATAATTTTTACAAAAAATATAATCGTCAAAAGTAATATTGAAACAACACATAGACTAATAGGAAATAAACTTGCCCTATAATCCAAAGACGATATCAAAGAAATCATTAATATCGGTAAAACAAGTAAAATTAATACATAGTAAATTTGATTTTTTTTATTTTTTAATGCACTTGAAGTATAACTTTGTTTAAATTTTTGTCTTAAAAGCAATAAAATTGTTCCAAAACATAAAACTATAAGAATAATTGATACTGGTCTTGTAAGAAAAGTTAGTCCGTAAACAGCTTGTGTCTGATAACTTAGTAATTCAACTTTAGTGGAAAGAAAAAAACCTATCAATAAAGCAGGTCTAGACCATCCAAATGCCTTAAAAGTTATTCCAATTAGCCCAAAACCAAGTAATCCAATAAAATCATACCAATCTCTATTGATATTAAAAGTAGCAAAAAAAATTAAAACGATCATTACAGGTGCAAGTATATAATATCTCACTAGTGTTAATTTAGAAATATGTGATGCAAATCCGATGCACAATCCTGCACCAAGTATATTAGCAATTGCCAAAGACCAAATCATGAGGTAAGTGAGATCTAAGTGAGTGGTTACCATTTCTAAACCTGGTTCAATACCAATTAAAATAAAGCCACCTAGAAGTAAAACCTTATTTCCAGAACCAGGTATACCAAATAGCAATGTAGGTATTAAAGCACCTCCTTCTTTGGCATTGTTTGCAGATTCTGGTGCTATAACACCTCTTACATCTCCTTTTCCTATGTTCGAAGTATCCTTTGATGTTTGTTTTAAATGACTGTATGCAATCCAATCAACAACTGTTCCACCTAACCCTGGAAGTGCTCCAACAATACAGCCAATTGAAGAACAACGAAGTACAAGAAACCAATTTTTAAAAACATCTTTGATACCTCTAAACCAACCTTCTTCATTTTTTAATGCTTTTGCTATTGCTCCTTTAGAATCAAGAAGCCCAACAATTTCTGGCAATGCAAATAAACCTAATCCTACAATTACAATTGGAACTCCCTCAACTAAATACAGAGTACCAAATGTAAATCTTAGATCACCTGTAATGGGAGCTGAACCAATAGAACCAATAATTAAACCTAAAATACACGCAGTAACACCTTTAATAAAATTTTCGCCAGTTAAAGCACCAACCATTAGAAGGGCAAGAATAATAAGTAAAAACTGTTCTCCAAATCCAAAAGCCATTATAATTGGTATGGCATAATAAATAGAAATAGATAATATTAATGCTCCAAAAACACCTCCCATTAGAGAGGAACAAAAGGCAGCACTTAAAGCTCTTGCAGCCATTCCTTTTTTGGACAAAGGAAAACCATCCATTACAGTTGCTTGAGAACCAGCAGTACCTGGTATCCCCATTAAAACTGCTGGAAATGTGTCTGAAGTAGTAGTAGGTGCTAAAACACCTATCATCATTGCTAATGCATAAGATGGTTCTAGACTATATACAAAGGGCAATACAAGCGCTAATCCAGAGGTTCCTCCTAAACCTGGTAATATGCCAACTATAAGGCCAAGTAAAGTGCCACCAAATAAAAATAAAAGGTGTGTTAATTCAAATAATTGAAAAAAAGCAGAGACAAATTGTTCCATATTAAAATATTCAATAACCGCCGTTTATAAACGGCAGTTATTTTTAAAACTTACTTAACTCTATAAGTAAATTTATGTTTCTTTAAAACTTTGTTAAGCTGTTTTTTTGTATTTTCAGAAAAAATAGCTGCCTTTTTTATAATAGCACCAGCTTCCTCACCAACAGTCAAAGGATATGGTCCTAATACCTTTGTTGCTTTTGCTTTGAAATCAGGGTCATTTACCATTTTTTTTGCTGCATCTCTATACACTTTAACAATATCGTCTGGTGTATTTTCAGGTAATAACATTGATTTTGATGCTTGAGACCAAGCAGCCGCAATTGAATAGAAAGCTTCCAAATCATCTCCAGATAATTTTTTACTATTAACTTTTTCGTACATCTCAGCAAATGTAGGTGCATTTGGAGCTAATGGATTTCTTGAAATATTGCCATTTGCGTCAACAAGTCCAAGTGTCATAATATCTAAAATTTTACCTTTTTCAATTTGGGGCTTAACATTTTTGATATATTTAGCTGCACCCTGAGAATTAAGATGTATTTCTCCTCTTTGGAATGCTTGCCATGCTCCTGAGGAGGATAATCCTGGTATAGGCTTAGCCCCTTTGATACCAATTTTATCAAAAACCCAAATATGAAATAGATCAGCCGAAGCAGGAGTTTTTAAACCATATAAAACAAGTTTTCTCTTTTGTAATTTACTAATGTCGTGAGCTTCATCTATTAAATCGCTTCTAGTAAACCAATGTGTATTTTGAGGCAACAAAAGTACTGGTTTGTAAGAACTTAGGTTATATTTAACAAGAGGGTTACCTGTTGCCACATTTACAATTACGGATGTTGAGCAGCCAAAAATATATGTGCCATCTGGTTTAGCATTTTTTTGAAAATAATTTGACCCTTTGATAGCGCCACCACCAGGAATATGCATGATCTTAATTGTAGGATTACCTGGTAGATATTTTGTTAAAAATGGCTCAATAAACCTAGAAAATCTACTTGTACCACCACCTTCTTTAAAAGGGACAACCCAAGTAATAGTTTTACCCGAGAAATCCACTTCAGCACTGACAACTGATGTTAGTGAGAAAAAGGACACGACAAATAATATCAAAAATTTACGCATAGTTTAACCTCCTAATAATAACTATTTAAAATTCTGGTTTTAGTTTTTGTTACATTAAAAATAATATGATAACGTTATCATTTTATGTCAATATTTTTTTACTATAATTTTATTTATAATGCCTTAAATATATATTTAGCTTCTGGGTTGACTTTAACGATTTTCCAACTCACAATTTTAATAAAGGAGGTCCATTTAAATGAGCAGTAAAGCAACAATTGTGGATGTTGCCAGAGAGTGTAATTTATCCCAAGCCACTGTTGCTAGGGTTTTAAATGGGCAAAAAGAAATTCAAGTAAAAGAAAAGACTCGAAAAAAAGTTTTGTCGGCCGCAAGGAAGATAGGTTATGAAAGAAATATTTTAGCCGCAAACTTTCGACGCCAGAAGACAAAAAGCATAGCTATTTCTATTGCAGATTTAACCAATCCTTTCTTTCCAGAATTAATAAAGGGAATTCAAAACAAGATCAGAGAATATGGGTACAGCATTGTTCAACTTAACAATGAATGGAATCCAAAAATTGAGCAAGATAACTTTAAATACATGATTCAATCCCGAGTAGAAGGAGCTATAATATCACCATCTCATCCGAGAGCTGATTTAAAAGTTTTAGAAAGTTTACCGATTATCTTACTTACAAATTCTGACGAGTTCTTAGGATACGACACAATTGCAAATGATAGTAAGGGCGGCATGGTTTTAGCACTTGAACGGCTCTTTGAATTTGGGCATCGCAATATAGCACTATTTATGGGCGGTTCCATGATGAGCGCCGATTCATCGTGGCGTTTGCAAATAATGAAAGATTTTTGCTCTAACCGGAATATGTTTTTCTCGGAAGACTTGTGTATAAAATGTGATATGAGTGTAAGCTCTTTGGACTCATTTTCTCAGGCCAGAACTGCTATGAGAAAGTTCTTAAGCAAGGATACCCCGGCAACAGCCATTTTTGCATCAAATGATATTCTTGCTTTGGCAGCCTTACATGTTGCAAATGAAAAAGGGATAAAAGTTCCAGATGAACTTTCCATCATTGGTATGGATGGCATTCTATCTGGAGAAATAAGCTATCCAACGCTCACAACCGTAGAAAAAAACCGGTTACAAATTGGAAGTCTTGCGGCCAAGTCATTAATAGAAAAGATCGAAGCCCCAGTTGAGTGGCAAACAAAAAAAATAATACTGCCTTGTAAACTAATTGAACGCGGTTCTTCAGGACCAGTTAGGGAAAAAAAATAATAAGCTATCATTTGAACTTGATTTTGATAACGTTATCATTTAATTATTGTTTCGTGTAAATCAAAGTTTAATGAAAGTACCAGAATAATTTCCAGGTATGATTGGTGGCGAGTAAGCTTCATATTTATTAACTTAAGGCTTTGGCACTCGATAAATTATAAGAAAGAGACCCATGTCTATCAGAAAACTATTCGATCTAAGTCATACTGAGCCCAAACCTAGATCCAAAAACCAAATTTGGATCAAAGATGTCGGTTTTGATGAAGCGCCATGGTATCATGAACGGATGGGCTTGATTGAACTGGAGGATTTTCTTGATGTAGCGGGAGAGAAAATTGACTATGTAAAAATAACTACTCCCCAAATTCTTGGGCACCCCGAGGCTTGGCTAAAACGCAAGATTGCTCTTTATAAACGTTATTCAATTCAACCCTATTTAGATCATGGTTTTTTCTTAAGGGCTTATAGAAAAAGTGTTGTTGATGAAGCTATAGAGGCTGCGGCTAATATAGGCTTCTCAGTAATGGAGTTCATGAATACGTTTGATGACGTTCCTAGCTGGCAATTAAAAGCCTGGCGACAACGCGCCATCGATTGCGGAATGAGTTTGATATATGAACATCATCCTGAAAGCGGTTGGAGAAAGGTAGAAAAAGCCAAAGCATCCAACGCCAAACAAATTATTAGCTCAGCAGAACCTTTTTTAGAACATGGTGCATTCACAGTACTAATTGATCATGAAGAAATTGAACTCCAAGCTGAAGTAGTAAAAGATGTACTAAGTGAAGTTATAGAATACTTTGGTAGGGAGCGCATAGCATTTGAAGTCACGTCTCCGAAGGAAGCCGAGATGACTTGGTACTCGAATATTATCGATTATTTCCAACTCTTTGGAACAGATTGCAACATAACTAATATTATGNCAAGCCAAGTTATGCTTATTGACCCACTTCGATCAGGTGAACGGCCTGCTGATATATTGTTTGACCGATACCCTGAACTAAAATCATTAAAATGCAAATAAAAGTGTCTTGTGAAATAATTTGACCTGTCTAGTAAAACTAAATTATCATCTTGGCAGTAAAAAAACACAAAAGGTGTCTGGTGCTGTCTAGTAAAAAAATTAAACCTAACGATTTCAATGGCTTACAGAGTCAAAATACAGGTTCAATCACAGTAAGTACAACCATTAACTAAATTAATTATTTATATAGTCTCCCTCTTATAACCATATTTGAGGCAGTCTTATATGTTACTTCCATATCTTTAAATCCGGCTTGATTTAATATAGATAATAATTTTTTGGATCTGCTTGAGATCCAAATCCTTGACCAACTTTTTAAGATTTAGAAGCTGGAATACATGCTAATTGTGGAAAAGTAAAAAGCTCAAGTAATGTCAATACGTTTACACCTAATTAAATTTTTTGTTATTTTATAAAACATAATTATATGGGATATAATAAATATATTTAAGATATATTTTTAATTATTTTGCCTAAACTATAATTATAATTTCTACAACATTAAGTAAGGTAACATTATTTAAGAATTTCATTAAGTATTAATGATTTCAGGTTATTAAATTTTTATTATTAGATTTTGTAATATTATTTAAATTGATATGGATGGGTTTTAATTTATTTTTTTTAAATATATAGAACATAAGAATACTTACACTTAATTCTCGACGGTTTTTTTATAAGCTCAAGTTTAGAGATTACATCTGGTTTGTATGGTTTTATTATTACCTTTTTTTTATTATAACAATTCATTTTATGTTAATTTAATAAAAATTGATGGTTAATCTTTTGGTATAAATATCTAAAATTTAAATTAAAAGATATTGATGATTTATCTAAATAAAATTATAATGTAAATTTATCTAACCTCCAGTAAAATGATCTACAGAAACCGAGTTTTTGCCATAAACTTTACTAGTTAAATTTGCATGGGGATTACCACTAAAACATTCTAGTTGTACTATACCGTGTTCATTTTTAGGAAAATAATCTTTTAAATCATGTTTGTTTATTAAAATATGTGATATTTTTGTTGCTTTTAATTCAAAATTATGAACAAACTCTTCTCCATTTTCAAATATAAATCTAAGTTTAGCATTTTCATTATTTTTTAGACCCCATATAGAAACATAACTTTCGGCTTTATCTAATGGAAGGAAATGCATAAACTTCAAACATTGATTTCCAGGATTTCTCATTTCAGAGATGTTTTTTTTTCTAATTAATTTATCATTTCCAATAACTGGATGCGCGTGAACACTGTCAGCAATATATCCATTAATTAAATATGTAAAATTAATATATCTTCCAACAGAACTTTTATTTATGTTCGTAAACTCAACGGCTAGATAACTTAATTTATATTTTTTAAAATCAAATATTTTTGAAATTTGGATCTGAGTTTCAGGAGTAACTTCAAATTCAACTTTATCGACAATATTGTCATTTATGTCAAAAAAATGAAAAATTATATTTTCTTTTTTATTGATAGCTTCGCTAAATACTAGAACAGCATCTAATTCAAATTTTGGAGGAAATGGAATAATTTGTAGATAATAAGCTTTGTTAAAAGGAATATCTTCATCCCATGACTCGTGCCATATAGATTTAGTTGTTTCTACGTTAGTTTTTTCAGATAATGAAACATAGCCTACAGGAGACTTTATATTTTTATAATCTAAAAGATCATTTTTATCTTCAACAATTTTTTTACCATATAAAGATGAAAATGAAGCAACTAAAGTGTTATTTTGAAGATTAGAAACTAAAGGGATATATCTTCTATGTGCTCTTAATGATTGTGGTGGAAAAACAAAATTTGGGGTTGGCATAGAATGGACCGTAGCTGAACCATCACCAAAAAGCCCCCAAAATCTGAAGTGACCATCATGATCTCCATGGTTTTTGGGAAGTCTAAAATGAAAAGCTTCGACGGAAATATAATCTGCATCTAAGTTTTGCCAATCTTTAAAATATAATCTTTTTACGCAATTACTTGGTAATAAGAACCATTTTGTATCTATTAATTCTTTTCCTTTACAAAGGCATATTCTTGTTAAAAGTTGTTTTCTAATACCATAGTTTTTTGAAAAAAAATTATACAAAACAATATTTGTATTATTCCTTAAAAAAGGAATATAACCAGCTACTGAAGATGTTTTTTTTAAAATATCAGCATCGTTTATTTTAATTTTATCTTGAAATTCAGTTCCAGCTAGATTTAACATAGATTTGTCGATTATGGTGCCATCACTTACCCCACCTATTTTTGGTAATAAGTTTCTGTACAGAACATTGTATTTCAATGATAATTGTCTTGCAACAAAACTTGAAAATAAAATATTTGAATTAAAGTAATTTTTTATTGCTTTTTTGGCTAAATTTTTTATCATTTTGATTAATTATTTACATATATATATAAAGCATTATAATTTTATATTAACTAAATTAATATACATTATCAGACTTTCTTTAAAAAGTAATTTAATATTTTTTATTAAGTTAAAAGTTGTTATGATGATATTTAAAATTAAGTAACCTAAATTTATCATAAATTAAATTGTAAATAATCTCTACTGATTATTTATTTATTGATGAATATTTAATTGTTATTTTTGATTTACTCACATTCAAGTAATAATTTTACTATTTTTACAAATTTTTGAATCTAAATGAAGAAAAGAAAATCATGGGTAAAATCCTATTGATCAGACCGTATGCAGTTAAAAATTATTCAATTATTTGCCTAAATAATGCCCATTTCTTTAATTTACTAATTAAATGACTAATTTTTAATCATGAATCTGAGTGTTAATGATTCCAGGTTGTTAAATTCCCTTTTAATATATCTTGTAAAAATACTTATATAGGGATACACCTTGTTTGATTTTCGTTTTTTTGAAATTTATAGGTCATCAGAATATCTACAATTAATTCTCGATGGCATTTTAATAAGCTCAAGTTTAACGATTGCTTCTGGTTTTTTAGGTTTTATTATTGCCTTTTTTTTAGCAGCAATGATTTATTGGAAATTTTTTCCTTTAAATTTTTTTTCAATTTGTTGGATTGATTTCATTAGAAACACTCCATTAATAGTTCAATTATTTTTTGTTACCTTTGGTCTACCACTTATATTCGAGTATGTATGGCCATTTTGGGCACACGCATTATTGGCATTATCTATAAATTTTACTGGTTATTTTGGTGAAATTTTAAGATCAGGTTATAATTCAACTCCAACAAATCAGCTAGAAGCTGCTTACTCTTTAAATTTGAATAAAATAACAATATTTAGGAAAATTGTTCTCCCTCATACACTGATTAAAATGTTTCCTTCATTATCAAGCCAATTTATTTTTATATTTTTAACAACAGGAATCATCTCTGAAATAGGAGTTAACGATCTTACTCACGCAGGTCTATATATAGATAGTAGAACGTTTAGGACGTTTGAAATATTTATTATTTTATCAATTTTATATGTAATGCTCTCTTTATTGTTTAAGTCCTTATTAGAAATTATTTTCAATAGAACATTAAAAAAGAGAATGTAATTGCAAGATTTATTAATAAACATATTTGATAAACCATTAGGAATAGTTTTAACTCAATTAATATTGGCGACTAGATTTACAATTTATTTATCTTTAATTGCTTTTCTGGGGGGGGGGATTACTCGCTGTAATTATAACTTTTTTAAGAATATATCCATCTAAAATTCTTAACAATATAAGTTTTTGTTATACATGGTTGTTTCAATCTCTTCCTCTTTTAATGTTGTTATTTATAATTGGGCTTGGCATTCCAAGGTTCATTGGTCAAGACTTTGATCCTTGGTACGCTGCAAGCATATCATTGATAATATTTACCTCGGCCTACTTATCAGAAGTTTGGAGAGGTGCAATTATGGCAATACCTTTTGGTCAATGGGAGGGAGGAGTAGCCCTTAATTTAAATTTTACTCAGACATTAAGGTTTATCATTATACCCCAAGTTTCCAAGTATAGTATTGCTCCTACAGTAAGTTTTCTTATTCAAATTATAAAAGGAACTTCTCTTGCTTATATAATTGGCTTTCAAGATTTAATGTTATTAGGGAAAAGGTGGGCTAATGCTCCTGTTATAGGTTCAGAACCATTTATAATTTTTCCTATAATGGCAGTTTTGTATTTCTGCCTATGTTACCCTCTGGCCATTTACGCCAAATATTTAGAAAAAAAATACATAATTGAAAATTAATTAATTGAAAGGAAAAAAAATGTTTTCAAAAAAAATAATTTATAGTTTTTTATTAGGTCTATCTTTTCTAAGTTTTTCAGCTAATTCCGCTGACCTTAATGGTATATTAAAAAGTGGTGAAGTTAAAATTGCTGTACCAGAGGCTTTTGCGCCTTTTGGCTCAGTAGGTAAAACTGGTGAACATGAAGGTTATGATGTTGACGTTGCAAAACTTATTGCAAAAGACTTAGGAGTCAAACTTAAAATAGTACCTGTTGTATCAAAGCAAAGAATACCTTTTCTTGAAACAGATAAGGTTGATTTAGTAATATCTACAATGGGAGCTAATCCTTCTAGAGCTAAGTCAATTAATTTTTCTAGTGCCTATGCACCATTCTATTCAGGAGTATTTGCACCCTCTACAATTAAAGTTTCTTCGTACAAAGATTTAGAAGGTCTTACAATAGGAGTAACTGGAGGAACTCTAGAGGATTTAGAACTTACTAAAATGGCTCCTAAAGGTGCTAAAATTACAAGATTTGGTGATAATGCTGCTACATTAAGCGCTATTAAATCAAAGCAAGTTCAAGTGCTTGTCGCAGGTAATACTGTTGCAGCCTCTGTAACTGAAGCAAATCCAGACTTTGATTTAGAGAGGAAGTTTATTATTAAAGACAGTCCTTGTTTTATAGGTGTTAAAAAGGGAAATGAAGATTTATTGAGATGGGTAAACGTTTTTATACTTCATAAAAAGCTGGGAGGGGCTTTAAATAAAATCTCTCAAAAATGGCTTGGTCAAGATCTTCCTGCATTACCATCATTATAAAATTCATTTAAAAGATGTCTGACCAAAATTATATTTTCAGACATCTTTTTTATAAAAAATAATTAAAGCTTAGGATATAAAGCAATCCATAAATTTTAAATTAAAAGATATGTTTCGTATTATTGTTTTTACTTCTTAATGCTTCTATGAAATTGACTATTAAATTTCAAATAGATAAAATTAAAATAAGTATAATATCAATGAGACATTTTAGTAATGTATAAACTTGATGCTGATAATAAAGATCACAATTCTATAATATTTTGGTTTAAAACTTGGGAAAATAAAGTCCAAAATAAAGATTTCGAATCGGCTAAAAATCTTTTTGGAAATGATGTTGTTAGTTTTGGTACTTGGATGAATGTAGTTGAAGGTTTAGAAAAACTTTGTGCTAACCAATGGAAAAGTGTTTGGCCAACTATTAATAATTTTAAATTCTTGACCGATACACTTTATATTCAAATCTCTCCTGACAGATTACTGGCTAACTCTATTTTAGTTTGGGACTCTACAGGGTATAAAAAAAATGGCAGTTCTTTTAAAAGAAATGGAAGAGCTACGGTTACTTTAAAGAGAATTAATATAAATGATGCTTGGAGGTGCATACACACACATTTTTCATTGAATCGTGGTATTCCTCAAAAATCTTATGGTGGTATTTAAATAAAATTATTAAATTTATAGCTTTTAGTATATTTTGCTAATATTGCTAAAAATCGGGCCATAGCGCAGCTTGGTAGCGCGTCCGTCTGGGGGGCGGAAGGTCGTGGGTTCAAATCCCGCTGGCCCGACCATAAATCATCAAAAAATATTTCGAATGAAAACTACATATGTCACTAACGAATAATAATTCAAATATTCCTCTTGGAGTTTCCTTTTCCATAACTGAAGTTATTTGCACGATAACCATAGCCAGTCTAGTAAAACTGATAGCGGGCGATCTTTCAGTTTTTATGGTTTTATTTTTTAGATATTTGTTTTGTATCCCTTTGCTACTGATAACGGCATATTTTCAACGTAAATCATTTGCTTTTCAAATAGAATCCAAGTCTGGTCTGATGATTAGGACTATAACTGGTTTAGGTTCTTTTGGATGCTTGTTTGCGGCACTACAATTTATAGATCTAAGCCTTATGACCACTTTACTTCAAACAATGCCAATATTTATTACCTTACTTGCACCTATTATCATAAAGGAAGTTGTTGGATGGTTTAGACGAATAATAGCTTTAATTGGATTTATAGGAGTAATTCTCATACTTGATCCTTTAAAAGAAAATTGGTTTAACTTTGGATTAGTATTAGGAGTTTTTTCACCTTTTTTTGGAGCACTTATGACGCTGTCTGTTAGAAAACTTGGTCAAACAGATCACCCTGCAACTACAGCATTATGGTATAATATATTCGGAGCCATAGTTTTTTTAGTTATATGTATGTTAATAAAAACTGAATGGCCTGACTATGATCAGGTTTTAATTGTTCTTATTGTTATTGGTGTAGTCTCTAGCTTCCAACAAATTTGTTTAGCATATAGCCTGAAGTTAGCACCAGCAAGCCTATTGGCTCCATTAAGATATATATCAGTTCCAATTGGTATTTTGATAGGTGTTTATTTATTCAATGAATCATTAACTTCAACTTTTTATATTGGAACTTTAATAATAATTTCCTCTTCATTAATTATTATAAGAAGAGAAACTCAAAAAAAATCATAAAAAAGTTTGTAGGTTTTAAAATGCCTTGTATTTTAAAGTAATGTTCAGATTACTTTTAATATCTATTTTTTGCATTTTGTTAGATACTAACACTCATGCAAGTGAAGCTTATATTTTAATGGAAAAATTTAAAAAAGACAGTCACAACAAAATAATTTTCATGAGACATGCTTTAGCTCCTGGAAATGGAGATCCTTCAAATTTCAAGATAGATGATTGTTCTACTCAAAGAAATCTTGATGCGAATGGTATTTACCAAAGTGAGATGATAGGAGAAATTTTTAAAAAATTTCAAATAACATTTACAAAAATTTTTTCAAGTTTTTGGTGTAGGTGTAAAGATACTGCATCATTCTTAAAAATAGGTAAATTCTTTACTCATAAAGGTCTTAATTCTTTTTACCAAGGACATGTGAATAAAGATGAAACGCTAGCTGAACTAAATAAATTGATTAGCAAACTTCGAATAACAACAGGTACTTATTTGATGGTTACTCATTATGTAGTAATTCAAGCTTTCACCGGCATCTCATTACCAAGTGGAGGAATGATAGTTTATGATATGGAAACAAAAAAATCATACTATTTAAAATTAAATGATTAATTTTTATTTTTATCATTTTCACTAATAATCTCATAATCTCCATCAATTACTTCATTATTTTGAGATTTAGTTTTAAATCTTTTCATAGTCTGTTGTCTGTTAGTATTAGTATACATATTAAAATCATTATCTTTCTTTTCTGTTTTTTTTGCACCCATTTTAAAGTTAAGAATTTGTTTAGGAAAAATAAAAAGAAGACTTGGTAAAGCGAATAAAATAGCAAATATTAGATGCCACTCTAGTACATTTATAATACCAAAAAAAACACCAATAGTTAAAAGTAAAAAAGTAAACCTATAAAAAATACCAAATAAAATAATTACCCAGGCGAAAAAAGTCCCATATTTATATGGTTCCATAATATATTGTATACCTAGAAATCCAACAATCACATAAAAACAAAAAAGAGCTATAATTATCCCAATTGTTATTAATCCAAATTTAAGTAAGTTTGTTTGTCTTAATATATACATAATATTCCATTGATTATTTCTTAAATATTAATTTACCATCGTATTTTTTTAAATAGAAAACTTTTTTACCTGCCCAGAAGCACTTTTTTTTATCAGGTTTAGCTTCAATATAGTCCGTTTTATTTGTTAGGTGAAAGACTTGACCGCAACCTAAAAAGGTTAATATTAACTTACTATTTTCAAATTTTACCTTGTCCTTTCTACCTTGTCTTATCGTAATAAAGCTTAAGTTGCTTTGAAAACATTGACCAATTTTATTTTTTTTACAATTTGTTTCCTGACTATCAATTACTGATATATGTGCCGCAATATTGTTCGAGAAAATGAATCCGTCATTATCTAGCATTTTACAATTATCAGTTGGCTCACTAGTTTTACCAGAGAATTCACATTCAAACCATGCACCATCTAATTTATCAATCCCAAACACGTTAAAGCTTAAATTTAAAAATAACAAAGTTATTGATAGTAATAATTTATTAGTTTTCACAAAATACATAAATTTAACTCTTTTGATTTTACAACTTAGATTTTATAATTAATTATACACATATAACCATATATTTATTAAAAAAAATAAATTTGGAGATTAATATGATTATAGAAACAAGAACTGAATCCCCAGACTTTGTTGGTTTTGTTTCTGGAGTGGATTTAAAAAAAGATTTGGATAATAAAATTGTAAAAGAGATTGATAATGCTATTAATAAGCTAACTATTTTAGTTTTTAGAAATCAAAATATAGATGATTATGAACAGGTAAAATTTACTAAATATTTTGGTGAAATCGAGGCTTCCGGAAATAAATCTAACATTACTAAAGCCCAGGATAGAAGATTATCTACAGATTTAGCAGACGTATCTAACCTTGATAAAAACAATAAACCCTTTACTCAAGATGATCCAAGAAGAATATTTAACTTAGGTAATCGTTTATGGCATACCGATAGCTCCTTTAAAGAAATTCCTGCAAAATATTCTCTTTTGTCAGCTAGAAATATATCTAAAGTAGGAGGTAATACAGAGTTTGCGGATATGAGAAATGCTTATGATAGTTTAGAGAACAAAACTAAAAATAAAATCGATAAAATGATTTGCGAACATTCTTTAATATATTCCCGACAAAGATTGGGTTTTGACATGGTTAAAGAGTTATCATCAGATGAAATTAAAAATTTTACTCCTGTTGAACAACCTCTTGTCAGAAAAAATAAAGTAACTAATAGGAAAACAATTTTCTTATCAAGTCATATTGGTAAAATAAAAAATTGGATTAGGCCAGATTCAATGTGTTTTATTGACGATTTGATTGAATATTCTACTCAATTAAAGTTTAAGTATATACATGAATGGTCAAAAAATGATCTAATAATTTGGGATAATAGACAAACCATGCATAGGGCAAGAGCTTATGATGATTTGAAAGAAAATAGAGATATGAGAAGAACAACTGTCTTGGGTGAAGAGAAATTGATCTAATTTGTTTAAAGTTTTAAGAAGTTTCTTAAGACTTTTATTCCATTTTTGAAGTCATTTAATAAATCATTTATATTTTCTGAGCCAGTGTAAATCCTTAGATAAACACCTTTCGGGATATAACTTGTTTTAATGTTTCTAGATTCTGAAACATTCATCATTGATACTAAACTTGAGTATCCTCCCCAAGAAGAGCCAATTCCAAAAATTTCAAGACTATTAGCTAATTTATTGACTGCTTCTTCAGAGATATTGTCATTAAATTCGATAGCGAAAAGACCAGATGCGCCTTTAAAATCTCTTTTCCATAATTTATGATCAGGATGTTGAGTTAAAGCAGGATGCATTACATATTTTACTTCTTTAAGACTTTCGAAAAATTTAGCTAATCTCAAACTGTTATAAGATGATTGTTCTAATCTTAAAGGAAGTGTCCTTAAACCTCTAAGAGACATGAAAATATCATCAGGGCTTACATAAACTCCAGTGTTTTTAGTCCACCTTTCGATACCTACGAGATCTTCATTATTTGCAAGAACCACCCCCATCATAATATCAGAATGACCAGAGATATATTTTGTTATGGCTTCAATTACAATATTAACACCAAACTCAAATGGATTAAAATAAATAGCAGTAGCCCAAGTATTATCTATTAAAGATTTTAATTTGTATTTCTTACAAATTTCCATAACCTTAATTATGTCAATTACCTCAAAAGTATATGTACCTGGACTTTCTAAATAAATTGCTTTTGTATTTTCTTTGATCAGACTTTCTAAATTTTTTAAATCTCTTGAGTTGTAAAACTCATAATCAATATTTAATCTCGGAAATTCTTCTTCAGCAAATCGTCTAGTTGATCCATATACAGAATCAGGTAACAAAATATGATCGCCAGATTTTATTAATGACATTAATCCAGTTGTTATAGCGTTCATTCCAGAAGAAGCTAGAACACATCCTTCTGCATTATATATTGAAGAAATTGCCTTGATTAATGACTCTGAAGTAGGCGTCCCGTTTCTTCCATAAGTGTATTTTAAATCTTTATTTTTATAAGACTCCATTGTCTTGTTTAAAATAGTACTCGTTCTATATACTGGAGGTGAAGGTATACCGTGGTTTTCATGAGGATTTTTTCCAACATGTGAAGTAATTGTTTCTACATGTAAATTTTTATCTTCTTGCTTCATTAATTATTAACTGAACCTAACTTCTGTCTTCTAAATTAATTTTGATAAACTTTTATCCCAAATTATGTTTAATCTATAAACATTTAAAAAAAATTTTTTAATTTTTATCTTGAAACTATACTAAATAAGAACGAAAGTACTATCAAAATCATGATTATCATGAAAATTTTAATAGTGGAGAAATAATATGAAAACAAAAATACTTTTAGCAGCTGCGACTGCTGGAGTGATGTTTGCTGGATCAGTTTTAGCAAGCACTTTAGACGACGTGAGAGCAAGAGGTAAGTTAAACTGTATTATTAATACTGGTTTAGCTGGTTTTGCTGCACCTGACGATAAAGGAAAGTGGACTGGCTTTGATGTCGACTTTTGTAGAGCAGTAGCAGCAGCTACATTAGGTGACGCAGATAAAGTCAATTACACGACTGCAACTGGTAAAACACGTTTTACAAAATTAGCAGCAGGTGAAGGTGAAATACTTTCAAGAAATACAACATGGACTTTTTCAAGAGATGTTGATTTATCTCAAACTTTTGTAGGTGTCAGTTATTATGACGGTCAAGGTTTTATGGTTCCTAAAGCTTTAGGTGTTAAATCTGCTAAAGGTTTGGACGGGGCATCAGTATGTATTCAAACTGGTACAACCACAGAATTAAACCTTGCTGAATTCTTTGCTGGAAATGGAATGAAATATAATCCTGTTCCTATCGAAACTAATGCTGAAGCACAAGAGTTATATAAAGCTGGAAGATGTGATGTGTATACAACTGATGCTTCAGGACTATATGCAACAATGTCTAGTTTTGATAATCCTGCTGACCATATGGTTTTGCCTGAGATTGTATCTAAAGAGCCTTTAGGACCTGTTGTAAGACATGGTGATGATCAGTGGGCTGATATTGTAGCTTGGACTTTAAAAGCTATGATGGCTGGTGAAGAATTAGGTATAACTTCAGCTAATGTTAAGTCTTTGGCTGGAAAAGATAATAAAAACAAAGAAATTAACCGTTTGTTAGGTAAAGATCCTTTACAAGGTATTTCTAAGTTAGGTTTATCTGCTGATTGGGCTGTTAATATTATTGGTCAAGTAGGAAACTATGAAGAAGTTTTCGAAAAAAACCTTGGTATGAGCACACCTCTTAAAATTGCTAGAGGTATGAACCAACTTTACAGAGATGGTGGGCTATTCTACATACCACCAATTAAATAAGACTCTAAAAAAAGCTGTGTTTATATTTTAGATACAGCTTTTTTTACTCTTAATTAGATATAGAATTCATAAATGAGTTTTTTAAGCAACATATGGCGAAATGAAAAAAGCCGAGAAATAATTGTACAAATATTTGTTTTGTTGTGCATCGGTTGGTTTTTATCATGGTTAATATCAAATGTTGATGCAAATTTTAAAGCTCTTGGGAAAGACATTAGTTTTGAATTTTTATTTATTCCAGCTGGCTACGATATAAATCAATACTTAATTGACTATAATAATAGAGATAGTCATTTAAGAGCAGGCATTGTTGGCCTTTTAAACACAGGTTTAGTTGCAGTATTTGGTATAATTCTAGCCACAGTTTTAGGAATTTCTTTAGGAATAATAAGATTATCCAAAAACTGGTTAGCTAGTAAAATCGCATACTGGTATATAGAATTTACGAGAAATGTTCCTATTTTATTACATATACTTCTATGGCACGGTATAATAATTAATACTCTTCCACATCCAAGAAAAGCCTTAAACTTAGGTGATGTGACTTTTCTTTCTAACAGAGGTTTTTATATTCCAAAGCCATTAACAGAAAATGGAATTGAACTTGTATATTTGTTTTTGGTAATTGCCATAATTTTTTCAGTTTTATTTTTCAAATATGCTAAGAAAAAACAAGATTTAACAGGCGTACAGTATCCGGTTTTCTGGATTAATTTTTCTGTATTAATTTCATTACCTCTAATTGCTTTTTTTATTTCTGGAATGCCAATTTCTTTGGAGATACCTGCATTAAAGGGGTTCAATTTTAGGGGTGGTATGCACATGAGCCCTGAGCTTGCCGCATTGACTTTCGCTTTAGGTATTTATACGGCCGCTTTTATCGCAGAAATAGTAAGGGCTGGAATCTTGGCTGTTGACAAAGGTCAAAGAGAAGCTGCTGAATCAATTGGTTTAAAATCTTCAAAAGTAATGAAATTAGTGATTTTGCCTCAAGCTAGAAGAGTTATAATTCCGCCTTTAACCAGTCAGTATTTAAATTTAACAAAGAATTCTTCATTAGCAATTGCAATAGGTTATATGGATCTTGTAGCAACACTTGGTGGTATTTCTCTAAACCAAACAGGTAGGGAAATGGAAACAATGGTAATAGTTATGTTAATTTATTTATCTGTTTCATTAAGTATTTCTGCTTTTATGAACTGGTATAATAATAAAGTTAAATTAGTGGGAAGATAAAATGAGTACTCAAATGTATAAACCAGGCTCATATCCAAATCTTCCACCTCCACCAGGGACTGTTGGCTTTTATGGTTGGATTAGAAATAATTTGTTTTCATCCATAAGTAATACTTTATTAACAATTGTTTCGGTAGTGCTGGTTTATTATTTAATAGACGGAATAATTGGTTGGTTCCTTTTTGATGCTGTATTTGATGCAGATTCAAAAATAGAATGTAGAAAAATTAATGATGGTGCCTGTTGGGCAGTTATAACTAGAAGAGTAGGACAGTTTGTTTATGGCTTCTATCCTGAAGCAGAAAGGTGGAGAATTAATATTTCATTTTTAACAATGTTTATCGCCTTTGCTCCGTTATTATATCCAGACTTACCGAAAAGGAAATGGCTATTATGGTTTAGTGGAATTTACCCTTTCTTTGCTTTTATTTTAATAAATGGCGGTTTTTTTGGGCTTGCTAAGATTGAATATAGTCTATTTGGTGGGTTTATGCTTACTGTTATTCTAGGAGTTACGGGTATTGTGTGTTCACTGCCTATTGGTATACTTTTAGCTCTTGGCAGACAATCTAAATTAACTGTGGTTAGAACATTAAGCGTTTGTTTCATAGAATTTATGAGAGGTGTCCCATTAATAACCTTACTTTTTGTAGCTTCTTCAATGCTTAACTATTTCATGCCCCCTGGCACTAATTTTAGTATCTTGGTTAGGGTTATCATCATGTTTACCTTTTTTTCAGCTGCCTATATTGCCGAAGTTATTAGGGGAGGGATCCAAGCAATTCCAAAAGGTCAATACGAAGCAGCAGACGCTCTAGGTATGAATTATTGGCAAACAACTAGATTTATAACACTTCCTCAAGCCCTAAAAATTTCAATCCCTGGTATAATGAATACTTTTATAGGGCTATATAAAGATACAACACTTGTTGTGGTGATAGGGTTATTAGATCCTCTTGGTATAGGAAGAGCCGCATTAGCTGACACAAAATGGAATGGTTTATCTACAGAAACATATTTATTTGTGGCATTATTCTTCTTTGTAAGTTGCTTCGCTATGTCTAGATATTCTCTCTGGCTAGAAAATAAATTAAATACTGAAAATAAGTGAGAAAAAAATGGTAACAAATAAAAAAAATTCATCTAAATCAGTTATTGAAATTAGAGAAATGCATAAATGGTTTGGAACCTTCCATGTTTTAAAGAATATTTCTCTAGGTGTTAAACAGGGTGAACGCATTGTTATATGCGGTCCGTCAGGTTCTGGTAAGTCAACACTAATTAGATGTATAAATCGTCTAGAAGTTCATCAAAAAGGTGATATTATAGTTAATGACGTTGAACTTACCGGTGACTTAAAAAATCTTGAATCAATAAGAAGTGACGTTGGAATGGTATTCCAATCATTTAATCTTTTTCCTCATTTAACTGTTCTTGAAAACTGTACTTTAGCACCAATTTGGGTAAAAGGACTTCCTAAAAAAGAAGCCAATGAACTTGCAATGGAACTATTAACACGCGTTAAAATACCAGAACAAGCCTTAAAATTTCCAGGTCAATTATCTGGTGGACAACAGCAAAGAGTTGCCATAGCAAGATCATTATGTATGCAACCTAAAATTATGCTTTTTGACGAACCAACCTCAGCTTTAGATCCTGAAATGATAAAAGAGGTTTTAGACACAATGATAGAGCTCGCTGAAACTGGAATGACAATGCTAGTCGTTACCCATGAAATGGGTTTTGCAAAAAAAGTTGCTGATAGTGTTATTTTTATGGATGAAGGAGAAATAATAGAGCAAAACGATCCTAAAAATTTCTTTAATAATCCTAAAAATGACAGAACCAAGTTATTTTTAAGTCAAATACTTAATCACTAAATTTTATTGGTAAGTTTATTTTGCTTTTGTTCTGATCTCTTGTCCAGATGACGCCCACTCTGTCCAAGAACCGTCATAAATAGGGACATCATCTTTACCTAAACAGTATAAAGCTATTGATATAACGCATGCAGAAACTCCTGATCCACATGTAGCTATGATATCATTTTTTTTATCTATGTTTTTAGCTAAAAAAAATTCGTTTAATTCTTCTAATGATTTCAAGTAACCGTTACTTGAAATTAAATCTGAGGCTGGAATGCTTTGTGAATTGGGAATATGACCTGAAGGTAATCCAAGTCTAGGTTCTTTTGCTTCACCCAAATATCTTTTTTCTGACCTCGCATCTAAAATCAACTTAGAATTATTTTTTGATTCAAAGATCATTTGATTCAAATTAACTACAAGTTCTTTTCTTTCTATAATGGCTTCAAAATTACCCTTTTTTGGATTTGTTTTTTTACTTGATACAGCACCATTACAATTTTTCCAATTCTTAAGTCCACCTTTTAAAATTAAAATGTCATTGTGACCAAAGTACCTAAATAAAAACCAACCCCGAGAGGATGATAGAAAAGGAGAATTATCATAAAATATTATAACATCATCCTTGTTTAAACCTAATTTTTGCATCATTAATGAGAATTCATTTTTTGAAGGAATCATATGTGGCAAGCTATTATCTGATGCAGCAATTTTATTTATATCAAAAAAAACTGAATTTTTTATGTGTTCACCGTTAAACTCTTGTTCTGCATCAAGCCCAGAATTAGGTAAATAAAAGGTTGCATCAAGAATTTTATAACGAAAATTTGGATTATCATTTATTTTCTTTATTAATTCTTTTGGTTCTATAAATATATTTGTATTTTTTGGATTCATTTTTGCCTCTTTTATTCAAGCCAATGTGGGACCACCAAATCTTTTGATTTAAGAAATTCAGGATTCCATATTTTTGATTGGTACCTTTGACCAGAGTCACATAGTATAGTTACTATAGTATTACCAGGTCCAAGCTCTTTAGCTAATTGTATTGCTCCAGCTACGTTGATACCACTTGAACCACCAAGAAAAATTCCTTCCTCTTTTAGTAAATCAAAAATAATTGTAAGTGCATCATTATCATTAATTCTAAAAGATAAATCTACAGGACAGTTTTCTAAATTTTTTGTGACTCTTCCTTGTCCAATTCCCTCAGTTATTGAGTTACCTTCTGCCTTCATTTCACCTTTTTGATAATGATTAAATAATCCTGAACCAAATGGATCTGACAAAGCTATTTTAATTTCTCTATTTTTTTCTTTTAAAAATAAACCAGTCCCTGACAAAGTTCCACCTGTTCCAACAGCACATGTGAAACCGTCAATTTTACCATTGGTCTGATCCCATATCTCAGGACCAGTTGAATTATAATGAGATATTTGATTTGCGATATTGTCAAATTGATTTGCCCACAAAACCCCAGAATCATGTGTTTTTGCAAGATTTTCTGCAATTTGTTGTGATTGTCTTATATAATTTCCAGGGTTTGAATATGGTAATGCAGGAACCAATTTCAATTCACACCCAATTAATCTCAATGCATCTTTTTTCTCTTGGCTTTGTGTCTCAGGCATTACAATTAACGTTTTATAGCCAAGAGAGTTTCCTACTAAACCTAGACCTATCCCAGTATTTCCCGCCGTGCCTTCAACAATTAAACCTCCAGGGTGCAACTCTTTTTTGTTAATAGCGTCTAGTACTATTCCTTTAGCAGCTCTATCTTTAATAGAGGAGCCTGGATTAAGAAATTCTGCTTTTCCATAAATATTACAACCAGTAAGTTCACTCGCTTTATTTAATTTTATTAGTGGAGTGTTGCCTATAGTATCAATGAAATCTTCTTTAATATTTTTTTTCATAAATTTTACTTACTAATTATATGTTTTTGTATATACAAATTAAATAATGCTTAAGCATAATATAACAATTGCTTCAAAAAAATAACTTAAATCTTTTAATTAAAGAATATTAATAATGATAAATTTTAAAAATATTTCTTTTTCTATTGGTGGTGTTTCTCTTTTTGATGATACATCAGCTTTTGTTCCTACTGGTCATAAAGTAGGTATAGTTGGAAGAAACGGAGTAGGGAAGACAACACTATTTAAATTAATTCTTAGAGAAATAACTCTAGATGGAGGTGTTATTGAAGTACCTAGAAATTATAAAATTGGGGCAGTTGCTCAAGAGGCACCATCTAATGAAGAAAAACTTATAGATACAGTATTAGCAGCAGACATTGAAAGGGCAAAACTATTGTCTGCATCAGAAATAGAAACTGATCCAAATAAAATCGCTAATATACATACTAGATTAGCTGATATTGATGCTTATTCGGCTGAAGCAAGAGCATCATCAATTTTAAGTGGTTTAGGTTTTAGTCAAACTGATCAGCATAGTCCATGTTCAAGTTTTTCTGGTGGTTGGCGAATGAGAGTAGCACTTGCAAGCGTATTATTTTCAAATCCAGATTTGTTATTATTGGACGAACCTACAAATTACTTAGACTTTGAAGGTACTGCATGGTTAGAAAATTATTTACAAAAATTTAAAAATACAGTTTTAGTTATTTCTCACGATAGAAATTTACTCAACAAATCTGTAAGTGGAATTTTACATTTATCTAGTAAGAAAATTCAGTTTTATACTGGAAATTATGATACTTTTGATAATGAAAGAAGAAGTCAACTAGAACAGAAAATTTCTCAAAAAAACAAACAAGACGTTCAAAGAGCAAATATACAAAGCTTTGTTGATCGATTTAAAGCAAAGGCTTCAAAAGCTAGACAAGCTCAATCAAGAATTAAAATTTTAGAAAAGATGAAACCTATTGTTATAGAAGAAGATCAAAAAATTCCTAAGTTTAAATTTGAAGATGTTATTAAGTTTGCTCCACCATTAGTTACTCTTGATCAGGCATCTGTTGGATACAATCAGGTAGAAGTTTTAAAAAACATTAATATACAAATCAATCCTGATGATCGAATTGGGTTGTTAGGGGTAAATGGAGAGGGAAAATCTACTTTTTCTAAACTTATTGCAAAAAAAATTAATGTAATGAAAGGACATTTACTAATTCCTAAAAAATTAAAGATAGGATATTTTGCTCAACATCAATTAGATGAGCTAAGACCTAACGAAACACCATTTCAACATTTATATCTAAAAATAAATAAAGAAATTCCTTCTAAAATTAGAGCAAAGCTTGGTTCAGCAGGGTTTACTTCTGAAACAATGGATCTTGAAGTCAGAAGGTTATCTGGTGGGCAAAAAGCAAGGTTATTAATGTTACTAGTTGTAATTGAAAAACCTGATTTATTAATTTTAGATGAACCTACTAATCACCTCGATATAGAAAGTAGAGAAGCTCTTATCATGGCATTAAATGATTATAAAGGTTCCCTAATATTAGTAAGTCATGACGCCTTTTTGGTTGAAAGATTAGTTGATAGACTTTTAATTATTAAAGATGGAAATGTATCTGAGTTCTCTGGTGATATTCATGATTATAGAAAATTGATATTAAATAATAATAGTAAGAAAAAAAAACAAGAAAGTATTTTAAAAAACAAAAATTCAAATGTTTCAATTCCAAACTTCTCTCTTTCAGATTTAAAAAAGAGTTTAACTTATTCAGAAAAGAAAATACTTGAATTTGAAAAAGAAAAAAAGACATTAGAAATTGAAATGTTAAATCAAAATTTTTATTCATCTAATAATCAAAAACGCGCTCAAGAAGTAAACGTTAACCTCCAAAAAGTGTTACTAAAGATAGCTGAAGAGGAAAAAGTTTGGGAAAAAATAGTTGAGAGTATCGAGTTAATAAGTAAATGAACGCTATTGAGGTATATGTTAGTCTTTTTATATCTTCCTTCCTTTCCTCTACCATACTTCCGGGTCATTCAGAGATAATATTAACAGCATTTATTTTTTTAAAGAAATATCCGATTATAGATCTTATTTTTTTTGCAAGTATTGGTAATATTTTAGGTTCAATTTTAAATTGGTATATAGGATATTTTCTTACAAATCTAAAAGATAGGAAATGGTTCCCTATAGATAAATCACAATTAACTAGAGCATCTTCATGGTTTTTAAGATATGGAAAATGGACATTGTTTTTAAGTTGGGTTCCTATAATTGGAGATCCACTTACAATAATTGCTGGTATTTTTCGCGTTCCAATTCATACATTTATATTAATAGTTTCTTTTGCGAAAACAATGAGATACGTGTTTATATCTTTAGTTGCAACAAATATTTTATAGAGGATGGCTCCCCGGGACGGATTCGAACCGCCGGCCAGACGATTAACAGTCGTCTGCTCTACCGCTGAGCTACCGGGGAATAATTTTAATAGCCACTTTATTAAACGTTTTTAATGTAAATAATATAAATTGCAACTAATTAATACTAGTACACAAAGAGTAAAATACTAAATATCTTTGATTATAGAATTTGCAATTTTTGCGATTTCTGAAGAACTAAATGACAATGCTTTTATTTCCTTTATGACCTTTCTATCATTTTTAATCGTATTTGAAGAATATGAGGGATCGTAGTGATTTTCCAAAAAGCTCGTTGTTAATTCTTGCCATTTTCTTTGGTTTATTAATTCTTTCCAACTATCTACTAATTTTTTACTTAACCTTTTTCTCAAGCCAAATATTATTGGATTTATCAATTCTGGATTTTTGCACATATACTCATAGTCTTTAACAAGAAAATTAGACCTCAAATGAATATCTGCTTTTATTTCAATTCTTGGAGAAACTATCATTTTAGCCCAAATAGTTTTAGGTATATGAATATTTCCTATTTTACTACTTTCGGCTTCTACAAAAATTTGTTTCCTTAGATTTAGTTTTTTTAATTGATAATATAATTTACTTTCAAAAAATTTTTGAGAAGGTTGATTAAAATTTGGAATTTTTCCTAATAGAGAACCTTTATGATTAGCTAGTCCTTCTAGGTCTAATATCTGACCACCTTGTTGCGCTATACTGTGTAAAATTTTTGTTTTAGCCGACCCAGTTTTTCCACTTATTAAAATTATTTTAAGTTTAGAACCTATATTATCAATAAACTCAAGAACATGATTTCTATATTCTTTATAGCCTCCTTCTAATTGTTGAGTTCTCCAGCCAACTTCAGATAAAATAATTGCAAATGCTTTTGATCTTTGCCCACCCCTCCAACAATAAACAAGAGGTTGCCAGGAGCCTTTATATTCTGAAAACCTTTCTTCAATATGTTTAGCTATATTTCTTGCAGTTAATGAAGAACCAATTATTTTGGCTTTAAAAGTACTCTCTCTTTTGTAAATAGTACCAACTTTCTCTCTTTCTAAGTCGGATAAAACTGGACAGTTTATAGCCCCAACAATATGGTCCTCTTCAAATTCAGAAGGAGATCTGACGTCAATTATTGTGTCAAAATCTTTATATTCCCAATTTTTTTTTATTTTATATTTCTTAAGCATAATATTTATGAAATTTTAATTTTATTTTCTAAATCATTCACATAACCAATTTCAGTAAAATTGATTTTATATTTCTTTAAGAGTTGAAATTGTTTTTCTTTTTCTTCTTTAGGTATTATAAAAGCTAGGCCCCCCACGGTTTGAGGATCATATAGTATTTCATCAATACTATCTTCATTTCGACTATAAACAATATTCTCTTTAGCTATGAGATAATTATTATCAAATAGTGATGACTTCACTCCTTTTTTTATAGCTTTCTCAACACCTTTAAATGTTGGTATCTTTTTAGGAAATATAGTTAATCCAGTTTTGCCATTATCTCTCTTAATTAAATTTAAAAGATGATTGGCAAGTCCAAAACCTGTTATGTCAGTCATAGATAAAATTTTTAATTTTTCAGTAATATTTCCAAAAGCTATATTACCGTCTTCCATTTGCTTAATAACTTCAATTTGGAAATAACTATCAATTAAATCATTATTAATTCCAGCAAAAACAATACCTGTACCAATTTTATTAGTTAAAATCAAAATGTCATTAACTTTTATATTTCTATTTATATTTTTAAAATTTAAAGGTTTTTTTTGTTCACCCGTTATTGCAAATCCAATAACTGGATCTTGATCTTTTCCAATCATTGTATGTCCGCCATCTATAGAACAGTTGTAAGACTTTAAGATCTTATTTGCTCCATATGAAACTTGTTCTAAATCTCTCGAATTGATAATAGATTTTGATGGAGGTAATTGTAAAATCATCATAGTAGAAATTATTTTAGAATTTACAGAAATAATATCACTTATTGCATGATTTGCTGCAATTTTTCCTAAAACATAAGGGTCAGATATAATTGCATTTATCATATCAACACTTTGAAATAAATTTGGATAATTATTTATAGGAGTTGCGTCTTCGGAAGTTGAGATTATTTTTTTTGACAAAGTATTTTTAAGAGCATTGAGTGGAACTTTTGCGGCACAACCTTTACATTGCATTTGGTTAATATCGTTGTGTTTATAAATATTATTTATTTTAAAAGTTTTATAAATATAACTTACAAAAATTTTCTTTATTCTAGAAATTTGGTTATGATTAAGTTCATTAAATTTTTTAATAAATCTTTGATCAATATATTTTTTTAAATAAAAGTTCAGTTTCGTAGAGTATGAAAAATTATATTTGCTAGCTATTGCCAAACCATTTGATAATCCTATCAAGGAAAGATAATGCTTATTAAATTTGTATGTAAAATTTTTATGGTTAAGAATATAGTTTCTAATGCTTTTCGCCAAAGGTTTTCCTGACCTTACGGCAAAAACACCAGTTTTTTTTAAATTTTCTTCATTAAAATCAACAATATCGCCTGCAGCAAATATAAATTTATGGTTCGTTTGAAATGCATCATTAACGACTATAAAACTATCTTCATTTAATTTTAAATCTGATTTTTCAATCCATTTAGGTGCCATTGCATTTGTAGATAAAATTGATTTTTCGACATTTAAAAAAGATCCATCAGACATTATTAACATATCCTTTTTCACTTTAACGACTTCTTTGTTGTTTATTAGTTTGATATCAGCTGCTCTAAGAGCATTTAAGGAAATTTGCTTAGTTTTCTCAGGGAAAGAACTTAAAATTCCATTTTTTCCAGAAACGATAGTTATTTTAAAATTATTTATTCTGTCCTTGAGCCGTTTTTTTAGAGCCAGAGCTAATTCTACAGACCCCGCTCCACCACCTATAAAAGCAATAGAATTAAAATTTTTAATTTCTTTTAAAAAATTGTTAGCTAATTTTGAAATAGGTTTAACTGGAACACAATTTCTTTGTGCTCCTTCAATTTCTTTATAATTACTTTCTATACCAGAATTAATTGATAACACATCAAATTTTAATTTTGGCCTTCCTTTTAAATAAATTTCCTTATTGATGGCAGAAATTTTAGTTACTTCAGAATGGATAAAACGAATATTTAACTTTGTACAAAGTTTATATAAATCAATATGACTCTCTCGCCAAGAATATATACCTTCAATAAAACCGGGGATCATTCCAGAATAAGGTGTATCGATTTCATTGCTAATTAGAGTAATCCTATTACCTTTTAATGGCTTCTTAGATAGTTCCATAATTACTGATAAGTGAGAATGACCACCACCAATTAATACTAGATCATTTGTAATCGGTATGTATTCATTATTAATCATTATGATTTTATCTGTTAAATGGAGGCCCGAAGCGGAATCGAACCGCTGTTAACGGCTTTGCAGGCCGCTGCATCACCACTCTGCCATCGGGCCAATAGTTAGAATGATTTCTTTCTATAACTCTAGAATACCATACAAGCAAATAAAAAAATATTATGAATATATATTTTTTTAATACTAAACACACTTAGCAAAATGTTTTATATCTTGAATAAGAATTTACTTTTCAATTATATATTTAATGTTATTTAATGTATCATGAATTATTTTGAGGTCTAAATGTTAATCTTTTCTGGAAGAATAAATTTTCTCAGTATTCTGCTGATTTTATTTGTGTGTTTTAATGTATCCAAAGTTTTAGGCTCTGATTTTACATTTGAAAACTCTATACATTTAGCTTTAAAAAATAGTCTTGAATTAAAAGCTCAAAATTATAGATTAGCTGCAGCAAAACATTCACTTGGAGAAGCCAACTCTTCGAAAGATTGGACGAATTCTTTTTCTACAGTTTTCAATTCAACTAATAAAGATGCTAACTCAGATGGCTCATTTGAAACGGATGATACGACTACTTCAACGATTTCTATAAGTAGAAATATATTTGACGGTGGAGAAGCTTTTGAAAAGCACTCAATAGCTGAAGATACTTTAAAGTTACAAAAAGCGAGCTTAATTAAAGTTAAACAAAAGATAATTTTAGAGACTATTAAAGCTTATTTGGATGTTTATTCAAATCAATCTGTTGTAAGATTAAGAAAAAGAAGTTTAAAAAGATTTGAAGAAAACGTTGAAGCTACAAAACTTAAACTTGAAGCAGGTACAGTTACTCCAACCGTTTTAGCAGAAGCCCAATCAAAATATGCTAAAGCAAAGTATGAATTAATTTTGGCTGAGGGTAATCTTAACAATCATACATCTAAGTTAAAAAGTATCACAAAGCTAAGTAATATACCTAGTAATCTAAAACTTCCTAAATTAAACTTCAAAATACCCAAAACTGTAAATAAGGCAGTTAAAATATCATTAGAGAGTAATCCTATAATTTTAGTTGCAAAACTAGAAAAAAAAATAGCCAAAAAAAATGTTGATTTAAAAAAATCAAATAACCGACCTTCACTTAAAATGGAATTCTTTGGGAAAGATAGTCAGTCATCAGTCAACACATCAACTAGTGACTACCAGAGCTATGGTGCAAACCTAACTTTTAGTACATCTTTATTTTACAATGATTCTACAAAAGATAATATTAGGCGGCTTGATAAATTATTTATTGCGACATCTTTTGATTTATCGGAGAAAAATAGACAAGTAGAATTAAGTACAATTTCTTCTTATCAAAATTATAAAAGTACTCTAGCCAAAACTTCTGCTTCTAGGAGTGAAAAAATATCGTCCTTACTAGCTTTAAATGGAATAAAAAAAGAAGCACAGTTTGGTATTAGAACTGTCTTAGACGTTTTGGATGCAGAAGTTGAGTATTTAAACGCATCTACAAATGTAATTAAGAGTGAGGCGGACGAAATTTATAGTCAGTTTCATATAAAATCTATATTAGGTAACCTGTCAATTAGGGATATTAATCGTCAATTTAAAGTTAATGATGATTTAAAAGAAAATAATTTAAATTTTAAAATATTGGACCCTAAGGCTTTTAACTAATTCAAAACCATGGATAAATTCAAAATATGATGGATAAAAGATTTGATTCTAAATCTATAGAGTATAAATGGTATAAAATATGGTTGGATAGTGGAGCTTTTTCATCTAATAGCTCTTCAACTAAAAAACCTTATGTTATAATGATGCCACCTCCTAACGTAACTGGCTCATTACACATTGGTCATGCGCTAACTTTTACCATTCAAGATATTTTAATAAGATTTCATAGAATGCAAGGGTTTGATGTTTTATGGCAACCTGGTACTGACCATGCAGGAATAGCTACTCAAATGGTTGTTGAAAGAGAGTTGGCCAAATTAAATCTTACTCGTCATAGTTTAGGTAGAGAGAAGTTTGTTGAAAAAGTATGGGAATGGAAGGAAAAATCAGGAGGGGAGATAACAAACCAGTTGAGAGCACTTGGGGCATCTCCTGATTGGGAAAAAGAACGTTTTACAATGGATGATGGATTATCCAAAGCAGTTAATCTTGTTTTTGTAAAATTATATAAAGAAGGTTTAATATACAGAGACAAACGTCTTGTTAACTGGGATCCAAAACTATTTACAGCAATTTCTGACCTTGAAGTAGAACAAAAAGATATGCAAGGTAAGTTCTGGTATTTCAAATATCCTGTTGAAGATAGTGATGAATTTTTAACTATAGCTACTACCAGACCAGAAACTATGTTGGGCGACACAGCTGTTGCTGTAAACCCAGAAGATGACAGATATAAACATTTAAAGGGTAAGAATGTTATTTTACCCATTATGAATAGACCTATTCCTATAATTTTTGATAACTATTCAGATCCTGAAAAAGGCTCTGGAGCTGTAAAGATCACGCCTGCTCACGATTTTAATGATTTTGAGGTAGGAAAGCGACACAAATTAGAAATGATAAATATTTTTAATTCAGACGCTTCTATTAATGAAAATGGTCCAGAAATATATATTGGGTTAGATAGATTTAAAGCCCGAAAAAAGATAATAGAGCATATGAAATCATTAAATTTGTTTGTTAAAGAGGAAAATATTACACATACAGTTCCTCACGGTGATAGATCTAACGTAATAGTTGAACCTTGGCTTATGGATCAGTGGTATGTAGATGCAAAAAAACTAGCTGTTCCTGCCATAAAAGCCGTAAAAAATGGTAACACTCAGTTTGTCCCTAAAAATTGGGATAAGACATATTTTGAGTGGATGAATAATATCCAACCTTGGTGTGTTTCTAGACAACTATGGTGGGGCCATAGAATACCTGCGTGGTTTGGACCAGATAAAAAAATATTTGTCGAAACAGATAAACAAGAAGCAGAAATAGTTGCTGAATTATACTATGGAAAAAAAGTAACTCTTAATCAAGACGAAGATGTTTTAGATACTTGGTTTTCTTCAGCTTTATGGCCTTTTTCTACTCTTGGATGGCCCGAAAATACAGTAGACCTAAAAAAATATTATCCAACAGATGTCTTAGTGACTGGATTTGATATCATTTTCTTTTGGGTGGCAAGAATGATGATGATGGGAATTCATTTTATGGATAAAGAAGTTCCTTTTAAAGAAGTTTATATTCACGCACTAGTAAGAGACGATAAAGGTCAAAAAATGTCAAAGTCAAAAGGTAATGTTTTAGATCCTTTAGACCTATCAGAAAAGTATGGAGCGGACTCTTTAAGATTTACTTTAACAGCAATGGCAACTCAGGGTAGGGATATTAAATTATCAGAGGAAAGGATTGCCGGTTATAGAAATTTTAGTACTAAAATTTGGAATGGATGTAAATTTCTAGAATTCAACAATTGTATTACTGAATTAGAAAAAGATTTACCTACTATTAAACTTGAAGTAAACAGATGGATAATTAACCTTTATAATAAGTTAAATTCAAGAGTTAAAACCTCTATTAAAAATTATAAGTTTAATGATGCAGCGGATGCTTTGTACCAATTTATTTGGAAAGATTATTGTGATTGGTATATTGAGTTTATTAAACCTATTTTAATAAATACTAATGATTTAGAGGCGCTTAATGAAACTAAAAATGTCTCTATAAATATAATGAAAAATGTTTTGTTAATGTTACATCCCATAATGCCATATGTAACTGAAGAAATTTTTGATAAACTCTTTCAATCATCTGAATTAGCAATTTTATCGCCATGGCCCAAAATTATTAAAAGTAAAGACACATTAGAAAATGGCATAGATTTATCAATTCAATTAATTTCCGCAATAAGATCATTGAGAGTTGAAAAAAACATTCCTTCAAAGTCTAGACCTTCCATTATACTAAAAAATGTAGATTCAGAAAAAAAGAAAATTATTATTGAAAATAAAAAACTAATAATTAATTTAGCAAAATTAAATCAGATAAAATTTGCATCTGGACAAGACAAAGAAAAAGAAAAATCTATAATTACTACTGTTGATGAGATAATTTTGATGATACCAACTGACGGATTAATAGATTTAGAAGCAGAAAGATATAGATTGAATAAAGAGCTTACAAGTATAATCAATGAAATTGAAATTATTGAAAAAAGATTAAATAATTCATCATTTATAGAAAAAGCACCTTCAAGTGTCATAAACGAAGTTAAAAGTAAACAAAGTATTTACACTCAAAGAAAATTTGAAATAGAAAAAGCATTATTAAATATTTAAGAAAGCAAATTGGAGAAAAATATGAAGAATTCAAAAACAGTTTTAATTGATAAAAACCCTGGAAGAAATTGTCAAACTTTTGGAATTGCACGAATTCTAGATACTGATCTTGATTTAATTCATGAACCTTCAATTGGAGTAGTAGGTAATAAGGGAGACTCTCAATGCTATCTTGGTGTTGAACAAAAAGTTAAAACGATACATGAAAAATTAAGATTAAGGATAGGTCAAAATCCAAACGATATTAGAATGCGATTAGTACAACCAGAGTATACCGTAGCTACATCTGATGGGATAAGAAATGGTACTAAGGAGATGCGATATTCTTTGATTGGAAGAGAAGTAACTAATGATACATTATGTGAACATTTAAGTGCTTCAGGATTAGAAGGTACAATTGCCGTTGTTGCCTGTGATAAACCGCCTGTAGGAACATTGTCTGCGATTTTAGAGCATAACAGACCTGCAATTATTATGTCTGATGGTCCAATTAGGGCTGGAATTGACTCAGTTACTAATGAGCCTTTGGACATTATTTCAAGTTACCAAATTGGAGGCAGTGAAGATGAAGAATTAAAAAGAAGAATTGCTTGTGAATCTTGTCCTGGTTATGGAAGTTGTGCTGGGATGTTTACTTACAATACCATGCAAACATTTATTGGCGTTGTAGGTATGCAGCCACTACACATGGTTTCACCAGCTTCAGAAGATAAAAGAAGAGTAGATGTTTTTCCTGATGAACTCATAACTTATTTAGATAATATGGTTAAAAATGATATTAAGCCAAGAGATATAGTTACAAGAGATTCTATACGAAATGCTATTATTGTCGCCATGTCTATAGGTGGTTCTACTAATGTAATGCTACATGCACCAGAATTAGCTCGTGCTGCAGGGTATAGTAACTTTAATAAAGATATTATGAGTTTCGAAGAATTTAATCATTTATCAAAAAATGTTGTTCCTGTTTTAGTTGATGCCAGACCTTTTGGTAAATATTCAATGGTCGATATAGATGCTAAGGGTGGTGTTCAAGTTTTTGTAAAAGATTTGCTAGATTCTGGTTTGTTAAATGGAAATACACTTACATGTACTGGCGAAACATTAAATGAGCAAATTACTAGACTAGACCCTAAAAGTCCTGATGGTAATGTTATTTACCCCATAAAAAAACCTTACAAAGAAACTGGTGGACTTAGACTTTTAGGAGGAAATTTATCTCCTGAGTTCAGTTCTATCCTAAAACTGGCTGGTGTTGAAGGTGGTTTAGAAAATAATGTTTTTATTGGAAAAGCCAGAATATTTGATGGAGAACAAAAACTTCTTTGGACTTTAGAAAATGAGCCAGAAAGCCTCAAAAACAATGATATGGTTGTAGTAAGGTATGAAGGACCAGTTGGTGGACCAGGAATGCCAGAAATGCTAGATTCTACTTCAAGAATTACAACTTTATGTAGAGAAAGAGATATAATTGTAGGATTAATGACTGATGGACGTTTTTCTGGAGGATCAGTTGGTCTAGTTATTGGTCATGTTGGTCCAGAGGCGGCTATAGGTGGACCTATAGCCCTAATAGAGGATGGAGATGAAATTATCGTTGATTTGAATAAAAATGAGATTAATTGTACCCAATTATTAGATGAGAATATTTTAAGTGAAAGAAAAAATGACTGGAAAAAAATTGTTCATGATAACAATGGATTACACCCTGCAGTGGGGATTGCTGATACTAGACTATTAAATAGAATGAGAAGCTCAGCTGTTTCAGCTGTATATGGGGCAGGGATGCATCCCGACAGAAAAGTTTGGATATCTGATCCACGTGAGATCAAAAAGTCAGATTTCATCCCAAAAAATATTCATAAAAATTAATTTAAAAATTTTCTATTTCAATCCATATTGGAGTGTGATCACTAGGTTTTTCCTGTCCCCTAGGACTTTTATCTATGCCAACATCAATTAAAGTATCTACTATTTCTGGAGAAATGAGAAAAAAATCAATTCTTATACCATTATCTTTTTGCCAAGCCCCAGCCTGATAATCCCAAAAGCTATACTCTTTTGAATTTGGATATTTTAACCTATATGAATCAATTAAACCTATATTTATTAACTCTTTCATATATTTTCTTGTTTTTTTAAGATATAGAGCATCATCTTGCCACTTTGAAACATCATAACAGTCATTATCTTCTTGAATGACGTTAAAGTCTCCTCCTAAAATTAGAGGTTCATTTTTATCATAGATTTTTTCTGTGTACTTTATAAGACGCTTCATCCAGTTGATTTTATAATCATATTTAGGGCCAGGAGCCGGATTACCGTTCGGTAAATATAAACAAATTATGTTTATATTCTCAATTTTAACATGTAAAAATCTTGCTTGATCGTCTTCAATTATATCTTGATTATAAAAAGGTAGTATACGATTTATTTCATTTATTTTAAATTTACTTGCAATTGCAACACCGTTGTAAGACTTTTGCCCAGATGCTAATACGTCTAATCCTATTTCATTGAAATCTTTATAAGGAAAGTTTTCGTCAATTGTCTTTGTTTCTTGCATTAGAATGATATCAATTTCACTTTGATCTATCCAATTGATTACACTTTGCAAACGCATTTTTATTGAATTGACATTAAAACTAGCAATTTTTAGGGGCATTTATTTTTTTAATAAAATCATATTGAAAAACTGGTTCCGCAACCACAGTTAGCTGTAGCGTTAGGGTTCTCAATTTTAAAATAGGCGCCAGCTAATTCAGATATATACTCTAAAGTACTACCATTTAGAAAATCCATTGATATTTTATCAACTAAATAATTAATTCCACCTTCTTTAAAAACTAAATCATCGATATTTGGCGAACTAACAAAAGAAAAATCATATTGGAAACCAGAACATCCGCCACCTAGCACAGAAATTCTAAAGTAAGTGCCCTTTTCATTTTTCAATAAAAATTTAATTCTATTTATAGCTTCTTTAGATAATTTAAATTCTTGTTTATTGATTTCACTAACTTCATTCATTATAAAAACCTTGCAAAATTTACTAATTGAAAGAGCAAATACAAATGTTAAAGTATAAATATCATATAATCATATATAAATGAATTAATTATTGGAAATATTATTGAAAAATAATGACGACAATCGATATCTAAGTTCCTTTGCTTGTTATAGTTCTGAAAGTAGGGGGAGAATGTATACTGATGAACCTCTTATACTTGGACGCTCAGAATTTCAAAGAGATAGAGATAGAATTATTCATTCAGAAGCTTTTAGGCGGTTAAAAGATAAAACACAAGTTTTTGTATATCACGATGGAGATCACTATAGAACTCGTCTTACTCATACAATTGAAGTTTCCCAAATTGCAAGGTCAATTGCAAAAGCCCTTAAAATTAACGAAGATTTGGCTGAGACTATTGCATTAGCTCATGACTTAGGACATCCTCCTCTTGGTCATAGAGGTGAAGATGTCCTGAAAAAACTAATGATAAAATGTGGTGGTTTTAATCATAATGAACAATCTTTAAGAGTTGTAACATTACTAGAAAAAAAATATCCTAATTTTAATGGCTTAAATCTTACATTTGAAACATTAGAAGGATTGACCAAACATAATGGACCATTTCTAGATAATAGAGAAATACCATACACTATTGACCAAATTAATAAAATATTTCCATTAGATTTAAATACTTATCCTTCTCTGGAAGGGCAGGTGGCAAATATTTCAGATGATATTGCTTACTTAACTCATGACTTTGACGATGGTCTTCGAGAGGGCCTATTTACAATAAATGATCTTCGTAAAATTAAAATTATTGATGAAATTCTACATAAGTTAAAAAAAGAATTTATAAATATTAAAATTGATATTTTAATTCATCAATTTATAAGGCATTTGATAAGTTATTTTATAAATGATGTAGTTTCGAACTCGTTAGCTGTCATAAATGTTAATAATTTTAAAAATGTTAACCAAATTCGATGTTTTGAAAATAAAATAATTAAACTTAGTCCGACTGCTCACAGTAATATGGAAGAAATTAGAAATTTTTTATTTAAAAATATGTACAACAACGATATTTTGATAAATAAATTACAAAATAGTTGTTTAATGATAGAAAAGTTATTTTTTCTATTCCACAAAGATATCAACTTGCTACCAGAACAGTGGAAAAATTTAAAAGGAAAGCTCTCGAAGACTAAACAATCACGAGTAATTACAGATTATATTGCAGGTATGACAGATGGTTATTTAAAAAGAGAATACAAAAAATATTTTGAATAGGAAAATTAAACTATATGAACATTTATAAAATTTATTTTAATCACACTATTGAAATACTTGATAAGTTCAAATTAGACTCTAATTATAACTTTGATAATACTGAAATACTTAAAAAGATTACATTAGAACCTCCTAAAAATACTATTAATGGAGACATGTCTACTAATTTAGCAATGCTTTTGAGTAAAAATTTAAAGTTAAATCCAAAAGAAATTGCTAATAAACTTAAACCATATATTTCAAAACTACCAAATGTGCTAACTGTTGATATCGCTGGACCTGGTTTTATTAACATTACATTAAAGCAAAAAACTTGGTCAGATTGCATAAAAAAAATACTTCTAGATCCTGATAATTGGGACAAACAGGATCTTGGAAAGGGTAAAAGAATTAATTTGGAATATATCTCTGCTAATCCAACCGGTCCATTACATGCTGGTCATGCTAGAGGAGCTGTTTTTGGGGATGCGCTTGCTTCTCTTTTAAATGAAGTTGGGTATAAAGTTATAAGAGAATATTATATCAATGACGCAGGAAGTCAGATAGAAAAATTAGTTGAATCTTCCTTGATAAGATACGATGAATGTAATGGTAAGAATATAAAAGAAATTCCAGTAGGTCTTTATCCAGGCGAGTATTTACAGGAGGTTGGAAAAGCACTTTTAAAAAAATATGGAAAAAACTTAAAACAAAATTCAAAAGAAGATATTTTTAATTTAGTCAGAGAAGTTTCTTTAGAAGTTATAATGAAAATGATTAAAGAAGATCTTTATAAGTTAGGCATCGAAATGGATGTGTTCACTAGCGAACATAATATCATTTCAGGAAATTTATTGACGGATATACTAACTATACTCGAGGAAAAAAATCTTACTTATTTTGGGTTTCTTGATCCTCCAAAGGGAGTAGATCCAACAAAATGGGAAAGGCGAGAACAATTTCTTTTTAAATCTACTGTTTATGGTGATGAAACTGACAGGGCCTTAAAGAAGTCAGACGGTAGTTGGACTTATTTTGCAACTGATATGGCATATCATCTAGATAAAATTAATAGAACAAATGGAGATTTAATAAATGTCTTAGGTGCCGATCATACAGGATACATATCAAGAATTAATGCAGCAGTTAATGCTCTTTCGAATGGTTCAATTTCCATAGATACGAAAGTATGTGCGTTAGTTAACCTTATGGAAAATGGTAAGCCAATAAAAATGAGTAAAAGAGCAGGAAATTTTGTGACTCTTTCTGATATAATCGATGCAGTTGGAAAAGACGTAATCAGATTTATAATGTTAACTAGAAGAAATGATCAATCTTTAGACTTTGATTTTAAAAAGGTTATGGAAAAGTCAAAAGAAAATCCAGTTTTTTATGTTCAATATGCGCATGCTCGTTGCAATTCTATTTTTAAATCAGCAGAAATATTAGAAGAAAATCTTCATATTGAAAACACAGACCTATTAAGTGGAAAAGATGAAATTGAATTGATTAAATTTATTTCTCAATGGCCTAGAACATTAGAGTTGGCTGCTAAAAACCATGAACCTCACAGGATTTGTTATTATTTAATAGAGCTTTCTAGTATGTTTCATTCTTTATGGAATAAAGGTAAAGATAATTTCAACTTTAAATTTATAGTTGAAAAAGATATTAAATTAACGAATGCAAGATTGTTATTAGTTAAAGCAGTTGCTTTAACAATTAGAAAAGGGTTAAGTATTCTTAAAATAAAACCAATTTTTGAAATGTAAAATGATGAAAAAACACTTAAAAATTTCTATAATTTTATTTTTAAGTACGGGAGTTTTTTTCTCATTAAGTTTGTTTGCGTTAAAAATAATTTTCGAAGAAAACAATGAGAAAGAATTGATAGTTTTAGGTCCTGATAGTAAAGATATCTTTACTATTCCTAAAGATGTTGGCGGGAAAAAAGTATCTAATCTTGATATAGAAATATTGAACAACAAAAAAGCTCTAATCACCGATGAGAAATTAAGACCAATTCCTGCTGAACCTGAACTTTTGCCTTTAGATGTTAGTGAAGAAAAGGTTGTTAAAAAAACAGAAAAAATAAAAAAATCTAAAAACAATGAAATTCCATACAATAAGATAAAAGTCCAAAGTTCTAGTAAAATTATAGAAAAATCAAAAAAAGAACTTGGATTGTATAGAGTGCAGTTTGGTTCATTTAGAAATTTAGATAAGGCACAGCTTGCTAAAAATAGCATGAATAAAAAACATGTTAATTTATTGTCCAATATCAAGTTAGAAATTTATTCATATACTAACAATGACAAAGTTGTTTTTCATAGAGTTTGGACTTCTCCTTTAACTAAAGTTAATGGTCTTGACTTATGTAGCAAGTTTAAAAAACAAAATATTGTTTGTATTTTACAAGTAAATAAATGAGCGAAATATGTCAGAATTAATTAATCCTAAAATAGATGTATTCAGCCTGAGTTTAGATGGATTTGAAGGACCAATTGATTTACTTTTGAGTTTGGCTAGAGATCATAAAATTGATTTAACTAAATTATCAATACTTAAATTAGCAGAACAATATTTAGAATTCTTAGATCACTCTATAAAAAAGGATATTGATATCGCAGCTGAATACTTGGTAATGGGAGCTTGGCTTGCTTTTTTAAAATCCAAACTTTTATTACCTGATGATAAAATTGAAAGCTCGTATACTGCTGAAGAAATGTCCGAGTTATTGGAATTCCAAATAAAGAGATTAGAAGGTATTCAAAAAGTATCAGAACTTCTTTTAAAAAAGCATCAATTAGGAACGCATTTTTTTAAAAGAGGTGATCCAGAGTTTTTCAATAACAATAATAAGGTAAACTATGAGTTAAGTTTATATGATTTAATCAAAACTTATGGAAAAATTATTACAAAAGATAATAATAAATCAATAACAATTGCTGAAACAAAATTTTATTCTGTTGAGGATGCTATAAATAGACTAAAGAGTTTTGTTAAAACATCTAATGGTTGGATAAATCTACTAGAATTTATTCCAAGAAATATAAAAGATAAGCTTGAGATAAAATCTGCTTTAGCTTCACATTTTGTAGCATCTTTGGAACTTGTAAAAGAGGGTGATATATCCTTAAGACAGGATAATTTTAATGACAAAATTTTAATAAGTTTTAATAAAAAATGAAATATACTTCCTAATAATATTTAACACATGATTTGGTGAATTTATGAAAAATTTAAATAAAAATTATAAAAATATTGATTTTGGTCTAAACCAAAAGATTGTTGAAGCTTTGATTTTTTCTTCAGCTGAACCTATTTCATATTCAGAATTACAAAAATTAATTACTGACGATAAACAACTTGATAAAATTCTAATTGCTTTAGAAAAAAAATATATGTCTAGTGGAGTAAATTTATATACAATAAGTAACTCTTATGCTTTTAGGACATCCTCCGAAGTCTCAGAATATTTGAACATAGAAAGAATAGTTCCTAAACCTTTATCTAGAGCAGCGACTGAAACCTTGGCAATTATTGCTTATCATCAACCAATTACTCGATCAGAAATAGAAAATATAAGGGGTGTTTCTCTAAGTAGAGGTACTATAGATCTGTTATTAGAATTAGGTTGGATAAAACCTGGCCAAAGAAGAGCGACGCCTGGTAATCCTCTAACTTGGAAAACATCTAATAATTTTTTAGATCATTTTGGTTTAAAAGAAATCAATGAACTTCCTGGAATTGAAGATTTAAAAAGTTCTGGGCTTCTTGATAAAAATAAAATAATTTTTGGTGATCAAACAATAGATTAAATACTCATTCAACTTTTTTTAATATTAGGTTTTTTTTGTTAGAATTTTTAAATATATCTCACTCATATAATAATCAAAAAATTTTGAATGATTTCTCGATGAAGCTTGAATCAGGTGAAGTAGTTTCTTTATTAGGACCATCTGGATGCGGTAAAACCACCTTGCTTAAATTAGCAAGTGGTATTGAAAAACTTCAGAATGGCGAGATTAAATTAAATAACGAAATTGTATCATCTCCTAATATTCATCTTAATTCAGAAAATAGAGATGTTGGTTATGTTTTTCAAGACTGCGCTCTATTCCCACATTTAACAATATTACAGAATATTTTTTTTGGAATGAAATCAATTGAAATAGAAAGACAGAAAAATAAAATACAAAGCTTAATGAATGAAATTAATATTTCAAATTTGTCAGAAAAATACCCACATGAATTATCAGGAGGGCAACAACAGCAAGTAGCTCTGGTTAGAGCCATGGCGAGTGATCCAAAAATTATTTTCTTAGACGAGCCTTATTCAAATCTTGATTCAAGGTTGAAAGAGAAAATTAGGGACCAAATGTTACACATACTAAGAGAGTATAATATTTCTGCTTTACTTGTAACTCATGACCCTGAAGAAGCGATGTTTATGTCAGATAAAATTGGTATTTTAAATAATGGTTCTATTGAACAGTTTGGAAGTCCTATAGACCTATATTTGCGTCCTAAATCTGCTTTCATTGCAGAGTTTTTTGGAGAGATTAATGTTTTTGAAGGAATAGTTGAGGATGGATCTGTAAATACTGTTTTAGGTACTTTTAAATGCTCAAATAAATTCAATAAAAAAAAGGTAAAGATTGTTATAAGAAATGAAGCAATTAATGTTTTTGCAGAAAATAAATTAAATCTAATGAAGGGCAAACAAACTGAATTTGTTACTTCACCCTATTTTGGTTATGTAATGGAAGCAAGATTATTGGCAGGTTCAACATTAGTTCATTTGTCTTTAAAGGTTAACCAAACAAATTTTCATGTTCATGCTAAAATTCCAGGATTAAATTTTTTTAACATTAATGAAAAAGTTCTTGTTTCTATTGATCCTTCACAAATATTTGTTTTTCAGCAATAATTATTTTTAATATATAAAAAAATAAAAATTACATATAATATCAAATAAGTTATAAGTAATTTATAATTTTAGGAGTAAATATTATGGGTGCATTTAGTATTTGGCATTGGATTATCGTCTTGATAGTTGTCCTTATCCTATTTGGTGGGAAAGGTAAATTATCTAGCATAATGGGAGATTTTGGAAAAGGTCTAAAGAACTTCAAAGATCAAGTTAAATCTAATAAAGGTAATGAAGAGGAAGTTGAGGTTATTTCTGAACAGAAAGCTACCCCAAAAAAGAAAACAGTTAAAAAATCAGCAAAAAAGAAACAAACTGTTAAAAAGAAATCTTAACATTTTTCAGAAAGTTCTAAATGCTAGATATTGGTTTTCCAGAATTTCTTTTAATTTCTTTCGTATTACTTATTGTAGTTGGACCTAAAGATTTACCAAAAGTGTTAAGATCAATTACTACTTTTGTTAGAAAAATAAAAACAATGGCTTCTCAATTTCATTCTGGAATTGATGATTTAGCTAACGAATCTGAGATCTCAGACCTAAGAAAGGAAGTTAGTAAAATAGAAAATAATTCTATTATTGATTCTGAAATAAATGATATCAAGGATTTTCAAAATGATATAAATGTAAAATCTTTGAAGGATGATGTTAATGAAATTAAAAACTCTCAAAATTCATCACTTAAGCAAAACAAAACTTCTAAAATTATCAAAAAATAATATTTAAGAATTTACTATGGCAAAAGTAAAAAAATCAGAACATAATATGACACTATTAGATCACTTAATTGAATTAAGAAATAGGCTTTTAGTTTCTTTTTGTGCTTTTTTATTCCTATTTTTTTTGTGCTTTATAAAATTTACAAGCGACAATCAAAATTTAGCTGATATTGTTTATAATTTTCTGCAAGCTCCTCTAGCATCGCAAATATTAGAAAACGGTGGTAGGATGATTTATACAGCATTACATGAAGGTTTTTTTACTCAGGTTAAAGTTGCTTTTTTTATATCTATATGTGTTTCGTTACCAATCTTTTTAATACAAGTATGGCGTTTTGTAGCTCCAGGTTTATACAAAAATGAAAAAAAAGCTTTTCTTCCTTTCTTGCTTGCTACTCCAATCCTTTTTATAGCAGGTGCAGCTATGGTATATTATATTGTAATTCCACTTGCCTGGAATTTTTTCCTTTCATTCCAAGTAAGCAGTATTGATGGTTCATTACCTATTGAATTAGAGCCCAGGATATCTGAATATTTGTCTTTAATAATGAAATTAATTTTTGCTTTTGGATTATGTTTTGAATTACCCGTTATATTGTTATTACTTGTTAAGACTGGCATAATTACTCCAGAAGATTTGGCTAGTAAGAGAAAATATGCAATTTTAACAGCTTTTGTGATTGCTGCAATTTTAACACCTCCTGATGTTATCTCACAAATTTTGCTCGCTTTACCTATAATTGCTTTATACGAAATTTCTATAATATTTTCAAAATTTCTAAGTACCAATTGAATTAAACGAGAAATATTATGCATGATATTAAATTTATAAGAAGTTATCCTGAAGAATTTGAAAAACTAATGAGGAGAAGAGGTTTAAATATAAAATCTTCGTTCATTCTTGAAATTGATACCTCAATACGAGGTTATCAAACAGAAATTCAAACGATACAGCAAAAAAGAAATATTGCTTCTAAGGAAATTGGAAAGTTATTATCAATAGGTTCAGATGTATCAAGTTTAAAATTAAATTTAGAAAATTATAGATCTGATTTAAGTGAATTAGACGATAAAATTAAAAAATTATCAATAGACTTAAATGATATTTTGAAAGAACTGCCTAATTATTTAGATGAAGATGTTCCGGATGGTGAAACTGAATTTCAAAATGAATTCGTTAAAGATTGGGGGAATAAGCCTGAATTCTCCTTTAAACCGAGGGATCATGTAGAGATTGGTGAAATATTAAACGAACTTGATTTTAAGACAGGTGTAAAAATCTCTGGTTCGAGGTTTGTTTTGTTGAGAGGTCAGTTAGCTTTACTGGAGAGGGCACTTTCGTCTTTTATGCTGGATACTCATTTAAGCGAGTTTGATTTTGAAGAAGTTTCTCCTCCTTATATTGTCAGAGAAGATGCTTTGTTTGGTACTGGACAGCTCCCAAAGTTTTCGGAAGACCTTTTTAACACAACAGATAATAGATGGTTAATACCTACAGCTGAGGTTCCATTAACTAATATTGTAAGTAATGAAATAGTTGATAAAAAAATATTGCCCTTAAGATTTGTTGCTAATACCCCTTGTTTTAGATCAGAAGCAGGTGCGGCTGGGGCAGACACAAGAGGAATGATAAGACAGCATCAATTTTCTAAAGTTGAAATGGTTTTTATAACTAATCCTTTAGAATCTAACAAGGAATTAGATCGTTTAGTTATATGTGCAGAAACTATTCTCCAAAAATTAAAATTACCTTACAGAGTAATGAAATTATGTTCTGGAGATATAGGTTTTTCTGCAAAAAAGACATATGATTTAGAAGTTTGGTTACCTGGTCAAAATAAAGGTAAGGGTGCCTACAGAGAAATATCTTCTTGCTCTAATTGTGGAGATTTTCAAGCCAGAAGAATGAATGCAAAATTTAAGGATAAAGAAACTAATAAAACTGATTTTTTACATACTTTAAATGGCTCTGGACTTGCTGTAGGCAGAACAATAATAGCTATATTAGAAAATTATCAACAGATAGATGGATCTGTTTTAATACCTGATGTGTTAGTACCTTATATGAAAGGGACACAGAAGATTGACATTCCAAACTGAAATACATGAATAAAAAATTAAACAATATTCTTATAACAAATGATGATGGTTATGATGCTATTGGTATAAAAATATTATTAGAAATTGCAGAAAAGCTTGGGAAAAATGTATATGTGATTTCTCCTAAAAAAAATCAGTCTGCCAAATCTAAATCTATAACTATTAGAAATAATATCAACTATAAAAAAATATCCAATTATAATTGGATTGTAGATGGAACACCTACAGATTGTATGATTTTTGCTTTAAATCATATTTTTAAGTCAGATAAACCTGATCTAATTTTAAGTGGCATTAATGCAGGTAGTAATATTGGTGATGAGGTGTCTTATTCAGGTACTGTAGCTGCTGCATGGGAAGGCGCAGTAAGAGGAATTAACTCTATTGCGTTAAGTCAATTTGGTGGAGATAATGATATCTATTCCTATAAGAATTCTAAAAACAATGCTTATAATGTTATAAATTATATACTTGATTTAAAAGTAGGTCATCCAAAATTTTATAACGTTAATTTTCCATTTATTTTTTCAGAAATTATAAAAAATAAAGATTATTTGTTTACTGAGTTAGCATCCCAAAAAAAGGCAGATGAAATTATTTTTAGTGAAGATAATAATTCTTTCAGCATCGGAAGAATGATAAATCACAATGAGTGCTTGTTAAATTCAGATTTAGAAACTTTGAAAAAAAATAAAATTTCAATTACTCCATTATTATTAAATTTGACTAATTATTTAATAATAAATAATTTGAAGATCTCTTAGATGTTATATGAAACCTCTATTCAAAAGGCTAATCTTATAATGGATTTGAGATCAATGGGCATTTCATCTAATGATGTTCTTTCAGCCATAGAGAAAATTCCAAGAGAAATCTTTTTGCCATCTACATTTCAATCATATGCTTATGAAAATAACCCTTTACCCATTGGTTTTGAGCAAACAATTAGTCAACCTTATATTGTTGCACTTATGACTGAGGCTTTATCACTAAAGGGTAACGAAGTGATTTTAGAAATAGGTACCGGTTCTGGTTATCAAACTTCAATTTTATCTCTTTTATCTAGAAGGGTTTATTCTATAGAGAGAATAAAGCCACTACTTGTTAATGCTCAAAGTTGTTTTAAAAAGCTTAAATTAACGAATATTATATCTGAATATGGAGATGGTTTTTTAGGCTGGCCAAAATTAGCACCTTTTGATCACATGATAATAACATGTGCAGTAAAAAAAATAGATGATAGATTATTAAATCAAATTAGAATTAATGGTTCATGTGTTGTACCAATAGGCAAAACAAATACTCATCAAAGACTAAAGAAAATTACAATAGGAAATGACAGAAATGACGACGTTTGGGAAGATTTAGGTAAAGTTAGTTTTGTACCATTAATTACTGAAAAAGATTGAATAACTTTTAATTTTTTGAAACATTAATGATTTACTATGGAGAATTAAAATTGTTAAAACTTCATTTAATTATAATAGCTTTTTTTATGTTTGGTTGCCAAACAAATAACTTGGTTGAAGGTATAAAAAATGACTATGCGCCTGAGACTAAAGCTTTAGTTTTCAATAAATATGAAGAATTTATTAAAAACAACATACCTTTAAATGGTATGATAATGGTAAAAGAAAATGAAACAATTTATAGCATTGCAAATAAATATAATGTTATTCCAAAAGATATTATTGAGGATAATAAGCTTTCAAAGCCCTATAATTTAAAGTTTAACCAAATTTTATTTTTAAGAAATAAAAACCTATACGTAATAAAGAATGATGACACTCTTGACAAAATTTCTTTAAGATTCGCAGTTAATAAATCAGATATTATTATACTTAATAAACTGAAAAAACCATATAAATTAATAGTGGGCAACAAAATTTTAATTCCAAAAATAAGAGACTATTCTGTTGTTGACTTAATAGTTAATGAAAAAGTTTATGGATCTAAATTAGTAGTTTCTAAATCTAATAAAAATAATAAAAACTTAATTAAAAATTCACCTAAATTTATTTGGCCTGCAAAAGGTACTGTTACTAAAAGTTTTGGTAAATTTGGCAAGGGACAACATTATGATGGAATTGATATAAAATTAGGTGAAAATAGACCAATTCATTCTACGTACGATGGAAAAATTGCTTTTATTGGATCCCAAATTAAAAAATTTGGGAATCTTATTCTTGTTAAGCATAAAAATGGTTGGTTATCAGCGTATTCAAATTTAGGTAAATATAACGTAAAACAAGGTGACACAATTAAAAAAGGTGAAGTTATAGCCTATACTTCCTCAGACAATGGGTTATTTCATTTCCAATTAAGATACAACAGAACTCCTATTAATCCAGTAAATTATCTAAATTAATATATTTTAATTTTTTTTCTTCCAGCTAAATCTTGTATGAATTGCCAAGCAACTCTTCCTGATCTGGCTCCTCTTGTAATTGACCATTCAAGTGCCTCCAATTTTAAAATATTTTTGTCGATTGATATTTTAAATTCGTCACAATATCCATAAACTATTTCTAAAAATGTATCTTGAGACATGTTATGAAAACCTATCCATAATCCAAATCTGTCTGATAAAGAAACCTTTTCTTCTACAGACTCAGATGGATTAATAGCTGTTGATTTTTCATTTTCCATCATATCTCTTGGCATTAAGTGTCTTCTATTAGATGTTGCATAAAAAATTACATTGTTAGGCTTTCCTTCAATTCCGCCGTCTAATGCAGCTTTAAGGCTTTTATAAGTGTTTTCTCCAGCATCAAATGATAAGTCATCACATAATAAGATAAATTTAAAATTTTTATTTTGCGATAATAGATAAAGTAATTCTGGAAGTTCAGAAATATCTTCACGATGAATTTCAACTAATTTTAAATTTGTAGATTTTGTCATTAATAAAATTTCTGCATGTACAGCTTTAACCAAAGAAGATTTTCCGGTTCCTCTTGCTCCCCATAAGAGCGCATTATTAGCTGTTAAGTTTTGAGAAAAATTTAATGTGTTATCAAGAAGCAACTTTTTTTGTGGTTCAATGCCTTGAAGAAGTGAAATTGGAATACGATTAATATCTTCTATCGGTCTAATAAGTCCTGACTTTGAGTCATAAACAAATCCCTCACTTTTGTTTAAACCATCTATATTTTTTTTTGGTGGTGCTAATCTATCCAAAGCGTTTGCTATACGTTCTAATAAAAAAATTGTATTATCGTTATTAATCATTTGAGAGCCTAAATCGTTAAAGTAGTAATATATATATTTTTAGGAATTTATCTATGGTCTTTCTTAGATTTTTTTTATATAAGTTGGTAACTAAATTTTAGATTTTTATGGAGTTACCAATGATTTCAAGTGCATTCGCTCAATCTGCAGCTGGAGGAGCTGGAGGATTTTCTTTACAAGGACTTCTGCCATTTGTTTTAATTTTTATAATATTTTATTTTTTGTTAATAAGACCTCAACAAAAAAGAGTTAAACAACACAAATTAATGGTTGAAAGTTTAAAAAGGGGAAACAAAGTTCTAACAGCAGGAGGAATTCTTGGAGTTGTTACTAAAGCTGTTGATGGGTCTGAAACAGTAAGTGTAGAAATTTCTTCAGGTGTAACCGTAGAATTGGCAAGACAAATGATTTCTGAAGTAAGAGGTGAAGAAAAAATTAAAGTGGTTGAAAATAAAAATAAACCAAAATCTAAAAAATAACTAAATTTTTCACTCCTTAAACATGTAAAAAAGTGATAAAAAATGAAAAGCTTATCTAAAATTCGGATTATTCTAATACTTTTTAGTGTTTTTTTAGGTCTAGTATATGCCGCACCTAATTTTTTTAATAGTTCTCTACAAAATAATTCAATTAGTTTATTGCCAGGAAAAAAAATTAATCTTGGTTTAGATTTAAAAGGTGGATCATATCTGTTATTAAAAGCTGATATGGAAGTAGTATTTGCTGAAAAATTAGAATCTTTAATGTCTGATATTAGATCCTCTCTTAGAAAATCAAAAATTGGTTATAAGAAATTAAAAATAAAGGAAAATGTTGTTTCTTTTCAAATGCGCAGAGGGATATCTGTTGAAAAAATAAAATCTGTTATGTTAGGCATAGATAAAAATTTAATTGTTGAGAATAACACTGATATTTTTAAAATTAAATTCTCTAATGCTAATAAACAAAAAATTACTAAAACAACAATGATGCAAGCAATTGAAATAGTCAGAAGAAGAATAGATGAAACTGGAACTAATGAGCCTAGTATTCAGCAACAAGGAATTGATAGAATAATTGTTCAATTACCAGGTTTAGACGATCCAAGTCGTATAAAAAAATTACTTGGAAAAACTGCTAAATTAAACTTTCAACTAGTTCATCCTACAATTTTATCTGAAGATATTAATGAAAGCTCAAAATCTCCTCCAGGTTACATTGTGTTACCGGAAGATAAAAATTCTGATCGTTTCTATATGGTTAATAAGAGAGTAATGGTTTCTGGAGAAATGTTAAAAGATGCCAGTCCTACTTTTGACAGAAACAATAGTCCCTCTGTTTCATTCCAATTAACACCCTTAGGAGGTAAAAAATTTGGAAGAGTTACTGGTAAGCATGTTGGTAGAGCTTTTGCCATTGTCCTAGATGGTAAAGTTGTAAGTGCACCTGTTATTCAAACCCAAATTTTTTCAACAGGTCAAATAACAGGGGCTTTTAGTGTCCAAGAAACAAATGATCTAGCATTAGTTCTTAGATCAGGAGCATTGCCTGCACCAATGATTATTTTAGAAGAACGTTCAGTTGGGCCAGGGTTGGGTAGTGATTCAATATCATCGGGTAAGATAGCTAGTACAATAGGCTTAATAGCCGTTATGTTTTTTATGTTAATAACTTATGGTATATTTGGGATATTTGCCAATATTGCTCTTTGTTGTAACATAATTTTTATAATAGCTTTATTAAGCATGATTCAAGCAACTCTTACGTTACCAGGCATTGCTGGAATAGTTTTAACAATGGGCATGGCTGTAGATGCAAATGTTTTGATTTTTGAACGTATTAAAGAAGAGTTTAATGCCGGAAGAAAAATTGTAGATGCTATTGAAGCTGGTTTTCAAAGAGCTATTTCAACAATTGTCGATGCTAATTTAACAACATTATTTGCTGCTTTTGCATTGTTTTCATTTGGAAGTGGCCCTATAAAAGGTTTTTCAGTTACTTTGATGATAGGAATAGCCACTTCTATGTTTACTGCAATTATTATAACTAAATATCTTGTTTTATTCTATTCAAAAAGAAAAGATATTAATAATATTTTATTTTAAGGTTTAGATATGAAATTATTAAGATTAATTCCAAGTGATACAAACTTTGATTTTTTACGTTTTAAAAAAATCGCTTTTATTTTTTCGGCTATAATAATTTTAGGAACTTTCGTAAGTTTGTTAATTAATAATTTGAACTATGGCATTGATTTTAAAGGTGGAATATTACTAGAATTAAGAAGTAATAATTCAAATAATAGCAACATTGATGATCTAAGAAATAAAGTTTCAACTTTAAACGCTGGTGAAGTTTCAATACAAAACTTTGGAAAAGAAACAGATTTTTTAGTTAGAATTCAAAAGCAAGATGGTGACCAAAAACAACAAATTGCTATGATTGAAAAAGTTAAATCTGTTACTGATAAAGATTACAATGTAAGAAGATCCGAATTTGTTGGTCCAGTTGTTGGTGATGAGTTAAAAACTGCAGGAATGTTAGCTGTTTCTTTAGCTTTGTTATCAATCATGGTCTATATTTGGTTTAGGTTTGAGTGGCAATTTTCGATTGCTGCAATTATTGCTTTAACTCACGATGTTTTAACTACAGTTGGCCTATTTTCTATCCTCCAATTAGAGTTTAACTTAGCTACAATCGCAGCTATTTTAACAACTGCTGGATATTCAATAAATGATACTGTGGTTATTTTTGATAGAGTTAGAGAAAATTTAAGAAGATATAAGTCAAAAGACCATTACTTTATTTATAATAAATCTATTAACGAAACCTTATCTAGAACTGTAATAACATCAGTTACTACGCTAATAGCTTTATTTATTATTTTCTTTTTTGGTGGTGCTGTATTGTCTGATTTTGCTCTTGCAATGATATGGGGAGTATTAATAGGAACATTTTCTTCAATTTTTGTTGCAGTTTCGTTACTGACATTTTTTAATATTAATAAAGGAGATAAAGTAGCGGAGCAATCAAATGTTCCAGAATATGAAAGATAATTAAATATTAATTTCTTCTACCCATTTCTTAAACGAGTTTAACGCATTATTAGCCTGTATTTTTTTCTTTTCTCTGCCTTTCAAATATTTCTTTTTATTTTGAATTGTACTAGTTAAGTTTATATCAGGCATTAGACCAAAATTAATGTTCATAGGTTGAAATGTTTTTGGATTTGCATTCATTGTAATATGTTTTAATAAAGCTCCATGAGCTGTATTATCTGGTGGTAGTTTGAAATCAGTTTTTTTAAAATCATGCGCAGCCACCATGCCTGAAATCAAACCTATTGCGGAAGATTCAACATAGCCTTCAACCCCAGTGATTTGGCCAGCAAAAATAATATTTGGAGATTTTTTTAAACGTAAATATTGATCTAATAATATGGGAGATTTTATAAATGTATTTCTGTGAAGACCGCCAAGTCTTGCAAACTCAGCATCTTCCAAACCAGGAATTGTTTTAAAAACTTCTTTTTGTGCACTATGTTTCATCTTGGTTTGAAAACCAACAATGTTAAATAATGTACCAGATTTATTATCTTGCCTTAATTGAACGATAGCATACGGTTCTTCACAACTGTTAGGGTTTGTTAAACCTACAGGTTTCATAGGCCCATAACGCAGTGTTTCGTCACCTCTTCTAATTATTTCTTCTATAGGCATACATCCCTGAAAGAATGGTGTATATTCAAAATTTTTGAAGTCCATTTTAGGAGCTTTTTTAACTTTTTCTATAAACTCATAGTATTCCTTTTTTGATAACGGACAGTTTATATAATCATCTCCATCACCCTTATCATATCTAGACTGTTTCCAAGCTATAGTCATATTTATCGTATCTTTGTAAATAATTGGAGCTATTGCGTCATAAAAAGCTAATGAATTTTCAGATGTTTTATTTTTAATATACTCTGTTAAATGACCTGACGTTAATGGGCCTGTGGAAACAATTACTATTTTGTCTTTAAATTCATCAAGATTTTTAACTTCTTTATTTATAATGTTTATTTTTGAATTGCTTTTGATAATATTATTAATTTCTTTAGTAAAATCATCTCTGTCTACAGCTAAAGCAGAACCTGCAGGTACTTTATTCAAATCAGCAGTTTTCATAATTAACGAGTCAGACATTCTTAATTCTTCATGTAAAACTCCAACTGCATTATACTCTTTATCGTCTGATCTAAAAGAATTAGAACACACTAGTTCAGCTAAATATTCAGTATTATGAGCTTCAGTTCTAGTGTCGGGTCTCATTTCATAAAGGTCAACATCAATTCCTAATTTAGAAATTTGATAAGCAGCCTCGCATCCAGCTAAACCACCACCAACAACACTAATTTTATTTTGATTTATCATATTATTTTTTATTACCTAATATTCTTTTTAGGAAAATACCAGTATGACTTTCTTCCACTTTAGCAACTTCTTCAGGAGTACCTTGAGCAATTACATATCCACCTTTGTCACCTCCTTCAGGTCCTAAGTCAATGATATGATCTGCTGTCTTAATTACATCAAGATTATGTTCAATCACAATCATTGTATTGCCATTATCTACGAGTTCTTGCATAACTTCTAAAAGCTTTTTTATATCGTGAAAATGTAGACCTGTTGTTGGCTCATCTAATATGTAAATGGTTCTACCTGTTCCTTTCCTTGATAACTCTTTTGCAAGCTTTATTCTTTGAGCTTCTCCGCCAGATAGCGTTGTAGATCGTTGACCAATTTTAATATACCCTAAACCAACTCTTTCTAATGTTTCTAATTTTTCATAAATTAATGGCACAGCCTTAAAAAGTTCTGCTCCTTCTGAAACAGTCATATCCAAAACGTCAGAAATAGATTTATCTCTCCACTTTACATCTAATGTTTCTCTATTATATCTCATCCCTTTACATTGATCACATTTTACATAGACATCAGGTAAAAAATGCATTTCGATTTTTATTACTCCGTCACCTTGACATGCTTCACATCTTCCCCCTTTTACGTTAAATGAAAATCTACCTGCTAAATAACCTCTCGCTTTTGCTTCAGGTAGACCCGCAAACCAATCTCTAATATGATTAAAGGCTCCAGTATAAGTGGCGGGGTTTGATCTAGGAGTTCTACCTATAGGTGACTGATCAATGTCTATAATTTTATCAATTTGTGATATGCCATTTATTGACTTATATGGTGAAGGCATTGAACTATTACCATTTAAGATTTTAGACAAACTTTTTTGAAGTGTTTGTATTACTAAAGTAGATTTCCCTCCACCAGACACGCCAGTAACACATGTAAGGATTCCTAAGGGGAACTCTACATCAATATTTTGAAGGTTGTTTCCAGAGGCTCCTCTTAGTATAATATGTTTATTTGGATTAATTTTTCTTCTTTTTTTAGGAACGTCAATTTTTTTAATACCACAGAGATAATTTCCAGTAATACTATTTTTATTATTTTTAATTTCTTGAGGTGTCCCTTCAGCTATAATTGCTCCACCGTTAATTCCAGCACCTGGGCCAATGTCTACAACATGATCTGCTATTAAAATAGCTTCTTCATCATGTTCAACAACTATAACAGTATTTCCAAGATCTCTTAATTTTTGTAATGTATGTAATAATTTTTCATTATCTCTTTGGTGTAATCCAATGCTTGGTTCGTCAAGTACGTATAATACTCCTGATAATCCAGAACCAATTTGACTAGCTAAACGTATTCTTTGACTTTCTCCACCAGATAAAGTTCCACTATTCCTAGAAATTGATAAATAAGAAAGCCCAACACTTGTTAAAAAACCAAGTCGGTCATTTATTTCTTTTAAAACCTGCCTTGAAATTGCTAATTCTTGTTCATTCAGTATTGAATTTAGATTTAAAAACCATTCTCTAGCGTCTTCAATTGTTAATCTAGAAACATCTGCAATATCATTTTTATTAATTTTAACCGCTAAAGTTTCTAATTTAAGTCTTTTTCCATTACATTTATCACAATCTTTATCAGATTGAAATCTACCCAGTTCTTCTTTAACCCACTTACTTTCACTTTCTTTTAGTCTTCTAGCCAAATTTGGAATTACACCTTCAAATGCTTTATTAGATCTATAAACTCTGGTTCCATCATTATATACGATTTCAATTTTTTCTTCACCAGAACCATATAAAAGCCTCTGTTTTATATCATCTGAAAGATCTGAAAATTTACTTTCAATATCAAATTTATAATGTTTTGCCAGAGATTGTAGCGTTTGAACATATAATTTACTGGTATTTAAAGCCCAAGGGGCAATTGCACCATCTTTTAAAGAAATACTTTCATCAGGAACTACTAGATTTACATCAAATGCTACAGCATTACCTAATCCGTCACATTTATCACATGCGCCAGCTGGATTGTTAAAAGAGAAGATTCTAGGTTCAATCTCATCAATCGTAAAACCACTCTCAGGGCAGGAAAAATTAGATGAATATATTTCTTTTTTATTTGTATCGACCTCTAAGGTATATAACAAACCGTCTGATAATTGTAATGAAAGTTCAACAGAATCTGCAAGCCTTTGCAATAAATCTTTATTTTCTTGCTCAGTAGTTTTTTTAATTATTAATCTATCAACAACAACTTCAATATCGTGTTTTTTATATCTGTCAAGTGTTGGTAATTCTTCTATATCATAAAATTCATTATTGATTCTAAGTCTTTGAAACCCTTTTTTCCTTAAATCTATAAATTCTTTTCTATATTCACCTTTTCTTCCTCTTACAATTGGGGATAGTATGTAAATTTTGGTGTTGTCTTTTTTTTTATAAATTTTATCAACCATTTGACTAACAGTTTGACTTTCTATAGGTAAACCTGTCGCTGGAGAATATGGAATTCCTAATCTTGCCCATAAAAGTCTCATGTAATCATATATTTCAGTTACTGTGCCAACCGTAGACCTTGGATTTTTATTAGTAGATTTTTGTTCAATTGAAATTGCAGGTGATAAGCCTTCAATAGATTCTACATCAGGCTTTTGCATCATTTGTAAGAATTGTCGTGCATACGCTGAAAGTGATTCTACATATTTTCTTTGACCTTCTGCATAAATTGTATCAAAGGCGAGTGAACTTTTACCAGAACCAGAAACTCCAGTCATAACAATTAATTTATTTTTAGGGATATTAATATTAACGTTTTTTAAATTATGTTCATTGGCACTTCGAACTTTAAGAAATTGGTTTGGTTCAAGAGTTATAGTCATTAGATAATTATGTCCTCATTAAAAGAAATTTAACTTTCCACTTAGTTAACTTTGAAACCCTAAAAGTCAATGAAAAAGATTAATTTATTGTTTTTTTTAATGGAATACTGTTCTATAGTAAATTCTGTTTTTTTATGGAGTTTAAATAATGAGCGGAAGTGTTAATAAAGTCACTTTAGTGGGCAATTTAGGTCGAGACCCTGAAATTAGAGCTATGCAAAATGGTGATAAAATTGTCCAACTTAGTATCGCTACATCTGATAGATGGAAAGATAAAAATTCTGGTGAACAAAAAGAAAGAACTGAATGGCATAGAGTTGTCATTTTTAACGATGCTTTAGGTAAAATTGCAGAACAATACTTAAAAAAAGGAAGTAGTGTTTATTTAGAAGGCCAACTTCAAACAAGAAAATGGACTGACCAGCAATCTGGTCAAGATAAATATACAACCGAGGTTGTTCTTCAAAGATACAGAGGAGAATTAACCTTACTTGGGTCTAGACCAGACAATCAAATTAACAATGATTACAATAAATCTGAAATTGATCAGTTAAGTGAACCTCCAGTTTCCAATATTGCATCTGATTTAGATGACGAAATACCTTTTTAAAATAAATTTCAACACTCAATACAAAATAATACATATTGTTATATAAACTAAAAACATATACAATATTTAGTAATCTTTTTTATAAAAATATTATCCTTGGAGCTTTTTTTTGTCTGAAGAAAACAACAAACCTTCAAATCATTCTTTAATTTCTATTACGGAAGAAATGAAGAAATCTTATCTAGATTATGCTATGAGTGTAATAGTTTCCAGAGCTCTGCCAGATGTAAGAGATGGGTTGAAACCCGTTCATAGAAGAATTCTTTACGCTATGATTGAAGGTGGTTATGATTGGTCAAAGCCTTATCGAAAATCTGCAAGAGTTGTTGGTGATGTTATGGGTAATTATCATCCCCATGGTGATACGGCCATTTATGATTCAATGGTAAGAATGGCCCAAGATTTTTCTATGAGATTGATGCTCGTTGACGGTCAGGGTAACTTTGGATCCGTGGATGGAGATCCTCCTGCAGCAATGAGATATACTGAATCTAGGTTGGCTAAATCTTCTGAGAGTTTATTAAGAGACATTGACAAAGATACTATTGACTATATCCCAAATTATGATGAGTCGCAGTTTGAACCTTCTGTTTTACCTGCAGAATTTCCTAATATGCTAGTCAATGGGGCTGGTGGCATAGCAGTAGGTATGGCAACTAACATTCCTCCTCACAATCCAGGTGAAGTAATAAGAGCATGTAAAGCTCTTATAGAAAATCCTGAATTAAGTTTAAAAGAACTGATGGAAATAATACCCGGACCAGACTTTCCTACTGCAGCTCTTATAATGGGCCGGTCGGGTATCAGAGACGCTTTTAAGTCTGGAAGAGGTAGCATAATCATGCGTTCTAGGGCAGAGATAGTGCAAACTGGCAAAAATGCTGATCGTGAAATGATAGTTATTACAGAAATACCATTTCAAGTTAATAAAGCTCTTGTTTTAGAAAAAATTGGAGAATTAATTAGAGATAAAACAATTGAAGGAATTTCTGATTTAAGGGATGAATCTGACAGAAATGGTATGAGAATTGTTATTGAGATCAAAAGAGATGCTCAGGGGGATGTGGTTTTAAATCAATTGTGGAGGCATACTAGGCTTCAAACTAGTTTTCCAGTAAATATGCTTGCTTTAGATCGAGGGCAGCCAAAGCAATTAGGACTTATTGAAATCCTAAAAGCTTTTATAGATTTCAGGTTTGAAGTTGTAATAAGAAGAACGAAGTTTCTTTTAAATAAAGCAAGAAACAGAGCTCATATTTTAGCCGGATTAATGGTTGCTATTACAAGTATTGATGAAATAATAGAGCTTATAAAATCGTCTGCTGATCCTGAAAGCGCACGTAATCAATTATGTTCAAAAACTTGGCCTGCTAAAGAAGTTGAAGCCTTTATTAATCTAATTGATGACCCAAATCATCAAATAGTTAATGATAATTATACTTTGTCAGTTACTCAAGCTAAGGCAATTTTAGAGTTAAGGCTGCAAAGACTTACAGGTATGGAAAGAAATAAACTAGAAAAAGAGACCCATGAATTATCTGAACAAATTAATAAGTATTTAATAATTCTTTCGGATAAAAATAAATTAACTAATCTTATACAAACTGAACTTGATGAAGTTTTAAGTCGAATAGATGATCCTAGACGTACTGAGATTAATGATAGCGCTGTAGATCATGATGATGAAGATCTTATTCAAAAAGAGGATATGGTTGTAACAGTTAGTCATAGAGGTTACATCAAAAGAGTTTCATTGTCGACATACAAAGCCCAAAGAAGAGGTGGAAAAGGTAGAGCTGGGATGAAAATGAGAAATGAAGATACTGTAACCTCTCTTTTTGTAACAAACACTCATACACCAATTTTGTTTTTCACTTCATTAGGTATGGTTTACCAATTAAAATGCTACAAACTCCCTGACTCTGCACCTCAAGCATTGGGTAAACCCATGATTAATATGTTACCTATAAATCAAGATGAAAATATACATACTGTAATGCCTATGCCGGAAGATGAAGAAACTTGGCAGAATTTACAAATTATTTTTGCTACTAAAAATGGAAACATTAGAAGAAATCAGCTTAGTGATTTTACCAATATCAGGCAAAACGGTAAAATTGCAATGAAATTAAATGAAGAGGATGAATTAGTTTCTGTTATACCATGTAGTGATAAAGACAACATTCTCTTAGCAACCAGATTAGGTAAAGCAATAAGATTTGATGTTAATGATGTGAGGGTTTTTGTGGGTAGGGGCTCATCAGGAGTTAGAGGAATAAGATTAAAGCCCAACGACTATGTAGTATCAATGTCATTAATACCTAAGTTAGAAAAAAGGTTTATATTATCCGTTACAGAAAATGGATTTGGAAAACGAACACCGATAGAAGATTACAGGATGACTAATAGAGGCGGTCAAGGTGTAGCTAATATTGAATGTTCATCAAGAAATGGTCCTGTTGTTGCATCTTACGTGGCTTCGGAGGATAACCAAATAATGCTTGTAACTAATTCGGGTAAATTAATAAGAATACGTGTTCACGGAGGAGAAGGCGACTCAATAAGAGTTGCAGGTAGAAAAACTCAAGGAGTAAGATTGTTTGACCTTGAAGAAGGTGAAAAGGTAGTTTCAGTGGCATTGTTAAGCGAAAGTGAAGATGAGCAAGATGAAGAGACTTCTCAAGAGGTTCTTGAAAATAAAAATACTTATAATGAACTAGAAGATTAAATAAATAACCAAGGTTTTTGATTGAAAAGAATAGCTTTATATCCAGGAACATTTGACCCTATAACAAATGGTCACTTAGATATTATCTACAGGGCTAGTTCACTTTGTGATATATTAATAGTAGGTGTTGCAGAAAATATTGGTAAAAATCCTTTTTTTAATATTTCTCAAAGAAAATCTCTTATTGAAGAGGCAGTTATTGATAGCGACATCAAATCTAAAAGGAAATTGGGAGAGATAAAGATTAAAAGTTTTGATAACCTCCTTATTGATTTCGCCAGATCTAATTCAGTAACTATGATTATAAGAGGCTTAAGAGCTGTATCGGATTTTGATTATGAATTTCAAATGGCTGGCATGAATGCTAGGCTAGCAAATGATATTGAAACTGTGTTTTTAACTGCCTCAGAGAGACATCAGTTTGTTGCTTCAAGATTTGTAAAAGAAATAGCTCATTTAGGAGGAGATATTTCTTCTTTTGTTCCTTCTAATGTTGACCAAGCTATAAAAAACAAAAAAAACACTTAAATTTAAACTTAAAACTTGATTATAATATTATAATCAAATAGTTTCTTTTTATTTTAGGGCGCGTAGCTCAGTTGGTAGAGCAATTGACTTTTAATCAATGGGTCACAGGTTCGAATCCTGTCGCGCTCACCACTTTTCCTAATTCGAATAGTGGTGGTAAATACAATAACTTAGCCAACAACTCATTGAAAACATTACCTAATTTAAAACCATCTATCCAATTTTGGTCTGGTTTTGCTCCGAAGATAATCGTCATAATTATAAAAAATATGACAGGCTAAAATGTAAAAAATTCTAAAAATAATATGAGCTTTAGGCTTAATTGATAATTAGGCAGTCATTTTCATTTTTTTTGTGAAGTTCTTCTAATTTACTTAATTTTGAAACTTTTTCTTTTAATTTAACTTCTTTATTTAAATCTGTCATAAATCTTCCAGTTAAATTAAGCCAATTTCTAAAAATATGTGTTACGAAAGGATCTGAATTATTAAGAATTTTCTTTATATGTTTTTGAGGAATGATAAGTACTTCTGTATTAACTATTGTATGCGCAGAGAAAAATCGTATTTTGTTTTCAAAAAAAAGATTAAATATTCCAAAAACCTCTCCTTTTCCTAATTTTTCGATTTTTATATTATTTCTTTCAAGCATTATTTCTCCAGAATTTATAATATATCCATCTCCAATAAGGTCCCCTTGGCGAAACAAAAGTTCATTTTTTTCTAAAATTCTTTTAGAAAAAGTACTGTTTAATTTTTCATTTTGTATAAAGTCATTCATATAACATTTTACTTTTTTTTGGTACAATAATTGTTACGTCATAAAAGTGAAAATATTTTAGTGTTTTTTATTTAAAAGTCAATTTATTAAATTATTTCAATAGCTTAGTATCATTTTGGGATTAAGTTATTCTCATAAATATTAGAATTTTTTTGGTGACATTACTTATATAATTACAGCTTAATGTAAGAAAAATAACTTAGCTATGTTTCAACTAAGATATTTCCAAATAACTATTGAAAATATATAAAATTTATGTCTATTGTATCTAAATGAGCTCCTCAGACATAGATCGTAAAATAGCAGTGATATTTGCTACTGACGTTGTTGGCTATAGCAAACACATGGAAAAAGATGAGGATGCTACTCTAGCCAGTTTAAATGACTGTAATAAGATCATTGAGCCTCTGATAAAAAAACAAAAAGGCCGTATATTCAATACTGGAGGAGACTCCGTTTTTGCAGAGTTTCCCAGTGCAGTCGCTGCAGTTAACACAGCTGTAGAGTTCCAAAAACAAATTAAAGCTCGTAATGATAAAGATACAACAGATGTTAAGCTAGAATACCGCATAGGTATCAATATGGGTGATGTTGTTAAACAGGGTGATGCTAACCTTATGGGAGATGGTGTTAATGTAGCAGCTAGATTAGAAGCTTTAGCTCAGTCAGGTGGAATAACAATATCCAAGAATGTTTATGATCTGGTAGCTAATAAAACAAAGTATGAGTTCAATGATTTAGGAATACAAAAAGTAAAAGAAAATCAATTTTATGCTTATGATCTATTATTAGATCCATCACAAAAGAGAAAGCTTAAAACACAATCATCAAACACTAAACTAGTAGCTATGATAGGAGGAGCTATAGCTGCCGTCTTCATAGGATTATTCTTCTCCGGAATATTTGAAATTAATAAAAGATTAGATACAAGTAAAATAATAGTTCTTCCTTTTAAAAGTTTAAATGCTTCAGAAAAAGAAAATTTATTAGCTTTAGGCTTGTCTCAAGATTTAGGTACAAAGTTAACAAAATCGTCTAAATCACTAAATATAATGAATATAAATAAAAGACCAGATGACTTAAAAGCTTTGTCAAAAAAAACTCAAGCTTCTTATATATTAGATGGGAATATAAGAAAAATTGATAATATCTTGAGGGTTAAAGTTGACCTTATTGAAGGAGAAAGTGTTTCAAATGTTTGGTCAGAAACTTATGATAAGGAACTAACTGGACAGAATATTTTTATACTTCAAGATATGATTATTAACGAGATTGTAAACCAGCTTGTAGGGACTGGGGCTATTTTATTAAAAGACATTAACAAAAAAATAGAAACTGTTAGTACTGATGATCTTTCAATCTATGAGTGTGTTAATTTAGCTAGAAAAGCTAAAACAAACCATCGTAAGTATAGATCAAAAGCAATAGAATGTTTAAAAGAATCTGTAAAAAAAGATCCGAATTATGCGCCATCTTGGATTTGGTTAGCAGAAATTACTAGAAAATTATATGCTGATTATCCTAAAGGTGAATATGATCATCTATTGAAAGATGCTAATAAATACATTGATAAAGGTCTTCTACTCGACCCTCTTTCACCTAAAGGTTTATCTGTTAAAACAATGATCGAGTTTCACAAAAAAAACTGGGAAGAAATGTTTAATATTGCCGACAGGGCTTATGAATTAAACGTTAGTGATCCAAGTGTGCTTAGTAATTTGGCTGTAAATGTTGCATTTGGTGGTTTATGTACTTTAGATGAAGTTACTAAAATTAGTGAAAAACCTAAATTAAACAAAAACAAACAATGTCAATTTCACAAAGGTTGCTGGGAAATGGGTCTTAAAGCTCATAAATTAGATACCGGTAATTTTGCTACTATGGACAACTATATGTTGGCAGTATGCTATAATATAGTAAAAGATGGTAAAAATGCCCTAAAAATGATGAGTCCAATGCCACATAATGGAAATTTTTTCTTTGAAATCCATTCTGGAGTAGCTGCGCATTTTGCAAATAAATTTGATTTAGCTAAAAAACATTTTGAAAATGTGAAAAAATCAATAGAGGGTAATAAACTTTTAAAAATTTACGATATTTTTAAAAAGTATAATAATGAACGTTTAAGCTATCCTATTTACGAAGAAGTTTTGTTAAAATACGGTTTTGAATAATAATTTTATATATTTCTTATTCATTTTAATTTTTAAATTTACATATCTATCAAATATGTCATTTTAAAATTCTATCATTTATACATTTATTAAATTGTTATTATAAAATTTACAGGAAGGATACAAAATGAAGATATTAACTAAGTTAATCGTAACTATGATTTTTGTTAGTATATTTTCTCCTCTATATGCTGCAACTATTAAATGGTCTATGCCGGGAGACTCTCTTACACTAGATCCACATGCGCAAAATGAGGGGCCTACACACATGGTTTCTAGGCAAGTTTATGAAGGACTTGTTACAAGAGCAATTGATATGTCTATTAAGCCTCAATTATCTACTTCATGGAAAACAACTGATCCAGAAACTTGGGTTTTTACATTGCGAAAAGGTGTAAAATTCCAAGATGGAAGCTTACTAAAAGCTAGTGATGTTGAATTTAGTATTAATAGAGCTTTAACTGGAACTTCTGATGTGAAAGAACTGATCAATAGTATTACTTCAGTCAAAGCTTTAAACAATTCAACGATTGAGATTAAAACTAAGGGTCCAAACCCTATTTTACTAAATCAATTAGTCCAAATATTTATAATGTCTGAATCATGGTCAAAGAAAAATGGTTGTGAAACAGCACAAGATTATAATGCCTCTCAGGAAACATTTTGCTCTATAAATGCTATGGGTACAGGGCCATTTAAAATTACTTTAAGAGAACAAAACACAAGAACTGTCTTTGAGAGAAATGACAACTGGTGGGGTGATCAATCTCAACATAACATAGATAAAATTGAACTGCTGCCAATTAAAAATGATGCTACACGAGTTGCAGCTCTTCTTTCAGGTGACATCGACTTTACTAATTTTACACCAGCCCAGGATATAAATAGGATTAAAAGCTCTTCAATGCATAAGGTAGTAAGTGCGGCTCAATCTCGAACAATTTTCTTTGGTATGGATCAAGGCGTTGATGAATTGCGGTCGTCTAATGTTAAAGGAAAAAATCCTTTTAAAGATAAGAAAGTGCGACTTGCTTTTTACCATGCTCTAGATATGAATGCTATTAAAGAAAAAATTATGAGAGGTTTAAGTGAGCCAGCTGGTATGATAACTTTCCCAGGTGTTCAGGGTTACACAAAGCAATTAGATAAAAGATTATCATATGACCCTAATCTTTCTAAAAAACTTTTAGCTGATGCCGGATATCCTAAAGGCTTTGAAATAACTTTAGACTGTCCAAATAACCGATACATTAACGATGAAGCAATTTGTGTGGCTGCTGTAGGTATGCTTGCAAAGGTTGGTATAAAGGTAAATTTAGATGCTCAACCAAAAAGTATTCACTTTAAAGACTTAAAAGGTGGTTTAAGTGATTTCTATATGTTGGGCTGGGGTGTTCCAACGTTTGATAGTCATTATGTATATTCATTTCTCTTAAAATCCGATGGAAGTTGGAATAAATCTGGTTTTAAAAATGAAAAGGTTGACGAATTAGTGGGTACTATGTTGACAGAAACAAATCTAGACAAGAGAAACGCTAATATCGCAGAAGCTTGGTCAATTGTTCAAGATAATATGCCTTATTTGCCTCTTCACCACCAAGTAATTTCCTGGGGAACAAAGAGTAATGTTAATATACCTATTAGAACAAATAACGAGCCACTTTTTCGTTTTGCTAAAGTAAACTAAACAAACAACAATGCCAGTTTTAAACATTAACTGGCATTGTTTCAAAATAAACTATAAATATTTTAAATGTTTCAATATTTCTTAAAAAGACTCCTTCAGTCAATTCTTGTTATGCTTATTGTGGGTTTTGTATCTTTTTCATTGTTTAACTTTGTAGGTGATCCTGTAAACAATATGGTTGGACAAGAGGCTAGTGAAGAAACTAGGGAGGAAATTCGAGAAAAACTTGGATTGAAAGATCCTGTTTATACCCAATTTTTTAAATTTGTTGTTAATGCTTCAAATGGAGAATTTGGGTTGTCGTATGAATTAAGAAGACCAGTTTCACTTTTAATTTCTGAACGATTACCTGCCACACTTGAATTAGTTTTAGTTTCGGCCTTAATTGCAATTTTTTTTGGAGTATTTTTGGGTGTATATACTGCAATTAATCGTGAAGGTTTAGTCAGTAACTTCATATTAGTTACATCACTTTTCGGTGTATCTCTCCCAACTTTTGTTATTGGAATTTTATTCATATATTTATTTTCAGTTATTCTTGGCATTTTACCCTCTTTTGGTAGAGGAGAAGTAGTCAATTTTGGTTTTTGGTCTACAGGTTTTTTGACTTTGAGTGGAATAAAAGCATTAATACTACCTTCGATTACGTTAAGTCTATTTCAAATGACTTATATTATTAGACTTGTTAGAGCTGAGATGATGGAGATTTTGGAAACTGATTATATCAAATTCGCAAGAGCAAGAGGAATTAATAAAAAAGTTATTAATAACAAGCATGCTCTTAAAAATGGTTTGATACCAGTTATAACTATAACGGGTATAAATGTTGGTACTCTAATAGCATTTTCCATTATTACAGAAACTGTATTTCAATGGCCTGGTATGGGTTTATTATTTATAAATGCAGTTCAATTTGTTGATATTCCAATAATGTCAGCTTACTTGATTATGGTTGCATTTTTATTTGTTATGATAAATTTTATAGTTGATATAGCGTATTACTTTATTGATCCAAGAATAAGATTCAAAGAAGAAGAAACAAATAAATGATACGTCAAATTATTAAAAATTTTTTAGATACAGATATTGGATATAGCTTTTCAAAGTCTAAAGTTGCTATTATTTCTTCAATCATATTTTTAGCAATTATGATTACCTCATTATTTGCTGTTTTGATAGCTCCTTACAATCCTTTTGACCCCAAGAGTATTTCTCTAATGGATGCTTTTACACCACCAATATGGTCTATTGGTGGAAGTGTGGAATTTATTTTGGGAACTGATCAACAAGGTAGGGATATGTTGTCAACCATAATATATGGTTCACAAATTTCTTTAATAGTTGGATTTGCTTCAATAATTTTTGCTATGGTTCTTGGTGTTTTTTTAGGAGTTACTGCTGGTTATTTAGGTGGTCGTTACGAAATAATTGTGATGAGGTTTACCGATGTTCAACTGACTATACCTAGTATTTTGATGGCTCTTTTGGTTGATGGAATAGCAAGAGGGTTTATTAATAAATCACTTCATGATGACATGGCAATATACGTTCTTATCTTAGCTATTGGAATTTCAGAATGGCCACAATTTGCTAGAATTACGAGAGCGGCTACTCTTGTTGAAAAAAATAAAGAATATGTTTTGGCTGGAAGAATAATTGGTCTATCTGATATAGTAATTATGATAAAACATATTCTTCCCAATATTCTACGACCTATCTTGGTAATATCTACTATAGGATTGTCGCAGGCAATTATAACCGAATCTACTCTTAGTTTTTTAGGAGTAGGATTTCCTCCTACAAACCCGTCTTTAGGCACATTAATTAGATTTGGAAACAATTTTTTATTTTCAGGAGAATGGTGGATAACTTTTTTTCCTGCAATTTTTCTTGTTGTTCTTGCTTTATCAATCAATTTACTAGGAGATTGGATGAGAGACGCCTTAAATCCAAAACTTAAAGTAAGATGACGTTTTTAAAAATAAATAATCTGGATATTGAATATCAAACTCGAAAAGAAATAATCAGTGCGAGTAAGAATGTTTCATTTAATTTAGAAAGAGGTGAAATAATAGGGATAGTTGGAGAATCAGGATCTGGAAAATCTACAGTTGCTAACGCAATAATTAATTTAATAGACAAGCCTGGAAAGATTACTAATGGATCAATTTCATTAGATGAAACAGAATTATGTAATAATGAAGAGGTCGTTAGAACTATTAGAGGAAAAAAAATTGGTTTTATTTTTCAAGATCCACAAACATCATTAAACCCTCTATTTACAATAAAAGACCAATTGATCGAAACAATTCAAACACATACAGACCTAAATTATAATAAAGCTTTTGAAAAATCGATTAAGTTGTTAACAGAGGTTGGAATAGAAAATCCTGAAAAAAGAATTAATGACTATCCACACCAATTTAGTGGAGGGATGCGGCAACGGGTTGTAATAGCCCTTGCTATAAGTTGTGAACCAGATTTATTAATAGCAGACGAACCAACGACTGCTTTAGATGTTAGTATACAGTTTAAGATACTTAAACTTTTAAAAAAACTTACAATTGATAGAAAACTAGGTGTTTTAATTATCACCCATGACATGGGTGTAATAGCAGAAATCACAGATAAAGTAATAGTTATGAGATATGGCAAGATTGTCGAGCATGGTAAAACATATAAGGTTTTGTCACAGCCAGTTTCTATCGAATGTAAAAGTTTAGTAATGTCTGTACCTCCTACAAACAAAAAAATTGATAGATTTAAATTTTTAAGCCCCGATGGTAATCAGATAATTGATACTTTTTTAAAGTTAACAAATAATATAATTAAAAATTGGGAAATTAGAGAGAAAAGTAACAAAAAATTATTAGATTTTATAAATATTACCAAGATATTTGATGAAAATAAAATTTTATCTTCACAGAATGATGAGGATAAAATCAAAGCTTTAGACAATGTTTCTTTTAATATATTTGAAGGAGAATCTTTTGGATTAGTTGGAGAATCTGGATCTGGAAAATCAACTATAGCTAAAATTATAAGTGGCTTGATTAATCCAACAAAAGGAGAAATTTATTTTGAAAACTTATCATTATTTGATCCAAGAAATAAATTGAAAATTAAGAAATTTAGAGGTCAAATTCAAATGATATTTCAAGATCCATACTCTTCATTAAATCCAAGGTTTAAAATTAAGGAAATAATATCTGAACCTATAAAGTTTTTTAGAAATAATATTGATAATTATTCTTTAGATCAAAATGTAAATGATTTAATTGATATTGTAGGTATTTCAAGAACATCACTTGAGAGATTTCCGCATGAATTTTCAGGTGGTCAAAGACAAAGAATTTCTATTGCTAGAGCTCTCGCCACAAAACCAAGATTACTTATCTGCGATGAACCTACTTCAGCCCTAGATGTTACAATTCAAGCACAAGTCTTAAATCTTTTAAAAGATTTGCAAGAACACTTGAATCTAACAATATTGTTCATTAGCCATGATCTACCAGTAATTCGTCAAATGTGTAATAGAATAGCCGTGCTTAAAAAAGGGCGTATTTGTGAAATAAATCAAACTGAAAATATTTTTAATAATCCCAAAAATCTTTATACTAAAGAACTCTTAAGATTGATGCCAAAAATTGAATCTATAATTTAATATATCGATGGCTTCAGGATTAAAGATAGTGTAATTAATATTTTAAATGTATCATTTCTTTTAACTAATTTTTGAAAAAACTTATGTTTCTTATTTTATACACGTCATGAAGTCTTTATTATTTGGTTCTATTGGTTCTATTGTTGAAAGTTCTGAAATTCAAAGGAAAGCTTTTAATGCAGCTTTTAAAGAATTTGGTATTGACTGGTATTGGAACGTTGCTAATTACATAAAAATGCTTGAAAAACCTGGTGGTTTAAATCGTTTGATTGAATTTTCAAAAAATAAATTGAATTTAGATGATGCTAAACAAATACATTTATTAAAAATTAAACATTTCAAATTATTATCGAAAAAAAATTTAAAACCAAGGGCTGGAGTTTTAGAAGTTATTGAATATGTGTCGATTCATAATATTAAAATTGGTTTTATTACAACTACAAATAAGGATACTCTAGATTTAGTAATCAATAATTTATCAAAACAGGTTGATTTTTCAAAATTTGACTTAATTACCCATGATGAGCTTGTTTCTAAAAGAAAACCTGATCCTGAAATTTATAAATTTGCATTAAAAAAACTAGATGTAATGCATTCAAATTCATTAGCAGTTGAGAATACTATAGAAAACTGTCGTTCTGCAATGAATGCAAATATACAGACGCTTTTATACCCGGGTGAATATACAACTTATGAAGAAAGCTCTTTAATAAGCAAAGATATATTCAAATCTGTAAAATCATTTTTTGAAGAAGGGTAAATGATATTAAATGGCAGAGATTGAACTAATTAAAGTGTCAAAAAGTTGGGGTGATTTCAATGCTGTAATTGATTTTAATTTAATAATTAAGGATAAAGAGTTTTTAGTGTTATTAGGCCCTTCTGGATGTGGTAAAACCACTACAATGAGAATGATAGCTGGGTTAGAGGATTTAACAGATGGAATTATCAAAATTGATAATAAAATTGTAAATGATTTAGAACCTAAAGACAGAGATATTTCTATGGTATTTCAATCATACGGTTTATATCCAAATATGACTGTATACGAAAATGTTAGATTTCCTCTAAAAATAAGAAAAGTACCTAGAGAAAACCAGAATAATTTAGTTATGGAGGCTATCAATTTAGTTGAATTAAATGATTTTTGCCACAGAAAACCAGCTGAACTATCTGGGGGACAAAAACAGAGAGTTGCATTAGCAAGAGCTTTAGTAAGAAAACCTAATGTTTTTTTAATGGATGAACCTTTATCCAACCTTGATGCTAAATTGAGAGTTTCGACTAGAGGGCAGATTAAACACTTACAAAACCAACTTCAAATAACTACAATATATGTAACTCATGATCAAATTGAAGCAATGACTTTAGCTGATAGAGTTGTTGTTATGAATAAGGGTGTTATTCAACAAATTGGGACACCAAAACAAATTTATGACAAGCCTATAAATACATTTGTTGCTTCGTTCATAGGTAACCCACCTATGAATTTAATTAATGGTAATATCAAGGACAATGATTTTATTGCAAAAGATATAAAAATTGAAAATTTTAATCATAAAAATGGAAAATATAAGCTTGGATTTCGTGCAGAAGATGGTAAAATAATCAAGAGTATTTCTGGAAATATTAAAGGACCAATCTTTTCAATAGAGCTTTTAGGTGATGCGACCATGGTAACAGTGAAAATAGAAGAAAATTTTATTTCAGTAAAAATGAGTAATACTTTTAATGCATCTCTAGGAGATGTTGTTAGTATATCAATTTTGTCTTCAAAGTGTCAGATTTTTGATAATAAAACTGGTTTTAATTTAAGTTAATCAAGGAGAAAATATGAAACTATTTTTAATAAAAATTTTATCTTCAATTATTTTTTTGACATCTACAAGCGCATTCGCATGTAGTATTTCTGCTAGAGTTAGTATTGTTGGAAATGAGTTTCCTGCAATTCAAACAGTTGGATCTGGTGCAAAAGAATGTAAAGGAGCTAAAGTATCAGCAAATTTAACTGCAGATCATCAAAAAATTAACGTTGCAGGTATGAGTAGTGAGCCGGCTGAATATACCTCAGCTATAGTCGCCAATACTTCAATTGTTGCATTGCTTAATGAAGATCTTATAAGACCGTTAGATAGTTTAGTTAAAAAACATGGTAAAGATTTGAAAAAGAACCAACTTATTACCATTGATGGTAAGATAATGGCAGTAGCATTTATGGCTAATGCACAACATCTCGTTTATAGAAAAGATATTTTGAAAAAACTAAATATCGATGTTCCAAAGACCTATGAAGAAATGTTATCTGCAGCAAAAAAAATAAGAGACGCAGGTCTTTTAAAAAATCCTGTTGGTGGAGCTTATAAAGCTGGCTGGAATTTAGCACAAGAGTTTAATAATATGTTTATAGGTTATGGAGGATCACATTTTAAAGGCAACACTGCAGAACCAAATGTAAATTCTGAATCTGGCGTAAAAGCTCTTGAAATGATGAAAGCTTTGTCTGGTTATATGAATCCAGATTTTCTAACCCATGATAGTAACGCTACAAATGCTGAGTTTAGAGCTGGAAACGTCGCTATTATGAATATGTGGGGTAGTAGAGCTGCTACATTGGTAGATGTTGATGGTGTTAGTGATGAAGTTAAAAATGGCATGGATATAGCTGGACCTATGACAGTTGGTGGAGGTAAAACTCCTGCTTCAACATTGTTTTGGGATGGTTGGACTATAGCTAAAAAAATAAGTGATAAAGAAGCAGAAGCTACTTTTATTGCAATGACTAATGCTATTAGACCTTCAATAATGGATAAAGATGACATAAGAAAGCAAGCTGTATGGTTAATTGATGGTTATAAGCCGACAGAAGCAGCTAAAGGTGTTTTTGCAGCAGCAAAAATGAGCACTACTCCTTATCCAATGTTACCATATGCAGGATTAATGCATTCAGCAATCGGAAAAGAAATATCCGATTTCATGCAAGGTAAAGAATCAGCAAAAAAGACTTTGTCTGACATAGAAGATGCTTACAGAGCTTCTGCAAAAGAAAAAGGTTTTTTATAAAAGGCGACTAGAGAGTTTATGGCTCTCTAGTTTTAAAAGATGAAACATAAAACTTTCTTTTGGTTTATACTTCCAACATTCTTGGCAATGTTTTTCTTTATAACATTGCCAATTATTTCTGTTACAATACAATCATTTCACACCCCTCATGAAAATGTTCTAATAACCGTAGAAAACTGCGATCCTTTTGGTTGTAAAAAGGCTACCTCTATAAATCATGAAGCTACACAAAAATTAAAAAAAAATAACCCGTTAGGCAAATATGTTGGTTTAGACATTTATTTTGATAGGGGTCATTTAGCAATTGAACAGGTCAAAAATTTATGGTCAAATACAAATAATTTTTTGGAATTTTTAAAATTAACTGCTGATTTACCATTTTATAAAGCCTTATTTTTCACTTTGACTTTCACATTCACAGTTACTCCAATAATGCTTGTTCTCGGACTATTAATTGCCTTAGGAGTGGATTCATTTAATCAAAAATTAAAAGGGTTAATTATTTTCTTTTCTCTTCTACCAATGATAGTTACGCCATTAATAGGTTCGATAATACTATTTTGGATGATAGATAGTAGGGGAATTGTAGGAAACTTTTTACAAATATTGTTTGAAGACCCAGGTTTATCTCTTAAAGCATCTACATTCTTAACTTGGATAATGTTAATTGTTTACGGGGTATGGCATGCAATTCCTTTTTCATTCATTGTTTTTTATGCAGGATTACAGACCCTTCCAAAAGATCAAATAGAATCCGCCCAAATTGACGGTGCAAATACTTTCCAACAAACCATACACATAATTATACCACACATAATGCCACTAATTACGTTTGTAACATTAATGCAGCTAATGGATAATTTTAGAGTATTTGAACCAATCGTTGGGTTTAATGCAGAAGCTCACGCAACCTCATTGAGCTGGATTATTTTTAACGATCTTGGAGGTGAAACAAGACAGTTATCTGCTGCAGCAACTTCTTCTATACTAACTATTTTTGGTATTATAATCTTACTTTCACCTGTTTTAATAAAAACATGGAAAGAATTTGAGTTTAAAAAATGATTTTTAATTCTAATAAAAGTACTAAAAACAGTTCCTTTACGGCAATAATAATTTATTTCCTGATATTTTTATGGGTTTTTGTAGCTGCTTTTCCTTTTATTTGGACTTTTTGGGGATCTTTCAAAGTTGAATTAGATTTTTTTTCAATATCAAATTGGACTAATGCTATTACTGGGAAAAATACAGAACAAACTTATGGTTCTCCTTTCACTTTTATTGGATACCACGGTGCTTGGGTTCAAGAAGAATTTTGGAAAGCTTTCATAAACACATCTTTAGTCTGTTTTTTTGTCGTGATTACTTCACTGACAATAGGTACTCTTGGCGCATACGCACTTTCACGATCAAATTTTAAATATACATTTTGGCTTTTAATAATGGCACTTATTTTCAGAGCAATGCCTCCAATTACGCTTGTTGCTGGTTATCTTCCACCTTTTTTTGAATGGAATCTATGGGGCACTCTGCCGACAACAATCATAGTGTTAGTTTCTATAAACCAACCATTTACTTTGTGGATGTTACATTCATTCTTTCAAAATATACCGAAGGAACTTGATGAGAGCGCTAAAGTCGATGGTTGTTCACAATACCAAGCTTTTGGACATGTAATTGTACCTGTCATGTGGCCAGGAATAATTACTACTGGACTATTTAGTTTTTTGTTAGCTTATAATGATTTTGCAGTTACTTCTATGCTTTTATCTGATGAAAATAGAACAATGATACCAAAGATAGCTGCTTTTTTAGGTACAACTTATACTGAAGGAAATGTTATGTTCGCAGTTGCGGCTGTAGTTTCTGCTACTGTACCACTTTTCATATTAATAATGTTTTTTCAAACTAAATTAGTAAGTGGTTTAACTCAAGGTGCCGTGAAAGGTTAGGAGTGTTAATTATAAATGAAAGATAAAATAATAGAGCAATCAACTCTCACTTCTTCTAATGATTTATCTAAAACAAAAATTACTAGAGAAATTATTGAGAAAATGGTTGTCGCACTTAATGACCATAGAATAGATGATATTGGAGAGTTTTTCTCTGAAAATTTAAACTGGTTTGGGAATTATGGTTGTGGAACTAAACTAGGTTTAAAAGAATTTCAAGAAAATTGGCAAGTGCCATTTCAAAAAGCTTTTTCAGAAAAAGTTTGTGTAGACGAGGCTAGACTGTTCGAAGGAGATTGGGGTGCTGCGTTTGGAAGGCAAGAAGCAGTGCATAGCGGAACATTTATGGGTATAAGCCCAACAAATAAAAAAGTTAACATAAGGTATATGGATTTTTGGCAAACCAAAGATAATAAAATTATTAACAATTGGGTGATGGTAGATTTTCCAGACGTGATGAGACAATTAGGGGTTGATATTTTTAAAGGAGAAGGTTGGGAAAAATTTGATTGTAAAAAAACTCTAATTAACGAATATTCACTTGATCAGAACGAAATTGAAGATTTTATATACAAAATTACAGAAGAAATTTGGGAAAATAAGAAAGTTGAAAATATCAGAAACTATTACTCTTCAGATGTAATTGTAAGATCACCAAGTATTACAACGTACGATTGTGATGCTGTAGTTCAAGCAACCTATAAAACTCTAGAGCAATTCCCAAATAGACAGTTAATTGGTGAGGATGTCATTTCGTTTGGATCTATAAAAAGTACATATCTTAGTTCTCATAGGATCCTATCTACAGGAACTCACGTAGGCGACGGGTTTTATGGTAAAGCGACTGGTAAGAATGTTATATATAGGGTCATAGCTGATTGCTTGGTTGTTAATAATAAAATTGTAGAAGAATGGATTATTAGAGACGAAGCAAGTATTTTAAATCAATTAGGGTTTAAAGTAAGTGATTTTGTTGAACAACGAATTAGTGATGGAACGTTTAAAAAAAATGATATTCAGTTTACAAAAAATTCATTTATCAAAAAAAATATAATGACTGATTGTGAGAACATACACGCAAAAACATACAAAGATTCAATTATAAATCTTATGGAAAATAAATTTTCATTTGATAAAAAGATATATGAGCGTTCAGCTCAATTATATTGGTTTGGTGGAGAATTAATTAATACTGTTGAAAATATATATGAAAAATGGAATTTGTTTCTTTCATGCTTTAAAATTTTAAAATGTGAAGTTTCAAATAGTATAGCTTTAGATCAAAATAATATGAGGCCAAGGGCTGCATTAAGATGGAGGTTGATTTGCTTGCATAACTCTAATGGGTTTTTTGGCTTACCAACTAACAAAGAAATTGAAATTTATGGTATTTCTCACGCCGAGTTCGGTAAACAAGGAATTGTAAGAGAGTTCATTTTAATAGACGAAATTTCAATTTGGAAACAATTATTACTTTAATATTGATGGGAAGATTATGAACGAATTAAATATAAATAATAGGTTAGTTAGATATGGAGAATTGATACCATGCAAAACTGCTTTTATAGACACTCATACACCAGGCTCTGATCAGAAAGAAAATTTTACTATTATTGGTTCTGGTGTTTCAGAAAATCCAGAACAACATGTTCATATAAATATACCTCATGGCTTTAATATTGGGGCAGCTGGACAACCACCAAAATGTAATAATTCTCTTCATAGTCACCGTACTGCAGAGGTTTTTTTTGTTTTGTCTGGTAGGTGGAGGTTTTTTTGGGGGCGTTATGGTAACGCTGGAGAAGTTATACTTGAAAAAGGCGACATTTTTAATATTCCGACAGGTATTTTTAGAGGATTTGAGAATATTGGAGAAAGTTACGGAATGCTAATGGCCATCTTAGGAGGCGATGATGCAGGTGGTGGTGTGATATGGGCACCTGAAGTGCTTTTTGAAGCTAAGAAACATGGTTTAATTTTATCGCAAAAAGGTAAAATTTATAACACGCTTAAAGATCAACAAATACCTAAATATGAAAATGAAATGAAACCTCTAGAAGATGATGAGCTTAAAAATTTTCTAGAATATTCAACTAGTGAGGTTGTTCCTTATTATGTCGCGAGATATTTAGACCTATATTCTTTATCATTTGAAACTCCATGTACAGTAATAGGTGAAAAAGGAAAAATTTATGATAAACCAGGATTTGAAGTCGAATTTATTTCAGATAAGTCTAAAAACAACTATGGAATATATTCTAAAGACGTTGTTTTTATGCCAGTTTATGGATATTGGAGAATAAAGTCTGAAATGTTTGACATAATTTTAAATCCAGGCGATACGTTTTCACTTCCTAAAAATAACAAATATACATTAGAGCCTACAAAGCCAGGCATTGCTTCAATTTATAAAGTCATTCCTACGGATGATAAACCAGGCTCTACTAAAAGGAAATAATATTTAATGACCATTTTAACAACACATGTAGGTTCTCTTCCAAGACCTAAGATGGTTTCTGATTTACTCTTTAAAAGAGAAAAGGAAGAGGAGTATAATCAGCAATATTTTGAAGAGGTAATATCAAAGAGTGTAAAAGAAGTTGTAAAAAAACAATTAGATGTTGGCGTTGATATAATTTCAGATGGTGAAATGTCTAAAATATCTTATGCAACTTATGTGAAAGATAGGTATAATGGCTTTGCTGGTGATAGTGAGAGGAATCCACCACAAGATTTAGAAAAGTTTCCAAATTATATGAAAAAAATTGCGGATAGTGGTGGTACACCGACTTATTCACGGCCTTGCTGCGTTGCAGAAATTTCTTCAAAAAAGAATAATGATTTAACTAATGATATTAAAAATCTTTTAAGGGCATCAAAAAAGTTTAATCATAATAAAATCTTTATGAATGCAGCTTCCCCTGGAGTGATATCTCTGTTTCTTAGCAATTCATATTATTCAAATAGAAATGAATATTTAGATGCAATTGCATCAGCTATGCAAGATGAATATGAGACAATTGTCAATTCTGGAATTAAACTGCAGTTAGATTGCCCTGATTTAGCTTTATCTAGACATATGACTTTTAAAAGTGAGAGTGATAAAGATTTTATAAAAATTGCTTATGAAAATATGGAAATACTCAATCAAAGCCTTAAAAATATTCCATCAGAAATGTTGAGACTTCATGTTTGTTGGGGGAATTATGAGGGTCCACACATACACGATATATCTATTGAACTGATTTTTGACGTCTTGATGTCATTTAAGGGTAATTACCTACTTTTTGAGTCATCAAATCCCAGACATCAACATGAGTGGGAAATTTTTGAAAAATTAAAAAACAAAATACCTGAAAACAAAATACTCATCCCTGGAGTTCTTGATACTACTAGTAATTTTGTTGAACATAGTTCTTTAGTAAGACAAAGGATTGAGAAGTTTGTCAATATTGTTGGAAAAGATAGAGTGATAGCAGGTACAGATTGTGGGTTTGGAACGTTTGCAGGTTTTGGTAATGTGGATCCAGATATTGCTTATTTAAAACTACAATCCTTAGTTGAAGGTGCAAGTAAAGTTAAATAAAAGTTAAATGAGTTTTTAATAATTGAATTTTCAATCAGAAAAACAAGTAGTCCTCAATTTTTATAATGCACTTGAAGCTAGTAAAATTGACGAAATTCCAAAAGTCTTATCTAATTATTGTTCAGAAGATATATTATGGCGTGGTTTTCATCCTTTTAACGAAATAAGTGGAATAGAAAAATTATACTCTCAATTCTGGCAACCATTTAAAAAAAGTTTTTTTAATTATCAAAGACGGATGGACATCTTTTTAGCTGGATATAATGTAATATCTGGCAATGAGGGTGTTTGGGTTGTTTCAATGGGACATTTAATGGGTTTGTTTGATAATCCTTGGATTGGTATAAAAGAAACCAAAAAAATTGCTATGTTACGTTACTGTGAATTTAGTAAAATACAAAATGGTAAAATTTCTGAAGTAGCAATGTTCTTTGATATACCTCATCTAATGCTTCAAGCAGGAATAAAAGCTTTCCCGAGCGAAACTGGAATTAGTTTGGTTCAACCGGGCCCTTTAACACATGACGGTTTAATGTTTAATAAACAAGATCCTAATGAAGGAAATAGAACATTAGAAATTATTGAAAATATGATTAATGACGTGAAAGTTTGGAAAAGTACGACTGGAATTTCATTAATTGAAGAGCTTAAAAAAAGTTGGAACGATAATATGATTTGGTGGGGACCAACTGGAATTGGTTCAACTTACACAATAAATAGATATGCAGATCAACATGCCAGCCCTTTTAGGCAAGTTTTTAAAGAAAGAAAATTTAATGGACATCTTTGCCGTATTACAGAGGGTAATTATGGTGGTTTCTTTGGTTGGCCTAATTTGACATTAACTCCTAGTAAAATATTTATGGGTATCACAGCTACTCCAAAATCCTCTGAGATGAGAATAATAGACATGTATAGAAGAGATGGTAATAAATTATCAGAAAATTGGGTATTCATTGATTTATTATATTTCTGGAAAATTTTAGGTGTGGATATACTTAAGGTTATAAAATAAATTCGTAAATTTTTTCTATTTTCTAAGTTTCAAAAGATAGGAATGAATGTCCTTATATTCTTATTAAATCCTTTAACGTTTATTTCATCATATTTCTCACAATTAATCTCATTTACTATAAGAGATTTAGTTTTTTCTGAAATTAAAATTTGACCTTCTGGAGAATTACTTTCTAACCTAGAAGCAAGATTTACTGTACCACCTATAACAGTGTAATCTAGGCGTTTTTCACTTCCAAAATTTCCTACCGTGCACTCACCAGAATTAATTCCTACTCTAATATTTAGGGGGCTAGAAAGATTAAAATCATTCATAAAAACTTTAGATAATTTTTTCATAGTATTTTGCATTTCTATTGCCATTTTAACGCAATTTATAGCGTCTTGATTTTTGCCAGCAGTTTTAGGGTCACCAAAAAATATCATCACAGAGTCACCAATATACTTGTCAATAGTACCGCTGTACTTCAGTGCTATCTCCGACATTTTCGTCAAGTATAAATTTAACATTTCAGTTAGTGGAGCGGAATCCATATTGTCAGAAATTGATGTAAAGGAAACTATGTCAGAGAAAAAAACAGTAAGAAACTTTCTTTCACTTTCAATCAAAACTTTTTTTTCGCCTGAAAATATAGAACTAAATAATTGAGGCGAAAGATATTTTGAAAGTTGGCTAGCTATTCCTTCAATTTCTCTACTTTTTTCCTTAGCTATTTCTTCTGCATTTTTTGCTATTTGTTTTTGCTTATCAATTTCAGAAGCTAAATTACGACGTAATTTTGACTCAAGTTGTAATTTTGCAACTTGCATTTTTAGAGCTCTAATTTCACTACTCTGATCGTCGGTCATTTATATTATAAACATTTAATTAAGGAAATATAATAATTTTTCAGTTAAGTATCAAAAGGATCAACTAGTTTTTCATTTGTGATTTTATCTGATGAAACATACCTTTGCATTTCATTTGGCATAGTTACAATCATGTCATTTAAACCAGTTTGTTCTAGAACGTCTATTATAGACTGCTCATCCTCTGCGAACCAATGACAGAAAAAAAAGTCATCCTTACCCATCCAATGTTGAAGGGTTTCTGCTTTTTCACTTTTTAATCCAGCAAAGAATTCTTTGTCAGTCATTTCACCTTGTTGTTTAATTATATCCTTAACAGTATCTGGGTTTGACCATGTATGTGTACACATGTAATGTTTTTTTCCCATTAAAGTATCCCTTATTTTTAAAAAACTTTTACAAATAATATTAGAAATTATTATATCTATCAAGAGTATTAATGTAAGAGTTTTTTATTTTCTTATTATGGCCCCTTCTTGAATTGATACCTTAGCCATTGCCTGTTCACTCAAACCCTGTAGAGCTTTCATAGTTTCAATTTTTTTACCAGCTACTGATATATTATCAAAAATTTCAACAATGAATCCACTGTTGTCCCCAGTTTTAAATAGCATTCTCTTATATTTTTCTTCCTCAACATTTGTGGAAACAGCTTCAACCACGGCCCACAAAGACGGTGCTAAAAGAGTGAAATTAATATTACGTCCGTACAATTAATTCTCCTGAGCTTCTTGTTTAGCAGATATGTATGTGGCCATATTTTTTGATGCTAATTGAAAAATATTTTTCCATTCTTCAGCCTCAAATGCTCTATACCAATTAAAAGAAGAAAAAGCACCACTTGCATATATTAAATTTGCGGTTGCAGATATATCTTCGTCATTCTTAGCCATAACAATACACATAAAATCAAACTCAGGATGATTTAAGTATAAAAATTCAATAAATTGGGCTCCAAATGCTTCAGCTAAAGGTTCAGTAATTTCTCTTCTGTTTTGTGGTTTATTAAGCATAGAGGCAGCAGTTTCTTGAGAAGTTTTTCCAGTTACGATGTACTTTTTCATTTTAATAAATTCCTTATTTTAATTTAAAAACTAAACTATAAAGATATTCTAATTTGTCAAAGTTTGATTTTTCATTCTATGATATTGATCATTTAATTTTATATTGTAAAGTAACGGCTTCATCAAATAGACTTGATTAGTTTAACTTTAGAAAACAAGGCTATTAACATTAATAAATTATAGAAGTATTAATTTATTGTTGTTTGTAAACCTTTAATATCTTTTAGTTCTGATGCGCATTGAGGTGGGTTGTTTTTAAGTAAACTAATTTCTTTTTCTTCATATACTCTTGATCTTGTCAAAAATCTGTTTCCAGAGGGTCCTTCAAGTGAGAACATACCACCTTTTCCTGGCACTACATCTATTATTAATTGAGTATGTTTCCAGTAAGAAAATTGGTCTTCAGACATAAAAAAAGGTTGGTTGCAAATATCTCCTAAGTAAATATCCCTAGAGCCAACTTTAAATTCTGATCTTGGAAAACACATAGGTGATGAACCATCACAGCAACCACCAGATTGATGAAAAACCAATAATCCATGTATATTAGAAAGTTCATTTATCAGTTTATTTGTTTTATCTGTAGATAATACTCTTTGTATCATTTAAAACTCCAAAATAATCCTCCCTGGTAAGGGAGGATTATATATTATTTTAGAAAAATCCATCTGGTATTTCTGAATAAGAAACCAACACATTTTTCGTTTGCTGATAATGGTTAAGCATCATTTTATGAGTTTCTCGTCCAATTCCTGAATTTTTATAACCACCGAATGCTGCATGTGCTGGGTATGAATGATAACAATTAACCCACACTCTACCTGCTTGGATAGCTCTTCCCATTCGGTAACAAATGTTAGAATCCTTTGACCAAACACCTGCACCTAATCCATATAAAGTATCATTAGCTATTGAGACAGCCTCTGATTCATCTTTAAATGTTGTTACTGAAACAACAGGACCGAAAATTTCTTCTTGAAAAATTCTCATAGAATTATTTCCTTTAAATGCAGTTGGTTCTACATAGTATCCATTAGAGTAGTTACCATTCATTTGACGTTTTTCTCCTCCAAAAAGGACGCTTGCACCTTCTTGTTTACCAACGTCAAGATATGACATAATTTTATCATACTGTTCAGACGAAGCTTGAGCGCCGACTTGAGTATTTAAATCAAAAGGATCACCACAGTTCAATGCTGATACTCTTGTTTTTACCATTTCCATAAATGGTTCATATATATCTTCATGAATAACTGCTCTTGATGGACAAGTACAAACTTCGCCTTGATTAAAATAAGCGTGAAGAAAACCTTCTACACATCTAGACAAATATTCATCTCCGCCGTTCATTATATCTTTAAAAAATATATTCGGACTTTTACCACCTAGTTCGAGTGTGACGGGTATAAGATTTTCAGATGCATATTGCATTATTAATTTACCCGTTGTTGTTTCACCTGTAAATCCTATTTTATTAATACGATTACTTGATGCTAACGGTTTACCAGCTTCAACTCCATATCCTTGAACAACATTTACAACTCCAGCAGGTAATAAATTACCTATTAACTCCATCAATATACAAATTGAAAAAGGTGTTTGTTCTGCGGGCTTTAATACCACACAGTTCCCAGCAGCCAATGCAGGAGCAAGTTTCCAAGCAGCCATTAAAATTGGGAAATTCCAAGGTATAATTTGTCCAACTACTCCTAAAGGTTCTGGATAATGATATGCCATCATTCCTTGCGCAGAATTACCTCCACCTGATTGCATTCCGTCTATATTTCCAATTGAACCTTCTTGAGCTCTAATTGCTCCAGCAAAATATCTAAAATGATCAACAGTTAGAGGTATATCTGCTGCCATAGGTTCTCTTATTGGTTTACCATTATCTAAAGTTTCGGCTAGAGACAATTTTTCTGCATTTTGTTCAATCGTATCAGCAATTTTAAGTAATATATTTGCTCTTTCTGCAGGTCCAGTTTTACCCCACGAGCCTGCAGCTTTATGAGCAGCGTCTAATGCTAAATTAATATCATCAGCATTTGATCTAGGAACTTCACAAATTATTTTTCCGCTTGTTGGAGAAATATTTTCAAAATAATTCCCCGATTTTGGTTTTGTCCATTCACCACCAATAAAATTTTCATATCTAGACACTGGCATTAATTTTGATCCATTATCGCCAGGATAGATAAATGGTCTTACATCATCCATAGTTTCCCCCTTTTTTGATTATAAATAATTATCTAAAAATTATTGATATGTGTCAAATAATAATAATAGAAGATATTACATTTATTATTAAATATTACGAATTATCCTGAACAAGATTTATGGGGCTAATATACAAATGTTCTATCTGCTTCTAGTGATAAATTTAATAACGTCTTTGGAAAAACTTTTCTTGCATTAGCGTCTTTAAGATCTTGTGTTGTAACGCCTCTTATTTCACAAGATATAGCAGAAACGTAAATTGGTACTCTGGCTTTTTTTAATACATAAAAATGTTCTTTTAAGCTACCTGTTCCTAAACCTAGTAAATTATTTAAAACTGGTGGTCTTATCAAACTAACAGCGTCAGCATTTAGGAAAACTATAACTTCATGCCCTTCTTCGACAGCAGTTCTTGCTAACATAAAACCTAATGATGCTTTTGTCTGGTTGTTAGTTCCATTAGTTATGTTAAATAAAATTTTAGCCATATTATTAAACCAATTATCGTAATACTTCATAACTAAATGAATAATTGAATTAATTAAATGTTTAACTGGAAGTGTTGAATAATTGATTAAAGTTTAATCACATTACTAAATATTATTGGCTCATTACAAATCCACCATTAGGTGAAATTGTTTGTCCGGTAACAAATTTAGCTTCTTCAGATGCTAAATAAACTGCAGCCCATGCTATATCGTTAACCTCTCCAAATGTTTTCATAGGTGTGGATGATTTGACAAGCTTTATCACATCTCCTAGGCCGCTTGTCATATCAGTATCAATATAACCTGGAGCAATAGCGTTAACTCTTATATTTCTAGATGCCAATTCCCTAGCAGTAGCCCTTGTAAAGCCAAGGATTGCTGCTTTAGCAGCAGAATAATGTGGAGAAGATGGACCGCCTGTTGTGCCCAAAACTGATCCCATATTTATTATTGAGGCACTTTCTTGATTGTTCATTATAGTTAAGGCTTCTCTCGTACAAAAAAAAGTACCATTCAAATGAACTGATATCATTTTGTGCCATTCATCATCTGACATGTTTACAGTAACATCAAAATGAGTGCTAATTTTTTCTGATTTTGTAAATTCTTTAATTTGAAGATTGTTTACTTTTATTCTTTCATCAATTAAGTCTTGTCTGTTTTCAAAACCATTAATACCTGCATTATTTACCAGAATGTCTAATTGTTTAAAATCTGATTTAACTTTCGAGAATACATCTTTAACACTTTTGGAATTTGATACATCTATATAGTAGGCCGTGCCACCTAATTCTCTAGCTATTTCAGAAGCTTGATTGATGTCAATATCACACAATATGACCACGGCGCCTTCATTAGTGAAATGCTTGGCAATTGAAGCCCCTAGGCCTTTAGCAGCGCCTGTAATTAAAGCAATTTTACCTTTTAATCGATCCATATTTGATTTCAGCACAAATTTGTTTATGAATAAAGTTTTTTATGATTTCTTGCTATTTATATAGTAGGGACATATTTTATCATGATGACAAAAATAGAAAATAATAAAAATAGTAAGTATTTCGAGGATTTTTCAATTGGTGACAAATACTTAATACCATCTAGAACTCAAACTAGTGGTATATTTTCAATGTTTCAGGCAGCGTCAGGAGATAATGATCCAATTCATTATGATTTAGAATATTGCAAAAAAAGGGGACACCCAGAAATGTTAGCTCATGGATTACAAGTCATGATTCAAACTGTAGCAGGTGCTGGAACATTTCCTTCTGAGGTTAGGGATAGTTTAATTGGTTTAATTGAGATTTCAGGAAAAATGTTAAAACCTGTTTATAGAGAAGATACTTTATACCCTGAACTAATAATTTCAAATCTAATTTCTCAAAACACCACAGGGGTTTTAGAAATGAAGGCTGCTATCTATAACCAAAAAAATATTTTAGTTTTTGAGGGATTTCACAAATATCTAATTAAAAAGAAATTAAATAATGTATAAAATTATTAAAAGCACCTATCATATTGTAATATTTATTTTTATTATTTTTGATTATGCTTTTGCAGATACTTTAAAATGTAATTACAAAAAAAATATTTGTGACAAGCTAAACAAAGTTGTTGGTATAAAAACTCCTATGATGATAGCGAGTGGAACTATAATTAATGAAAATATTATAGTAACTAACAGGCATGTTGTCGAAGATCATAAGCAGTTCGTTATTAAGTTTAATAATGGTGAAATAAAAAAAGCGTTCCCCTTACCTCATAATTTTCCTGCAGATTTAGCATTGTTATCATTAAAAAAAGAACCTCATCAGCTTAATGAATTACCAAAATCTGATAAAATTGTTGGAAAGATTAGGGTAATAGCTTACGACCAGGGAAGAAATGCAAATCGTATTTATAATCCAGGAAAAGTTATTTCATTTTCTGATTTTAACAAATATCCCCAAGCACGTATCCATACAACTGCTAAAAGTTTGCCAGGAAACAGTGGGGGTTCAGTAGTTGACGAAAATGGAGAATTAATTGGCATACTCGCTTCTGGTGATGGTAATATTAATGAAGTTATACCAGTTTCCTTGGTTAATAAGATTATTCAAAACACCAATTTAAAGCATGAAGACGAATTCTATAAAATAGGTAAATATATTAAAACATGCGCGGATAATCTTGAAACTGCATTTAATGTACAAAAAAATTTAGATATAAAAATTGAAAACAATATTGATCATTATTGTTGGAGTTCTAATAATAAACAATTAATTGATCAAGCAGGGCAAACTTTTGGAAGGTTAGGGGATCTTGAAAAAGCAAAAAAATTTCTTGAAAGAAGTATTTTACTCGATCCCCAGAGTCCAAATGCTCTTCTTTCTTTAGCAATAACTTATCATATTAGTAGAGATTTAAAGAAAGAAAGACCTGTAATATTAAAATTGTTGGAGATAACTCCTGAAAATCCACAAGTGTTAAGATTAGGTGTCCAAGTTGCTGGAATTTTAAAGGACAAAAAAATGACTAATGAAGTTTTAACTCTTATGGAAAAATACAATAAAGAAGCTTTGCCTCTTGCGCAAAAATTTATTGATAACGCTTTTAAAGCTAATTAATTAAATAATCATCTAAGGGATCAGGTATCCAGCCATACTTAGTAATTTTTTTTCCTTTTTGAATAGCTCTTTTTTTAAGAAAATCATATATTTCATCATTTGTACAATTAGGATTTTTTTCAATATATCTTGAAATTAAAGCAGTTAATCTCGGGGCCGCATAACTTGTACCACCTGTAAAAGCTTTCACTCCTCTATGATCAAATACTTGTAGGCGTTCTGCAGGCAGTATGAAGTCTACAGAATTTTGTCCGTAATTCGAACCACGTCCCAATCTTCCACTTTTATCTGACGAAGTAACAGCAAGGATATTTTTCAAATTTAGAGAAGCTGGGTAAATTGGATTTTCATCAATATTAAATCCATTATTGCCTGCAGATACAACAAAGATGATATCCTTGTATTTACTAGCCACTTTCTCAAAACACTCCCAATCTTGTAACTTCGTAGATCCCATTGATAAATTAACTACTCTAATTGAGTTTTCAACAATGTGTTCAACTAATTCTTTAAATTTACACATATCTAGAGCTGGAAATCTATATGGTGCAATTGGAGAGTTTGGGGCATCATTAGCTAAAATACTAAATACTGTAGTTCCATGGTGTCTTGGGTAAAAAGGACTTTGCCTAGGATCACTGTCAAAAGGTTTGTTATCATTATCCCAAAAATCAAAACCTAAAATTTGTCTATCTTTAACAGCAATGTTTTTATGAAGTATTTTCAAACTATAATTTATACCCGTATCAACTAAAGCGATTATATTCTTGTCATTATTTGATTTTAGTTTAGGTAATTTTGGATTTAACAATTTTGTATTATCTATCTTGTAATCAGAAATATTAATTGAATGTATCTCTTGAGGTATGAAATTTTTATTGTAAATTATTTTTCTTATACTTTGTATATTACAATTTTTATTTGATCTAATTTCTAAAATTGGTCTCTTTGGAATTTTATAAAAAGTAAATATAATCTTTTGGATTTGGTTTGCTCTGTATAAAGGTCTAATTTGTAAAGTTTTTTGTTCATTTTTATTGGCAAATAATTGTAAATATTTATTTTTTTTTTGTAATTTCCAATTATTCACTATTTCTTTTACATTAGATAAAGTTATATTTTTACATATAATATTATGAGTTTCTTTTAATCTTATAAACTCATCATTTTCTGTGGAACTAAAAGATTTGCCAATTAACAACATTGTTGAGAATAAAAATAGTATTAGAAAATTAATTTCTTTCATAATTAACTATTTTCTTAAAGAAGGAAGCCCAACACCAGTAGCTTCAAATCCACCATCTACTGCAAGGACTTGTCCAGTAATATATGAAGCTTTTTCAGATGCTAAAAAATAAATACCATTCGCAATTTCTTGTTCAGTACCATATCTATTAAGTGGAATTGCATCATGATAAGCTTCAATAATATCTTGGGTATGGACTGCCATTGCTAGTTTTGTTTTTACTGGACCTGGTGCAATACAATTTACTCTTATACCAAATTCCCCTAATTCAGCAGCCTGTTGTTTAGTTAGTTGAATAACAGCTGCCTTTGAGGTTCCATAAGCTACTCTAAGGGTTGATGCACGTAAACCAGATATAGACGCAATATTAATTATATTTCCTTTTGTTTTTTTTAGATGCGATATTGCTTTTTGGGAGCATAAAAAAACACCATCTAAATTTGTTTTCATAACCTCATTCCATCTCTTGAAATTGGTTTCCTCGATATGACCAAAATCAGCTACACCTGCATTATTAACTAATATATCAATTCTATTATGCCACTCTAATATTTGACTATACATTTTCTCTAATTCATCAACATTTGAAATATCAAAACAAAATGTTTTTAAATTTTCATTTGTGAAAGATAAGTTATCAATCTCTTTCTTATCATTATCAACTATTGCAACTTTATAACCATTTTCATTAAACATAAGAGCTGTAGCTAGCCCAATCCCTCTAGCCGCTCCCGTAACTATGGCTAACTTTGTACTATCTTCATTCATGTTTGTGTATACTCAGTTTATCAGATTAGGTTATTAATTGGATTTGATGGCCTATCTTCAAGTTCTGATTTCCATCTAAAAACATTTTTGTATTCATCTTCAAGATCAATTTTTAAGATTTTTGATAAATTAAACATAAAATGTGCTGTTATGTCTGCAATAGTAAATTTTTCTCCAGCAATAAACTTATTCTTTGAAAGATATGGCTCAACCCTACTTAGAAAAATTTTAAACATTTCAATTCCACGAACAACAATTTCAGGCGATTGATCAATTTCGTTCCGCGTGCCAGGAACTACTTTTCCCTTGAAAAAAGATGTTTTATTTCTTACAGAATGTAAGAGAGGTAAAAATCCATCCAATTCTATTCTTCTGTTCCACATATCAATAATAGCTATCTCCTTACTATTACTTCCAAATAAATTTGGATTTTCAAATTTATCTTCTAAATAACGACAAATTGATATTGTTTCAGAAATAATTGTACCATCTTCTAATTCCAAAAATGGAACACAATTAAACGGGTTCATTGTTTTATATGGTTCTTTAAATATTTCATCTTCTCTAACATTGACTTGAATGGTTTCTATATCTATTTTTTTCTCTTTTAGGAACATTTCAACTCTAAGTGCGTTTGCTGCAGGGGTGAAAGTATATAACTTCATTACTAACCTCTAAATTTTTAGTTAAAAAAATATATATTAATTGAATTAGCTTTTTATTCTATATCCAGTTTTAAAAATGTACCAAATTATACTAATACATATGCTAGTGAACAACAGTATAAAAAAAATACTTGTTAGTATTGGCACATCACCAATACCAAAAAAAGCCCATCTAAAGCCAGATATTAAATAAACTATAGGATTTAATAAAGCAAAGTTTTGCCAGAAAGGAGGTAACATATCTATTGTATAAAAACTTCCACCTAAAAAAACTAAAGGAGTAATTATTAACATTGGAGCTATGTTTAGTTGCTCAAAATTATCTGATACAATACCAATAATAAAACCAAGAAGGCTAAAACTAATACACGTTAACAATAAAAAAAATAACATAAAAATTGGGTGTACAATATCAATGGTAACAAATAGATAAGATGTTGCTAATATTATTAAGCCTATTGAGAATGATTTAGTTGTTGCCGCCCCTACATAACCAATCACTATTTCAACAAATGATAATGGTGCTGACAAAAGTTCATAAGTAGTTCCAATAAATTTTGGAAAATAAATACCAAAAGAAGCATTATTTACACTTTGCATTTGAACAGTTAACATTATTAATCCTGGAACAATAAATGCGCCATAAGTTACATTGCTAATATTTTCCATTCTTGAACCAATGGCAGCGCCAAAAACAATAAAATAAAGTATTGTTGATAAAACCGGAGAGACAAGACTTTGAATTAGAGTCCTAAAGGATCTATTCATCTCGTATATATAGATTGCTTGTATTCCTCGCAGGTTCATTGATTAGTCCTTAATAATTTTTACAAAAATATCTTCTAATGATGTTTCTTCTGTTTGAATGTCAAATAAATTAATACCAATTTGATTCATGTCTGAGAGTAGGGAAGTTATACCCGTTCTTTCTTTTCCTGTATTATAGTAATAGTGAAATGAATTGCCCTCATCAATCAGCTTCAGATTATATTTTTTAAGTTTAGTGGGGATTGTTGAAAGTGATTTTTTCAGTTTTACTTTAAGTGTTTTAACGCTCATTCTTTTTATAAGTTTGTTCTTTTCTTCAACTAGTAGTAATTCCCCATGGTTTATTATACCTATATTATCCGCTATCATTTCAGCTTCTTCAATATAGTGAGTAGTTAAAATTATTGTAACACCTTCATTTTTCAATTCTTTTATAATGTTCCACATATCTTTACGTAATTCAACGTCAACTCCTGCTGTAGGCTCGTCAAGAAATAAGATCTTAGGGTTGTGACTTAAGGCCTTGGCTATCATTACTCGACGTTTCATTCCCCCAGAAAGAGATTTAATGATATTGTCTTTTTTGTCATATAGTTGTAATTTCTTTAAAAGATTTTCAACATATTCAACATCATCTTTTTTACCAAATAATCGCCTAGAAAATTTAACTGAGTTAATGACTTTTTCAAAAGGTTCCAGTGCTAATTCCTGAGGTACAAGCCCAATAATCTCTCTTGTTTTTCTGTAATCCTTAATCACGTCAAATCCATTTACTGTGATACTCCCAGATGTTATTGATGCAAGACCACATATTGTAGAAATGAGAGTGGTTTTACCCGCTCCATTAGGACCCAGGAGGGCGATTATTTCACCTTGGTTAATTTTCAGACTTAAATTTTTAACTGCAATAAAATCATTGTCATATTTCTTAACTAAATTTTTAACTGAAATTATTTCTGACAATTCTTTTTCCTTAATTTATATAAATAAATCATTACATTGATTTTATATAAAAGTAATTTTTTAAATTAAATAGTTTTAAAAAATATAACATTAACTATGTAATAGAAATAGAAACTAGAAAATTTAATTCAGTTTGCAATTATTAACATTCTTTTTTTTAGCTGTTTTTGAAGCGATTTTACATCGAATGGTTTCATTTTTTTCCATTTTTGGCATTCTTCTCTTGTTCTTCCACAACCTATGCACCAACCATTTTGACCGGTAAATTTACACACATCAATACAAGGACTTTTCTGACTTTTCATTCTTTTAATCCTAAAATCACCATTATATTTAATCTCCTTGATAAGGTAATGAAGAATGATGAAGATTTATAATTAATTCTCCGTTATCATTCTTAATGTAACCAAAAGTATACTCAACTCTAATCTCTTCACTTACATTGCTAGTTTGAAAATAATAATTGCCCATTACTAGAGCAGTGTGATCTTCCAAAATAAAATATCTATCGCCAAAACGAATTTTCTTCCATGGTTTTAGAGCAAATCCTTTATCTTCTTTTATTGAACCACCGACGAAATAGGATAAAGCATCGTCAAATTTTATTCTGAACTGGTTTTTTGAGGCTAAAGTCGGTTTGAAAAGTACGTTACTAAAACCATATGCGTAAAAATTAGAAACAAAGTCATATGCGGCTTGCTTGTAGTCACCGTTATTTGTATAAAGATCTCCAATTTGAATAACATGATTTGCCCATAATCTTTGAGCATTAATCACATCTCCTTTTGAAATACTATTTTTCAATTTTCTAATTATCTTTCAATTTTTATTACAAGATATATTTATAAAATTATGCTTAATAGATATAATATGAATATTATTAATCAACAAAAATATCTATAATTTTCTTTTTAGTAACAAAACAAAAAAATTTTTAACATAGACTTTAGTAGGGTGTTGTCAAAAAAATAATGCAATGTTATAACATTGCAATAAGTGAATAATTACTTTTTTAATTAAAGGGAAAAAATGATAAAAGGTAAATCTCGTCTAACTCATGCAGATCGAGTATTTCAGTATTTAAAAAGTAAAGATCAACCACTTTCAGCTTATGATATTCTTGAGGGTATGAGGTCAGAAGGCGTTGCAGCCGCTACTACAGTTTACAGAGCTTTAGACAAATTACTTACTATTGGATTAGTGCACAAAATAGAATCTCTTAATGCATGGACAGTATGTTGTGGATCTCACAATGACAAAACACCTGTCTTTGAAATATGTAATGATTGCGGATATGTTAAAGAACATCTTGACCAAGATTTTACGAACAATATAAATAAATTATCTAAAAAAACTGGTTTTATCCCTGATAATCCAGTTCTAGAAATTCACGGTCGATGTGGTGCATGTGCAAATAATTAATAGAGTACCTGAAAGGAAAAATAATGAATAATATGTCGCAAGTACCAGTAACAGTGCTAACTGGATTTCTCGGTGCTGGTAAAACCACACTCCTAAATCGTATACTTACAGAACAGCATGGGCAAAAATATGCTGTAATTGTTAATGAATTTGGAGAACAAGGTATTGATAATGATCTCGTTGTCGATGCTGATGAAGAAGTTTTTGAAATGAATAATGGCTGTATTTGTTGTACAGTTAGAGGTGACCTAATTCGTATACTTGGCGGTCTAATGAAGCGTGCGGACAAACTTGACGCAATTATAGTTGAGACTACAGGCCTTGCAGATCCAGCTCCAGTTGCACAGACGTTTTTTGTGGACCAAGATGTTTCAGACAAAACTAAATTAGACGCTATAGTTACAGTTGCAGATGCTGTTCACTTAAGTTCACAACTTGGTGAGCATCATGAAGCTGAAGAACAAATAGCATTTGCAGATGTCGTATTACTTAATAAAATTGACCTTGTTGATGATAAAGCCGTTAAAAATGTTCAAACTCGTATTCGTAAAATAAACCCTTACGCAAAAATTATTAAAACTAATCACTGCTCTGCGCCATTAACGGAAGTTCTAGGTTTAAACGCCTTTAGTTTAGATCGAGTTTTAGAAGTTGAACCAGATTTTCTAGAATCTGACCATGACCATGAACATGATGATGATGTTACAAGTTTATCATTTGTGTCTGATACGCCTTTAGAGATGGATAAATTTCAAGCTTGGTTTGGTAATTTGTTACAAGAAAAAGGCCAAGATATTTTGAGATCAAAAGGCATTCTGAATTTTGAAGGTAGAGATGATAGGTATGTTTTCCAAGGAGTTCATATGCTTATGGATGCATCTCCAATGGGTCCATGGCCGGCAGGTAAAGATCGTAGTTCAAGAGTTGTGTTTATTGGAAGAAATCTTGAAACTATGAATCTTCAAGAAGGTTTTGAAGGCTGTAAAGTAGCCTAAATGTTCAAGTGATATACTACCAAATAGCATATATTGATGTCAGACAGAGAAAAATTTTTAAAAGAAAAAATATCTTCCCTTGTCCCAAAGGAAACTGAGCTAGAAAGTAGGGGGGAGCATTTTGATTTTCAAGCTCCTGTAACTTGTTCAGTGACTACCAGTCATTCGATTGCTGTAGGTTTTGGTGATGGTAAAGTTAGGTTTTTTTTTGAAGGAGAAAAACCTAGAATTATTGACGCTCATAACGGTGTTGTTTTATCAATAGCCACAAATGGCGAATATATATTTACAGGTGGAGATGATGGAAGATTTTTAAAGTTATCTCAAAATGGAGATATTGTTGAAATAGCTAATTTTAATTCTCGATGGGTAGACTATGTTGCTGCTTACAAAGATAGTATGGTTTGTTCATCTGGTCGTAATGTCTACATATGGTCTGGGGATCAAAAGAAAGCAAAGTCACTTGAGCATTCAAGTACTGTAGGAGGTTTAGCCTTTGATTATACTGGAAAACGTTTAGCTGTTTCTTCATACGGAGGTGTAACATTATGGGAACGAGGAGAGCGTCGGTGGACGTCAAAAAGATTAGTATGGAAAGGTTCTCATAGTAAAGTAGGTTTTAGTCCAGATGGAAAATATATTGTAACTTCAATGCAAGAAAGTGAACTTCACGGTTGGCGTCTAAGAAATAAAGTTGACTTAGCCATGAGAGGATATCCTGCAAAGATTAAGAGCTTTGCATGGGTTGGAGATACTCCGCATTTAGCAACTTCTGGAGACCATCAAGCTATATGTTGGCCATTTGATGGAAAAGATGGACCACTTGGTCGTGAACCAGTTTGTGTTGCAGATTGTGGTAAACAAATTTCAACTTTTATAGAGCCCTTAACTGGAGAAAAAGCTATTTTTGTAGGTTTTAATGATGGTAGTGTCTTGTTGTCTGAGCTCGATGAAAATAAAAATCCATTTGTAATAAGAAATCCAAAAGGTTCTGAAATTTCTGCAATAGCAATTTCTCCTAATCGTTCACATATCTTAATAGGTGACTCAGACGGAAATATTTTATGGTCTACGCTATGGAAAAAATAATTAGATGGTAGGAATGTTTGAACGCAAAAATGCAAGTCCTGAAGTAATTAGAGATTTAAAAAATAAAATTACTAAGAAATTAAATTTACCAGAAAGTACAATTTTAAGTATTGCAGAACTTCATTGTCATGAGCCTAATTGCCCTCCTAAAGAGACTGTAATTACAACTAGATCTATTGATGGGTCTGTCAAAAACTGGCGTTTAGCTAAATCTATTAATGAGATTGGTATAGAAGACCTAGAAAAACTTAATCAAAGTTAGAAATTTTAAATTTAATGTTATTAATTAATAGGTTAATCAAAATTTATATAATTTAAATTAATTTTAGTTTTAACCAATAATTTTAAAAAACTCTTCAATGATAGTTTTTTTAATATCACGAGTAATGAATACCATTCGGGTACTTTTATCTTCGTCAGGCCATTCTTTAAGCCATTCCACAGGATGAAAAATATGTTGAACACCATGAATAATTGCAGGCCCATCCTTGCCTTTTATATTTATTATGCCTTTTAATCTTAACAATTTAGAACCCATTTGACTTGACAGTAATTCAATAAAAAAATTCAAAGTTGTCATACCTATCTGCTGATTAGTGACTAATGAAAAACTTTCGATGTTATCACCATGACGATTTATATCATGATGCTCGTGTTCGTGATTATGATTATGATTATGATGGGTATTTTTGTTGGTGGTTTCATTGTGTTTTTCAATTGCTAACCACTTTAGAGAATCCCATGAATTATTTAGTGGATCGTAATCATTTAATCCTATTACTTCGGTCAAAGGCAGATTTTTTTTGTTGCTCTCAATTATATTTGCTTTTGGATTAATTTTCTTAATTCTATTTTTAATTGAATTTATATTAGAGCTTTCTGAAAGATCAGTTTTGCTTAAAATAATCTTATCAGCTAAGGCTGTTTGTTTGATTGCTTCTTTATGATTATTATATGTGTTTTCAGCGTTCATAGCATCAACTAATGTAATGATACCGTCAATAACGTAAATTCTATGTAAATCTAGAGATGTCATAAGAGTATGTATGATAGGAACAGGATTTGCTAAACCGGTAGTTTCTATGACAACTCTATCGAAATAAGGAATGGTCTTTCTTTTTTAATTTCTTTATTAAATCAAGAAGAGTTGATTTTAGATCTTCCTGGATAGTACAGCATATACAGCCATTTTGAAGTTCTACTATGTTTTCGTCAGTAGTCTCTATTAAATTATGATCTATGCCAACTTCTCCAAATTCATTAATAATTACAGCAGTATTTATCATAACCTCTTGTTTTAAAAAAGCAGACAAAAGAGTTGTTTTACCGCTCCCTAAAAATCCAGTTATTACTGATATGGGAATATTAGTAGGAAATTGAGACATTATTAAAGTTAACACATTGTAATTCTGAATATAAATAGTATGTTATGTTATAACGTAACGTAATTGTCTAGAAAAGAGCAACAATGACTAAAAATATAAATAATGAAAATATTATCAAATTTAATCCTGATCCGTCTAGAGAAGAGGCTATGCAAGCCGTAAAAACTCTTATTGCATGGACTGGAGATAATCCTAATCGTGAAGGATTGATAGAAACTCCAAAACGTGTTGTAGACGCTTATAAAGAGTTTTTTGATGGTTACAAAATGAACCCAGACGAGATCCTATCTAAAACATTTGAAGAGGTAGAGGGTTATGATGAGATGGTTATTATAAAAAATATTAGACTAGAATCTCATTGTGAACATCATATTGTTCCAATACTAGGCATTGCTCATGTTGCATATATGCCTAATAAAAAAGTAGTTGGAATTAGTAAGTTAGCTAGATTGGTTGATGTATATGCGAAACGACTTCAAATACAAGAAACCTTAACTGCTCAGATTGCAGAAACCATTCAAAGAGTACTAGATCCCCTGGGTGTTGCTGTCCTTATTGACGCGTCTCATCAGTGCATGACTACTAGAGGGGTTCATAAACCTGAGTCGAGTACAGTTACAAAGCGTATGCTAGGTGTGTTTAAAACTGATGAAAATGTAAGATCTGAATTTATGGAATTAATTAGATAGGAGATTAAAATGATTGTTAAAATGGGTATAGATTTAGCTAGGGGTTTTGGACCTTGGAAAGAAATGTTTGTTAAAAATGAACATAAATTAAATGCTCATGGCGGTAGGTTAGTTTTCGCAGGTACTGAAAAAGATAATGATAATAAATTAACTGTTATTATGGAATTTGACTCACCTGAATCATTAAAAAATTTTGCTAGTGATGAAGAACTCTCTAAAATTAGAGCAGATGCTGGTGCAATGTTAGAAACTAGTACAGTTACTATGATGTGTGCAGAATCTTTCACAAGCACTAAAAATTAACAAATAATTATTCAATTTTGGCCAAAATAAAGTATCTTATATTGGGCAATCCTTAAATTTAGAGCCTACGGCCTTAACTACCTTGGGATCTTTTTCTACTTCGACACATATCTTTAATATGTTAGGACATTCTTTAAAAGGTTTTTCTTGACATGAATCTCTTAATACTGCAAATCCAGCTGTCTCCTGGACGGTTCTAATACAGGTATAGATAAAAATATCTGCGTAAGAACAATTTTCACCAGTAATAAAAGGGCCTATGTTTTTACTTTTAATATGATTTTCTAAATATTGAAGTCTTGAATGATGTAATTTTGTTAGATTAGATACTCCAAGTTCTTTTCCACCCTCAGCAAGTGTGTCTGTAAGTCTCAAATTTCTCCAAAAGGGTTCATTATGTCCGGTAATAATGTCATGAAATGGTGATAATACAAAAGAGTAATAATCCTGTGCCCATGACCAATACATAGCTGCTAGAGCGGCATTTTCTGTTGATTTTGGTGTGAGGGGACCTGGATATTTGGTGATTAAATATTGAACAATAGCTAAGGAATCATTTAGTTCAATTCCATTTGATGGATCTTTCAACCATGGAATAGTTCCAAAAGGAGCTTCTGTGTTTTTATCAAAATCTTTCCCCATCGGCTTACTCATCATCATGTTGGTTTCAATTCCATGTAAGGCACAAATAATCTCAATTTGAAGTCCTCTTCCAACAACCGGAATATACGCTATATCAATTTTACTCATTTATTTGAAACTCCCGATTTAAATTGTTAAAACAATAACTTTATTATTTAGTAATTAATAATTAAATCAAATAAATTTGTTTTACTTTCAATTAGTTACTTGTGAGATCAATATGAATGAAGAATTATTTATAACTGGAGCTGGCGTAAGTGCAAGTAGCGGAATACCTACATTTAGGGGCAATGATGGTTTTTGGACAGTTGGAAGTGAAAATTATACACCTCAAGAAATGGCAACAAGATGGATGTACGAAAATAATCCTGCAGATTTTCTATTATGGTACTTCAAAAGATTTGCATCTTATAGAACAGTTAAACCAAATTCAGCACATTATTGGCTTGCTGACAAAAAGTTAATAACTCAAAATATAGACGGCTTAGATGGAAGAGCAGGTAATACTGATTATATATCTATCCATGGCAGACTAGATAAAGTTGTTTATTACAGAAATGAAATGGACAAACAATTACCTTTTGATGCTGGATGGGATGAAATTGATATAACATCAAATCCAACTGATGAGGTTTTAAAAGAAAAATTATTAAAGAAATTTAAAATTAGAAAAATTGGCAATACATTCAGCCCAGAAATTGGTATTTCTCTTAAACCATATGTGTTGCTATTCGACGAAATTTATACAGATTTATACCGTATTTCAGAAGCAGAACAATGGATGAAAGTAGCAAATAAAATGATTTTCATAGGAACTTCATTTAGTGTAAATATTACGTCTATAGCACTAAGATCAGCCATCTCTCGAGGAATTGATATTGATATAGTTGATCCTGAGCCTGTTAAATTAGATTATGAAAATATTGAATATTTTAAAATGACTGCTGAAGAATATTGTGAAATGAAAAAATTAAAAAGCTAGTTATTATTTTTTAAAAGGTATCCAAGTTGCACTAGCATATGCAGCAAGTTTTCCATCAGTTCTATGCAAATGTGATTGTAGAAAACTAATTGTTTTTCCTGGCTTAAGAAAGCTTCCTTCGCATAAAACATTTCCCTCTTTTATTGGAAGTAGGTATTTAATATTCATTTCCAAAGTTGCACCTGCACCTGTCGTATTATAGAGCAAGTGTCCCATAGATACATCCATAGCAGTTGCTATTATTCCCCCGTGAAGAGTTCCTTGGGGATTAAACATTGGTGGCTTAGCTTCAAAGTTAACTAAACATTTATTATCTTCATAGGAAACTTTGAAACCTAAGAACCTTGATAAATAAAAAGAACCAAAATCTTGCAAGTCAGATTTATTTGCATCGGACAACATAGAGGCCCCAATATCTCTAATTTTATTTATTTCATTCATTAAATAACTTTCTAAATATTAAAAATTAAAGAATGTTAATTTTTATAAATTATCCAACATTATATTTCTCAACTTTTTCAAAATCAAAATTTATTCCATGTCCAGGTAAATCTGGTGCCTCTGTATATCCATTTAAAATCTTTAATGGAGAATCAATAAATTCATCTATTCTCCAAGCATGAAATTCAAGGTATGATGCATTTGGACATGAAGCTAATAAATGAACATGCAATTCATGGACACCATGAGAACAAACAGGTAGGTTATTAACTTCAGCTAGCTTTGCTACTTTCATAAATGGTGTTATTCCTCCACAAGTAGTTAAGTCAGGTTCCAAAAAATCAACACCATTAACATCAATAAGTTGATTAAATTCCGCAAGATTGTGAAGATTTTCTCCAGCAGCTATAGGTATTTTACCTAAAGAACGTAAATATGAGTACCCTTTGAAATCGTCAGGCTTTATTGGTTCTTCAAGCCATACTAAATTAAATTTTTCAATTTCTTTAAATGCAATAACAGCCTGATCTATTCTCCATGCTTCATTTGCATCAGCCATTAGCATAATATTATCTGCCAAGTGATTTCGCATTGCTTCTATTCTTTTTAAATCATCAATTAAAAACTCTTTCCCTAATCTCATTTTAATAGATCTAAATCCTTTTTCTAGAGATTTCGTAGCTCCATCTAGTAATTTTTCTGTAGAAAAATTAAGGTCAATATTTCCAGCATAAGCTAGTACTTTTTTATCATGTCCGCCCAGCAATCTCCATAAGGGTTCTTTCAGGCATTTTCCCTTTAGATCCCATAATGCAACATCTACAGCGGCTATTGCAAAACTTACAGGTGCACCTCTACCTGCGTAATGAGTTGCTTTCCACATATTTTTCCAGAGTAATTCAATTAATCTTGGATCTTTTTTTAAAATAATAGGAATAAAACTATTTTTAATAATTGAAGCAATTGCCAAACCTTGATTTTCATGAACAGTAATGTAACCAACACCTTGTTCATTATTATCATTAGTCACTTTACAAATAACCAAATCAAATGCTTTCATCACTCCCGCTGCAAAAGCTTCAACTGGTTCTGGTAAGGGGATTTGATAAGTATCAACTTCAACTTTTGAAATTTCCATTACAAACTCCTATTAAGTTGTTTTTTAAGAGAATTCAAACCCTTCATAGTTATTGCTGACTTTTTCGTCACATATTTTTTTATAATTGGCAACGCCTCCAACATACGGCATAAATCCTTTACTTTTACCAACAATATTATCACCATTATACCAAGAATGAGCTAATGGGTATAAAGTTGCATTAGCAACTTCATTATTATGATTAACCCACTTATCTTGATTTATGGAATTTGCATTTACTTTTTTGTATTTATTATCCTTTTTGTGAACTATTAAATTATGAATAAAGTCGACATGTTGTTCAATTGATAAAATCATTTGACTTTTTACACCTGGACTTTGAGGCCCAGTTATCATAAACAAATTTGGAAAATTGGATACCATCATACCTAAATATGTTTTGGGACCATCAGACCATTTAGATTTTAAACTTACATCTTTATCATTTAAAATTTCAATAGCATTTACTGCACCTGTCATTGCATCAAAACCTGTAGCAAATACTAAATCATCAAAAGAATATTCGATATTATTAGTAAATAATCCTTTTTCTGTAATTTTTTCAATTGGATCATTAGAAATATCTATTAGAGAAACATTATTTTTATTATATGTTTCAAAATAGTTACTATCTAAACAAAGTCTTTTAGTCCCAATTGGATGATTTTTGGGGCATAGTTTTTCAGCTGTTTCTTTATCACTAACAATTTTTCTTATTTTATTTCTCACAAATTCAGCTGCAGTTTCGTTTGCTTTTTCATCAATGAGTAAATCTGTGAATGCAAATAACATTGCTTGTCCGCCTTCTTGCCAAGCTTTTTCATAAATTACATTTCTTTCTTCGTCGCTTACTTCAAAAGTTGATTGTGTAGGGGGTTGATATTTTGCAATTCCGAAAGATGAATTTTTAGCTAGTTGACGATATTTTTTATAGTTCTTTTTATATTCCTCTCTTTTATCTTTAGGAAGATCTCTATGTCTAGCAGGTAAACTAAAATTAGGTGTCCTTTGAAACACTATTAATTTTTCAGCAGTATTAGAAATTATTGGAATAGATTGAACAGCTGAAGAACCTGTACCTATTACTCCAACTTTCCTACCCTTAAAATCAGGCATTTCTGTAGGCCATGCTCCCGTATGATATATATTCCCTTTAAAGTTATTTAATCCTGGGATTTTTGGAGTATTTGGTGTCGATAAATTTCCAGTAGCTAAAATTAAGTGCTCACATTCAATAATTTTTTGTTTATCTGTAGTCACAATCCATTTTTGTTTTTCTTTTGAAAACTTTGATTTAATAATTTTAGTATTAAAATTAATATTTTTTCTTAAACCAAATTTTTTACATACAAATTTTGCATACTCAAGTAACTCAGGTTGTGTTCCATATTTTTCTTTCCAATTCCATTCTTGTTGTAGATCTTCAGAAAAAGAATAAGAGTAATCCATACTTTCAATATCGCATCTAGCCCCAGGATATTTATTCCAATACCAAGTTCCACCAACATCATCAGCTTGTTCAAATATTTCAACTTTAAATCCTTCTGACATTTGTTTATGTAAAATATACATGCCAGCAAAACCTGCACCCACGATTAATGTATCCAGACATTTGTCAATCTTCAAAAAATCCTCCTTGATATTATTTTGAATACTAGGTCTTGAAAATCAGTTTTTCAACAACTAAATATATACAGTGATGCCATAATGGATCACATAATTAAAAAGTAACATTGCCATAATGGAATGTTTATTAACTCGCTTTATAAGGAGCTAAAAATGACTATATTACCAACACTCGCATTACGTTCTTTTGTAGGTTTTGACAACCTTTTCAATGAACTAGAGACAATTTCAACACAAAAACAAAATTCATTTCCTGCCCATGATATTTTAAGAATTTCTGAAGATGAATATGAAATAACGTTAGCTTTATCTGGCTTTAATAAAAAAGATATTTCTATAGATGTTCATGACGGTGTTCTTACTATTAAAGGTAATGGTGGTTCAGAAATTCAAGACGACAATGTCCAATATATATATAAAGGCATTGCAAAAAGATCTTTTGAACAAAAGTTTCGATTAGAACAATATGTTGATGTCAAAGATGCAAAGTTATCTAATGGTTTACTGAAAATTTCTCTCCTAAGAGAAATTCCAGAAGAGAGAAAACCAAGGCAAATTGCTTTAAAATCGGCTTAAGTATTTTTTGGGTTAGGGCAAGTATTTGTCCTAACCTTTATTATAAACCTATTTATATTAGGCATTTAAATGGAATTTTTATTAATTTGGGTCTTAGGTGGCGATGTTATTGATAGTGGCTTAAGATATAAAAGTGCTGCTAAATGTTTTTCAGAGTCACAAAATGCCGCTACTGAAATGAGAGATGTTGGCTTAACGTCACCTCAATTTAATTGTATACCAGTTGCTAAGTTCAAAGATTTTAAGATATATAGAAAAAATTCTAATAATACTAGGTTTCCTTTCTAATTCATTTTTTTAAATTTTGCTCTAGAATTTCCCTTATTTTTTTAAGCTCTTTTGTTTGCTTGTCTAAACCTAAATTTCTTCTAACAAATCCATACACCCATATTATTAATAATAGAGCTATTAATCCAAATACAATTTCAATTAACATAAACAAAAAGTTAATCTTTTCTTCAATCATGATTAAAGATGAATTAAATTTTTTAAAAAAATTGTCCAATTTATTAAACTTTTAATGTAATAATCTTATTAATTATTATTTTAATATAATACTTTTTCAAATTCAACGTTTGGGAGGAATGCAATGAAAATGAAAAATATAATCCTTATATCATTTTTATCTTTTTTTGGTGTAAGTCAATCTATTGCAGAAACTAGAATTACTTATAAATCAGCAAAGTCTACATCTTCTTATTACCAGATGGCTGTACAAATAGCCGATACTATAAAAAAATCTACCAATGGAGATATGATTTTAACAATTGAAGAAAGCCAAGGTTCTGTTCAAAATGTTAAAGAGGTAGCTGGAAGAAAGGGTAACTATGTATTCACAACACCACCTGTGCTTGTAAAACTTGCAATTGCAGAAAAAGCTATGTTTAAAGGTAAAGGGAATCCAAAATATAAAAATATTAGGGCATTATTCCCAATACCTTCTCTGACTATGCATTTTGTAATGTCAAAAAAATCAGGTGTTACAAGTTTCAAAGACATGGAAGGTAAAACTATACTTTTAGGTAAAGGTTCTTTTGGTGCAAAAGAAGGTGCTAAATACATAAAAAAATTTGGTTTAGAAGGTAAGGTTAAACTAGCCCAAGTTGAGCTTTCAAATGCTGTTCCTGCTCTAAAAAATGGTCAAATTGATGGATTTGTAACTGCAGGATCTTATCCAGCACCTAATGTTATTGAAGCAGCTGCGTCAATGGGTGTAAATGTTATATCACTTAATAATGATCAAATTAAATCCTCAAAGAGAACTAAATTAGTTATACCTGCAGGTACTTATGCTGGCCAAAAATCAGATATTTCTACAACTTCACTTCCAGTTGTTGCATATACAACTACTGACATGAGTGATGAAATAGCATACAACCTAACCAAAGCTTATTGGGATAATAAAGGTAAATTAGGTGAAGCAGCAAAATGGTGGAATGGAGTTACACCGAAGATGCTTTCTAATATATCTACTAAAATTCATCCAGGAGCAATAAAGTTATATAAAGAGATTGGAGCAAAACTGGCTGATCATCATTAATTTTTAATGTCTTCAACAAAAAAAATGTGGATTGTTTTTGGATTTGTTTCCATTGCTTTCCACATTTATCTGATTTTTTCTGGTTTAGTTCCAAATTTAATATCCAGGCCTATTCACATGGCCTTAATTTTACCTTGGATATTTTTGTATGATAAAAATTTTTCTAATAACTTAATAAGCTTAATTATAGTCTTTTTAGGTATTTTTAGTTGTCTTTGGATATCTTTCAGTCATGAAAGTTTAATGGACCAATATGGCTTTTTAGAGGGTAGTTTTCAATTTTCAATATCTATAATTTTAATATTAATAGTATTAGAAATGGCAAGACGTTCAGTTGGTTGGCCTCTACCTTTAGTAAGTCTAATTTTTATTTTGTATGGAATTTTTGGAAATTTGATCCCAGGAGAATTCGGTCATCCTGGAATACCACTAAATAGTTTTTTGGGAACTTTGACTATTGCTGAAGGAGGAATATGGGGATCTTTAACAGGTGTCTCGGTATCTATAGTTTCTATATTTGTAATTTTTGGATCTTTTTTAAATTCTGGTGAAGCTGGATCTGGTTTCATGAATATAGCAACAGCATTTGCTGGTAGACTAAAGGGTGGAGCGGCTAAAGTTTCTGTTATATCTTCAGCGCTTTTTGGTTCAATATCAGGCTCTGCATCGGCAAATGTTGCTTCAACTGGAATGGTCACTTTACCTGCAATGACAAAATTAAAATATCCTAAAAGATTAGCTGCATCTGTTGAAGCTGTTGCATCGTCAGGCGGACAAATTATGCCTCCATTGATGGGCGCAGGTGCATTTGTAATGGTGGAGTTAACTGGAATACCATATAATCAAATTATATTAGCAGCTTTACTTCCAGCTATTTTATTTTTTTTTGCTGTTTGGGTTGGTATTGATTTTTATGCTAAAAAATATGATTTAAAACCTATAGATCAAAAGTATTTGCCTAGAAAATCCATTGTATTAATTACTTCATTTTTTTTCCTTATTCCTTTTTCTATATTATTATTTTTTATGTTTATAGGCTTTACTCCTCAATATGCAGCTTCAGTTGCTATTTTAGCTTCTTTTTTACTTCTTTTTTTTAATCTAGATAATAGTTTTGATTTTAAGTTGGGATTAAATAGATTTTTTAGTGCTTGTACTTCTTCAGGAAAGCAAATTTCTTTGATAGGTTCTATTATTTTATGCGCTTCCCTTATCATTGGTGTCTTATCTATTACTGGCCTGGGAGTAAAACTTACATCACTAATAATTTCTATTTCTGATAATAATATTTGGCCTGCCTTACTCTTAACTGGCTTGGCTTGTTTAATTCTTGGAATGGAAGTTCCAACGACAGCTGCATATGTAATTTGTGTTTCAGTAGCGGGTCCTGCTTTAGTTGATATGGGTTTAGAATTACTTCAAGTACATTTATTTGTTTTTTGGTTTGCATTGCTATCTACAATAACACCACCTGTATGTGGAACAGTTTTTATTGCTGCTGGAATGGTTAACGAAAATTGGTTAAAAGTGTCGATTACGTCAATGTCTCTTGGGATTGGTCTTTACTTTATTCCGTTAGCAATGATAGCAAATAAATCTATTCTTGATTTAAATTCAACATTTATTCTATCATTATTAGCTTTTATAAAGATAGCTTTTAGCTTAATAATGCTGTCTTTTTCAATAATAGGAAATTATAACCCATTTTTAAGAGTAGCTGCTTTTTTACTAGGTCTTTTGATAATGTTTGTCTAAATTAATTTATTATTAAAAAAATTGTTCAGTCATTTGCACTAAAGATTCTTGAATTTATTTATAATTTTATTAATTAACGAAAGTTATTGAACATTTGCCTAAGCCATCTATTACAGCTTCTACATTACATGGATAATCTATCCATAAAAGAGGTGTAATACTTCCAAGACTAACTATTTCATCTTTTTTAATAAAATTATTTAAACTTAATTTCTTATTAAAATACCATAATAGTGCATTTAATGGGTCTTCAAGGATTGTAGAAGCAGAATTTGAATAAACTTCTTTATTATTAATAAATAATTTTCCAATTAATTTTGAAAAATTAATGGAATTATTACTAATTTCTTTTCCTAAAATTATCGAATTTCCTAAACTTCCGTCAATTATTATATGTTCAATTTTATTTTTTTTAATATCAAAAAATCTATTTTCTACTAACTCTAAAGATACTCCATAATTAGCAATAAAGTTTCTTATATTATTTATATTGTAATTGGTATTTTCATTAATCTCTTTAGAAATTTTAATATAAATTTCACATTCAACCCCAACTTTTGTAAACTCTTTTAGATAAATTGTTTTGTTACTATTAATAATTTTATTTTTAAAAATAGGGCCAAATATAGGGTTACTAACCCCAAGTTCTTTTTGAATACTTTTATTGGTACAACCAATTTTATAGCCGATAACTTCTCCTAACCCAGACAAACTGAGTTTTTCATTTACAATTTCTTGTAAATTATATGCTTCATTTAAATCCTTTACTTGATATGAATCTAAGTCATTTATTAATACCTGTTTCAATCTACTTTCTACAAATGTATTTATTAATTTATTTTTCATTTCAATCATTATTCTATAGAATAAATTTTTTGATATGCTTTTCCAAAGCCTTCTATGAAGAGTGCTCTAGAGGGTGTGAAGAAATAAAAATTAAAATCAGAAAACATGCCCCACATTTTACTTCCTTTATCTATTTTTTGATAATTTTTTAATAAATCAATATATTTTGAATTACTTTTACTTAACTGAAGTTTAGAAATTGAACCATTCACAGTTAAACGTGGATTATTTAATTTTGTATTATTAATTTCTTTCATTGAGAAATAGAAGCTTACCTTGTCATTTAATTTTATGTTTTGTGTATGTTCACTCAAGTCACTTATTAAAATGTAGATTTTATTATTGTGATACATTGGTAGAATTTTTGATAGAAAAGGATAACCCTCCTTTCCTAAGGTTCCAAGGATTGAAACCTCGTAATCACCTTCAATTATAGCTTGGATTTTATTGTCTACTTCTTTATTTATTTTTTGGTACATTGTTTCTTTTTAATTCAATTTTAGATATCTTAATAATATATTAATATTAAAATCTAAATAATAATTAATCATTAATCATCAAATAAATAAAGTTCGTCTAAGTTAGAGGTTTTATATGCTCAAGAATAATATTTTTTATATTTTAGCATCTTTTTCATCTTTATTAGTATTATTTTATTGTTTAATGATGACTTCGCTTAGTAGAGGTGCAGGTGAAAGTTTTGGTGTTTTTTTATTACCTCTAAGTTCCCACTTTTCATGGGACAGGGCATCAGTAGCCTCTATATATTCGATATATATGGTATGTCTTGGACTTGGATCATTATTATCAGGTATGGCTTTTGATAGATTTGGTCCACGGTTTAATTATATGGTTGGATTGGGCTTACTTGCTATATCTTACGGATTATTAGGTAATTTAACTTCCATTTGGCAATTTTTTATTATTTTAGGAGTTTTTGGTGGTATTGGAGCGTCCATGGTTGGCGTAGTTCCTGCACAGAGCTTAGTTTCTAGATGGTTTGATAAAAATTTAGGAACAGCTTTATCAATCGCTTATGCAGGTCAGGGGCTGGGCGTTTTAATTATGGCTCCAATATCACAAATTTTGATTGATGATGTTGGTTGGCAACTATCTTATAAATACATCTCATATATATTTGTTTTTTTATTTATAATAGCATCAATTCTTCCTTGGAACAGGATTTCAAAAGGCTCTAAAAATAATCCTCGTAAGACTTTTAATGGAAAAGCGGTAGTGGGTATTTCACTAATTAAAGCTGTCAAAGAAAAAACATTTTGGGGTTTTTTCTTTATCTTTTGTTTTACAGCTGTTGGAATATTTGGAATATCATTACATGTTGTTGCATATTTAGTTTACATTGGATTGAGTGAAGTTCAGGCGGCATTTTCTTTCGGTATAGCAGGAATGCTCAATTTTGTTGGTATGGTGTTGACAGGTTTAGCGGCTGATAAGTACCCCAGACATATTGTGGCAACTGTAAGTTATTTACTAAGTTTTATTGCTATTTTTAGTTTAGCATTAATGCAATTATTTCCTTCTATAATACTATTAATTCTATTTATATTAGGATTTGGTTTATCTGCAGGTGCAAGAGGGCCAATAATCACAACTTTGATGGCAGAAATATTTGCTGGTAAAGGATTAGCATCTATTTACGGAGCTACAAACCTTGGACAAGGCTTAGGTGCGGCTGCTGGAGCTTTATTGGCAGGATTTCTTTTTGATTTGACTGGTGGTTATAACTTTGGTTTCTTAATATGTACTATATTTACATTCTTAGGTGCTTTGTTGTTTTGGACTGTTCCTCAAATAAGATATGCTAAAATATAAAAAAGGAAGTTGTCATGAGTATTATTACTAGAGAGTTCATAGTTAAAGCCAAAGGTTTAAAATTTCCTGAAGGTCCTATTTTTATGAATGATGGATCAATTATTTTAGTTGAAATTGCAAGAGGTACTCTAAGTAAGATTAACATATCAGGGAAAACAGAAGTAATTGCAAATTTAGGAGGGGGGCCTAACGGAGCTGCTATTGGACCAGATGGATATTGTTATGTTTGTAACAATGGTGGGTTTGAATGGGAAATTTCTAATAATAATAAGTTCATGAGGCCTATCTTAGAAAGTAAATCTTATTCAGGTGGAAAAATACAAAAAGTTAATATTACTACTGGTGAGTTCTCTACTTTATATGACAATTGTAATAATATACCTCTTAATGGTCCAAATGACATAGTTTTTGATAAAAGTGGTAATTTTTGGTTCACAGACCTTGGTAAAGTTAGAAATAGAGATATGGATAGGGGTGCAATATATTGGGCTAAGGCTGATGGATCAATGATTAAAGAAGTTATCCACCCTATTATGACACCTAACGGAATAGGATTGTCTCCTGACGAAAGAACCCTTTATGTAGCTGAAACAGAAGGGGGTAAACTTTATAGTTTTAAAATTATAGGTGATGGAGAAGTTCAAAAAATTCCTTTTCCACATTCTATTAATGGAGGCATTTTGTTAAATAATGAAGGAGGAATTAAAAGGTTTGATTCACTCGCTGTTGAAAATAATGGGAATATTTGCGTAGGGACACTTTTTAACGGAGGTATTACGGTTATATCTCCATCAGGAGAATTAGTTGAATTTATAAAATTTGAAGATCCTTACATCACCAATATTTGTTTTGGCTCGAAAGATTTACAAACAGCATACATTACAGCTTCATATGAAGGAAATTTACTGGAAGTTCCTTGGGCAAGAAAAGGTCTAGCGTTAAATTTTTTGAATAAATAATTTACAATAAATCTAAAATTTCATTTTTTAAATTTAATATTACATCTTTGGGATCATCATTAATATCTGACTGAAATACCTCAAACTCTATTTTTATATTATCTTTCCTATTACAAATATATTTGATGTATTTAGATAAATTTAAATTATTTTGATTATTTAATTTATTAATAGTTTTTCTACCAATGGGTCTAAAATTTTTATCAAAATTTATATTACAGAATTGTAGCAAACCTAATTTTGGAGATTTTTTTAAAAAAGTATCTAAATCAATGTCAGCAAAGCTATGATAAAGGTCAATTATTATACTGTGGTTATAATTTTTAACTAACTTTAAACAACTTGCTATTGAATTAAAGTGTCCTTTTTTTAAAATTTCCCAACTTCCAATAGGTTCTAGCCCAAGTGTTAAATTAAACTTTGAAGCTTCTTCAAATAATAAAATTAATTTTTGACTGGTTTCTTTTCTTAAGCTTTCAATATCTATTTTATTAATATCTAACGTAAATTCATCACTTATAGGGTTAGGTCCACCCATTGCCCCACCTGTAATGAGGCATACAAGGTCAGGGTTTAAGATTTTAGAACTTTGTAATACTTTTTCATTTTGTTTAAAGTAATAAGGATCAGTGAAATAACCAACCGAGTTAATGCTTGTAACATTGATTTTATTTAAAGTTAGTTCCTGTTTTAATTTATTAACTCCATAATTATTAATAAAATCAGTATGTAACCCAATATTTTTAATTCTAGATTTTACTATTGTTTCTATAAATTCAAATGGATTTCTATCGTTTGGCCATAAATAACTATTAACAGATAAATTATTATCTAGAAATTCTTTGTAGTTAATTTTCATAAAAGTATCTCTTAATTTTTACATATATTTGAACTATATAATAATAATTATTGAAAATTGTTCTTTAAAAATTACATATTTAATATTAAATATATATGAAATAACTATAGATCAATTAGATATATTAAATGTTAAGATCAAATAGAAGAAATTTTATAAAAGATATGTCTTTAATTACTTTATCATCTTGTTTTAGTCAAACATTGATAATGAAAGCATTAGCAAATAATCCATTAAAAATTTACTCTGTTAATGTAGCTAAGGTTACTAACAATTGGAAAGAAATGAGCGAAAAGGCTGATGTTCCAATAGATTTTTATCCTAAAAAAGGTTCTCCAAAAGAATTTCTCCAGTTATTTTCTAAATTAGGTGGAGGTCAAAAATTATATGATGCTATCTCTGATAATGGTGGTAGCCAAGAAGATCTTTTATTTGAAACAGAATCGATAGTAACCCTAGATACGTCTAGAATAAAAAACTGGAAAAATCTTATACCTCAATATAAAGAAGGAAATTTAGCTGCAGATACAATTAGAAACAAGAATGGTGAAATTATTGCTGTGCCATATATATCAAATGCTGATTCGTTAGCTTATAACAAAGCAAAAGTTGGTGCTGAAATTGAGAGTTGGGATGCATTATTTGATAGTCAATTTAAAGGTTACGCGTCTTTGCAAAATGAACCAGGTCCAAGTTTATTTACTACAGCCTTATATTTAAAAGAAACTGGAAAACAAGATATTATTGATCCTTCTGATTTGTCAAAGTCAGAGTTAAAAGGTGTTTGCGAATTTTTGATAGATAAAAAAAAGAAGGGTCAATTTAAAACCTTTTGGAAAAATTTTGGTAATGGCGTTGATTTACTTGTTAGTGAACAAGTGCTTGTCTCGTCATGCTGGGAGCCAATAGCTGTAATAGCTTCAAAAAAAGGTGCTGATATTCATTATGGAACTATGAAAGAGGGGCATCAAACTTGGAATAATGTTTGGATGCTTACTAAAGGAGGAAAAGAGAGAGGTCAGGAGGATAATTTTTACAAATTGATGGATTTATATTTATCTCCATGGTTTGGCGCAAGAACTCTTTCTTTGTTAGGTTTTACACCTCAAATGATTGGTGTAAATGACTATATCAAAACAAATCCAAGTGAGTTTGATAAAAATAATGAGGAAATTATAGCTCAAAGACTAGCTAATAAAGCTAAAAGGTTAGCTGTAAAAGGAAATTCTTGGCAAAATTTATATCCAAGAGAACTTATCTCTTATTTGATTTGGTGGAAAAAAGTACTGGCTGCCTAATATTCCATGAATTTTGTTATAGGATTTTACAAATGTCTTACGGAAATATTTTTACCCTCTTAAAAGAAAATCATAAAAAAAATTGGCTTTTATACACTAAACATGAATTTGTTAACAAATTATCAAATGATACCCTTAAAGAAGAAAATTTTTTACATTATTTAACCCAAGATTATTTATTTTTAATTCAATTTTCTAAAGCCTGGGCTTTAGCTATTTTGAAATCTGATAATCTTAACGAAATGAAAATTGCAGCTAGCACAGTAAACGACTTAATAAATTTTGAAATGGAACTTCATATTAGCCTATGTGCAAATTATGGAATATCAAAATCTGATTTAGAAAATGTTGATGAAGAAAATCAAAACATTGCCTACACAAGATATGTTTTAGAACTCGGATACTCAGGTGATTTTTTAGATCTATTATCTTCTCTTGCACCATGTGTTCTAGGTTATGGTGAAATTGGCTTAAACTGTCGAAACAGCAATCCCAAAACACTTATGTATAAGAAGTGGATAGAAACATATTCAAGTATTGAATACCAAGATGTCTGTAAAAATGTATCTGGATTAATAGATAAGGCATTCTTGTTAAGATTAGGTACTAATTTTGAAAACACTTATAAATGGAAAAAAGTTAATCAAATTTTTAACAAGTCAACTCTTCTTGAAATTGATTTTTGGAATATGGCAATGAAATAATATAAGGAGTATTTTAAAAATACCTCTTAATTAAATATAATTAGGAAAAGCTGTTTTGAGCTACTGTCATGGCTACTAACATGGGAATAGATAATATTACATTTTTTCTTGAAAATAACATTGCCCTTCTTGCTGCTTTAGCTTTAGTCTCTGCATCGACTTCAATTATACCTAAAGCTTTTTTTTGATTAGGCCATATTACTGCCCAAACATTCACAAACATTATTATTCCAAGCCACATGCCAATACCTATTGGCCATTGTCCCTCAGAAAATGTCATTGCATCATGAAGATAACCATTTAAGTGAGCTAAAATCAAACCGGACAAAACAGTAGCGACTGCACCCCATCTAAACCACAATAATGCAGCTGGGGCAATAACTTTACTAATAGCTGGCTTTTGTTCGTCTGGGATCTTGGCCATATTAGGTATTTGTACAAAATTAAAGTAATATAATATACCAACCCACATTATAGCTGCCACAACGTGAAACCACCTTAATAGCCACATATTAAAAGCTGTTTGATCAAATGAACCTTGTGCCAAAAAGAAAATTAAAATAAATGCTAATACAAATCCAGTAATGACTGCACTTTTTAAATTAGTTAATAATGAAGACATATAATCCTCCCAAGATTATAAAATACAAACAATATTACAATAATGTCATTTATACAAACTAATCTCTTTCGATCTAGTAAGTATGGATTTTATTTATAATTAAATATAATATACTATTATTAAAAGTAATTTGATAAAAAGCTTATTAATGCATACTTATGATGTCCATATTATGAATGGTGAAGTTATAGATGGTACTGGCGCGCCAAAATTTAAGTCTGACATTGTTATTGATAATGGTAAAATAATTGCTGTTTTCCCTCCTGAGAATGGAGACGTAAGAGATCCGTCAGAAAACCATTTCTTATCTAATTTTAAAGCTAAATATACATTAGATGCAGAAAATAAGATTATTTCGCCAGGATTTATAGATGTTCATACTCACGATGATGATAATGTATTTTTAGATCCAACAATGTCTTCAAAAATCAGTCAGGGTGTAACAACTTGTATAGCAGGTAATTGTGGTATTAGCTTAGCACCATTTAGTTATAAGGGTGATGTTCCCGCGCCAATAGCACTCTTAGGAAAGTCAGAGGTTTTTAGATTTCCAAGAGTTAAGGATTATAGAACTGAATTCGAAGATAAACCTAGTACTGTAAATGTTGCTCTTTTAACTGGACATTCAATGTTAAGAGTAGAGGCAATGAATGGTGAGTTTGAAAGGCCTGCAAGCAAGCATGAAATAAATAAAATGGTAGACTGTTTAAAAACAGCTCTGGAAGACGGTTCAATTGGATTATCAACTGGCTTGGCATATCCCGCAGCAAATGACGCACCTACCTCAGAGATTATTGAATTAGCTAAAATCTTACCAGAATTTGATGGGGTTTTTACTACACATATGAGAAATGAAGCTATTGATGTTATTAAATCAGTTAATGAAACTATCAAAATATCATCTTCAACAAAGGTAAGAACTGTAATTTCACATCATAAATGTGCAGGAAGAGAAAATTGGGGAAAAAGTAAAACTACTCTTAAGTTGATTGAAGAAGCTAAAAAAGATAATTTTCTTGATCTAGATTGTTACCCCTACACAGCTAGTTCGACTATGCTACTTAAAAGCTTTGTCAAAAGAGCAGACAAGGTTTTAGTAACTTGGTCAGATAATTATCCAGACATCTCTGGTGAAGATTTGAATGATTTATCAAAAAAATTTGATTTAAGTATAGATAAAACGATTGATAAGCTCTATCCAGCTGGAGCTATATACTTTCAGATGGATGATGAAGATTTAAATAGAATACTTATGTTTCCAGGGTCAATGATAGGCTCTGACGGTATTCCTGGTGATAGACATCCTCATCCACGACTTTGGGGAACTTTTCCTAGAGTATTAGGAAAATATTCTCGAGAAATGAAACTATTCCCACTTGAGGAAGCTGTTTATAAAATGACTGGTAAAAGCGCTGAGGTTTTTGGACTTAAATCTAGAGGTACAATAGATGTAGGAAACTATGCTGATTTAGTGATATTTAACCCAGATACAATTATTGATAAAGCTTCTTATAAATCACCAAAACTTCATTCGGAAGGCATTGAAAGTGTGTTTGTAAACGGAAAAATAGTTTGGGAGAACGATGGGGCAACCAACAACAGACCAGGAATGTTTCTTCCTGGAAAAGATTTCATTAATTAAACATATTTTTTAAAATTTTTAAATTCAACGGGTGAAAAACCATTTTTTTGGTATAATTGTAAAGCTCTTTTATGATCAAGTGAACACGTGTTTACACTTAAAGTTTCTATTTTTTTGCTGTCCCAAGCTGTTAAAATAGCTGTTTTTAAAAGATATTCTCCTAAACCAATACCTATTGCTTCTTCAACAAGTCCTAAAAAGCTCAAATTACAGATATTAATTGTTCTATAATCTAACATAAAGAAACCTACTGGCCATCCATCCTTAATAAGAGTGTAAAATATTACATTTTTATCATTTACAAAATCGTTAACTTCCTTGTCAGTCTTATTAAGCCAGTCAGTCCAGTAATAATTTTTTCCAACCTGTTTGTAAAAAAATAAAAAATACCAAGAAGGAATATTTTCAGCTTTTAATATAGTTAATTTATGTTTCAGTATCTTTGGCCAATCAAAGCTTGGACGTTTCTTCATTTCTAGATAAGTAACTTTATATTTAATTATTTCTGAAGCAATTTTATTCACGTAAAAAACAACTTTCAATTTACTTTAATTAAGTTTTCTGCACTATAGTTCATGTTATTAATTTTATTATTATTTAAAATCATTAGGAGTACAAATGAAACTTGTAGATCATTTAATTAATGGGCAGAATGCTGATTTTCCAAATTTATCTTCTACACCTATATACAACCCAGCCTCAGGTGAAGAGATATCGCGTGTTGTCTCAGGAACTGCAAATTGTGTTGATCAAGCAGTTAAGTCAGCTCTTAATATTTTTCCTGAATGGTCAAGTATGACACCGTTAGTTAGATCTAGAAAGATGTTTAAGTTAAAGGAAATTATAGAATTACGACAAAATGAATTGGCCAAACTTATTTCACAAGAACATGGTAAAACTTTTGATGACGCACTGGGGGAAATTGGCAGGGGATTAGAGGTTGTAGAGTTTGCTTGTGGCATTCCTAATCACTTAGCAGGCAATTATACAAGTAATGTTGGAAGGTCAATTGATAGTTGGTCTGATTATCAACCAATGGGAATATGTGCCGGAATTACACCTTTCAACTTTCCTATTATGGTTCCAATGTGGATGTTTCCAGTAGCCATTGCATGTGGAAATTGTTTTATACTTAAACCATCAGAAAGAGATCCAAGTTCAACTAGATTGCTATCTGAAATAGTTCTTGAAGCCGGTATCCCTCCTGGAGTACTTAATATGGTTAATGGTGGGAAAGATACTGTTGATGCTATTTTACAACATAATGACATCAGTGGTGTAAGCTTTGTTGGTTCTACACCTATTGCTCAGTATGTTTACAGTGAAGCAGCTAAATATGGAAAAAAAGTTCAGGCTATGGGTGGTGCCAAAAACCATATGGTCGTTATGCCAGATGCTGATATGGAGATGGTAGGAGATGCTATTATGGGCTCTGTTTTTGGATCTGCAGGTGAGCGTTGTATGGCAATCTCAGTTGTAGTTCCTGTAGGTAAAGACACAGGCGATAAGATAAAAGAGATAGTTAAACCTAAGATTGAAAATTTAAAAATAGGTCCTGGACTTGACCCTGACTCAGAAATGGGTCCATTGGTTACTTCTGATCATTTACAAAAAGTTAAAAGATATATTGACCAGGGTGTTGATGAGGGGGCTGACTTGGTTGTAGATGGAAGAAATTTGAAACTTCAAGGTTATGAAAATGGTTTCTTTATCGGCGGTTCCTTTTTTGATAATGTTACAACGGATATGTCTATTTATAAGGAAGAAATTTTTGGTCCTGTCTTATCAATGGTAAGAGCAGACACGTTCGATTACGCTCTTGATATAGTAAATAAGCATGAATACGGTAATGGAACAGCCATTTTCACTTCAAATGGTGGGGTTGCAAGACAGTTTGCAAATGAATGTCAAATTGGAATGGTAGGAGTTAATGTGCCTATTCCTGTTCCTGTTGCTTATCATTCGTTTGGAGGTTGGAAAAGATCTGCTTTTGGTGGGCATGGAGTATATGGTATGGAATCAGTAAGGTTTTACACAAGACTGAAGACTGTGACTGGAAGGTGGCCTTCAGGTCAACATACAGGAGCACAATATACCTTTCCAAGTAATAGTTAGCTTTTAACCATTTCTGAAAAATCTTTTACTTCTGGCAGTGGCCATTTGTCTGTGTCATTAGGGACCTTGAACACATTAAGCGTCATAGATATTAAACTGTAGTAGCCACAAATACCGACTATATCAATTGCTGCATTTTCTCCAAGTAAATTAACAAGTCTTTTGTAAGTGTTGTCAGAAACATTTTTAATAATATTAGCCTCTGCTGCAAAGTCAAATACTGCATTTTGTTCTGGATTTTCAAAGATTGGTTTTTTACCAAGTGAAATAGTTTCAACATGTTTTGGATCAATGCCTCCTTCAATAGCGAGGGGTGCATGATGCTCCCATTCAAATGCAGAAGACCATACTCTTCCTGTTACGATTATAGCAAGTTCAGATAAACCTTTTGATAAGCAAGTTCCATATCTTGCATATGCACCAACAGTTTGGGCACTTCGAGCAAGTCCAGGATTATTTAACCATACTCTTAATGGTCCAACTACATGACCTCTAGGGCCATTAATGATAGCGTCATGAATTTCTTTTTGTTCACTAGTTAAATCTTCTACTTTCCAGTCTTTAATTCGTGTCATTTTATATCCTTTTTAAATTTCTACTAATTTATTCAATAATATTTCATCGCTATATTGCCATCCTAATAACGAAATACCCACAGGACCAGTTTTATCTTTTAACTTTGGTATTGATATTTGTGGTCTTGAGGTCATGCCTGCAATTGAGGTTAACTGCATTAGTCTTTTTCTATAAAACCCTAAGCTTTCATCATCCTGACCACTTTTGGGAGCAGAAAATGGAGCTGTAGGGAACACCGCTATAGTACCTTCTGGCAAAGATTTTTTGATTTCATCTATAAGGTTTTCTCTAAATGTTAGAGCTTTACTAACTTCTATGTCTGTAATTTTAGAAGCCATATCAATTCTACTTTTAATTTCAGGAGATATCTTAGGGTTATTCTTTTCTATCCAAGGAATAATATTTATTTTAACTTCATTACCTTGGAGAATCCTAAAATTATCAGCGATAATATCTTTACTTATTTTAGATAAACGATTTTTATCAACACCTGGTAAATTATTCTTAATATAATTATTAAAATTTTCTTGGACTGCTACATCACAAAGTTCTAAAAGATCTTCCGCTATAACAAATTGTCTAAAATTAACATCTGATTTATCCATTTTATCTAATAGCACTTCACCAACTTTTTGAAATATTCCTATACTATTAGCAAACCAACCTACTGTGTCAAAGCTAGGAGCCATTGGATAAACTCCTTTAGTGTTTATTCTATTGTGAGTAGGTCTCATTCCAATTAAACCGCAAAAAGATGCTGGTATTCTTACTGAGCCACCAGTATCAGAACCTATAGAAAAATCATAAAGATCATTAGTAAGAGCTGCTGCTGACCCTGAGCTAGATCCACCAGGGACGCAAGAAGGTGCATTTAAATTAGTAGGAGTTCCGTAGTGACCATTTTCGCCAATTAAAGAATAAAAGAACTCATCGCAAACTGTTATACCCTTTAAAACAGATCCCTCATTAAGTAAATCTTTCAAAAATAGGGCATGATCATTGGCAAAATCACATTTTTTAAAAAAGTCTGGATTACCACATGAAGTTTTTAAATGTTTAACATCGCACATATCTTTGAGTACGAATTTTAAATTACTCAATAGCCCGTATTTATTAAGATAAATATCTTTCTTAGGTGAATGGGGCATTAAATAATTCATTTTTTATCCATTAAAAAATATACTACTATATATTATTACTATCATTTAACTAATATTTATAAAGTGGATTAATTATAAATGAATTTATATGATTATATTGAAGAAATTCCTGATTTTCCTGTAAAGGGGATATTGTTTAAAGATATCAGTCTTTTATTAACTAAAAATGAAGCAGTAAATAAAGTTAAAACAGATTTTTTAAAGCTAATTAAACCTTACCAAGTTGACTTAATTGGTGGTTTGGATGCCAGAGGTTTTTTGTTTTCTACTTTAATTGCTGACGCTTTGGGTGTCGGATCTTTTATGATTAGGAAGGAAGGCAAATTACCAGGAGGAGTTATTAGCAAAGAATATGAATTAGAGTATGGTGTATCTAAGCTTTCAGTTAAAAAAAATTTAGATTTAAAAAATAAAAATATTATTTTAATAGATGATTTACTTGCAACTGGCGGAACTTTAAGATGCGCTGAAGATTTAATTTCATTTTCGAAAGGTACAGTTGTTTCTTCTTTGGTAGTAATCGAATTAGTCGCTTTGTCTGGAAAAGATAAATTAAACTCTACTGTACATTCGTTGTTAAAATATGACACCTGATAAGTTGATTCCTAAAGATACTCTTATTATTGTTGCTTTAGAAAGAGAATTACCAAGATCATTACTTCCTAACTGGAATATTGTCTACTCAGGTGTTGGCAAAGTTAACGCGTCTTTTTCAGTTGTGAATGCTTATAACACTTTTAAACCTAAAGTTATTATTAATTACGGTACCGCAGGGTCTTTAAATGAAAATTTAAATGGCTTGATCCAAATTAACAACTTTAAACAGAGAGACATGGATGTTAGGCCGCTAGGTTTTGAAATGGGAGAAACGCCCTATGATAAAATTAATAGCATAACTTTGGATTATGAAGGTTATTCCTGTGGGACTGGAGATAATTTTGTCATTGGCAAACAGAAATTAGAAACTGATATAGTTGATATGGAAAGTTATCCTATTGCAAAATTCTGTTTGCTCAACAATATATCTTTCTTTTGTTATAAATATATTTCTGATAATGCTAATAAAGATGCTGCGAATGATTGGGAGTTAAACATTCAAAAGGGAGCTGATTTATTCGTTAAATATATTGATAATTTTATTTAATTGGGAGAAATAAAATGGATTTTAATGAAAGCAACGCAACCGAAGCTGTTTTAGATAGCTTTTCTAAAATAGAAGATAAAAGACTTAAGCAGATAATGAACTCCTTAATTACCCATTTACATCAAGTTGTAAAAGAAGTTGAACCAACTGAAGATGAATGGATGAAGGCTATTATGTTTTTAACTAAAACAGGTCAGAAATGTGATGATAGAAGACAGGAATTTATACTTTTATCTGATGTCTTGGGTGTTTCAATGTTGCTAGACGCTATAAATAATCGCAAGTCAAAGGATGAAACTGAGACGACTGTTTTAGGACCATTTCATGCACCGTCGCCTACAGTTACTAATGGTGAAAATATAGCTAAAAGTGTAGTAGGAGATAATTGTATAGTTTCAGGTAATATTATGAATACAGATAAAAATCCGATATCAGGGGCATCAATTGAAGTTTGGCAATCAGGTCCTGACGGTTTATATGATGTTCAAAAAGATGGTGACGTAGTAGATTTAAGAGCTACTTTATCATCTCTTAAAGATGGATCTTATTTATTTAGAACAGTAAAACCACAATATTATCCAATCCCTGTTGATGGTCCCGTAGGAGATCTTCTAAATAATCTGGATAGACACCCATATAGACCAGCACATATTCACTTTATGGTTAAAGCTGATGGCTACAAAGATCTTGTAACTCACGTATTCATAGACGGTGATAAATATTTAGAGAGTGATACTGTTTTTGCAGTGAAGAAGAGTTTAATAAGGCAGTTAGATGAAGGTTTTGATGAGGATAATAACCAAAAATGCTATAATTTAAATTTTGATATAATTATGGAAAAAAACTAGAAGGAATTATATAAAATTCCTTCTAATTAAAATTTTTTAAAGTCTAGATGCAACATTTTCCCAGTTAACTAAATTATCTACAAAATTCTTTAAGTATACTGGTCTTTTGTTCCTAAAATCAATGTAGTAAGAATGCTCCCATACGTCACATCCTAATAATGCTGTTTGTCCAAAGCAAACAGGATTAACACCATTTTCTGTCTTAGTTACCTTTAGGCTGCCATCTTTACATTTAACTAACCAACACCAACCTGAACCAAATTGTGTTGCACCAGCGTTACAAAAATCTTCCTTAAATTTGTCAATGCTTCCAAAAGAGCTTGTTATAGCGTTTTCTAATTCAGACGGCATGCTAACCTTTGCAGGACCCATCATTTGCCAAAACTGTTCATGGTTCCAGTGTTGAGATACATTATTAAAAATACCGCTTTGAGCAACATTATTAGAATCATAAGTCCCAACAATAATCTCTTCTAAGCTTTTATTTTCCCACTCGGTACCTTTTAATAGGTTGTTTCCATTATCAACATAGGCTTTATGATGAATATCGTGATGATATTCCATTGTTTCTTTACTCATGCCATGTTCAGATAAAGCATCTATGGCGTAAGGGAGGTCTGACAGTACTAAACTCATTTAATTCTCCTGAATAGTTTATAGTAGAAATAATTATAATTATAAATTTTACAAGTTAATTAATTATAAAATATTGATTTTAATATTTATAAAATGTAATGCTTTCTTTGTAAATAATTTAGGAGAGGGTTTTATGAAACAAAGAGTTATTGAGCTTACAGATTTTGGTGTTGCGGAAAATATGCGTCCTGTAGAGGCAGACATTCCATCTCCAGGTCCAGGTCAAATTGTTGTAAAAAACATTGCTATCGGACTAAATTATTTAGATACATATTTTAGAAGTGGTTTATATCCCTGGCCAAATCAGGAAAAGGTTAAAATACCTGGTTCTGAAGGTGTAGGTCACATTCATTCACTTGGACAAGATGTCAACTTCTTAAAAGAGGGTGATAAAGTATCATATGTTACTCCTGTTGGAGCTTATGCAGAGTACGCTCTGATAAATGCAGCTCATGCAGTTGAACTTAAAGTGGATGTTAATGATCATGATGTCGTTGCAAGCACACTCAAAGGTTTAACCACTCACTATTTGCTTCATTTAACATTTAAGTTAGAAAGTGGCATGACAGCATTGGTTCATGCTGCTGCGGGAGGTGTTGGCCAATTAATGGGGCAATGGGGACGTGAAATAGGTGCAACTATGATCGGAACCGTTGGTGGCCCAGAAAAAGCAGAAGCAGCTAAAAAAGCCGGTTATCATCATGTTATTGATTATAATGATAAAGATTTTGTAGCTGAAGTAATGTCTATTACAGACAACCAGAAATGTGATGTAGTTTATGATAGTGTTGCTAAGTCAGTTTTTCCAGGTTCAATGGATTGCCTTAAACCTAGGGGATTATGGGCACTATTTGGTCAGGCGTCCGGACCAATAGTTGATTTTAATCTAGCTTTACTATCTGCTAAGGGCTCTCTTTTTGTAACAAGGCCCACTTTATTCACTTATATTGCAAATAGAGAGGAATATAATGATGCCTCTTATCAACTCTACAGTAGAATTGCAGATGGACGATTAAAAGTAGCTATTCATGATAAAATGCCGCTAGAAAAAATAGTTGAAGCTCATAACTTACTTGAAGGTAGAAAAACAAAAGGTGGCATAGTAATTACACTCTAAAATAAGGATTAAATAATGATAGACCTATATAGTTGGCAGACACCTAACGGTAGGAAAGTGTCTATAATGTTAGAAGAAACTGGAATTGATTATAATGTTTTTCCTATAAACATTGGAAAAGATGAACAATTCCAACCTCATTTTTTAGAAATATCACCAAACAACCGTATTCCTGCAATTATTGATAGAGATAATAATAATTACTCACTTTTTGAATCAGGCGCTATTTTAATGTACCTGGCTGAGAAAAGTGGAACGCTAATAAACAAATCCAATACTGATGAATATTACAGGACAATAGAATGGCTTATGTGGCAAATGGGCGGGGTAGGACCTATGTTTGGACAGGTTCATCACTTTGTTAAATACAACAAGGGAAAGTCAGCATATGCTGAAGAAAGATATTCAAAAGAAGCCAGAAGACTATATGGTGTAATGGATAAGCGTCTAAGTAAAAATCCATATATATCTGGTAAGGAATATAGTATTGCTGACATTTCTATATGGCCTTGGACAGCTAGATTTGACTGGCAAGAGATTGATTTAAATGAATTTCCTAACGTTACTAGGTGGTATAAGGAAATGATTGATAGGCCTGCTGTGCAAAAAGGTTGGCTTGTTCCTCAAAATGATCAAGTGATACCATCTCCTTAATGAAGAGAAATATCTTGGAAACTAAAGTCTCAATTGCAGGTTTAGGTTGGTGGGGAAAGTTAATGATTAATAGATTATCTTCATCGTCTAAGGTGAAGATTGTTAACTTAATTGATCCTTATCCTGATGAAAATGCAGTTAAACTTTCAGATGACAAGAATTTAAAAATTTTTACTGAGTTTGACGACGCATTTCAAGAAGAGACAATAGATGCAATCATACTTTGTACCCCTAATTCATTTCATATGGACCAAACTATAAAAGTAGCAAACTTGGGTGTTCATGTTTTCTGTGAAAAGCCTCTGTCTTTAATATCATCAGAAGTAAAAAAAATGATTGATATGTGTAATGAGAATAAAGTCATACTCGGGGTTGGCCATGAAAGACGTTTTGAAAAAGGATGGCAAAAACTTAAAGAAATAATAAATAACAATTCTTTGGGTAACATTATGTATGCTGAAGGGCATTTTAGTCATAATAAATTGGCAAATCTTCCATTAGATAATTGGCGCACAGATCCACAATATGCACCTGCTGCCGGTATGACTGGGATGGGTGTGCATTTAACTGATCTAATGATATGGTTGTTTGGTCCTGTGGAAAGTGTGTTTGCTTCAACTGCACAAAGAGCGCTTGATTACAAAACAGGCGATGTTGTTTCAGCAAGTCTTAATCATAAATCTGGACTTAGTACTCAAATCACAGCAATTCTAAAAACACCTCATTATCAAAGGATAACTATATGGGGAGAGAATGGGTGGGTAGAATTAGTTGACAGTTCACATCCAGACACTCCAGGACCTTCATTTATGAAGATTGTAATGAATGACGGATCGGTTAAAGAGGAAAATTTTGATTGGACGGACACAGTTTCTGCTAATATTAACAATTTTGTAGATGCAATTAATAAAGAAGATGAATATATATTTAAAGATATTGAAAAATTTCAAAATATCGCTGTTTTAGAAGCTATTTACCAATCAAGTTTATCTAAAAAATCTATTGATGTAGAAACTTTCAATTAACATTTAAATTATATATTTTTTAAATCCAGCTTTTCCATCGACAGTCTGTTTAAGGCAAGCATTAATGCTGTAATAAAAATACAGGTTAAGAATCCCCCAAACTGTATAGACAATCCTGATAATAAAGTGCCTATAAGCCTTCCAAAAGCATTGGACATATAATAAAAGCCTACATCAAGGGTCACTCTGTTTTTATCTGTATATTTTAATATTAAAAAAGAATGTAATGATGAGTTTACAGCGAACACAAATCCAAAAATGAAAAGAATAGATATAGTTATATAAAGCTTATACTCTTCAAAATATAAACTTAATAATAACAATAAAATAGGGATGCCTATAAGCAAACTAGCCCAATACTTTGTTTGCTTACCGATTGATTCATTTTGAGACAAAATTTTTGGAGTTATGACTTGTACAAAGCCATAAAAAATAGTCCATAGAGCCATGAATGTTCCAATGACAAAGAAAGCTTTTTTATTAGCGTCAATTGATCCATCAGACATCATAGAATATAAAAACACAGGAAGTCCAACAACTAACCACGTATCTCTGGCTCCAAATAAAAAAACTCTTCCAAAGCTAAGGTAATTAATATTGTTGTTTTTTGAAAATACTTCGGAAAATTTTACGTCTTTTTTAATTTTTGAAAAATCATTATTTAAATAAACAAAAACGAGTATCAAAATTATTGAAAGTAATCCGGCCATTAATATCAAAGACAATTGAAAGCCTAAAAACGCAAGCAAAAGTGACCCAAGTAAAAAGCCAAATCCTTTAACTGCATTTTTAGATCCAGTCATTAGTGTAACCCATTGAAATAATTTGTTATTTTTATCTGGGGCCAATAATTTTACAGAACTTTTGGAGCTCATTTTAGTTAGATCTTTTGCTATGCCAGACAAACCTTGTGTAGCCATAACAAAAATAACTGATGAGGTTATACTCCAACTTTTATCAACTTGAGTTAAAAGTAATAATGAAACTATTTGTAAAATCATCCCACTAAATAGTGTAATATTTAAACCAATTTTTCTTGCAATCCATCCTGCTGTTAGGTTTGTTACCATGCCAAAGAATTCGTATAATAAGAATAAATAAGCTAATTGGAGTGGGCTAAAGCCAAGTGTATGAAAATGAAGGAGAACTAACATTCTTAATGCCCCGTCAGTAAGCATAAAGAACCAGTAAGATAATGTTACTAGAACAAAAGAAATTTCATTATTGTTTAGTGCTTTAATCATTTTTTAAATAGTTTTACTAACCATACCAACAATATCGACCAATCTATTGGCATAACCCCATTCATTATCATACCAAGCATATAATTTTAATTGAGTTTTGTTTATTACCATTGTTGAAAGGGCGTCTATTATTGAACTCCTTGGGTCATTAACAAAGTCAGTTGATACTAATGGACGATCTTCATATCCAAGAATACCTTTAAGTTCATTTTCACTTGAGTTTTTAAGCATAGAATTGACCTCGTCTTCATTAACAGGACGTTTCATTTCAAAGACGCAGTCAGTTAAGGATGCGTTTAATAAAGGTACTCTGACTGCGTGGCCATTTAACTTACTTTTGAGTTCAGGGTAAATAAGTGAAATAGCCTTGGCAGATCCAGTAGTTGTTGGAATTAAGTTATTTACTGCAGACCTGGCCCTCCTAAGATTATTTTGAGGAATATCAACTAATGTTTGGCTATTTGTTAAATTATGAATAGTTGTTATAGAGCCGTGAACTATGCCTATATTTTCGTGTATTACTTTAATGATAGGGGCTATGCAGTTCGTAGTACAACTTGCTGCTGTAATTATATTATGTTCATTTGGGTTATATATGTTTTGATTTACACCATAAGCTATATTTGCAATGTTTTCCTCGTTTACAGGAGCAGAGACAACAACTTTCTTTACACCTTTGTCAAAATATTTTTTTAAATCTGACGAGTTATTATGTGCCCCAGTGCAATCGATTAAGATATCAATGTTGTTTAGATCTAAGTTTTCAATATTTTTTTTGAACGTTGATTGAATATTTTTTTTGTTAATTGAAATTTTTTCATTATCTAGTTTAAAGCTAGCGTCCCATTTACCATGAATACTATCAAACTCTAGACTGTGTAATAAAGAAGAAGGGTTTCCATTAAGTTCATTTAAATATATTACTTTATAATCATTTGAGATAAGTAATTTTAAAACTAACTTACCTATTCTTCCTATACCATTTATAGCTATTTTGGTCATATTTTAACCTTTTCATAAATTATCTGACATATATATCTTAAAATAACAGCAAAATTATTGTATATTTATTACATAAATAATTATTTTCGAAATTTTATAAACTCATGATCCAAAAATCCATCCCAAATAACATCATCAATTTAAGCCAACTTTTAGAAGATGGCTTAGTTATGTGTGATAGTTTTGGTTCCATTTTATTATATAATAACCTTGCAAAACAATATCTTGGAGATAACTTAAAAGGTAAAAATATATGTAATTTTATACCTCTTGATGAATTAAAAGATCTAAATAAAAATAATAATGATGGTATTTTCAGTAATGAATTTAGTTTCCAAACAGAGGACATATTAAGAAGGTCTCTTGTACTCAAAGTAAAAAAAATTGATGAAGACCTTTTCTCAATTCTTCTTTTAGACATGACACTTCAGAGAAATTTGGAAAAGGTTAGGAGAGATTTTGTGGCTAATGTAAGTCATGAATTAAGATCTCCGCTCACTAGTTTAGTAGGTTTTATTGAAACTTTGTTAAATGGAGATGTAAAGGACAAAAAAATTCAGAAAAAGTTTCTTAATATCATGGATGAAGAAGCTAAAAGAATGAACAGATTAATTGATGATATCTTGTCATTGTCAAAAGTAGAAACAGAAGAACATATTACTCCAAATACAAGTATTTCTATTATTAATCCTATTCAATATGTGATTTCGTCAATTAAAGAAAGGGGACTGAGTAAAAATCATAATTTGATTTTTGAAGATTTAAGACAGAATGTTAATGATCCTTGCTTTGTTATTGGTGATATTGACGAAATAAACCAGGTTTTTGTAAATTTACTTGAAAATGCAATTAAATATAGTTTTGAAAGTACTGATGTAGTTGTAAGAATAGAACAACATAACCAAGAAGAAGTTATGATAAGCGTAATTAATAAAGGTGAAGGTATTCCTGAAAAATATTTAGATAGATTAACGGAAAGATTTTTTCGAGTAGATAAAGCAAGGTCTAGAGAACTTGGTGGAACTGGACTAGGTTTGGCTATTGTAAAACACATTTTGATTAAACATAGAGCAACTATGAATGTCTCAAGCATAATCAATGATAAAACTACATTTTCAATAAATTTTCCTCTAATCAATTACTAAACAAAAACTATTAATGTAATAAATTTGTAACATAAAAGGCTAATTTATACTTAATTACATTATACAAACTAATTACTTTCTCATATTTAATATATTTTGTAATAAATATGTAATATTTTTGAAATATAAAAGTAACTTATATGAATAATAAAGGTCTAATATTTTAATTAAATTTTAACCTTAATTATGGAGTTATAAATGAAAAAAACTTTAATTATGGCTGGTATTTTCTCTAGTCTAATTATTTCAAGTGCAGCGCAAGCTAGAGACACTCTTAGTTTAGCTGGATCTTCTACCGTTTTGCCATTTGCGAGAATCATTGCTGAGCAATTAGGTAAAAATCCAAATTTCAAAACACCAGTTGTCGAATCAGGCGGTTCTTCAGTCGGAAAAAAAGGTGTTTGTGACGGTGTTGGTACTAAATTTATTGATATTGGAAATGCTTCTTCAAGAATGAAGGCTAAAGAATTAGCATATTGTGAAAAGAATGGTGTTAAATTAACTGAAATTAAAGTAGGTTACGACGGAATTGTTGTGGCTAACTCAAAAAAAGGTGCTCCATTAAATATTTCTAAAGCCCATTTAGGTATGGCTCTAACTGCAAAGATCCCAGCTTGTTACGAGGGTTCAGGTCGAAGTTATAACTGTGAAGAGTGGATCGATAATCCATTTAAGAAATGGTCAGACATTGATGCAAGTTTACCAGACATTGAAATACGTGTATATGGTCCGCCAACAACATCTGGTACTAGGGCAAGTTATGCTGAAATGGTAAATCAAAAGGGTTATTGTGGTAAAGAGAAAATTGCAAAAGCTGCATCTGCGGCAAGAGGTGACAAAAAAGGGAAAAAATGCCGTGCAATGAGAACAGATGGTGTTTTTATTGAAGCTGGTGAACAAGATAATTTAATTGTTCAAAAGCTTAACGAAGATACATCCTCTTATGGTATTTTTGGATTTTCATATTTAGACCAAAATTCAGATACTCTTCAAGGTGCTGTAATTAGTAAAACTGCTCCTACTTTTGAGAACATTGCTGGTAATAATTACTCAGTTTCAAGAGCTTTGTATTACTATGTAAAGCACCAGCACATCGGAGTAGTTCCGGGTATGAAAGAGTATATGGCTGAATGGACAAAACATTGGGGCAATGATGGGGTTTTATCTGATGCTGGAATGATCCCAATGCCTAAGTCTGAAAGAGCGAAATATAAATCTGCAATGTCTAGTTTACCTGTGTTAACTGCTGCTGATTTAAAAAAATAAATAATATAAAGGGATTAACATTGTTAATCCCTTTTTTTTGTAGGAGATATTTTTGTTTAACTTTTACCTTCTCGTTGGTATTATATTTATCTCCTTTATATTCTTCATTATTGGCTACAATGAAGCCAAAAATATTAAAAAAATCAATAATATTAAATTACATTCATTATCCCATTATTATGGCATTTTTGTTTTATTAGCATCGTTATTACCATCTCTAGGTATGTATTTTATATTTACTATTGGTGATGATTTATTATTTGCAAGTTTAATACAAAATTATGTCCCCATTGAAGTTGTAAAATCAGAAGATTATAATTTCACGATCATTTTAGCTCAGATTAAAAACTCTGTAGAAGGCCTTATTTTTGGGATCCCAGATCAATGGGTAACTGATGCAGCAGAAGTTTGGAAATCCTGGGTTTATCAATCTCAAATTATAACTTCTATTTCATGTGTTTTTACAGCTATAATTTCTGGCTTTTTTGGTTATAAGAAAATTAATCATAAATTTAGATCCAGAAATGCAGTTGAAAATATAGTAATGAGTATTCTTGCCGTAAGTTCAGTAATAGCTATTTTAACCACTGTAGCTATTATTTTTTCTGTTGTTTTTGAATCTATTAGATTTTTTGCACTAATACCCTACGATGAGTTTTTATTTGGTACAGTTTGGAATCCTCAGTTTGAGGGTGCTGAAAGAGCTGGATCTGGTCAGGAAGGATTATCTCAATATGGCGCTATTCCATTATTCGCAGGTACTTTTTTAATATCTATAATTGCTTTATGTGTATCAGTTCCCATAGGTTTATTTAGTGCGATTTATTTATCTGAATATGCCACTTCTAAAGAAAGGGCTTTTTTTAAACCATTGCTCGAAATTTTAGCAGGTATTCCGACTGTTGTTTACGGTTTTTTTGCTGCATTAACAGTTGCCCCTTTCTTGAGGTCATCAGGCTCTGTTTTAGGACTTGATGTTGCTTCTGAGTCAGCTCTTGCAGCAGGATTAGTTATGGGAATAATGATTATTCCTTTTATTTCTTCATTATCTGACGATGTTATTAATGCTGTGCCTCAATCTCTAAGAGATGCTGGCTATGGATTAGGATCTACCAAGAATGAAACTGTAATAAAAATAGTTCTGCCTGCCGCATTGCCAGGAGTTGTTGCTAGTATAATTTTAGCTGTTTCTAGAGCTGTTGGGGAAACGATGATTGTTGTAATGGCCGCTGGTCTGGCTGCTAATCTAACCGCTAATCCACTAGAAGCAGTTACGACAGTAACTTCTCAAATTGTTACAATTCTTGTTGGTGACCAAGAATTTGAATCTGCTAAAACCTTATCTGCATTCGCATTAGCACTTACTCTAATAATTATCACTCTAGGTATGAATTTTTATGCCTTGCATATTGTTAAAAAATATAGAGAACAGTATGAATAAAAAAAGAATTACTCCATTAGAAGCTACAAATAGCGTTAAAAAATCCATTGTTAAAAGAAGGTCAAAGGATAATAGACTCAAACTTTATGGAAGAATTGCAATAGGCTTGGCTGTATGCTTTTTATTATTTTTGTTTTACTCAATATTTACAAAAGGTTTTCCAGGATTTTTTCAGTACTACGTTACCCTTGATATAAATTTTGATAGAGAGAGGATTGATCCAAAGGGAGACCTTTCCGATAATTCTTTGTTTGACGGAGAAGCAAGTAAAATTGTTAATGAATCACTATTTTCTATTATAGAACCAAAAGGAAGAAAAGCTAAAAAACAAGCAAAAAAAATTGTTTCATCTGGAAAGGATGTAAGAATTGCAAAAATGGTTAAAAATGATCCTTCTCTATTTGGTACAATTACTAAAGTCAAGTTTGCTCTAGATGACGATATAGACAGTTTTTTGCGTGGCTATATTAAAAGAGAAACACCTGAGTCAGAGAGAAGAGTAAGTGACAAAGTTATAGGTTTTGTAGATAAACTCAATCAAGATGGTAGAATAACTTATGAGTTTAGTGACTATATTCTGAAGGGTAGTGCATCTGGAAATCCTGAAATGGCTGGTATAAAAGGAGCATTCATTGGATCAATGTTAACTTTATCAGTCTGTTTATTAATTTCATTTCCTTTAGGTGTGGCAACAGCTGTTTATTTGGAAGAGATAGCTAAAAAAAATAGAATAACTGAATTCATTGAAGTTAACATCAATAATTTAGCGGCAGTTCCTTCGGTTGTTTTTGGAATTATGGGATTAGCAATTTTTATAAGTATATTTGGAATGCCCAGATCTATTCCTTTGGTTGGTGGTATGGTTCTAGCGTTAATGACTTTACCAACAATAATAATATCATCTAGGGCTGCCATTAGAGCAGTTCCACCTTCTGTTAGAGATGCTGCTTATGGGATTGGTGCATCAAAATTGCAAGTAATTTTTCATCACGTTATACCATTAGCTATGCCAGGAATGTTAACAGGTACCATAATAGGAATGGCACAAGCATTAGGTGAAACAGCACCTCTATTAATGATTGGTATGGTTGCTTTTATTGTTGACATTCCAAATAGTGTAATGGATCCAGGAACAGTTTTACCAGTTCAAATTTTTATGTGGGCAGACTTTGCTGAGAGAATGTTTATACAAAAAACTAGTGCCGCAATTATTGTTTTGTTAGGGTTTCTCATTTCTATGAATGCATTGGCTGTTTATTTAAGAAAAAAACTAGAAAGAAGATGGTAAAGGTTAAAACAATGGTTAATATTAAAGATGATTTTAAGGATTTAGATTTAACGGTAGGTGATGTCTTTTCCAAAGATGCTAGGCTAAAAGCTAGAAATGTTAATGTTTTTTATGGAATTAACAAAGCCATTAATAATGTTACTATTGATATAGGCAATAAGGAAGTCATATCTTTTATTGGTCCCTCTGGTTGCGGTAAATCTACATTTCTTCGTTGTTTTAATAGAATGAATGATACTATAGATAGTTGTCGTATTGAGGGTAAAATTACACTTGAAGATGAAAATATCTATGATGATAAAATTGATGTTGTTCCTTTAAGAGCTAGAATTGGTATGGTTTTTCAGAAACCTAATCCTTTTCCTAAATCAATATATGATAATGTTGCTTATGGCCCTCGAATACATGGGCTATCAGAAAATAAAGAACATTTAGATAATATTGTAGAAGAGTCTTTAAAAAGGGCAGGATTATGGGAAGAAGTCAATGATAGGCTATTAAGTCCCGGCACAGGGCTTTCAGGCGGGCAGCAACAACGACTATGTATTGCTAGAGCTATTGCTGTAAGTCCAGAAGTCATTTTGATGGATGAACCATGTTCTGCTCTTGATCCAATTGCAACAGCTAAAATTGAAGAACTAATACACGAACTTGGAAATGAGTACTCTATAGTTATTGTAACGCATTCTATGCAGCAGGCAGCAAGAGTTTCTAAAAGAACAGCTTATTTTCATTTAGGCAAATTAATTGAGGTAGGTAAAACAAAAGAGATATTTACAAGACCTCGACATAATCAAACAGAGGCATATATTTCTGGGAAAATCGGTTAGGAGTAAAAATGGAAAATAAACATATTTTATCATCTTTTGATGATGATTTAAAAAAACTTAATGACAATCTTCTCAAGCTTGGTAACGGTGCCTTAACTAACTTCGATAGTTGTATTGATAATTTTGGGACCCAAGATATTGGTAAAATAGAAAAGGTTATTAATGGGGATATAATTTTAGACGAATTAGATGATAAAGTGCAAAATTTAGGTTTTGAAATAATTGCCTTAAGAGCTCCTCAGGCTGCTGATTTAAGAAGAGTTATTGTTGCCCTTAAGATTGCAACAATTTTCGAAAGGATTGGTGACTATTCAAGAAACATTTCTAATAGAACAAAATTATTAATTGAATTAAATTACTCTGATTTACCGGGTGTTAATATAGGTAAAATGGGACAAAAAACACTTACAATGATAGAAGATGTAATAGAGTCATATACAAATGAGGATGACAAATTAGCTGTTAAAGTTAGAAACTCAGATGTTAAAATTGATAAAATGCATACACAATATTATTTAGAAATTGTTGCATCAATGCAAAGAAATAAAAAACTAGCTCCAACTGGTGCACATCTTCTTTTTATAGCCAAAAATATTGAACGTGTTGCAGATTATGTAACTGATATTGCAGAACAAGTTTATTTTTTAGTGAATGGCAAAGTCTTGTCAGATGAAAGACCAAAGGCTGACGAAAGTAGCTTTATAATACCTGAATAGAGGAAAATTAAATGAAAACAAATATTTTAATTGCTGATGATGAACCTAACCAGTTAGAGTTAATGTCATATAATCTTGAAAATTCTGGATTTGGAACAATCAAAGCAAGAGACGGTAAAAATGCATTACAGCTGATTGAAGATCATTCCCCAGATTTAGTTATTTTAGACTGGATGATGCCTAATATGTCTGGAATTGATTTATGCAGAACTTTGAGATCTAGATCTGAGACTAAGCAATTACCTATAATTATTCTTAGCGCAAGAAGCGATGATTCAGATAAATCACTAGGATTAGACACTGGAGCTGACGATTATATTTCTAAACCTTTTTCACCAAAAGAACTCATATCAAGAGTAAATGCTCTTCTAAGACGATCTAGGCCTGCTTTAATTAATAATATTTTAGAACATGAAAATCTAAAGATTTTCCTTAATGAAATGACTGTTACTTATTTTGATAAAAATATAAAACTTGGACCTAAAGAATTTAAATTGCTTTCATTATTAATGGAAAGACCAGGACATGTTTACTCTAGAGGTAAATTATTAGATTTCGTTTGGGGGCATGGTGTTTATGTTGAAGAAAGAACAGTAGATGTTCATATGAGTAGATTAAGAAAAGCACTAAAGACTGCCTCAGATAAAAGTTTAGATCCTATAAGAACAGTAAGAGATGGTGGTTACGGACTATTTACAAATAAAACCATTTAAATTCCAGCCTAATATGATATAATTAGTTTATATTATAACTTAAGTAGTTGTTATACTTGATTTATTTGCACAAAATATTACCTTTTTTTTTGTCTCCTTTGGGAATTGTGCTAATCCTATTAATTATTTTTTTCTTTAATCGAAGAAAATTTCATGTTTTTTTATCTTTATTAATTCTATTAATTTCTACGAATCCTTTTGTAGGTAATTATCTTGCTCAAAAGCTTGAATCTCCATACAAGCCAATACCTATATCTTCTGTAAAAGAGAATGATGCTGTTGTTGTGCTAAGTGGAATGCTTCATCAAGTAGGTGACCAAAAATACTCAACTTATGAATTTTCAGATCCAGATCGTTTTTTTGCAGGTATAGATTTAATTAAACAACAGAAAGCAAATAAGTTAATATTTACAGCTGGTCAATTACCGTGGACTGAGAATTGGAAGCCTGAGGGTTTTATTCTTAGGGATAAGGCAATCTCCTTGGGTCTTCCAGGTGAGATTTTAGTTACAGGCAATGTCAAAAATACATATGAAGAAAGTATTGCTGTGACTAAAATCATTCCGAACAATTCTTCTATTATACTGGTAACTTCAGCATTTCATATGCACAGATCCAAATATTTGTTTGAAAAGCAGGGATTTGATGTAATTCCATTTCCAGTTGATTTTAAGTCATCAAATAGACATTACACTTTTTTAGATCTAGTCCCGACTGTACGTGCTTTTAGACAAACTTCAAATTTCATAAGAGAGAATATTGGTAGGTTGTATTACAAAATTATTATGTAATTTGATTTAAGTGTTCTCTGGAACCTGCTCTGTATACCAATTGTAGATATCTCTACCTGTCATTATTTCAACATCATCATGTTCTAAGACGTAATCTAATAACTTCTCAAAAAAATCAATTCTATGGGGAACGCCTGTTAGATAAGGATGAACGCTTATAGCCATAATCTTAGTATTTTCTTCCGTTTCTTTATACAGTCTATCAAATTGTAATTTTCCTCTTGTAAGAATCTCATCAGATTTATGAACCTGGACAGATGTCATAACCACATCATTAATTTCAATTGGATAGGGTAGTGTTATCATCCTCTTACCACTTTTAACTTTTAAGTCTTGTGGCAAGTCATCTACAGGCCAATTTGCCGTATACTTAATTCCATTATCAGATAAAATATCTAAAGTATCATTAGTCTCAGTTAAACCTGGACTTTCCCAGCCAATAACGTCTTGTCTAGTAAAGTCTGCAATTTTTTTTATAGCTGACTTTATGTCTACAAATTGATTTTCTACTTTATGCATTGGCCTCTGAATATATCCATGACCCATAGGTTCCCAATTTTCCTTCATTGCTGCTTCAACCGTTTCGGGATAATGATCTACTACAGTTGCGTTTAAGGCTAAAGTTGAAGGGATACCTCTATCCTTAAGAGCTTTAAACATTCTCCAAAACCCCACTCTCATTCCGTATTCATGCCATGACCAATTAGGTAAGTCAGGTAACATTGGGACATTCATAGGAGGAGGTAATATATTTCTAGGTTGGGGTAATTCTGGATCCCAAACTTCAAGATTAACAATAACCCACAAAATTATCTTTTTATTATTTTTTAAAAATAATTTAGGCCTGTTTATTATAGGTTGATGATGTAATCTATCTCGTCTGTTCATTAACTTACTCTAGTTAATTTTATTCCAATTTTCATTAATAACTGTACCGCTATTTCTAATTACTTTTCCAATAGGGCAGTACATAGCTAATTGTTTTTTAACTTCAATTAAGTCATTTTCTGAAGCATCTGTTGATATCTCTATATCCAAAGTGATTTCAGGAAATGGTATATCAACTTCTTCTACTAAACTAGCACCATCTTTGTTAAAAAGTGTCTTAGATTTAATATCTAAGCTATTAATCGTAAAACCCATTTTGTCCATTATTCTGTGGGTAATAACGTTTGTACAACCAAGTAAAGATGATACAAGAGTTTCAGTTGGAGATAAGCCTAAGTTAGTGCCACCTCTAGCAATAGGTTCGTCAATGACACTTTCAACATCTCTTGCTATTATGTCAGCTCTGGAATGGCTTTTTGAAGACCCGTCTAATTTCATATGAACTACATTATCACTCATTTTATACCCCCCGGAAATTCATTGAACAATCAAACAATAAAACATTAAGTGTTAATTTGAAATGATAAATTAAAATATGTAAAATCATTAAATATGATTTAATAATTATTGATACCATTAATGATTAATGATTAAATATTTATATATTGTTTTCTAGTGGGGGTAATAGAAATGAAGGCACCAGATTTTTCTTATTTTGAAGCACAAAATATTCAAGATGCTATAAAATATAAGTCTGAAGATGATGAGGCAGTCATACTTGCTGGTGGACAGTCACTTCTCCCAGCTTTAAATATGAGACTTTCTAGTCCAAGTTGTTTAATTGATATTTCTAAAATTAATAATTTAAACGAAATTAAAATTGAAGGTGATTTCATAAATATTGGAGCCCTAGCAACACATTCAGATGTTATGAATAACGATCTAATTAATGAAAAGCTTCCGTGTTTAGTTGATATTTTAAAAATGGTTGCTCATGCAGCTATAAGAAACAAGGGCACCCATGGAGGAAGTATAGCTTACGGTGACCCTGCAGCTGAACTACCAGCATTTGCAGTTGCAATGGATGCAGAAATAGTACTATCAGGATTGTCAGGTCAAAGAATTGTAAACGCAAAAGACTTTTATCGTGGACTTTTTGAAACTGACTTAAAGTCTGATGAAATTCTTATAGCTATTCGTTATCCTTTTTTAAGCCATAATCAACATCTAATTTTTGATGAAGTCTGTCGTCGTCATGGTGATTATGCTATGGCGGGTTTAATGGCCAGAGTAGAACTTGATAAGTCTAAAATCAATAATCTTGATCTTGTTTATTTTGCAACTGGTGACAAACCAAATATTGCACAAAATACGGCAAAGTTAGTAATAGATGACAGATATGATTATGAAAAATTAAAAAAATCTTTGGCATCTGAAATAGATTTTGCAGGTGACTTGAATAGCAGTTCAGAAATGAAGTTACATTTGGCAACAATACTTATTAATAAGATTTTAAATAAATTGGAGAGATAAATGTCGGCTAAAAATTCAGTAAACATATCTTTTTCTGTAAATGGAGAGAATTTTGAAGATGTAACCGTTCCAACAAGGCAACATTTAGCTGATTATTTAAGGTCCCAAGGTTTAACTGGGACACATTTAGGATGTGAGCAAGGTGCATGTGGAGCATGTACGATTGAAATGGATGGTGTGGCAGTCAGGTCATGTCTTGTTCTTGCATCACAAGCCAATGGCTCGTCTATAACTACTGTAGAGGGTTTTGATGATGAAGTTATGCAGAAAGTTAAAAATAATTTTTTGAAACACAATGCTTTTCAGTGTGGTTTTTGTTCTCCAGGAATGCTTATGACAACTAAAGAAATAATATCCTCTAAGAAAAAGTTAAGCAGAGATGAAATAAGATCAGAAATTTCTGGGAATTATTGTAGATGTACTGGTTACCAGTCAATTGTAGATGCAATTGAAGAATCTATTAACGAAATTAATTAAGGTGTGAATTATGGACGACATTAAAGTAAATCAAAATCCAAAGTTAGGATCTATGGACAGACCAAATTCCTATATAGGAAGAAGTTTACCAAGAGAAAATGCAAAAAAACACTTGGAAGGTGGTGGTCAATTTGTTGATGATTTAGTTTTGCCGAGAATGCTACACGTTGCATTTTTAAGATCACCCTTTGCTCACGCTGAAATTAAGTCAATTAACGTTGAAGAAGCAAAAACATCACCTGGCGTTTTTGACGTTTATACATCTAAAGAGATAGATGAATTTTGTACACCCTGGGTAGGCACATTAGGCCATTTAGGAGAAATGAGATCACCTGAACAGACACCGTTAGCGAAGAAAATTGCTAGGTGGCAAGGTGAGCCTATTGCAGTTGTAATAGCAAATAATAGGGCACAGGCAGAAGACGCTTTGGAACTAATTGAAGTTGATTGGGAAGAAAAAGATGCTCAAGTAGATATGGAAACTGCTTTAGATGATAATGCTGTAGTTATTCATCCCGAATTGGACAGCAATCTTTTTTGGACAAGGACTGTTAATCAAGGTGATGTAAATCAGGCTTTTGAAACATCTCATGCAGTAGTAGAAACAAAACTTGATTTTGCCAGGCATACCGGTGTCACACTAGAATCAAGAGGAATTGTAGCTGACTGGAATAAATCAGAAGGTAAGATAACTATCTACCATAATGGTCAAGCTCCCCATATGATGCAGCATATTATAGCTAAACATTTAGAAGTAAATGAAGGTTTAGTCAGAATAGTTAGTAGAGATGTTGGTGGGTCTTTTGGTATTAAAGTCCACGTTTATCCTGATGAAATGGCTGTGGCTGCAATTTCTAAAAAGTTAGGACGTCCAGTTAAGTTTATTGCAGATAGATTAGAGAGTTTTACAACTGATATTCATGCACGTTGTCATAAAATAAGTGGAAAGTTAGGAGTTGATAAAGAAGGTAAAATCTTAGCGATGGAAATAAATGACTTGAGTGGTATAGGTCCATTTAGCATGTATCCAAGAACGTCCGCTATTGAAACAAATCAAGTATTGAATTTATCTGGTGCTCCGTATGTTATTCCAAATTATAAAGCAGTAGGGACAGTTGTTTTTCAAAACAAGACTCCAATGTGTCAATATAGAGCAGTTGGTCACCCTATTGCTGTCGCTATTACAGAAGCCTTGGTAGACAAGGCTGCAAATAAAATTGGCATTAGTCTTTCTGAAATAAGAAAGAAGAATTTTATTCCTGATACCGCATATCCAAATAAAACTCCCTCAGGAGTACCTTTAGAAGATTTATCACATCAAGCTTCGATGGATAAATTATTAACTATGATGAATATCCAGGAAATAGAAAAAGAAAAGATAGCAAACTTAGATAAAAATGTACTTTCTGGTTATGGTGTAATTAGTATGTGTGAAGTTACAAACCCTAGTCCTTTATTTTATGGTGTTGGAGGTGCTCATATATCCTCTCAAGACGGGGCATCAATCAGACTAGAAGGTTCTGGTGCAATTCATCTGTCTTCATCTATTACAGAACAAGGGCAGGGCACCGAGGCCATTATGAAACAAATAGCTGCAGATCAACTAGGCGTTTCCATGGACTCTGTAAGGGTTACTTTAGGTGATACTGATGCAACTCCCTATGGTGGTGGTACATGGGCATCAAGAGGAGCAGGAATTGGTGGTGAGGCGGTATTAAAGGCAGCGAGAACACTTAAAGACAATATTTTAGATATTGCAGCTGCAATTATGCAAACTGATAAAAATTCATTGGACGTTGAAAATAATACTGTAATTAGAAAAAATGGAGGTGAAGGCATAACCCTTCAACAATTAGCTGAGACAGTATATTACAGAGGTCATGAACTTCCTAAGGGAACTAACCCTGAACTTTTAGCTACTGCCAGTTTTTTGATTGAAGGAATTCCATTCGTTTTCACCAATAGTGCCATGGGTTGTAAAGTTTCTATTGATCAGGATACTGGTATTATAAAAATAGATAAATTTTGGGCTGTTGAAGACTGTGGCACACAAATCAATCCAAAGTTAGTTGAAGAACAAATTAGAGGAGGTGTTATTCAAGGAATAGGTGGTGCTCTTTTCGAAGAGTGTGTCTATGATGACCAAGGTAATATGCAAAATGCAACTATGGCTGATTATTTAGTCCCTATGGCATACGAAATGCCTGATATTATCGTTGATCATGTAACAACTAATTCTGGAAGAAGTATTATTGGAGCTAAGGGTGCAGGAGAGGCCGGTACAGGAGGGGCTCCAGCTGTTATAATGAACGCCGTTAACAATGCGTTAAAACATCATGGAACTGAGGTTTTATCTCAGCCAATTACCCCAGAAAAAATATTAAAGGCCTTACGAAAAATATAATAAAAACAATTATCTAAATTAACCAGTTAATTTAAAATATTTAACATTTATATTATTTATGAGGTTTAATTTGTCTTAATATCATTTAAGCTTATTGCAGTGTCTTTTAGTACATCTGTTACATCAGGCATTACTAAGGTTTCATTTTTTTCTGGTTCTGAGAGATATCGGCCCAACAACCTACTTCTATTTACTAGAAACTTACCACTTTTAACCCTTGATGTTTCCCATTTAGTTAATTCTTCCAAATAACCATCATTTTGAAGATAATCAGACAAAGTATAAGCGTCTAAAGCTGCTTTTGTAACCCCCATGCCTATATGTGGTCTTGCTGTAAATGCTGCGTCACCAATAGTAATTACTCTTTTGTTTAACATCTTATCGCTTTCAAGATCAAAAATTGGCTGAATTAAGGGCTGTGAGGTTTTTAATACTAATTCGGTTAATTGAGGTGGAAGTTTGTTTTCGGCTTCCTTAAACAAATCTTGGACTATCTCATCACGTATTTCATTTGGAGGAATACCATCTACAAATTGTTGACCAGATTTACCTAACAATAAGGTATCTAATTTTTTTGTATTTGCAGGTTTGTACCATATCCAATTAATTCTTCTATTCCCTATCTTGAACGGATCTTTGCCTTCTCCTGCAATAGGGTAAGCTGCAATTTGCTGGTTATTAGGTAAAACTACAATAAAATAGTTGGAAAGCATTTCTAAAGACTTTTTAGATAGTTGATCTTCATATACTACGCCTCGCCATCCAACATATCCCGCATATTGAGGAGATGCTGTGCTATCAACATAGCGTCTGAGTTCTGACTTAATCCCATTAGCAATTATTATTAAATCAGACTGTTTTTCTTTTTTATTATTAAAAACTGCAGTTACTTTTTCTTTTCCGTGATGAATCTGAGTACAGTCGTCACCCATAAAATAATTTTTATTATCAATTTTTTCTCTGAGTATAGAAAATAAATATTGCCAACTTGTATAGACTTGTGGGTAGTCGTAACTAGCTGTAATTTTACCTTTTTGGTCCAATGAAATTCTTGACTTTGCACTAGTACCCAAAACATTATTATTGCCAGTAGATTTAAAAACTAAGTCAGCTAACTCGTCATATGTAGCTATTCCAGCTCCTCGCCCTGATAATGGAACAGGGACTTTTTCATGAATAGAGATATCCCATCCTTTTTTACGTAAAGCATTACCAGCAAACAATCCAGCCATAGAGCCGCCAATTATTGTAGCAGAATGGGTCATGCTTAGTTTATTTTATTGCCATAGGGTTTATTGGTGATCCAACAGCTTTAGTGATTGGCAGAGGAGGCGCACAGAAAAAAAATTCAAAGACTTTATCATTACTACAATCGGCAGCTAATTCTCTTAAATAAAATATTTCACCCATAGTTATACCAATCATAGGAATTACAACCCAATGCCATGGTTGTTGGGCATCTTTAGTCTCATTTGGTCTAACTTCACAGCCCCAAGTGTCAGTACAAATGGCTGCTATTTCTTTATCATAAATCCATTCTGCAGTGTCAAAGGCTAATCCTGGAGCATCGCCTCCAGCATATCCTCCCCATTCACCACAATCTAATCTTTGTTCCATCTGACCAGTTCTCACAATAACAAAGTCACCTTGTTTTATTTCAACATTTTGAGATTTGGCACACTCATCCAAATCGTCTGAAGTAATAGCAATCCCATCTTCAAAAAAATCTACTCCCGCCCATCTTGCAACATCTAATAATACACCTCTTCCAGCCATCTCAGCTCGAACTTTTTCTATGCCATTCTTTTGGGCACCATCACTGTCAACTAATTTTGCATCATATCCATTCCACATATAATCATCATAAAAAATATGAGCCAATGCATCCCATTGAGTTGCACATTGAAGTGGTAAAGAGATCATATCGTCAGCATATCTCAATCCAAAATCATCAAATCTACCTGCAACTGCATCTGTACCTGTAGCAAGCATTAAGTGAATTGGATTAAATCTGTTACCCCAGCTTCCTTTTTGAGGACCATGTCTGTCAAAATTTAATCCTAAACTAAAACGCTTTCCCTTTTTTATAAGCTTACTGGCGTCTACGACTTTTTCAGGAGTTATAAAGTTTAAAGTTCCGATTTCATCATCTGGTCCCCAGCGTCCCCAATTCTTAAGTTTTTCAGCTGTTTTTCTTAAATGTTTAATATCAAACATTTTTTCATCATACTTATGAGGCATTTGAATTCTCCCTTAAATAATTTTTTAATCAGATGTGGCGTAATTTAACTCAACTTTAACACCATCAGGATCATCTATAAACAGCTGTTCAAGTGGAAAGCCAGGAACTTTTCTATGTGTATATTCCATAGAAATCTTGTCTAATTTAGACTTCATTCCTTCAATGTCGTCAGCATTAAAAGCTACATGATCAATTGCACCAGAACCAGACTTAACATCATCTTTTTTACCTATGTAATAGTCTTGACCAGTATCCTGTTTTCTCATTGCTAAGTGGATGCAAGCTGCTTTTTTATTTTCTTTTAGATAAAGCCAATATCCTTTAAAAGGAAAATCAGGTCTGTATCCAACTTCTAAACCTAAAATATCTACATAGAAATCTTTCGTTTTGTCAACGTCATCTGCAAGTATCAAAACATGTTCAAATGTCTTCAATGCCATTATATTTCCTTTCTTAATTAATTTAAAAAATTGAGAATAGCTTCATTTACTAAATCTGATGCTTCTATATTGAGAATATGAGCTGCGCCAGGAATGCAAATATATTTACTATTTGGAGTTAGATGAGACATTTCTTCCATAGCCATAGCTGGAGCTCCCATATCATTCTCACCTGATATATATAACATTTCTTTATTTATAGTTGATAAGTCTTTCAAATAATCAAGTGTTTTTATAGCCTCACAACAACCAACGTAACCATTTGTAGAAGTGTTACTTATCATATTTTTAGACATATTGATCATCTCATCGTTAGCAGAATTATTATTAAAATCTTCGCTGTACCATCTTTCAATGGAGCCATCAACTACTCCACTAGTTCCTTTGTCTTTAACTACGCTAATTCTTTGATCCCAAGTTTCTTTCATTGGGGGTGGCATGTCAGCTCTTGCCGCACAGCAAATAATTTTATTAAATCTATTTTGTTGTTTTAAAGCTAAGCCTAACGATGTCATTCCACCAATTGAAAGTCCTACAAAATGAGCTTTCTCAATTTCAAGTTCATCTAAAATTGTAATTACATCACCTTCAAGCATTTCAAAAGAATATGGTCCTTCAACAGGGCTACTTTTACCATGACCTCTTTTATCGTAACGTATTACACAAAATTTATTTTTTAATGCCTCAACCTGAAGATCCCACATGCGGGTATCAGCTCCTAAAGAATTCGATAGGATTACTTTTGGTAAATTTTTATCACCATCTATTTTAACATTTAAAAAATTACCATTTTCTATTGAAACATTTTGCATAATTTATCCTACTCAGCAGCAATCTTAATATTATCATTTATTTTGGGCATTACTTTTTCTGCCATTAATTCCATAGATTTTTTTGCTAAATCAACATCTGCCCAATCGTGACCTGCGTATAATAAAGTTCCAAAATCTCCAACTTCTTCTCTAAATTCTAGTATTTTGTCAGCAACTTCGTCTGCAGATCCATATAAAATCAATTTATTACAGATATCCTCCAATTTTAAATCACTATCAGCCATGTTTTGATCTTCTTTGAATAAATTAGCTCTCCCATGTTTCAGCATTTTTGTAAGCAGTTGTTTATAATAAAAAACATACGGGCTACCATTCCCTAAAGCATATTCCTTTGCTTTATTTCTATCTTCACAAACAAAAATAGATTTAGCAACTCTCCAATTTTTTGAATCTACCTCTAATCCACTTTCTTCACAGCCTTGAACATAGCTAGGCCAATGAGTTTTTGCCCACTTTGGTAATAAAAAGTTAGCAGATATAGGTTGCCAGCCACGTGCAGCAGCAGCCACAAGGCCTTTTGAAAAGGGTGCAACAACAGTACAAATTATTGGAGGGTAGGGCTTTTGCAAAGGCTTTTGCATTATTCCCTGACCAATTTCAGTCATTTGTGTTCTTTCGGTTGAAACATTCCAGTATTTTCCCTTGATATTGTATGGTGCATCTTTTTTCCAGATTTCTAAAACCATATCAATACATTCAACAAACATTTCATTTCTATTTTTATCAAGATTTCCAAAGACTTCCGCGTCTGAAGCAAGGCCTCCAGGACTAATACCAAAATTCAAACGACCATCTAGCATATGGTCTAACATTGCAATTTGTCCCGCAATAGCTGCAGGATGAGAGTTAGGCATATTTACAGTTCCTGTTCCAAGCCTTATGTTCTTTGTACATGACGCAATCGAAGCTATGAATAGTGCACTTGAAGTTATATTTTCTGCAGCATCTGTAACGTGTTCACCACAATATGCTTCTGAAAAACCTAATCTATCTGCTAATAAAAAAGCATGCCTGTCCTCTAATAAAGATTTTTTGTAATCTTTATCGATCGGGTGTATAGGCATAGTAAAAAATCCAATATCCATTTTAAAAACCTCCAATAAAATTATAACATAAAATATTGATCAAAAAATATTAAATGATTATTTTTTATGAAGTCTATCAGAAAGTATGATTTAATTATCTTATATATTTAGGTAAAGTTAAATTAAGATAATTGGGAGAATTGCCTTGTCAAAGATTATAGGTTCAATAGGTCTTGGCGCTATGGGCGGCGAATATGCAAAGCATTTACTTGAAAATAATTTCAAAGTTTTTGGTGTTGATCCAGATAAAAAAAACTCGAGTTCCTTTATATCATATGGTGGTGTATTATTGAGTAATATTAATGATTTACTTGAGAAAAGTAATGTGATTATTTTAAGTTTGCCTACAGTTCCCATTTTTCATACTGTTATAAATGAAATAGAAAACTGTAGTTATTTTACAGATCCAAAAGTCATTATCGACATGAATACAATATCTCTAGAAGACAAACTAGGCGCCAAAAATAAATTAGAAAAACTAAATATTTCCTTTGTAGATGCGCCTGTAAGTGGTACCGGAGCACAAGCAAAGACAAAAGATCTTGTTGTAATGTCAAGTGGAAGTGAAAAGATAATTGATGACTGTAAAGATATTTTTGACAGCTTTGCTAGGAAAAATATGTTTGTTGGTAAATTTGGTAACGGCATTAGGTTTAAAATTTTAGCTAATCTATTAGTAACAGTTCATAATACAGTGACTGCAGAAGCTTTATTATTAGGCCAAAAGTTGGGTCTAGATAGCCAAAAGATATATGAAGTACTTAATGAAGGGGCTGCAAAATCTGTCATGCTGGATAAAAGGATGCCATTGATGATAAGTGAAGATTATGAACCTGCAACTGCTTCCATGAGAATATTTTTAAAAGATATTGATGTCATAAGTAATTTTTTAAAACAAAACAACATAATTTCTCCCACTTTTGAAGCTGCAGCCTCTTTGTATAATCAATCTAAAGATAATATTCCAATAACATATGATACTGCTGCAATTTTTGAACAACTAAAAATTAATAATAAATAGGGGATTATTATGAAAACAGAAACAAAACTTCCAGAGATAAAAACATTATCGAGAGACGATATGAATAAAAGAATTGCTTTTTTTTCAAATCAAAGTGGTTCAAAATTAGGTTTGCCAGATAGTAAACTTCCTGAATGTACTAGAGAGCTAATTAATATTATTGGATTTGAGCCACCAAAGGGTGATAGCAAACATGTGTCACCGCTTGGCAATGATAATGCACAAATGCCCGCTATAAATATCTCTGAGGGTTTTAATCTTGGTTTTTGTAGATGCAGACCAGGAAAGGGTCCTTTGATGCATAATCATGATACTAATGAAACTTTTATGCCAATAACGGGTAAATGGAGATGTGAGTGGAATGAAGGTGATGAACTTGAGTACGTAGATCTCGGCCCATGTGATGTAATATCATTTCCACCCGGTTGTTCTCGGCGTTTTATGAATGTAACAGAAGGTGAAGAAGGTAAGGACCATCTTTTGCTTGTAGTTATTGCTGGAAATGCACCCAAGGCTGAATTTACAGATCTGGCATATAAAAGAATAAAACAATTTGAAACTACTAATAACTAAATAGCATTAAGGTTTTGAAATGATCTGGGTTATATTATGTAAAGATAAGCCAAATTCTTTTAAAAAAAGAATGGATGTAATTGATGAACACAGAAAGTATTTATCAACGAACCCAATTAAAACACTTTTATCTGGTCCGTTGACTAATGAAGCAGGCGATATAATGAATGGTTCTTTCTTTATGGTAGAAGCTGAAACTATTGAAGAAATAAAAGATTTTCAGATTAATGATCCAATATATAAAGCTGGAGTATGGGATGAAATTACAATTTCACCTTTTAATAAGAGAGTAGATAATTTGTCTAATAGTTTGAATTGAGGGTGTGATGAAAAAAAAATTCATAGATTTGTCAGTAAGTTTGCAAGAGGGAATAAAATCTGATCCTGATTTTATGTTACCGAAGATTAAATATCATCATCATCAAGAAACGGCTGAGGAAATGACAAGCTTTTTTCCTGGTTTAAAACAATCAGATTTGCCAGGTGGTGAAGGTTGGGCCATGGAAACAATAACCGTTAGTACTCATAACGGTACACATATGGATGCCCCATATCATTATCATTCTACCATGAATAATGGAGAAAGAGCCGTTACAATAGATGAGATACCATTAGAATGGTGTTTTAGTGATGGTGTTAAGTTAGATTTACGCTCTTATGATGATGGTTATGTTCTAACAAAAAACGATTTAAGTGCGGAATTAAAAAAAATTAAATATACCTTAAAATCCCTTGATATTGTTTTAGTTAATACTTCTGCTGGTGAAAGATACGGACAAGATGATTTTTTATCGAAGGGTTGTGGCATCGGAAAAGAAGCAACACTTTTTTTACTTGATCAAGGAGTAAGAGTTACTGGGACTGATGCTTGGAGTTGGGATGCTCCGTTTATTCATACTGCAGAAAAATATAAAATAAGTAAAGATCCTTCAATTATTTGGGAAGGACATAGAGCTGGAATGGTTACAGGCTACTCACATATTGAAAAGTTAGCCAATTTAGATAAATTGCCAGATTTTGGTTTTACTGTGTCTGCATTTCCATTTAAAATAAAGAATGGCTCAGCAGGTTTTGTAAGAGTAGTCGCTATATTGAATTAACATTTAATTTACTCTTAATCTTTTTAAACCATCATAAATTACGTACGTTAAAATTAACAATAAAATTAATCCGATATATTGCTCAAAAAAATAACTAATATTTTTCTCTGAAAATATCATCAATGACCTTCTTAAATTTTCATCTGCCATTGGACCTAAAATAACGCCTAAAACTGCAGGCGCAGTAGGGTACTTTGACATAGTAAGAAAATAACCAAAAATTCCTGCATAAAACATTACCCATAAATCTGACAAATTAAGTCTGGCTGCATATGCCCCTAAAATACAAACTGGTATAATTAATGGTAGTAAAAACCCTCTGCTTAGGGAGAATAATTTAATACATGGTTTTATTAAAGCTATTGCCATAGCATACATAAAAAAGTTAGCAACTAACAAAACAGCATAGATAAAATATACCAGGCCAGGATGATCAATTTCAATTGTTGGGCCTACTACTACATTTTTCATTGTTAAAGCAGCAAGCAAAGCTGCAGCTGCGGCATTTCCAGGAATTCCTAGTGCTAAAGTAGGCAACATTGATCCACCTATATTAGCATTGTTAGCAACTTCAGCACAAACTATTGCTTCATAACTTCCTTTTCCCCACTTATCTTTTTCACTTTTTGATGCTTGTTTTCTTCCTATGTCATATGAAAGAAATGACGCAACATTCGCCCCTGCACCTGGAAGTGCACCAATAAACGTACCAATTAAGCCTGACCTAAATGCTGTAAAAATGTATTTTTTTAAGATAGAGAAAGGTAAAAAAAGTTTTCCAATAGATTTAGGAATAGGTGACTTTTCCTCATTAGGTAAAGTCTTAATTATCTCACAAATTCCAAATAAACCAATTAAAATTGGGATGTAACTAAAGCCATCATAGAGATTTGGATTGTCAAAAGTATATCTTTCAACACCATAAATTGGATCTATTCCAACCATAGCAATCAAAATTCCAATAAAGCCTACTATCCATCCTTTTATAGGGAGCTCTCCAGAACACATAGTTCCACAAACTGAAATTCCAATAATTGCCAGTAAGAACATCTCCCAAGACTTAAATTTTAATGCGATGGCAATGAGGAAGGGCATTAAAAAAATTAAAAGTAGTATACCTACCCAATTACCTATAAAGGATCCAAAAATTGATGTGCCAAGAGCAGTACCAGCTTCACCTTTTTTTGCTAAAGCATGACCTTCTATCATTGTAGGAACAGCGTCGGGTGTCCCAGGAATATTTATTAGAATAGCTGATATGGCACCACCAAATACAGAGCCTGTATAGACACCTAACATAAAACAGATCGCAACGTCTTGACTCATTGTAGATGTAAAACCTATTAATAGCGCCATAGCCATTGTTGTTGATAATCCAGGCAATGCACCCCAGATAATTCCAAGTGAAACGCCTATAATTATTATTAATAAAAGAAATGGCTGAAAAACACTTAATAGAGTCTCATAAATCATTTAACTACCTGGTAATGGAATATTAAAAAAATTGGTAAAACTTAATGATAAAAATATAGACCAAACTAATGAAGTTATAATACAATTGATAATTTTAGTTTTCCAATAAATGAATAGAAACAAAGTAGTAAAGATAAAGGTAAAAAAAAGGAAGGGACCAATATTTAAGGACAAACTATAAATTTTTAAATCGTAAGAAAATGTAAAATTTGTTAATAAAAAAATATAAATGAATAGTATAATAGGAGATATTAAGTTTTTAATATAAGGTTGTGATTTTAATGTACTTACTTCATCTTTTATGTTTAAAGATTTTACTCCATTTTTAAAAATTAGTAATAACATTACTAATATAGAAATTGAAAATATAATAGGTAACAATGAAGGAGCAGTTAAAAAATTATTATCAGGAATATTAATTTTCAAAGATTCAAATAAAAACCAAATTATAACTAAAATAAGAAATAGAGATGAAATAATTTCGATGATAGGAGCAGCTTTACCTGCTCCTTCATCTTCAGATATATATTTTCTTTTATTTAAATTTTCTTCCATAAACTAAATTTTAATAGGTTTATATCCTTTTGGTGGCCACCATTTTTCAAAATTATCAGGTGTTGGCAGCCCTAACTCAGTATTATTTTTAACTTTTTTGCCCATTTGATCTGCATATTTGTTAAAAGTATGTACAGTCATTGTTTCAAGTTGTGCTGCTCTCTTATCAGCATCTTCTCCAAACTTAACATCTATGTCAAAAAACTTTTTATTTGCAATCGACATAAATTTATCAGATGCCACAGCTTTCTTATATTCTGCAGCTACCATTTTAATAACTTCTGCAGGTGTATCTCTTTGCATAATTAAGTTATAGCAACCTCCAAATGGTAAAAATGGTTTTGTTGAAGGTAAAATTGATCCAATAGATGGTAATGTGATTCCATCAACTTTTATATCACTTCTTCCAGTTTGTTGAAGGTTTCTTAACTTTCCAGCTCTCACTAAGCTTATGTGTTCATGAACACCACCGCCAGCAATGTCAGTCTCACCTTGAAGTCCTGCAAGGGTAGCCTTTTTACCCCCTTTATACGGAACAAACTTTAAACGTATGTCAGCTGCATCACTCACCAGTAAAGCCAATTCATGCCATAAACCACCGGTTCCTGAGGTTGAAATAGATATTTTACCAGGATTTTTTTTGGCTGCTTTAACTACATCGTCAAAAGTTTTATATGGTGAATCTGGTCTAACTGACCAACTAGCTAGGGAATTTGCTGCTTGCATAAACACCCAATTTTCCCAAGGCAATTGATCAGCAGGCATATGACCCATAACTCTAACAAACTTGTTATAGTTAGCTGCACCTAAAATGGTGTAACCGTCAGATTTTTGTGCGGAAACATATTTTGTTGCAATTCCTCCAACAGCTCCGGGTTTATTAATAGCTTTAATATTCCAACCAGTGTTTTTAGCCATTTCGTCGACTAACACCCTTGTAATGGTATCTGTACCACCACCGGCACCATACATAATGACGACAGTAATTGGTTTAGAGGGCCAATTTGATGCTGAAGCAATTGACGATGACAAACCTATTTCTAAAGCAACAAAAGTAGCTCCGGCTCCTTTTAAAACACTTCTTCTAGAAATATTATTATTATTTATTTTCATTTTAACCTCCATATTTATTATTGATAGCTAAATATGCTATTAAATAAATACCAAATAATTAAACAATAAATTCTTATGGGTTTGATAAGAATTGCTGATAATGCTAATTAGAAAAAATAATACCAGCTAATTTTTGAGTAATTTTCAGCGATATTGGTCTTACTAAAATAATAACAGGAAAAGCTGCCAATGCAGCGTAAAGCCAGTTTTTTGGCCAAACATTAAAAAAAATATTAATATCAGAAATAGCTAAAAAAGTTACTAAAGCACTTATAAACATAGTAATTAAAATTCCAGAAATAAAAGTTGAAAAATAAAATAAAAAACTTTCTTTCATAATTATTTATCCCTAAAACATAAAAGACGACCAAAATGATCGTCTTTTATATGATATAAATGTTAAGTTAATTAACCACCAATTTTATAACGTACTGGAAATTTATGTCCTGTTTTTTCAATTTCCTCTATGTATGCATTCATTAGAGCAGCTCCATCAATTCCATATTCTTTTGTAATATCTTGCGCTCTAGTATTTGGCCAATCTTTAATAACATTTGCCCAAATTTTTTGTTGGTCTAATGGCAGGTATGTAACAGCGTCATTAATGCCTTTTTTCTTTCCAAATTTAACAAGATCTTTTAAACCTTTTTCATATCTTACTTGAGCGTCTTTAACTGCTGCTAATTCATAAACTTTTGCTTCCTCAATAATAATTTTAGCAACTTCTGGTGGTAATTTTTTTAAAGTATCAAGGTTTATAGTTGTAATATTAACTGCCATTGCACCAAAGCCCATGACTTTCCAATAAGGCGCAACTTCATAAAATTTAAATCCACCTGCTTGGGCAGATGGAAAAATAATATTACCTTCACCAACTCCAGTAGCTAAATCGTTATAGAGAGTTGGTAGTGTTGATGTAACTGGCACTGCACCAAATAATGAAACCCATGGTAAATTTGGACCAGCTGCAACGATCTTAACTCCTTTTAAATCATTTGCTTTGCTCCAAGGTTTAACAGTGCCAATGCCATAATCATCCCAACCTGTCATACCAAGGAATTTTTGGTTGTATTTATCTTCAAGCATTTTCGTTAATTGAGGAAATTTTTTAATTACTTTATGTTTCACTGCCCATGTAGTTTCTAGATTTTGAGCTGTAAAAGGTAAAAAATAGTCAAAATTCCATGGTAAAAGTTTTGATGCTTCAAAGCATGCGCAATATGAGCCTATATCCAATAAACCCTTTTCTACAGCTTCTAATGTTTCATGAACTTTCGCAATTTTACCCGCATAAGCTTCTATGATCTTGATTTTATGATTTGTTTCCGCCGCAACTCTTTTTTTTATGTTTGGCACTAAAACTTTTTCCATCATAGTAACATAAGAAGTAGGTTTTGAAGGATGTCCGGAACCAACTCTTAAAAGAACTGTATCTGCAAAAGATGCTGATATCATTAAACCACTAGCTACAATACTTATTGGTATCATATTTTTTAAATTTTTAATCATCAAATCTCCCCCTTTTTTTTAAATAAAAAATAAATACTAACTAGTATTTATTTAAAATCAAGAAATTAAAAATGACTTTCGTATAAGATATTAATTATAATATTTAGTATTTTTTTTTCTAAGTATAGACAAGGCAAGAGTTAATACATCTTTGATATAATTGTTTTTTTCTCCGTTAGCAAGTCCAGATACAGCATAATCAAGTTGTGAAATAATGTAATTCGCAACAAATTTCGTAGATAATTGATTATTAATTTCTCCTTTTGATTTAGCTTTTTTAATCCAAAGCTCAAAGCCTAAATATCTTTCTCTTAAAATAATATCTATCTGTTGTTTTGTTTCTTTACCAAATTTATCTCGTGATTGGCGAAATTTAGCAAGAAGACAACCATTTTCTTTTTGTTCTTTATCTTTGTTTTCAATTATATATGCCACCAAAAGGTCTAATGTTTCATCAAAAGTTTTTTCTAAATTTAATATATCTAATATTTGTTGTATCAATGAGTTTTTATATAAAAGTAATACTGATTTCATTAGACCATCTTCACCTCCAAATTCACGATAAAAACCTGGTTTTGAAATTTTAGCTTTATAACAAATTTGATTTAATGACACATTTGTTGGACCATCTGACCAGTAGTTACTCATTGCAATATTTTTAAGTTTTTCCAAATCTATTGTTTTTGGACGACCTTTTTTTTTTATAATTTTCTGATTATTCATAATAAGATACTGATTGGTATTATAATGTTGTCAAATTTTAACTTAAATGGTATTTGAATTAAATCAAGAAATTTATATCGTTACTATTGTTTCAAAAAACTCATTAAAATAATTCTGATATTTGGAGGTGCTCAATAATGAAAGATAAGTATATATCAACGAAACTTTTTATTAACGGATACTGGGTTGATTCAGTAAAAGAAGAAACAATAGAGATTCATAATCCAGCCACCGAAGATTATATCGGTACTGTCTCTCATGCAAGAAAGGAAGATTTGGATTTAGCCCTTAATTCAGCCCAAAAAGGATTTTTAACTTGGAAAAATTTTTCTGCTCTTGAAAGATCAAAAATAATGAGAAAAGCTGCTGATATTTTAAAATCAAGAACTAAAGATATTGCAAAATTAATGACAATTGAGTCTGGGAAACCAATTGCAGACGCTGAAATTGAATTGGGCATGGGCATTGATCAAATAGAGTGGTTTGCAGAAGAAGGGAGGAGGGCATATGGAAGAATAATTCCATCAAGATTAAAGGCTGTAAACCAATTTGTATTTAAGGAACCAGTGGGTGTAGTTGCAGCATTTACGCCATGGAATTGGCCAGTTCAACAAACTGCAAGAAAAATTGCACCCGCACTAGCTTCTGGATGTAGTATTATAGTTAAAGGCCCTGAAGAAACTCCTACAAGTACAGCAGAGTTTGTTAAAGCTTTTGATGAGGCTGGAATTCCTAAAGGAACATTAAACCTTGTTTTTGGAATTCCTTCTGAAATTTCAGAATATCTTATTCCTCATCCAATTGTTAAAAAAGTAACATTTACTGGTTCTACACAAGTAGGAAAGCAGCTTATGTCTTTAGCTGGTCGTTACATGAAAAAAGTTACTATGGAGCTTGGTGGACATTCACCTGCTATTATTTGCGAAGACGCAAATATAGAGACTGCTGCTAATATTTTAGTAGGGACTAAATTTAGAAATGCAGGCCAAATTTGTATTTCTCCTTCACGTTTTTTAGTTCACAAAAAAGTATATGAAAAGTTTCTAAATCTTTTTGTTGCAAACGTTCGATCAATAAAAGTGGGCAACGGGCTTGAAGATGATATTAAAATGGGTCCATTAATTCATGAAAAACGTTTACAAACTATTGAGAAACTAGTTAAAGATGCCGTTGATCGGGGAGCAAATATAGTTACTGGGGGAAAGAGGATTGGAAATAAAGGATATTTTTTTGAACCAACAGTTTTAACTGAAGTTTCTAAAGACTCAAAGCTTATGAATGAAGAACCATTTGGACCTTTAGCTCCTATTTCATCTTTCGACCACTTGGATGATGCTTTGGATGAAGCTAATCGTCTAGAATATGGACTTGCTGCTTATGTTTATACAAATAATCTAAAATTAGCTCAAGAATTAGCATCCAATATAGAAAGTGGTCAGATATCTATAAATCATCATGGTTTAGGTTTGGTTGAAAATCCGTTTGGCGGTGTAAAGGGCTCAGGTCTTGGTTCTGAAATGGGTGCTGAAGGGATTGAACCTTATTTAAATGTAAAGTTTATATCTCAAGTTGGTTTATAAAAAAGACGACCTAATAATTAGGTCGTCTTTGAAATTAAAATTATAATATATTTAGCCGCCAATTTTATAACGAACAGGGAATTTATGGCCAGTTTTTTCCATTTCGTCCATGTAAGCATTCATAAGAGCAGCGCCGTCCATTCCATAGTCTTTAGTAATATCTTTAGCTCTTGAATTTGGCCAATCTTTAATAGTTTCAGCCCAAATCTTCTGTTGCTCAACTGGTAAATAAGTTACAGCGTCATTAATACCTTTCTTCTTACCTAATTTAACTAAATCAGTTAAACCTTTTTGATATCTCCTCTGACCATCTTTAACTGCTGCCTTTTCATAATTTACAGCCTCTTCCATAATAATTTTAACTATTTCAGGAGGTAGTTTTTTCATGGTGTCTAAATTTATAGTTGTGATTGTTTGGGCCATTGCTCCAAAACCAATAACTTTCCAATAAGGAGCTTGCTCATAAAACTTAAATCCTCCAGCATGAGCTGATGGAAAAATAATAACACCTTTTGCAACACCAGTCGCCAAGTCATTATACATAGTTGGAAGTGTGGATGTAACTGGAATAGAACCAAACAATGATACCCAAGGTAAGTTTGGTCCAGCAGCTATAACTTTTACTCCTTTAAGTTCATTTGCTTTTTGCCATTGTTTAACAGTACCAATTCCATAATCGTCAAACCCTTGCATGGCAATAAACTTTTGATTGTACTTATCTTCAAGCATTTTTGTTAAAGTAGGGAACTGTTTTAAAATTTTATGCTTAACTGCCCAATTAGTTTCTAAATTGGTTGTAGTAAAAGGAACAAAATAATCAAAGTTCCAAGGTAATAGTTTTGCAGTTTCAAAGCATACACAATATGAACCTATGTCTAAAAGCCCTTTTTCAACGGCCTCTAATGTTTCGTGAACCTTTGCAATTTTACCGGCATAAGCTTCAATTATTCTAACTTTATGATCTGTTTCAGCTTTTACTCTTTTTTTAATATTTGGAACTAAAACCTTTTCCATATTAGTTACATAAGCAGTTGGCTTTGATGGATGACCAGATCCAACCCTTAATGTAAATGTATCTGCTATTGAAGCAGTTGCTATTATACCTGTAGCTAAAATGCTAAGTGGAATAGCTTTTTTAAAATACCTAATCATAATTTCCTCCTTAGGTAGTGTTAAGTTTAGTATTTAACCCCTTGTTTTTACTAAACAAATTGCGTTGGCCAGCTAGCTAATTCAGGAATGAATGCTACTAAAAGCATTACTATTAACATCATTATCCAATAAGGAATAGATCCTCTAAAAATTGAACCAAGAGATACATTATCCCCGCCTGCAGCTAAAACCCCCTTGACTGTATAAACTATAAGACCAAATGGTGGCGTAAGTAAACCTGCTTCTATAGCTAATATTCCAAAAATAGCAAAAGCGTATGGATTCATATCACCAGCTAACAAAATAAATAACGGAACAGTTAATAAGATGATTGATACTGAGTCCAAAAGCATGCCAAGTATTAGCCAAATTACTACCATCATAACCAAAATCATGTATTCATTTAGTCCAACAGATGACATTGCATCAACGATGACTGAGTCAATGTCTGACAAAGAAAGAAACCTAGAGTACATACCTGCAGTTATTAGAAGTATCATAATTGGCGCAGATGTTTTACCTGCATCAATAACAGAATCAACAATACCGTTCCACTTCATACCTTTACATAACGCTATAATAAAGCTTGCCAAAGCTCCCATGCCTGCAGCTTCAGTTGGTGTAAAAATACCACCCCAAATACCTCCTAGAACTACAAATATTAATCCTAAAATCGACATTCCAGAAAAAAATTGTTCTCTGGTTATTGATGCAGTATCACCTATACTGTCTGGTTCAGGAGCTAATTCAGGATTTAACTTTGCCTTGTAAAAATTATAAAATGCAAACATAAGCGATAAAATAATACCAGGAATTACTCCAGCGACGAATAATTTACCAATAGAATCTTCAGTTATTATTCCCCAAACAATTAAAAGAACACTTGGTGGAATTAACATTCCAAGACAAGCACTCCCTGCGATTGAACCAACTGCAAGTTTTTCATCATAGCCAGCTTTTTTCATTTGTGGCCACGCAATTCTAGAAAATGCTGCCGCTGATGCAATTGATGTACCTGTTACAGCGGCAAATGCAGCATTACCAGTAACTGTTGCTACACCTAATCTTCCAGGTACCCCTTTAAGACCTTTATTAATAAGTGTATAAAGATCCGCTGCAGCACCACTTCTTGATAAAAAGTCACCCATAAGAACAAATAGAGGTATAGTCATAAAAATATGATCTCTAATTAGTTCATAAGCTGCACCTCCAACTTGACTCGCTGCCATATATGCATCTTCAAATATAAAATATGTGCCAACCATAGCTGTTGCACCAAGTGCAAGGGCTATATGTACACCAGAAAAGATTGCTAAAAGCATACCCATTAAAGTTAAAATCATAAGTATGTCTAAATCTATTTCCAATTTATTATCCCTTTGAAAGCTTTATTTTTTTTTTATAAATGAATTTATGATTAGTGAAATGTATATAAAAACGACTATAATTGAAGAAAATATGATTACAGTTCTAATCGGGTAAACTGGAAATTCAATAGCACCAATACCTTGATATTCACCAATTTCCCAACCCTTTATCATATCTGTCCAACCACCTACTGCTATTCCAATAAAGAGCATTATTCCAATTATGTATGAAATTATGTTTATTATTTTTTTCCCTCTAGCTTTAAAAAAATCAAAAATCAATGTGGTTCTCAACATAGTACCTGAGGCAATTGCAAATGGAACCTGAAGAAAGACAATCGCAGGAACAGAGTTTTGGACAATTTGGTCAGCACCAAGAAAGAATCCGAAATTTCTAAAAGTAACCTCGGCAAATATCGTTAAAGCTACCAGTATAAGCCAAATTGCTGCAATTGATTGCAAATATTCTGGTATTTTTTTTAAAAAGTTATTCAACTTATTCCTCGCTAATTAATACTATTAATAATAGTATCACTCTTATCAAATCATATATAGTAATAATTAATATCAGTTATTATTATTAATTAAATTATAATTTACTTTTTTATTTAATTTTTCACTTATATTTTTGATTTCTTTTCGTATTCTTTTACTAAAAATTTCTGCAACTGGACTTAATTCTTTACTGGCAGAAGTAATTATAACGTAATCTGTTGTAAGAGGCGGGGACGTAAGTGGTGATAAGGTTCTAAAATCTCCAGACAAATCTAGATCGCATAAAGCTGCAGGCAAAATAGCACACCAGTCGCTATTAGCAACTAATTCTAGTGTGCCGATCATACCATCCATTTCTAACATTTTATAAATATCAATATTATGTGTTGCAAAATATTGGTTTTGAGCAATTCTTCTAGAATTATCTGGGCCTGGTAATATTATTTTAATATTTTTAATTACTGAAAGATTTATAGGTTCCAAATGTTTGAACTCTGATTTTTTACTTGTTACTAATAAATTTATATCACTTGATACAAATTCTACATTCAATCCCGTTGGATTTTTTACAGATGGAACTATTGCAAACTCTAGTTTGTTTGATCGAACCATTTCTTCTAAAACTCCTGAATAAGCTTCAGTAATTTTAATATCAACTTTTGGATGCTCTTTAAGAAATTCCGATAATGTTAAAGGTAATGCTGATCTTGTGAATGTAGGCATTAAACCACAATTAAATGTCCCAGTTAATTCTTTTTCTTCGGCCCTAACATCTATAAGAGCCTTTTCCATTAATTTCAAAATATCCAGAGAGTATTTATAAAAACTTTTACCACTTTCAGTTAATATCATTTTGCCGGGTATTCTGTTTATAAGTTTTTTACCAATGCTTAATTCTAAGTTTTGAACTAGCATTGACATGCCAGATTGGGTGGCATTTAATCTTTGAGCTGCAACACTAAAAGATTTTTCTTCGACTACAGCTACAAATGCTTTCAATTGTTTTATAGAAACTGTCATTAATCCTGCGTATCAATAATATTGATGTAATTCATATAAATAAATAATTACTTATAATACATAAATCTATGTTAAAAAAAATAAATAATTAATTTCGAGAAATTATATGAATAATACAAATGAAAATGTAAACATCAAAAATATTGATAATGAAGCACTTTTAAAAAAATCTCTTGGAATGTTTTCAACTGGAATAACAATTGTCACTACAGTTGATGATAATAAAATCCCAATTGGAATGACTGTTAATAGCTTTGCATCTGTATCTCTTAATCCTCCATTAGTATTATGGAGTATTGATAAGAAACAACCAAGTTATGACATATTTTTAAATGCTAATGGATATGCCGTGAATATACTCTCCAAAAATCAAAAAGACCTATGTTTAAACTTTTCTTCACCTATCGAAAATAAATTTGATAATGTAGATTGGAATTTTAGTAAAAATGGACATCCTATTATCGATGGAACTCTTGCTTGGTTTGATTGCGTAAAATGGAATTATTATGATGGAGGAGATCATCAAATTTTAGTTGGTAAAGTTAAACTACATTACCACAAAAAAAATGAACCTTTGCTTTACTGGAATGGTAAGATTTCTTAATTGATATATTTAAAAATTTTAATATTATCAAAAAAACTTAATTTAAGAAAGATATGAGGAATAAATGTCAAAGTGGATAAAAGAAGGTAAGTCTGAAACTGAAATTATTGAGGCAGATGTAAAAGTAAGAAATACTGTAGAAACAATATTATCAGATGTTAGTAAGAGAGGTGATGCAGCAGTAAGAGAGTTATCTAAGAAATTTGATAATTATGAACCAGAAAATTTTATATTGAATGAAATTGAAATTGAAAAAGCTATTAGTAAGGTATCTAAAAGAGATATTGAAGATATTAAATTTGCGCAAGCACAAGTTCGTAATTTTGCATCTAAACAATTAGATTGCATTAAAGATTTAGAAGTTGAAACATTGCCAGGTGTAATCCTGGGTCATAAAAATATACCAATGAATGCAGTAGGATGTTATGTGCCAGGCGGAAAGTATCCAATGGTTGCATCAGCTCATATGTCAGTATTGACAGCCAAAGTCGCAGGTGTAAAAGAGATAACTGCTTCTGCCCCTCCACAAGGAGGTGAACCGCATCCTGCTATTGTTGCGGCAATGCACATGGGTGGCGCAGATAAAATTTTATGTCTTGGTGGTATTCAAGCTGTTGCAGCTATGGCAATAGGTACTGAAAGTATAAAAGGCGTTGATATGTTGGTTGGACCAGGCAATATGTTTGTTGCAGAAGCTAAACGACAATTGTTTGGAAGAGTGGGTATTGATTTATTTGCTGGACCAACTGAGACACTTATAATTGCTGACAAAACTGCTGATCCAGAAATTTGTGCTATTGACCTTTTAGGACAAGCAGAACACGGCCCTACCAGTCCAGCAATTTTACTGACAGACTCAAATAAACTTGCTGTTGATACAATTAAGGAAGTTGAAAGACAGTTAGAAATTTTACCAACTGCTGAAATTGCAAAAGAATCATGGAAAGAATATGGCCAAGTTATTGTTTGTGATAATATTGAAGAAATGGTTGAAGTCGCAGATGATTTAGCTTTTGAGCATGTCCAGGTAATGACCGAAGACCCTGATTATTTTCATAAAAATATGACTAATTATGGTGCTTTGTTTTTGGGTTCTAGAACAAATGTGGCTTTTGGTGATAAGGTAATAGGAACAAATCATACTTTACCAACTAAAACAGCTGCAAGATACACTGGCGGTTTATGGGTAGGCAAGTTTTTAAAAACTTGCACATATCAAAAAGTTTTAACAGATGAAGCATCAGCTCTTGTTGGTGAATACTGTTCTAGATTATGCGCTTTAGAAGGTTTTTCTGGCCACGGTGAACAGGCCAATATTAGAGTAAGAAGATATGGTGGCAGAAATATTCAACCATATGCTGCAGCAGAATAGGAGATATTATGGATTATCCTCAAACACCAAGTTTTAGGTTGGATGGAAAGAATGCTCTTGTTACTGGGGCAGGTAGAGGCATAGGTATGGGGGCATCAATTGCACTTGCTGAAGCAGGTGCAAATGTTACCTTGGTTTCAAGAACAGAAAATGATTTAAAAAATCTATCAAATTATTTGAACAATAAAGGTTATAAAACGTCTTTTGTGCCGATGGATGTAAACAATGAATTAGATGTTAAAAATTTAATTGAAGACTCAGATCCTTTTGAAATTTTAGTTAATAATGCCGGTACTAACAGGCCTGCTAAGCTTGTGGATACTAAAATTGAGGATTTTGATTATGTTATGTCTTTAAATGTGAGATCAGTTGTTTCATTAACTAAGGTGATTGTTGATAAAATGATAAAAAATGAAGTAAAAGGCTCAATAATAAATGTTTCTTCACAAATGGGGCACGTAGGAGGTCCTAACAGAACCACTTACTGTTCAAGTAAATTTGCTATAGAGGGGTTCACTAAATCACTTGCTATTGAGTTGGCTCCAAATGACATAAGAGTAAATACAATTTGTCCTACTTTTATTCAAACTCCAATGACCGAACCTTTTTTAAAGGATGAAGAATTTAGAAAAAATACTATTGGTATGATACCTTTAGGAAGACTTGGAGAAATAAGAGATCTTATGGGGCCATTTGTTTTTTTAGCCTCAGAGGCATCTTCATTAATGACTGGGTCTAGCTTATTAGTTGATGGGGGTTGGACTTCTAGATAATAAATTTTAGTTGTTTTAAAAAAGCTTAAGCTCTAAAATTAGGATGTTGATTTAATTTATAATGTTAAATTATTTTTTTATGGAGAAGTAAATGAAAGCTGTAACATTAGGAAACGAAGGGGTTGAAATAAAGGAATTACCTGATCCAAAACCCTCAAATCAACAGGTTTTAGTAAAAGTAAAGTCTTGTGGCTTAAACAGATCGGATCTTCTTGAAACACAGGGTCAATCATTTGGACATACTGGAGGAGATACTAAAATTATTGGAGGAGAATTTGCTGGAGAAGTTGTTGAATTAGGTGAAGGAGTAACCGAACTCAAAGTTGGAGATAATATTATGTGCAGAGGCGGCTCTGGTTGGGCTGAATACGCTATTGCTAGCTCAAAAAGATCTATAAAATTTAATCCAGAACAAATTTCTTGGGAACAAGCTGCTTCAATCCAAGGTAATCTTCAAACTATGCATGATGCAATAGTTACCAATGGCAAATTTACCTCAGGCCAATCTGTTTTTATACAAGGTGCGAGTAGTGGAGTTGGAATTATTGGACTTCAAATTGCAAAAGCATTAGGAGCATCTAAAGTTTTAGGATCATCTACAAACCAGGATAAATTATCCAAACTATCAAGCTATGGAGCTAACATTTTAATTGATACATCTAAAGAAAATTGGTTAGACGCAGTCCTAGATGCCACGGATGGAAAAGGTGTAGATGTTTTAATAGACATGTTATCAGGTGATTTTGTAAATAAAAACATGGAAGCTACCAAAATTAATGGCCATTTGATAAATATTGGTAGACTTGCTGGTATGAATGGTAATTTTAACTATGATTTGCATGCTAAAAGAAGACTTCATTATGTTGGAACAACTGGTAGAACAAGATCTGTTGAAGAAAATATTGATGTAGCTAGAGTTGCAAATGCAGACCTTTGGAATTACGTTATTGATGGAAAAATTCGTCATATTATTTTTAAGACATTTTCTTTAGATGAAGCAAAATCAGCATTAAATATAATGAATGAAAACAAACACTTTGGTAAATTAGTATTGTTACCAGATTAATAAAAAGTAAAATTTATATGTCTAAAATTGAATGTAACTTAAATATAAATGGAGAGAATAAAACTGTAAATATCCATGAGGACAAACCGTTAATATTTGTTATTAGAGACGAATTAGGATTAACCGGAACAAAGCTAGGATGTGGTTTAGGGCAATGTGGAAGTTGTACCGTTTTAATAGATGGTGAGAAAAAGAATTCCTGTAATGTTTTAGCCAAAGATTATCAAAATTGTAAAATAACTACTATTGAAGGCTTAAAAACGGACAAAGGTTTAAATAAAGTACAACAAGCTTTCAAACAATACAATGCTGCACAATGTGGTTATTGTACGAGTGGAATTATTATGTCGCTTTCATCAGTTTTTCTTAAAAATTCTGATCCCACTAACGAAGAAATTTTGAAATCTTTAGATGGACAATTATGCCGTTGTGGATCTCATGCATCAGTTATGAAAGCTATAGACAAATTAAAAGCGAGTTAATATTTAAAATGAATAGTTTTTATTCTGGCCCAAGTATTAAATTATACGGAAAATTAAGAAATTGGTTTAATTTCGATAAAAACAATGTTTTACAAGTCTATTCTGGTAAAATTGACATTGGTCAGCATATTAGTTCAACACTTGCATTAATTTCGTCTAAAATAACTGGCATCAATTATGATCAAGTTGAGATAATAAAATTAGATACAGATATATCTCCAAATGAAGGTAAGACTGCAAGTAGTTTATCTGTCCCAGATTCTGGGTCTGCCATCAAAGCTGCATCATTGAGTTTAAGAAAAGCTTTTATAAAATACTCAATAAAAACTTTAAATGTAAATTTTGAAGATATAGTTTTTGATAACGGAATTATTAAAGATATTAAATCTAATAGAAGTATTTCTTATTGGGATTTTGCAAAAACAAATGAATTTAATGATTTAAGTATTCCAGAAAAATTTGATGAGAAAGAAATTAGAGAATTTTATTATAAAAATGATCAAAAAATAGAAATCAAAACAATCAATGATATTGTGACTGGAAATTACGAATATGTGCATGACATGGTATTTCCAAAAATGCTACATGCTAGAATTATAAGACCACCAAATTACTTTTCTAAATTTGTAGAGTTTACTACCAATATAAACGATAAACTTGACGAATTAGGTATTAACTTAATAATTAAAAATTCTTTTCTAGCAATTTTATCAACTGATGAATATTTAGTTGTTAAATACTTNGATATTATAAAACAAAATATTGTTTGGGAGGAAGTTAAAAAACTTTCTGAAGATACTGTCTACAATTCTCTGAAAAATAACAACAAAGAAAGTCTTTTGGTCAAATCAGGCGGTGAAGCTTTTTATGAAAATATTCCTTCTCTTAAAGAATTTAAAGATAAGAACTATACAACTCTTACTAGTGAATATAAAAAAGGCTACCTTATGCACGGTCCCATCGGACCTTCGGCCGCTTGTGCAATTTTTACTGATAAAAAGTTTACTATTTACTCACACAGTCAAGCCTTGTATGACCTAAAATTATCATGTAGTGAATACTTTAAAATAGATCCAAATAATGTTACACTCAAATTTAGACCTGGCTCAGGTTGCTACGGACATAATGGAGCTGATGATGTTGCATTTGAGGCAGCAGTCTTGTCTGAAAAATTTCCTGATATTCATATACTACTTAAATGGACACGTGAAGACGAACATTGTTGGGAACCTTATGGAAGTGCTTCTTTAAACAAGCTAACAGGAGTAATAAATGATGAAGGTAAAATAGTTTATTGGTCCAATGAGGCATTTTCAGATACTTACATGACCAGGCCATCAAATACAGAACTTCATAACTTTATTAGTTACAATTTTATTAATAATAATTTCACTAAACATAAATCTACCCCCAAAACTAAAGCACATATGGGTATTCATAGAAACTTAGATCCTCTCTATGATTTTCGAGAAAATAGACTTGTCAAAAATTTAGTTCATGATTTACCACTTCGTACTTCAGCCCTCAGAACTTTAGGTGCATTTTCAAATGTTATAGCACTAGAGTGTTTTTTAAATGAGTTGGCAAAAACTAAAAATATTAATCCATTTGAAATTAGAATTAACCACTTAAAAGATGAAAGAGCTATTAACGTTATAAAAAATTTAAAAGATCATATGATAGTAGATATTCAAATCGATGGCTCATACAGAGGAATAGGATTTTCAAGATATAAAAATTCTGCAGCTTATTGTGCTGTTGGTGTGGAATTAAAAGTACATGATGATTTAGAAATTAAGTTAATTAATGCTTGGATTTCTGTCGACGCTGGAGAAGTGGCTTATGAAGATGGTATTAAAGCCCAATTAGAAGGTGGATTTATACAAGCTGCAAGTTGGAGTTTGTACGAAGAAGTTAAATTTGACACTAAAGAAATAATTTCAAAAGATTGGAATACTTATAAAATTATTGAATTTGACAATATACCAAATATAAAAACTAGTGTTATAGACCAAAAAGGATTTCCTTATTTAGGAGTAGGGGAGGTTGTTGCTGGACCTGCTGGTGCAGCCATTTCAAATGCAATAGCTGATGCTTTAGGACAAACAGTTAAAACCATGCCATTTACAAAAGAAATTATTACTAAAGAACTACTAGAAAACTAGGGGGTACTTGCTATGAATAATAAAAAACAAATAGGTTTAGCTATTGTTGGATGTGGTACAATTGGAAGAATTAGAGCTATAATGGCTAGAGATTATCCAGGTATAGGCTGGATAGGATTATGCGACATTAATAGTGATTTAGGTAATAAATTATTTGATGATTGTAAAGCAGATTTTTTTACAAAAGATTATAACGAATTATTAAAAAGAGATGAGGTTGATGCTGTTATAATAGCTACTGACGAAAATCATCACTTTGGACCTACTATGGCCGCAATAGAGGCTAAAGCATCTTTATTTATAGAAAAACCTCTTGCAACAGATTTAATTGAGTCAAGACAAGTTTTAGATGCAATTAATGCTGCTAACATTGATGCCGTTTTAGGATATACTCAAAGATTTAGAAGAAGATTTCTAGCTGTAAAACAGAAATTAAATGACAATAATATAGGAGATGTCACTTCTGTTGTAACAAGAGCTTTTATGAATAGTATGGTGCCAATTGCAACTGTCAGACGAACAAATGAGAGAAAGAATTTAACACCAATGGTAGTTTCTGGTACTCATAGCTTAGATATGTCTTTGTGGTTATTAGAAGGAAAAAATCCAAAAACTATTTTTGCACAATCAGTAGATAAAAAACTCCAAAGTCATGGAACTAAAGATGCTACTTTTGGTATTTTTACTATGGACGATGGAACAATTTTTAGTATGAATATTAGTTGGGCTCTTCCTACAGTTTGGCCTGGATCAGTATACGGACTAGAAATTGGAATAGTTGGAACTGAAGGAGTTATTGATATTGAAGATACGCATAGGGATTTAGTCCTTGCAAGTACTAAACCACTAGGTCATGGATATAATCCTTCTGGTTTTGAACCCACTGCTGCTAGGCACGTAGATTTTTTAACATCATATCCTCCAGGCGATATTTATAATAATCAATTATGGGGACCGATGAGAGAAGAAACTAATTCGTGGTTTCAAAGACTTTATGTTGGTTCCGATACCCCACACGCAACAGCAAATGATGGCCATAGAAATCTAGTTATGACAATGGCAATGGATGCTTCAAGTAAAATTGGAGAAAAAATTGAAATATCAAAAGATATAGAAAAGGAAATATTAAAAATTCAAGATATTTAATATATAGGTATATAAACTTGAAAGCTCTTATTTTAAAAGGACCCAACGAACGATTTATATTTGAAGATGTTCCTGATCCAATTCCTCAAAATGGAGAAGCCGTCGCTAAGGTATTAGCCTGTGGTTCTGGTTTAACGATTCAACATGTCAAAGCGGGAAGAACTAAAGTAAATTTTCCAATAATTATAGGCCATGAAATTACTGCAGAGATTGTTGATTTAAGAGGTGATTGTGGTGAATTAAAAGTTGGTATGCCTGTAACTGCTTATTTTTACCTTACTTGCGGTAATTGCAAATGGTGCAAAATTAATAGAGAAACTTTATGTAATAATTTTAAAGGTTACATTGGTAGGCAGATCAATGGTGGTTACGCAGAATATATTTCTCTTCCAGCTAAAAACTTTATACCTATTCCTTTATCTATTAATTATAAAGAAAATCCTATAGAAACTGGGATAATTTCTGATGCAATTGCAACACCTCTTAAAGTTATTAAAAAAGCAAGAATTGGCATAACTGATAAGGTAGGAGTAATTGGAGCAGGAGGTGGATTAGGTATCCATATGCTTAGAATGTTAAATCTATATAATGTTAAGACTATTGCTATTGAGACAAAACAAATTAAAGAAAAATCTTGTCGTGACTCAGGAGCTTCTGAATTCATAAATCCTAATTCAAACTCTAAAAAAGAAGTCATCGAAGATTTTACTAACAATAGTGGCCTTGATGTTGTAATAGATTTTGTTTCCAGTAAAAGCTCATTAGAAACAGGAACTGAATTATTAGGAAGTGGAGGTCGTCTTGTAACTTTAGGAGGAAGTGGAGAATTTTTTAATATTGATTCAGGGAATATGTTATTAAAAGAAATTGAAATTATTGGAAGCAGGTATTGCTCAAAACAAGAGGTAATAGATAGCTTAAATCTTGTATCACGTGGTTTAATAACACCACTTGTTACTGAAAAAGTTAGCCCTTATCAAGCTAATGATTTGCACGAAAGAATAGAAAAAGGGAACGTAATTGGAAGAGCTGGAATTATTTTTTAATTCCAAGCTTTTCATAAATTTCTTTCTTTTTAATTACCCAACCAATAGATTTTGAAATAATTTTAAGTGCTGAAGCATGTTGATCTTTTCCTCTCATACTGCCAACACAATCTTCTACTATTATGGGTTTGTAGCCTCTATTACTAGCACCAAAAGTTGTTCCATAAACACAAGTATCAGTATTAACACCACATATTAATATATTTTCTATGCCTAGTATTCGGCTAATTAATTGATGGAGTTCTGTTTCATGAAAAGAATCAAAGTTCCTCTTACTTGTTACGTGGATATCTCGCTCTCCTATAAGACATTCTGGTAACAAAGAAGACATAGTTCCTTCTACTCTTTCGGGTTTTTTTCTTGCCTGTGCTTGAATATTTTGAGATATGTTATTTGACTGACTTACATCAATATATGGGCTTATAAAGAATTTTTTTTTAATTTCCTCTTTTCTTCTAACAACATAGCAATGGATAATTGGCACATTATTTTCTCTCATGTTCGCAAGAAATTCTGTAGTATTTTTAATAATATTTTTTATATCATCTGAAGCCAGAGGAGAGGTGCCATGATCTTTGTCTAAGTATTCATTTTGCATGTCTACAGTTAATACACATAAGTTAGAAAAATTAAGATTAAGTAGTGAATTCATTTTATTTTGGTAACTTTTAAGATTATTTTGTACCATTAATGTTCTCCATAGATATGAATTGTTAAAAATTATCATATCACCTATGATTAGTAGATTAACAAATTATTATAAAAAATGACAAAATCATCTTTCGAAAAAAATATTGGTATTATAGGTTTAGGTGTCTTAGGCTCTGCAATAGCCAAAAACTTTATAGATAAAAATATATCTATTAGCGGATATGATATAAATGAAAAAGTATTTGAGGGACTTAAAAGTAATAAAATTAAACCCTATGATTCAATCGATAAAATTAGTGATAAGTGTAAATTTTTAATTACCTCCTTACCTTCTGAGTCCAGTTTATTAAATGTTGCTAAGTCATTGTCTGAAAAGGATAAATTAATCATTATTGAAACCTCTACTTTGCCGTTAGATTGTAAGTTAGAAGCAAAAAATATTTTGCTAGAAAAGAAAATAACAATTTTTGATGCACCTTTATCAGGTAATAGGATAGCAGCTTTAGAGGGAAAGCTATCCGCATATTTGAGCGGCTGTGATAAAAATAAAAAGGAAATTCAAAAAATTTTAGAAATTTTTTGTCAAAAAGTCACTGATGTTGGTGATTTTGGTAATGGGACAATTATGAAGTTGATTGGTAACATATTAAATTTAGTACATAACGCAGTTTCAGCAGAGGTTATAGGATTAGGCATTAAATCTGGTCTAGATCCTAAAATTATTCACGATGCAATATCAGGCACATTCTCATCATCGGGAGTTTTTGAAAATAGAGGTAAATTAATGGTTGAAGAGGATTATAATAAAGAAGGCATGAACTTTTCAACTCCAATTAAAGATTCTGCTTTCATTACTGATTTATCAAAAAAATACATGATGCCATTACCAATCTATCAAGTGGCACTTCAATATTACTATGCTGCAGTTGCTCAAGGACATTTTAATAAAGATGCTGCATCTGTATTAAAAGCAATTGAGAACAACGCAAATATTAAAAGAGATTAAATTAACTTTTTATATTATATTGCCACAATTTATACAATTGTGTGAAATCGTAGTTATCAAAATTTTTATTGAAATTTTTTAGAAGTTTATTTGTTAATTTAATATAATTATTACTGTTTTTACTTTTATTTGAAATTGATTCAATCATATCTAAGTCTTTCTTTAAATTCTTCAAATATGAATTGCCATCGAATTTATTGTTAAGAATATGATTTGGAAATCTATGTTGGCTTATAAAACTTCTTGCATTTGAAACATTAAAAGTTTCAATTAAATCATTTAAATTAATACCCATTTCCTCGCCTAAATGTCCTATTTCACACATCATTAGAAATATTCCATGACATACTGAGTTATGGAGTAGTTTCATTGAATGGCCAGAACCTACTTTGCCATAGAAAAATATATTTTGTGAAATTTTATCGAGGATAGATTTATATTTATTTAATTGGGTTACCTTAGCGCCAACCATTAAAGTTAATGTTCCATTGTTTGCACCATTTGCACCGCCAGACATTGCAGCATCATAATATTCAACATTTTTTTTACTGAGATATTTTTTAATTTTAATAGTTTGATCGGGCATAGATGTTGTTAAATCTAAAAAAACACTATTTTTTTTAAGTTTATATTTTTTAATTATATCAAAAATTTCATCATTTGATGGTACTACAAATAAAACTAAGTCAGATAATTCTAAAAGTTTTTCAATTTCTAGAAAATTTATATCAGTATTATTTTTTATAATTTTAGAATTATTATCATAACCATAAAGTATAATATTTTTATTACATAATCTTTTATAGATACCTAAGCCCATTTTACCAAGGCCTACTACTGATATAATTGAATTATTCATTATTATAAAATTTTAAAGTTTTAATTTAGGATCCAACCAATCTCTTAGAGAGTCGCCTAATAAATTAAATGAAAACACTGCAATACTTACTGCTAATCCTGGATAAATAATCATCCATGCAGCAGTTCTATAGTAATCACTATTAACTCCTGATAACATTAAGCCCCAGGAAGGAGTGGGTTCTACAACACCAAGTCCTAAATAAGACAGACTTGCTTCCAATAAGATGGCCTGGCCAATAAAAGCAGTTAACATAATTAGAAAAGGAGCTGAAACATTGGGTAAAATATGTCTAAAAATTATTCTTGACGCACTGTAACCACTTGCTTTAGCAGCATCAATATAAGGTAATGTAACTATAGTTAAAGCTTGAGCTCTAATTACTCTAGCTACCTTAGGGGTAAATGGTATTGCTATTGCAATTATAACGTTTATATCTATACCAACTACAACTGTTTTAGGGAAAATTGCTATAACTACAATAGCCAATACAACAATTGGAAAAGATAACATTAAATCTATAAATCTTTGAATTAGAAGATCTACTTTACCACCATAAAAAGCTGAAGTAGTTCCAATAATTGCGCCAACTATACAACCTAACATTGCAGATAAAAAACCAATAGATAATGCAGTTCTAGCACCGTAAATTAATCTAGATAGTATATCTCTTCCAAACGCGTCAGCACCTAAGAGATGTTCCCAAGAAGGTTGGCCACCACCTAAAGCAGGTGATGCTTCAAAATCAACATCTTCTGGATTAAATGGAGCAACATGGGGTGCAAAAATCGCAGCAGTAAACATTATAATAATCATAATTAATCCAATGAACCCTAGGGGTTGTTGAATTATAAAATCTAAAACAGTTCTTCTTTTTTGAATATTTAATGGTACTTCACTCATGACTGATACCTTATTCTTGGATCTAATGCAGCGTAAAATAAATCAATTATTAAGTTAATTACAACAAACGAAGTAGCAACAGTTAATACTAGTCCTTGTAGTAAATTTAAATCATTTCTAACTACACTATCTACAAATAATTTACCGATGCCATTTAAATTAAAGACAGATTCTGTTACAACTAATCCACCTAATAAAAAGGCAAACTCTAAACCGATAACTGTTATAGTAGGTAATAGGGCGTTTCTCATACCATGTTTAACAATAACAATTTTTTCATATAGGCCTTTTGCTCTAGCAGTTCTTATATAGTCTTCTGATAAAACTTCAAGAATTGAAGATCTTAACATTCTAGAAACAACCGATGTGTATCTATAACCAACTGATATTGCTGGCCAAATCATCTGATTAAAGTTTGTAAGAGGGTCTACAAACAGACTTACTGTCCCTAGAGGTGGAAGTTTTCCAAAACTAAGAACTAACATTATTAAAAGCATACCTAACCAAAATGAAGGAACTGCAATTCCTCCGATTGTAATAATTCTTATAACATAATCAATAAATGTCCCTCTAAATAAAGCCGAAAGAGTACCTAAAGGAAAGGCTATTATAACAGCTAGAAATGTAGATAGAAGAGCTAATTCAAAAGATAATCCTATTCTTGCAAAAATTTCTTCGGATACAGGTTCTTCTGTCCACAAAGATATACCTAAGTCACCTCTTGGAAGACCAGACATATATTTTATAAATTGAATATGAAGAGGATCATTTAATCCTAATCTAGTTTTTTCAGCCTCAATTTGTTCTAGGGAAACTTCTCCACCTTCAGCAGTAAGTTTTAATTCTACAATATCACCAGGAACAACTCTTAAAACGAGAAAAACCAATACAGCAACAGCAAGTAAAGTGGGTATCATTAAAAGAATTCTTTTGATGGCGTATTTCAACATTTTTTAGGAAACCTTAAGAAAAAAGATCAATATTTAAGGGCAAAGAAATTAATCTTTGCCCTTAAAATAATTATTAGTCTAAATAAACTCCACGCCAAGTGTTATTTAAAATGTGCGAGTTTGCAATAACATATCCTTTAACTTTACTATTTAAAGCTATAACCCTGTCAGTATATGTTACTGGAAGTACCCAAGCATTTTCTAATGCTTTCTTTTCAAACTGATGAACAATAGATTTTCTTTTTTCTACGTCTGTTTCGCCAGCTTGAGCATCAAACAACTTATCTAGGTCTCTGTCAATATTTTTAGAATAATTAGATGCAGTTCTATCAGCAGAAATATATTTAAAATGCATTAAAGTAGGATCAGGTAAAAAAGATGGTGCCCAGTCAATTGTAGCATCAAAACCACCTTCTCTTCTAATTTTTACGAATTTAGAAGTCGGGTTAGTTATCATTTTTGGTTTTAAACCACACTTTTTCCACTCTGACATCAACCAAATAGCAATATGGTCATATGGGTGTGAAACAGCTCTGTTACTATACGTAAATTCTAAACCTTCAGCTCCTGCTTCCTTAAGCATGGCCATAGCTTTTTTTCTACTTGCATCTATATCTTTAGTAAAACCTGGGATTTTATATAATTCTTCATCTGGCAATGCATATGTTGAGTTATATAACAAATATCCTGAAGGTCTAGGTGCAGTAAAAGTTATTTTAGCTAATTTTTTTAGACCAGCATGTCTATCAATACACATATTTATAGCTTGTCTAACTTTTTTATTCTTGAATGCTTCAGTTTTACTATTCAATGATACTACCCAAAGAGTCATAAGTGTTTTAGCTTGAAATGAAACATCGTCACCCATTTCTTTTTTTAGCATAACTCTTTCAGGAGGAGACGTTCCTCTCCATTCAGCCATGATTTGACCACCAATTAAAGGCTCACCTAATTTTTTAATTCTGTAACCTTCAGTACCATCTAAACAGTTATCGCCATGATGAAAACCATCGTATTTAGCAGCTTTCCAGCTTTCACCTTTTGAGTGACTGGTAAATTTGTAAGGACCTGTACCATTAATATTTTTTAAATGCCACTTTGGGTCTTTAGCAATATCTTTAGCTGAGTAAATAGCGTTAAAAGGTGATGCAAAACCATCCATCATAAATGCGTCTGGTTTACTTAAATTAAACACAACAGTGTTATCATCAGGTGTCTCGATTGACGAGATAGATGAGAAAAGAGCTTTTCTTACAGAAATTACACCTTTTGGTGGATTTCTAAGTCTATCATAAGTCGCCTTTACGTCAGCAGAAGTTAAAGCTGTTCCATCATGGAACTTTATACCTTTTTTAAGCTTAAAAGTATATTTAAGACCGTCTGCAGATTGATTCCAAGTATCTGCAACATCACCTTCCAATTTTGGAAATTTATTCCAATCAAAAGTTAAAAGTGTCGAGTAATGTTGTGCCACAAAATGCATCACTGCATAGGAATTCGTTCCATGCATATCATAAGTTGGCGGTTCAGCTTTTACGCCAAACTTCATTATACCACCTTTTTTAGGACACGATGCAGCTAAAGCAGCGTTTCCAGTAAAGGTGAAAGCAGCTAGAGTTAAAACTCCAACTATGCTTTTTTTAAAATTAAGCATTATTTCCTCCTAGTTAAATTAAAAATTTATTAAAAACCCCATTAATAAATCAATTGTTTACTATAATAAATAGCATCTTTTTATACTAAAATAAGTTATAAAAAAGTTAAATTATAATATTGCATATTAATTATCATAATAAATGATATGTTAAATAATATTTACTAATTAATCATCAATTATATGGTTTTATAAAATGACCTTCCTCAACTTTAATCAAATCAATTTTTTCAGGCTCATAGCCTATTGGCTTAACTAAACTAGGTATTTCGTCTGTCATTAAATTTAATTCTTTTTTTCGTAATTTAGGATCAGCAATTGGTACAGCTTTCATTAACTTTTTTGTATATGGATGTTTGGGGTTTTCAAAAACTTGTCCTCTAGTCCCTAACTCTACAATCTCTCCTAAATACATCACAGCAACTCTATGGCAAACCCTTTCAATTACTGCCATGTCATGGCTAATGAATAAATATGACAACCCAAATTCTTCCTGTAATTCCATCATTAAGTTAACAACTTGAGCTTGAATTGATACGTCTAGTGCAGAAACTGCTTCATCTGCAATTATTAAATTAGGTTCATGTGCTAATGCACGAGCTATACCAATTCTTTGTCTTTGCCCACCCGACAGTTCATGAGGATATCTAGATGCATAATCAGAAGTTAAACCAACTTTTTTTAAAATTTCAACCGACTTTTCAGATGCACCAGTCTTATCAGTTATACCATGAACTACCATGGGCTCAGCGATAGTTTCTCCTACTGTCATTCTTGGATTAAGTGAAGCGAATGGATCTTGAAAAATCATCTGCATTTGTCGACGAAAAGGTCTTAATTCATTAGAATTTAAAGAAGTTAAATCCTGACCTTGATATAAAATATTACCTCTATGAGGTTCAACTAACCTTAAAATACTTCTTCCTGTTGTAGATTTTCCACAACCACTTTCACCAACCAAGCCAAAAGTTTCTCCTTGTTGAAGAGAAAAATTTATACCCTCTACAGCATGTACTTGACCTTTAGTTGTTCCTATTCCTGATTTAATTAAGAATCTTGTAGTTAAATTCTTTACTTCTAATAATGGTACATCTGAAATTTTCACATTATCTTTAATTTCGATCAATTCACTTTTTTTAGAATTAGTAACATTATCACCTTCTGATCTTTTTATATCTATATTTGAAAATTTGGCCGGAAGAGATCTTCCCTTCATACTTCCTAATTTAGGCACAGCAGCTAGTAAAGCCTTTGTATATGGATGTTGAGGGTTATAAAAAATTTCATTTGCAGTACCTTCTTCTACTTTTTTACCCTTTAACATAACAACTACTCTGTCAGCCATTTCAGCAACAACACCCATGTCATGTGTTATAAAGACTACAGACATACCAATATCTATTTGAAGTTTTTTTATTAAGTCTAATATTTGTGCTTGTATAGTAACATCTAGAGCGGTCGTGGGCTCATCGGCTATTAATAGTGTAGGTTTGCAACTCAAAGCCATAGCAATCATCACACGTTGTCTCATGCCTCCAGAAAGTTGATGAGGGTATTGTGCAAGTTGCTTTTCTGGCTCAGGAATCCTTACTAATTTTAACATATCTAATGATATGTCATATGCTTCTTGTTCAGTTTTACCTTGGTGCTTAATAATAGCCTCAGAAATTTGCATTCCAATGGTAAAAACAGGATTAAGAGAGGTCATTGGTTCTTGAAAAATCATAGAAATATCATTGCCACGTATATCTCTCATATCGTTTTGATCTAATTTAGAAAGGTCTGATTTTTCTCCACTTTTTTTTATAAAATTCATTGATCCAGAATTGATTTTACCACCTGAATAATCTGTAAGTCTCATAAGAGACATAGCTGTTACAGATTTTCCAGAGCCAGACTCTCCAACTATGGCAAGAGTCTCTCCTTTATTTACATGCCAAGAAACTCCATCTACTGCTCTAACAGTTTCATGTTTCAAAGGGAAATGAACCTCTAGGTCTTCAATATCTACTAATCTTTCTTCCATAAGTTTTCCCCTTTGCTTAAATCAAACTATATCAAGTTTTAAATACTCTAGAACATCTTAACTCTAAATCAATTCAAAAAAATTAATTTAGAATAATGTATTTTTTTGCTTTACCCATATCTATTTCAGTTCCTAATCCAATTGTTTCCTTTATATACACTTTTCCATCCTTAATGTTCAATGGTTCCAAAACTGGATCTTCAACTAAATATTGATTAGTAATACTCAAGTCCCACTTCATTTGAGGAATTGAGGTGGCAATATTTGCTATAGCGTAGCTTGAAATACTAGTTTCTGCCACTTTGCCTGCCAGGTTAACAGAAATATTATTTTCATTTGCGAAAATTGCACAATTCATTACATCAACCATACCTCCTAATTTAATAGTTTTTAAGCTTACTCCATTAGATGTACGATTATTGATTATATCATTTATATCTTTTTTAGAATGAACTCCTTCGTCAGAACAAATTGGAATAGAACTTTTAGCTGTAATAGTGTTCATGAAATCTAAATCTTTTGATGGTATTGGTTGTTCAAAAAATTTAAGGCCACAATTTTTAGCTTCTAAAGCAAAATTAAGTGCGTCTTTACGAGTGTAACCTTCATTAGCATCAGCAGAAAATATGCAAGAGTTATCTACTGAAGAGATGATTTTAGCACATCTTTCCAAGTCATATTTATAACTTTTAGAAGATCCTACTTTTATTTTAAAACATGTAAATCCATTAGAAACTGCATTTTTAACATTTGATATTTCTTCATCCAAACTTAAGCCAGCAACCATTTGAATTATTGGAATATTATTTCTTTCTTTCAGCTTAAAAAATTTTTCAAATGATGTCTTCTCTTCTTTTAACATTAGATCTATTAAAGCCATCTCAAAGGCAGATAAAGTTCCTTTGTTTTCATAAATTGGAAGTTTTTTCAAAACATTAACATCAAAAAGGTTTTTTATCTTTATACCAATTAATTGATTTCTTATAAATTTACCGGCAGCATTCATACCCTCAACAAACTCTCCTGTCATTGTGGGGGCAGAAGATGCTTCACCCCATCCATATAAATTATTACTTGAGATTATTTTTATAAAAATATTTTGGGCATCTTGAACGGTAATTCCAGACATTTTAATAGGTTTTTTTAATGGGATATTTAAAGCAAAAACTTCTATGTCTTTAATCTCAAAACTATTTTTTAAGACTATATCTTTAATTTCTTCCATCTTTGGTTACTCCGCCATTACAAAGTTCTAGAAATTTTTCATTATCAATTTTCATTATATTTTTTAAAATTTCGTATGAATGCTCCCCTAGTAAAGGAGGTGATAAAGGAGAACTCAATCCTCTTTTTTTATTTATTGTCATTGGTGTGTTTAATGTTTTGAAAGTTCCACCTTTAGGGTGTTTAATATTTTGAACCATTTGATTTTCTATTGTTTGTGGGTGTTTGAGTGCCTCACTAACGCTTCTTACAATTGCAGAAGGAATGTTTGCATTAATAAATAAATCATACCAATATTCCGAATTATTCTGCTTAAGTGAAACTTCTATTAATTTTTCAAGTTCTAGTCTGTTAATTACTCTATGTTCATTTTTTTTAAATTTATCATTCAAATACCATTCTGGTTTTTTAATTAATTCTGAAAACTTTTTAAACTGTTTATCATTACCAACACTTAGAGCAATTTGTCCGTCTTTGGTCTTAAATAAATTATAAGGAACTATATTAGGGTGACCATTTCCAAATCTTCCAGATTCTTTATTAGATATTAAATTATTTGACGCAACGTTTGCTAATAAAAAAATACCAGTGTTATATAAGTTTACTTCTGTTAAAATACTTTCGTTTATATTTAATTTTTTGTTCTTAATAATTAGACCACTTAATATAGAAATAACTGCGTTTAGACCTGTTACTATATCAACTATTGCAACTCCTAATTTCATAGGTTGGCCGCTTTCTTCACCTGTAATTTTCATTAAACCTGATTCAGCTTGTAATAAAAAATCATAACCAGGAAGACCTCCTTGAGGACCAACATCTCCATAACCTGAAATAGAGTTTCTAACTATACTATTAGTATTTTTATTAAACCATTCGTCAGTTAAACCAACCTTATCCCAAAATCCAGGCTTAAAATTATCTATAACAACATCAGATTTTTTTATAAGTTCTGTAAGAATTTCAAAACCTTCTTTTGACTTAAAATCAAGTGCCAAACTTTTTTTATTTCTGTTTACACCTAAGAAGTATGCAGAAATATCTTTTGAAAAAGGAGGCCCCCAAGCTCTTGTATCATCTCCACCTTGTGGATTTTCAATTTTAATAATCTCAGCTCCCAGATCCCCTAAATATTGAGTGCATAGGGGACCTGCAAGAACTCTTGTAAGGTCAAGTACTTTTACTCCAGTTAATGGATAGCTTTGATTAACACTCATATCATTTTTAACTTGGTTTTACGTTGTCGTCATTATCTAATCCAGTCAAATAATCCTTAACAATTTGAGCATTTTTTTCTCTAAATTTGAAAAAGTTTGGCTTTCTTTTTTCTATAAATGCATTCATTCCTTCCATGCACTCGTCAGATCCCCATACATGAGCAAGCAACTCCATACCATGTTGCCATGATGCATATAACTCGTCTGATTCTGAATTTAATGATTTTTTGGTTTGTCTAATAGTTTGACCACTATAAGTGTTTATTTGTCTCACCCATTTGATAGTCTCGTCTAGTAATTGATCTTGACTGACACATTTATTAGCCAAACCAACATCTACAGCCTCTTTTCCTGTAAAAGTCCGACATAGAAAAATCATCTCTCTAGCGATCCTTTCTCCTACAATTCTTGGCAAATACTGAGTCGCTCCAACAGTAGGGCAAGCTCCAACTCTAGCACCAGTTTGACCTAACACCGCTGTGTCAGAACAAATTACTAAATCACACCACAAAGCTAATTCATGACCTCCGCCCATACAAAATCCATTAACCATAGCTATAACAGGTATAGGAACTCCTCTAATTGCCATTGCTAATCCAAGCATTCTATCATTCCAATGAGCTGCATTAGACCAGTTTAATCTTTTCATTGCATAAAAATCCCCACCAGCCGAAAAAGCTTCTTTTCCAGCACCTGAAAATACAATACATGTAACTGTAGTATCATTTCTTGTTTCAAGAACTGCTTCACGCATTTCGTCTAAAGTTTGTTCTCTGAATGCATTTCTAACCTCAGGTCGATTGATAGTTATCCAAACAGCATTTTCTTTTCTTTCAACTATTATTTCATTATAGTCAGTTTTCATTTTATTCTCCTTTTCTAATGTTTTGAAATAATCTCTATTAAGGTGTTCATCATTTTTTTTGGATGTAAAAAAAATAATAATTTTCCATGATATCCCTCTGAAGGTTTTCCTATTGGGTTTAATTCTAGATTTTGAGCAATGTCATATGTTTCATCAATATTATTTACCTCAATTCCCAAATGGTGAAGTCCACCAAGAGGATTTTTTGACAAAAAACTATTAACAGGACTTTCTTGATTCAAAGGTTCTATTAATTCTAATTTAATATTCTTAAATTCTAACAAACTGATTTTTACTTTTTGTTTTTTTGAAATTTTAATTTCACCGCGTTCAACATTAAAATTTTTTTCATAATGTCTAATAGCTTGTTCTATGCTTGGAACTACTATTCCAACATGATCTATATTTTCTACACCTATTTTTTGTTTCAATTTATACTCCCTAAATAAAGCTACTCATAAGCATTGAATGACAAAGTCGCTCCAAGAATTATTAAGCAACTATATGTAACTGGTCTAAAAATCTTTTCCGGTAAAATTTTAAATAGTAACTGTCCTGTTTTTAAACCAACGGCTAAAGGTAAAGACATTAACAAACCCAAAAACAAATAATCTTGTTCATAACCATTTATAAAATAAAAATAAGAAAAAAATGCCGCCACAGTTAAAATTACAGTACATTGTATATTTGCTTGGATTATTTTAATACTTTCATTTTGGGATAAAAAAAACAATCCTGTCAATGGACCGGTTGGAACACCAAAAAACCCAGCAAAAAAACCAATTCCACTTCCAAAAGAAACAGATGTTAAAGAATTAATTTTTCCTTTATACTTCCAGCCAGCAATAAGAATAATAGTTGCAACAATTATAAAAATTCCCATAAAAAAAGTAATGTCGGGGATTTCTCTTTTAAAAAGAAAGTATAAACCAACATATACACCTATAAAAATACCTAAGCCATAAAGTGATACTATTTTTTTTTGTGCATTTTTAATTGCATTTGGAAGTATAAGTAATTGTCCAATCATTCCAGAAATAACAACTACATTTAATGCAGGCAAAGGTCCCATAATTAAAACAAAACCAGGTAAAAGCAAAAGGGCTCCTGCAAAACCAGTATATCCTCTTATTAAACCACCAAGAAAAGCTACCATCAAAGTGAGGATAAACTGAATAGGGGTAAAACTAGGAAATAATTCATATATTTCTAATAAAAGATCATTAAGCACTTAAGAATTCCCCAAAAATTAATGATAAATTTTAAAATATATAATAAAAAAACTTAAATGATTTTAATCAATAATTTAAATCAAGAAAAATGATTTACATAATTTGTTAAACCTTTTTTATCAATTTTTTTGATTTAAATTATTTGTTTTTATCATTTAAAGTTTTATTTCTTATCATCTATCGTTAAACATTATTTACTATTTTTAGAGGTTAAAATGACTATTAGAGATTGTATAGCACCAGATAGAAATCCAAATGTTCCTAATATAGTACTTCCCAATGGATCTATAGATACTCATGTACATATATTTGAAAAAGAGTACCCTTTATTTGAAGGACGCGGATATAATCCACCCGATTCTACTTTAAATGATTTAAAACATCTTCATAAACAATTAGGTGTTAGTAGGGTAGTTTACACACAACCCTCACCATATGGTGTTGATAATTCTGCAATTTTAAAAGGCATAAAAGCAATGAATGAAGAAACACCTGGAAGAGCAAAAGGTGTATGCGCCATAACAATGGATGTAGCCGATAAATTCTTAGAAGAATTAAATGATCAAGGAATAACTGGTGTAAGACTAAATATGGATAATATTGGTGGGATGCCAATAGGCTTTGATCAAATTCCAGAACTTGAAGCTAGAATTAAAGGTCTTGGTTGGCATATGGAATATTTATTTCCTGGTAAAGATATAGTTGATTTGGCTCCAATATTTAAAAAATCAACTATTCCTGTGTCAATAGCGCATTTTGCTTATCAACCTGCAGTAAATGGCATTGACTCGGAGGGTTTCAAAACTTTATTAAACCTTGTCAAAGATGGTAATACTTGGATAAAAATTTCAGGCGCTAATAGAGTTAGCAAAACTGACTTACCTCCTTATGATGATGTTATGCCTATGGCACGAGCTCTTGTCGAAGCAAACCCTGAAAATATCATGTGGGGAACTGATTGGCCACATCCTAATAAATACAACGTGAATCCAAATGATGGAGACTTAGTTAATGCTTTTGGTGAATGGATAACTGACGAAGAGATGAGAAAAAAAATATTAGTAACAAATCCTGAAAAATTTTATTCATTTTAGAAAGTTTTTTGATATGAAAATTGCTTTGGTTACAGGTGGTGGAACAGGAATAGGTAGAGCTGCTGCTATTGAATTAAACAAAATTGATTTTGAGGTGTATGTAATAGGTAGGAGGGAAAAAGAATTAAAAGAAACATCTTCTCTAAAAACAAATAAGAACTTTGATATTGTACCAATTACAGTTGATATAACTAAAAGCGAAGAAGTTAAATCGCTTTTTGAAAAAATTAAAGAAAGAAATGGTCGAATTGATTTGTTATTCAACAATGCAGGCATGGGTGCACCCAGGGTACCAATAGAAGAACTTAGTGAGAATGATTGGAGAAAAACAGTTGATGTTAATTTAACAGGTTCTTTTCTATGTGCACAACAAGCTATAAAATTAATGAAAACACAAAAACCTCAGGGCGGTAGAATCATTAATAATGGATCTGTTTCTGCTCATTCCCCACGACCTGACACTATTGCTTATACCGCGACTAAACATGCTATAAATGGTCTGACTAAATCAATTGCTCTTGATGGAAGAAATTTTAATATTTCGTGTTCACAATTAGATATTGGTAATGCAGATACTGCCATTGGCTCACGGTTTAAAACAGGAGTTCCACAAGCGAATGGTCAAAATATGATAGAACCAGTGTTTGAAGCTGAAGATTGTGGAAAAGCTATTGCTTACATTGCGTCTTTACCTTTAGGTACTAATATACTTAATATGACCATTATGGCTACTAACATGCCTTTTGTTGGAAGAGGTTAAATATGACAAATCAAGAAGATGGAATGAAAAAAAACCTAACCAATTATGGTGACAAAGGATTTTCTATTTTTTTGAGAAAAGCATTTATAAAAGGTCTTGGTTACTCTGACGAAATGTTAGATAAAAAAATCATTGGAATAACAAATACTTTTAGTGATTATAATCCCTGCCACGGTAACGTTCCGGATTTAATTAAGAGTGTTAAAACAGGAATTTTATCTAACGGAGCTATTCCATTAGAATTTCCAACTATAACTATCCATGAATCTTTCGCAAATCCAACGTCAATGTATTTAAGAAATTTAATGTCAATAGATACTGAGGAAATGTTAAGAGCACAACCAATGGATGCTTGTGTACTTATAGGAGGTTGTGACAAAACTGTACCAGCACAAATAATGGGAGGATTAAGTACTAATATTCCATTAATACAGCTAGTTACAGGTCCGATGCTTACAGGCTCATTTAGAGGCGAGCGAGTTGGAGCTTGTACAGATTGTAGAAGATTTTGGGCAAGCTACCGAGCAGAAGAATTAAATAATGAAGATATTGAAGAAGTTAATAATCAATTAGTTCCTACTGTAGGGACGTGTGGTGTCATGGGTACTGCAAGTACTATGGCTATAACAACTGAAGCGCTTGGATTAATGGTGCCTAATAGTGCTTGTGCACCAGCTGTTTCAGCTGATAGAAAAAGGATTGCAGAAAGTACTGGTAAAACTGCTGTTAAAATTGCAATGGAAAATTTAAAACCCTCAGATTATTTATCAGAAAAAAATTTTTTAAATGCTTTAATAGTTTTATCCTCTATTGGAGGCTCCACTAATGGTTTAGTTCACTTAACAGCTATGGCTGGAAGATTAGGTATTACCATAGATTTAATTAAATTTGATGATATAACAAAAAATTTGCCAATGATTGTAGATTTAAAGCCATCTGGAACTGGTTATATGGAAGATCTTTATAAAGCAGGTGGATCTCAGAGAATATTCTATGAATTAAGAGATTTCCTTTATTTAGATGCTAAAAGTGTTAACGGTACTACCCTTGGAGAAGAGATTAAAAATTCTGCAAAATGGACTCAAAATATAATAACTAACAAAAGTAATCCAGTTTTTAATGCTGGAAGTATAGCCGTGTTAAAGGGCACTTTGGCACCTAACTCTGCTATAATCAAACAATCTGCAGCTACTGAAAGTTTATTAATACATGAGGGTAGAGCTGTTGTATTTGAAGGACTAGAAGATCTAGCTAATAGGATAGATAGAGATGATTTAGATGTTACAAAAGATGATGTTCTAGTTCTAAAAAGTATTGGCCCTAAAGGTGGGCCTGGTATGCCTGAGGCAGGGTTAATACCAATACCTAAAAAATTAGCTAAGCAAGGTGTGAAAGATATGGTTAGGATTTCTGATGGTAGAATGAGTGGCACTGCATCAGGTACTATTATTCTTCATGTAACTCCTGAGTCTTATGAAAATGGTCCTTTAGCTATAGTACAAAATGGAGATCTAATAAAACTCGATGTGCCAAAAAGAAAAATTGATTTAATGATTTCAGAAGAAGAGATAGCAGAAAGACTTCTCAAACGAAAAAAAGTAAATATGCGCAGAAGAGGTTATAATAAAATTTATATGGAACACGTCACTCAAGCTGATCGGGGTGTAGACTTTGATTTTCTAATATAAACAAGGAGTTATGATGAAATACGAAGATATAAGTAAAGATGGTTACCCTTTAGGATTCTTAATTAATAAAGGGACTACAACTAATTCTGACGATTTAAATAAAACTTTCGTTTCTCATACCCGTCAAATGGCTCTTTTACAAAAAGAAACTATAGGTTACGAAGGTGATTTAAATGCCCATTCCTGGAGATTGACTTCTGATGAAGGTAAACACTTAAAAGGAACTGACCTCGCACCATTTCCTCTTGGGTTTTTTAATGCTTCTATACATGGGGATATTGTCGGAAGAATTTTAAAAACTGCATCTAAAGAAAATTTATCAATAGATGAAATTAAATGCGAAGTTAAAAATTCTTATTATTTAACTGGTTCTTTTGTTAAAGGAGATGGAGAAGGACATGCAGAACCAACGGAAATAAATTTAGATATTAAAACTTCAGAAGATCAATCTAAAATTGAGAGCTTGGTAAATAAATGTTCTCAATTATCCCCAGTTTTAACAGCTTTAAGGACACCTCTTAAAAACACATTTTCATTGATTGCAAATGGTAGAAGGAAAAATCTTTCAAATTTAAACGAAAGTTCTTTAAATAATCCTGAAGATCCATACAATTACTATCATAAACAACCTTCACCAAGTAAAAATGATTTTTTTAGCGATAGAATGATTGTAAAAACTGGCGAAGTTTCAAATGGAAAAGTGGAACCTGTAGACGGATATAATATTTCAAAATCATCTAACAATGTTTCTAAAAATAGTAATTTTAATAAAATTATTAGAACTATAGTTGGACAAAGCACTACAAAACCTTCAGATGACATTATAGAAGTTGATACAGTTTTAGGCTTGCCGGGTATGACACATTTTGTAATTGGTATGGATATTAATGGTGTAATTGCTCCTTCGCCAGTAAACACAATGGGAGCTGCAATTTCCTTTTGTTTTTTAACACAAACACATAGATATATTCACCATCAAAAGTTTAATATAGAAGGATTAAGAATGTCACAATATGCAACATTCAAAGAAAATTCTAATGGATCAATTGAGATGCTACCATTAGACACTCATTTATTCGTGAATGGTTCAGCTAGCGACGAACATAATGAAAAGTTAATAGATATGTCTGAGAAGACTTGTTACCTTCATGCAACATTAAGTAAAGCATTAGAACCAAATATAAATATTAATTTTAATTAAGGAGTTTCTTATCATGAGAACTAAAAGAGATAATCAGCAGTGGATGTTAGATTTAGCCCTTAACATGAGGGGTAGAGTTCAAAATTTTGAAAGGGACGATCCTGAAACTCCAGCAAGAGCTCATAATTACAGAATGCTTCCTAAAATGTGGAGAAAAAAAGCTGAACATGATGAAGCTTTAGCAAAAACTGCTGAAAAAAATGGTTTTAAAGCGACAGCTCTTGAACATTATGATCATGCTGTAGAATCTTACCGAATGGCACAACATCCAATTTATTTTGATGATAACCCCGTTAAAATCTACTTGAGTAATAAATTAAAAGAAATGGTAGACAAAAGATCTGTATTAGCACCTTATCCAATTGAAAGAGTTGAAGTACCTTTTGACGATGGTAAAACCATTTCATGTTTGTTGCACCTATTACCGGACAGAAGGAAGGCACCTTGTGTTATATATGTACCTGGAATGGATCAAACTAAAGAATATTTTCCAAGAGTAATGAATAGTCTTGGGGTAAGTAGAGGAATGCACGTGATATCAATGGACGGTCCTGGTCAAGGCAATTCAAATATTCAAAAAATTAGAGCTGTTGCTGATAACTATGAAAGAGCAGGGGCAGCAGTTATAGATTATTTAGAGACCAGAGAAGAGATTGATTCTAAGAAAATTGGTATTTATGGCGTTAGTATGGGCAGTTATTGGTCTCTGAGATTAGCAAGTTATGATAATAGGCCAGCTGCATTAGCTAGTGGCGTAGCTACATTTAATCCAAATAACACTATATTTTCAGTTTCTTCTCCTAGATTTAAACAAATGTTTATGTATATGGCAGGCATGGATGATGAAGAGGAGTTTGATAAAATGGCTGAAAAAATGACTGTCAAAGGATATGCTGATAAAGTTAAATGTCCAACTTTATTGGCAACCGGCGAATTTGATCCGCTATGTCCATTAGAAGACGCTGTTGAGGTTTACGAAGATTTAACTTGTAAAAAAGAATTATGGGTAATTGAAGATCAATTTCATCCATTGTGGGGTATTCCTAATTTAGGAAAGTTAGACTGTCATCATTATATAATGGATTGGCTACAAAAAACATTATTAGAAGGTAAGACTAATGATAAAAGAATTGCTTATGTTAGTAACAAAGGTGATGGACCTTTTGGTGATTGTGAATGGGAACCAACAATTAAGCCTGGTGAAGCATACTTTTAAATTTATAATTTAAAATTCATATTTGGAAATTTTATAAAAAACTTATTATGAAAATCTTTAACTTTTCTCAATAGATTATTTTTTTCAACATTTGTCATTTCATAAATTTGTACGTTTTCCTTTTTTATCATATCTATAAGTTTTTTATCATCCTCTTCTGCTAACTTGTATTGGTAATTTATAGTTTCTTTTGATGCTTCTAAAATTAACTTTTTTTCTAGTTCATTTAATTTATTGAAAAAATAATGATTAATGACAAATAAACAAAAACCAAAAAGATGAGAGGATAAAGTAAGGTATTTTTGAGAATTTTGAACTCCAAAATTCCAAAAGTTAGTTAAAGGATTTTCTTGAGCATCTATTTCACTATTTGATAATGCTTTTTTAAAGTCTCTGACATCTAAAGGACAAGATTTAAAACCTAATCTATTAAAAATATTTATATGTAATTTGCTAGGAGTTGTTCTAATTTTAAGATCAGTACAGGAGTTTTCATCATTTATAAATGATCGATTTGTGCTAATATGTCTAGCACCGTTATCCCAAAAGCCTAATAGTTTTAAATTGAGATTATTTTCTAACTTTTCTGACACAAATCCATTAAACTTAATCTCAATTAAGTCCTTTACTTCTTTTTTATTTTGGAAATAAAAAGGTAAGTCTAAGAGTTGTATTTCTGGTAATAATTTTTCATAATAACTAGACCATAAATACGAAACTTGTATATTGTTGTTTCTAGTCATTTCAATTAGAGATGAAGCTTTTTTTCCTGATAATGTTATGTCTTTTTCATATTCAAAATCAAAAGTTTTGGACAATTTATTAATAAAAAAATCCATTGACCTTGTATGGACTGAAGCATCTCCTTGATAACCTGCAACTTTAATAACTTTTTTCATTAATAGACCCTAAAACATGTTAAATTTAATTTTATATTAAAACTAATTGGAGAACAAATTGAACAGTAAAATAATTGATCTTTCTGTTGAAATATATCAAAAATGTCCCACACTTCCCAATCATCCCCCTATGGTACTATCTGATTACCAAACACATAAAACTATAAGAGAAGCAGAAGGAATAAAATTTTCGTGTGCATCTATGTATATGTCTATGGGAGAGCATACTGGAACTCATGTAGATGCATTTTCACATTTTGACCCAGATCCTAATGCAAAATCTATTGATGAAATGCCCTTAGAGAATTTTTATACAGAAGGTATTTGTTTAGATTTATCTCATAAACCACTTAGGTCTAATATAACAATAGAAGATTTAGAAGCAGCTTTAGAAAGAGATGAATTAAGCATTAACCCAAAAGATACAGTATTATTATATATGGCTCACTATGATAGGACTTATGGCACTAATAAATTTTTAACTGATTTTCCTGGTTTGACACGAAAATCTGCTGAATGGCTTGGAAAACAAGGTATAACAAGCTTTGGGGTTGAGGCTGTAAGCCCAGGCACTCCAGGTAAAAATAATTTTGAAGTTCACAATGTTTGTAAAGAAATGGGCTTTACACATATAGAAGGTTTAATAAACTTAGATCAACTTATTGGAAAAGGTAGATTTAAATTTATTGGGTTACCACTTAAAATCAGGGGAGGGACTGGAAGTCCTATTAGGGCAGTAGCTGTATTTGATACTTAAGTAAATTTATAAAAAACAATTAGTTATTAGATTAACTTATAGATTACTTTAATTAAAATACATTAAAATGATACTCAAAAGAAAAGGTAGGATTATCAAAGTTGATATTGTTGATATAACAACCAATCCGGCTACAGTTGTTGTGTCTTTATTTATTTGAACAGTAAATATATAATTTAATAACGCGACTGGCATTGTTGACATAATCAAAATAACACCGGCCTTTACACCAGTAATATCCATTAAAAATAAAACGAATAAAGCGCTTCCTAAACCAATAAAAAAACGAGCAAGTGTATAAAAAAATCCTTTTATAAAGTTTTTAACCTTTAAATTTGAAAGCGAATAACCCAATAAAATCAATGATATGGGTATGACTATTTGCCCAAGATAATTTGTTGTATTTATTATGACTAGAGGTAAAGATATTTTATGAGTCATTACTATCAAACCTAAAAGAGTTAATACAAAAATTGGATGATACAATAAATATAAAAACCTAAAAGATCCTAGAATAGTTAAATATCCAAATGTATTTTGGGATATTGCTACTACAATATAATATGGAATAGCATACATAAGACCCGTTTCTCCGTATGTTAATATAGATAAGGGTAATGCTAAATTAGCCGAATTAGGATGTATTAAACAGCTAAAATAAGGACTAAACTCCTCTTTAAATAATTTTAAAACAATTAGAGCTAAAATGGATGAAATAAAAATTACAGATATTGCTGCAAAGAAAATTTCAAGAAGAATATTTAATTCAATATTCGTTGTTGATAAAGTATGAAAGATTAGACATGGAGATCCAATATGAGTTAGTAAAAAACCTAATGTTTTTTCGTGAATCTCTATCTTAAATTTAGAAACTGCAAAACCTAAAAATATTAATAAAAAAACAGGTCCAGTTATTGATATTATTTCTTGATACATAATTAAAAGTTGGTATGCCTTTTAATGTAGGCATACCATTTTGAAATTTAACCTTTAGTCATTTGCTTAACTAAAGATTTATAATTATTTGATTTTTCTGCTCTAATCTTTTCGTAATCTGGACCACTCATAAATTTCATGTTTTCGCCTAATCTTTTCATAAATTTTTTGAATGTTTTGTCATCTTTTAGCTTTGACAGAGCATCTTGAAGAATTTTAATTCGTTCAGGCGGTGTTTTTGCAGGTGCCATCAAAATCCTGTCCATATACCCAATTTGTCCTGTAAAACCTAGTTCTTCAAATGTTGGAGGTGTCCCAAGACTTTTTTCTTTTGCTCCACATGCTAAAGTTCTAACTTTTGATCCTTGACCTTTAATTACTGATGGAAAGTGTAATACTGCCTCTACATCTCCCGCTAGTAACCCTTTAACCATAGGACCGCCGCCTTTAAAAGGCGTTAAGTTAGCATTTACCTTGCCCCAAGACATTAATTGAGCCATTGGAACCATTGTTGCTCCCCACATACCTGAATGTCCAAGTTTTAACTTACCATTGCTTGATTTAGCCGCATCAAAAACATCCTGAACTGATTGATATTTAGATTTACTTAAAACTATCATACAAGCAGCGGCATAGTTTAATCTTCCGACAGTAACAAAGTCACTTAAAGGCTTATAAGGTAACTTTTTTACATGATGCTGAAGTTGATCCACATAATTATGAGTAAACAAAAGTGTATAACCATCTGGTTTTGCTTGAGCTACCATAGCAGTTCCAGTTTGACCACTAGCACCTGGAACTAATTTAACTATAATTGCATTTCCTAGATATTGTGGAATTATACTTGTAAAGACTCTGGCATTTAAGTCGTGAGATCCCCCAGGGCCAAAAGGGATAACCATCGTAATTGGCTTTTCAGGATAGTCAGCTTTTGCTATCCACGAAAAGTTAATAATAGCCAATATAGCTATAAGAGTTTTTAATAAATTATTCATTTTTTCCTCCTTTCAAATGAGAAATTAACTTGATTTTACCTGCGATGAGGTAAGTGAAGTTGCGACGTCACGCAACTTTTTACTTCTCTGAAAAAGTTTCCAAGTTATTACTGGAGTAGACACAATAATAAGAGCAGCTATTGGTCTTTCAGAGAGTAAATACATTAAAACATTGTCATCGCCTAAACTTAATGTTTGGCCAAATGCATATTCTAAAGATGGGGCTAAAATAAAAGCCATAACTAAAGGTGTTACGTCAAATTGAAGTTTTTTTAATATATAACCAAAAATTCCAAAAAATAACAAAAAATATAAGTCAGCAGGATTATGTCTAAATACAAATGACCCTGCAAATGCAAAAATGATTGTTAAAGGAATTAAATAAGACTTTTTTATTGTTACTACTTTTGAAAATAATGGCATTGTAAAATAACCTAAAATCAAAAATAGAATATTAGCAATTAACATACATAATAAAATTGCAAAAACTATACTTCCTTGCTCTGACATTAGTTCTGGTCCAGGCCTTAAGCCATGTGCAATAAAGGCTCCAAGTAAAATAGCAGTGATATTATCTCCTGGTATTCCTAGTGTTAACAGTGGAACAAGAGTGGGGCCGTTTACAGCATTATTTGCAGCTTCTGGTGCTGCAATTCCCTCTAATTCTCCTTTTCCGAATTTTTCAGGTGTTTTTGAAGAATTTTTTGCTGCCGCGTATCCTACAAAAGCTGCAACAACCTGACCAACTCCAGGAATCATACCAATGGTTGTTCCTATGACAGTACTTCTGAGGATTGTTTTTCTTAACTTTAAAAATTCTTCCCAAGTTAATTTTTCTTCTTTTTTTAAATTTAGTTTTGTTTTTACAAATTCTTTGGCTTTAGTTTCAATATTTATTAAAATCTCTGGAACAGCAAATAATCCTATAAGCATTGGTAATAAAGGAACACCAGCTCTAAGTTCAAAAACATCAAACGTAAATCTTGATAATGCCGCTATTGGGTCTTGACCAATCATAGCTATGAATAGTCCTGCAGCTAACATAATCATATTTTTTCCTACACTTCCACTTGATGTAGAAGAAATAATTAAAATACTTAAAAATAATATAGCTGCTAACTCAGGGGGTCCTATTAATAATGCGACTAAAGCTATAGGTCCAATAAGAAGAATAGTAACAATATCACTTGAAAAATCAGCTATTACAGAGGAAAATAATGCAGTTTCAAGTGCTTTTCTGCCTTTTCCCATTTTTGTTAAGGGTGGTCCATCGAAGGTAGTTGCCACTGATGCGCCCGTTCCAGGTAATGAAACTAGGATTGCCGGAATAGAACCTCCAAAAATTCCTCCTTTGTATACACCAATCAAAAAAGGGATCCCAACCAAAGGATCCATAAAAAATGATATAGGAAGTACAATAGCCATTGCCATTAAGGTAGTTAATCCAGGTAATGCACCAACAAACAAACCAATTAAAAGACCTAAAGCTATTACAGAAATAATTGTTAGAAAATTACCACTTCCTAAAAGTAAAGGAAAAGAATTAAAAAAACTTTCTAACATATATTCACCTTACATTATTAAAAAATTACCAATCCGCATTTCCAAAAAGGGAAAGGCTGGTAAAAAAACATGCATTATGTTGACGAAAATAAAAAAAACAGTAATAGGAAAAATAAATGCAATCAAAGTCACAAATTTTAAATTTACATTTCCCATGTAATTGCTCAAAAAGAAAATGAGAAGAAAACTAGATAGAACAAATCCTAAGGACTCAAATGTTAATGAATAACCAAATAAAAAAATAATTGTAACTAAAACATTTAAAAGCATTTCTTTTGAAAATGAAGGCCAAACATTTATACTTTTATCCTCTCTTTCAAAGAATAGAGTATACAAACCAAATATAAAAAACATGAAAGATATAATAGCAGGAACAATCTTTGGATCTATTTCAGAAGATGATTGACCAAAAAGCAATAATGGCTTTTCCACTTCTGTAGGTATTTTAAGAAAAATAAAAATTCCAGATATAATACTTATAATACTAGTAACAAGATTTGGTGTAATATTTATTGATTTCATTAATTATTCCTAGGTAAAAGAACGGGTTCTCCATTTTCTGCTGACAAGTCTGCTGCCATATAAAGTTCCATAACTGTTTTAGCTTCTTCTGGCTTTACTAATACAGGCTTATTTAATGCAACTGCATTTATAAAATGCATTGTTTCTTCATGCATGGGACCAGCATGTGTATGGTTTACAGGTTCACCTGGCATAGAGGACATAGGATATCTAATACCATCTTTAACCGTACTAAGCTGAACATCCTTATGTGTATCGTCAATAAATAAAGATCCATCAGTACCAATGACTTCTATCCAAGTATTAGAAAAATTTGGATAGCCTAAAGGTAGAATCCATCCAGCACCTATTGTTATAGTCATCCCATCATCTAATGTAACCATAATCCATTGATGATCAGGAGTGTTACTATTCTTAGAAAAAAGTTTACCCGAAGTTTGACTATAAACTTTCACTGGCTTTCTAGGTTGTAAACACCATAATAAAAAATCTAAATCATGTGTTGCTTCCATAGCAGCAGGGGATAGAGCTGTTCTACCAGAAATTTTTTCACCAAGCTCACGAGTAATATGTCTGCTTACAAGGCAAGTGACTGGTTCACCTATCAAATTTTCTTTTAATGTTTTATTTACATATGCATATTTTGCATTAAATCTTTGCGAATAACCAATTGTAAATTTTACATTATTTTTAATTGATACATCTATTAATTCTTCAGCTTCTTTTAATGTTGTAGCTATAGGTTTTTCTAAAAAAACGTTTTTACCTGCTTTAAGAGCAGCAAGTGCCATAGGATAGTGTGTGGTCTCTGGAGTTGCAGATATAATAATAGTATCAATATTTTTATTATTTACTAATTCTTGCCATTTTTCCGTAGCCATTTCTATATTGAGAGAATTTTTCAATTCTTTTAATCGATTAGAGTTTGTTTCAGCTATATATAATTTATCTACAAGCGGATTATCCGCGCAGGCATTAGCTCTAATACCACCACACCATCCAGTTCCTATAACACCTACATTAATTTGATTAATCATAATTGTCCCCCGCATTAACTATAAGTTAATTGATACCTAACAATTTAGCAGCATTTATACCTGTAATTTTTTTTATATCTTTTGTATTTAGGCCAGGGGTCCCTAAAACATGGCCAACAGGATCATCTTCTGCCATATCGTAAGGATAATCAGTTCCCATAATAATCTTATCTGAACCAAATACATCTACCAAATATTTTAGCTGTTCATAAGTAAATACAATTGTATCAAAATGCATTTTCTTTAAATAATAAGAAGGGGGATACTTTAGGTTGTTTCCTTTACAATCAGGTCTAGCACCCCATGCGTGATCTATTCTTCCTGCATAAGAAGGTAAGTAACCACCTCCATGCGAGGCTAAAATTTTAAGGTGTGGAAATTTTTCTAAAGTTCCATCAAAAATAAGATGATGTAGAGCAACAGTTGTATCTAAAGGATTACCAATTACGTTGTTGAAATAATGATTTTTTAAACGATCACCTTGAGGATATCCATTTGGATGAATGAAAATAAGTGTATCTAATTTTTGAGCAGTCTCCCAGACTGGATCTAATGACGGGTCAGATAACTCATGTCCATCGACAGTTCCTAAAACCTGAAAGCCTTTTAAATTTAGCTCTTTAACACCTCTTTCCATTTCTTTAACTGCAGCTTCAGTATCCTGTAATGGAAGATGGCCTAAAGATAAAAATCTATCAGACCTGTCAGTCGCCACCTTTGAAAGAGTATTGTTAATAATTTCTATAGATTTATGACCACGTTTATTTCTAACTGAATAATATGCTTGAAAGGGGACTGGTATTAAAATTTGCATATCAATCCCTTGTCTGTCCATATCTTTAAGTCTTTGATCGATATTTGTTAAATTAATTGATCTATCTTTACCTTGTTGTTTGTTTTGTATGGATGACTTTTCGTTAGTATATTTAAAAGCTGGAACAAAATTTGGATCAAATAAATCTGCAATTAAATCTGCTGCCTCTTGAACATGCAAGTGACAATGAGCGTCTATAGTAATATTAGAATTATATCTTTCTTTTCTTTCAAAATGCTCTCTTGCAGCGGTTGCACCATATGGTTTGAGTTCCAAAACACACTCCTCAATAATTAACATATTTATTAATAAGTTAATTATTATAAAATATTAAATTATAAAAAAATATAGATATCATCAGATAATTTGATTTTAGTTTTTATCAATTAAGTTTAAAATAAACTAAATGTATGAGGTGTTTTATGAAATTCGGATTATTTGGTAGTGCTAAGCTTAATAAAATTAACAATGATATAGACAGTTCCCTAAGTTATAATGAATGGATAGATTATAATGTAGAAGCAGAAAGATTAGGTTTTGAAAGTACATTTACTGTAGAGCATCATTTTACAGGCTTAGGTCAAGTGTCTGCGTCATTAAACTTATTAACTTATCTAGCTGCAAAAACTTCTAAAATTAAACTAGGCACAGCTGTTCTTACTTTACCGTGGCATAACCCAGTTTTATTAGCTGAACAAGTTGCAACAATGGATTTATTATCTAATGGACGAATTCAATTGGGAGTAGGGAAAGGGTATAGATACAATGAATTCAAAGGCTTTAAAATAGATATGAATGAAGCTAATGAAAGGTTTGATGAATCTGTGGATATAATGGTTAAATCTTGGGAAAACAAAAAAAAAATGGAGTTATACAGGTAAATTTTGGTCATTTGATGATATTATTGTAGAGCCTTCATGTCATCAATCACCTTACCCGACCCTTTGGATGGCTGCTGGAAATCATGACGCTATAAAAAATGTTGCGAGAAAAAATGCAAATTTATTACTTGATCAATTCTCACCATTAGATGAAGTCATAAAAAGAGTCCAAGTATATAAATCTGAATTAAAAAAAAATAAATTGAATGATGACACACATAATAGAATAGCCTTAGCTAGGGCTTTATATATAGCTAAAGATGAAAATGAAAAAATGGAAGTAATAGAAAAAAGAATGGCGGCTAGATCAAAGGTTGATCAATTATCAGAAAGACCTGATGGTAAAAATCAGTCAAGTATAATGTCATTCAAGGGACCTGATGAAGCTTTAAATGGCGCATTAATTGGAACTGAAGAAGAAATACATGAACGCTTGAAAAAGTTAAGAGATAATGGAGTAGGTTGTTTGCTTTTAGTTGACGCTGGTGGTGGAATAGATCATTTAAGGTTATTTGCAAAAAAAATTATGCCTGCTTATCATTAACAAAAATTCTAAAATAAAAATTTACACTATTTTGAACAACTTACAGGCATTTCCTCCTGTAATAAGGGAATAATCATTGTCACTCAAACCTTCTGTGCCAATAACATGTTCAATCGGATCATCTTCGGCCATATCGTATGGGTAGTCGGTTCCCATAACAATGTGATCAGCTCCATATTGATTAATAAGATATTTCAGTTGATCAAATGAAAAAACAACTGAGTCAAAATACATTCTTTTTAAATAATAAGAAGGTTTGTACTTTAAGTTATAACCGCTGCAGTCAGGCCTTGCTCCCCAAGCATGGTCAATTCTAGCAGAGTATGCAGGAAGATAACCTCCACCATGAGCTACAAAAATTTTTAAATTAGGATTTTTTTCCATCGTTCCATCAAAAATCAAATGATGAAGAGCAACAGTTGTATCCATTGGATTTCCTATAATATTAATAAAATAATGATTTTTTAATCTCTCGCCTTCTGGATAGCCATTAGGATGTAAAAAAATAGGTACATCTAATTTACAAGCAGTTTCCCAAATACCATCATATGAAGGATGTGATAATTCTTTTCCATCTTGAAATGTAATTATTTGAAATCCTCTTATATCAAGGTCATTAATACATCGATTCATCTCCTTTACAGCAAGATCTCCGTTTTGCATAGGAAGAGTTCCTAATGCTACAAATCTATCCTTTCTTGAATTTGCTGTTTCAGAGAGTTTATTATTAATAATTTCTATTGCTTTGTAAGCAGCATTGCTTTTTATATTACAATAATGTTGAAAGGGGACAGGTATAAGTACTTGTGTATCAATTCCTTGTGAGTCCATTTTTTTAAGTCTTGTTTCTACATTTGTTAAGTCCATAAACCTATCTTTAACTTGTTGGACATTTTGCTTTGTTGTAATTGGATTGGAATGTCTAAAAGCTGGGACGTCAAACTGATCAAAAAGACCCTGAACAATGTCAGCAGCTTCCTGCACGTGTAAGTGACAGTGTGCATCAACAGTTTTTGATGAAGGCCTAACTTTATAACCAGGTTCACCATGAATTCTACCAGAAGTACTTCCGTATGGTTTTATACTCAATATAAACTCCAATAATTATTAAAATAATAAAAATTATATAAAAATTTGAATTAATTATCTAGTATATTAGATAAAATTGAAGTTAAAGAAAGGTTAAACACATGATTAAAAAGTTTAGTATTTTATTAATTGCAACTTTTATTTTTGTGGGTTCAGGATGTTCAACTTACAATTCATATGTACCTGATTGGGGAAAGATCGGTTCATCAAATTAATTTTTAAATTGCTATAAGTCAATACTTTATTATTTTACTGTAAATCATTGATATATATATTTTTTTAGTAACTTTATTTATATATCTTTATTATATAGAATAGTGATCTAATGTTGATATATATTTGTCGCATAATATATATTATGTAATTTAAATATCTATGGTAAGACCATCATAAGCTGGATAAACATTTGGTGGACATAATTTAGTAACAACGTCATGATCTGATTCGGGACTAAGGTGTGTTAAATAAGCTATTTCAGGTTTTAATTTCGCAATCCAATTAAATGATAAATCAAAATGTGCATGAGCTAAATGTGGACTTTCACGTAGCCCTGTTATAATTAAAACTTTTAAATGATATAAGCTATTGAAACTATTATCGGGGAAATCAACAACATCAGTACAATATCCAAATTTATCATTGAATATGAATCCAAGTGTGTCTATAACACCATGATTTTGTTTAATTGATTTGATATTAATATCGTTGATATTAAGTTCATCAAAATATTCTATATGTTTTAATTCTAATGGAGGGCTAAAGTATGATTGAGAAGATTCCGATTTTTCAAATAAATAGTTAAATCTAGTTAATAAAAAATTTGATGTTTCTGAATTAGTGTAGATCTTAATTTTTTCTCTATTGTAAAAATAAAAAGGTCTTAATTCATCCAACCCAGATATATGGTCAGAATGTTGATGAGTAATAAAGACAGCGTCTAATTTTTTTATGTTATGTTCAATAAGTTGGTTTTTAATGTCAGGGCCTGCATCAACTAAAATAGTGGTATTTTCATTTTGAATTAGAACTGAACATCTTTGTCTTCTATTTTTTGGATTTGAAGGATCACAATTCCCCCACCCTAATTTTCCTAAAGCAGGAATGCCTACAGATGTACCTGTACCTAAAACAGTAATTTTAATATTACTTTTCATTAGTACAACTTATCAAAAATTTTATTAGAGTTAATATATAATTGACTGATAAACTCATTAAAATCACTTTTTCTAATGTCTGACAAAAATTTAGCTGTTAAGTAACAATTCTTAGGCTCATTAATTGAACCTCTCAGGGGCGTTGGTGATAAATAAGGTGAATCTGTTTCAACCAAAATTTTGTCATTTGGAACAAGCGTGGCTATTTCTTGAATTTCTTTAGCAGAATTAAAAGTTACAATTCCAGAAAACGAGATATAAAAACCTAAATCAAGCCCACATAAAGCTAATTTCTTTCCAGAACTAAAGCAATGGAGAATTGCCTTAAATGGTCCATTTTTAAACTCACTAGTTAATATATTTATCATATCTTCGTCAGCATCTCTCGAATGAATAATGAGTGGTAAGCCTGTGTCTCTTGCTACATTAATTTGTGTAATAAAGGATATTTTTTGCTCCTTTTTACTATCTTTTCCATAATGATAATCAAGACCACACTCTCCTATTCCAACACATTTACCTTTTTTGGATATATTATTAATTAATTGATAATTTGAATTGTTTTCATCTTTTAAAACTTCATTTGGGTGTATTCCAACAGTAAAAAAAATCTCTTCATTTTTATCAGATAAATTTATAATTTTATCTATTTTGTTTAAATTTGTTGAAATTGAAATAATTCTTTTTACATTGTTTTTCTTGGCATTTTCTAATACCTCTTCAAGTCTGTCATAAAGTTCTGAGAAATCTAAATGTGCGTGGGTATCTATTAAATAATTAGTCATCATTTTAAAAAAAGCTCTTAAACGCGTGGAAATAGAGGTTTAGGTGTGGAAATTTTTATTCCCCCATCAAAAAATAATTCAATAGACTTTATGTCTCTTTGGACTAATGGAATTTGAATATGATCCAAAATAAACTTTGAAGTATTTGGAATAAAAGGTTGAAGCATTATTGAAATTTGTCTTATAGTTTCTATTAACGTGTACAAAACAACCTCCATTCTTTGAAAGTCATTTTTCTTCAGTAACCACGGAGCTTGATTATCAACATATTTGTTTGCATCTGATATTACCAACCAAATATTTTTTAAGAATTGATCAAATTTTTGTTCATCCATTAAACTTCTATAGTTTTGTAAAGAATCTCTAATAGAATTAATTAATTTTAAATCTTCGTCTTGTAAATCATTTGGTCTAATTGGAATAACTTCGTTACAATTTTTAAATATCATAGAGGTAACTCTTTGAAATAAGTTACCATAACTATTCGCTAAATCACTATTAATTCTGTTGATAAGTTGAGAATTAGAGAAATCACCATCATTACCAAAAGGAACTTCCCTCATCAAAAAATATCTAATTTGATCAACACCGTACTTATCAACTAAGTCGAATGGATCAATAACATTACCTATGGATTTAGATATTTTATTCCCTTCATTTGTCCACCATCCGTGTGCAAATATTTTTTTAGGCAATGGTATATCAGCAGCCATTAAAAAAGCAGGCCAATAAACTGCATGAAATCTAACTATGTCTTTGCCAACCATATGAATATCTGCAGGCCAAAATTTAGAAAAAGAATCATTCTCAGAACTTGTATAATTACAGGCTGATAAATAATTCGTTAGAGCATCAAGCCATACATACATAATATGGGAATCGTTATTTGGAACCTTTATACCCCAGGAAAAACTAGTCCTGCTAACTGAAAGATCCTTCAAACCTCCTTTTACAAAGCTGATAACTTCATTTCTTCTAGAATTTGGTAAAATAAAATTATTGTTTTCTTCATAAAATTTAAGAAGTTTATCTTCCCATTTTGATAAATTAAAAAAATAAGATGGTTCTTCAACCCATTCAACTGGCGAACCTGAAGGAGCTATCCCATCAACAATTTCTGTTTCAGAATAAAAAGCTTCATCTCTTACTGAGTACCATCCAGAATATTTATCTAAATATATAGATCCATTTTCTAGTAATTTTTTCCAAATTTTTTTACAAGAATCTAAATGTCTTTTTTCAGTTGTTCTAATAAAATCATCATTAGAAAAATTCATGCATTTCAAAAGACTTCTAAAATTTTGAGATACTTCATCTACAAACTCTTTAGGTGCCACTCCTTTGTTTTTAGCTGCCAATTCAACTTTTTGCCCGTGCTCATCCGTGCCAGTTAAGAAAAAAACATTAAAACCGTCTAATCTCTTAAATCTAGCAATTACATCGCATGCCAATGTTGTATAAGCATGACCAATATGAGGCACGTCATTGACATAATAAATTGGGGTGGTGATATAATAATTAGAACTCATATAAAAACCTTAAAAAAACTATATACCACAAAAATCTTTAAATGAATCAATTAAAACATCTGATTTGTTTAAATTTAATAAATTAGCAAAATGCATGTTTTTGTATATTTGTGAGTTTAAGTTTAGGAGTTTATCAGGTTTATAGTTATTAGAGATTTCTATAATTAATTCTTTTTCCTTGTTTAAGGTAGAACCTAAAAAATTTTTATATTCATTATAAAAAACTGTTTTTATAATAAGATCATTTATAATTAAATTTAAAACATCAAAGATAAAATTATTTTCTTTTGAATTTAATTTACTAACAACTGTATCACTTAAATTTAAAAAAGATTTAGATTTAATTAGATCATCAAGAATATGTTCATAAAAAGTGTATATATTATTTTTAATGATTTTAGAAGCATTTTTGGGTGAACCAAAAGAGATATTTTTTAAAAATAAAATTTCTTGATCTGATTTATCTTTATAATTTTTATAAATAAAGTCATCAAATTCTTTTTTTGGTAATGAATTGACATAAAAAAATGCGCATCTAGACTTTATTGTTTCGATAATATTAATGGGATTATGAGAGATAATAAAAATATAGGATTTTTGTGGTAATTCTTCTATTGTTTTTAATAGTAAGTTTAAAGAATTCAAACTAAGATCTTCAATAGTGTCAATGATAGCGATCTTAATCTTTGAAACTGAAAATGTTTTATAGAAAAAAGATTTTAAATTTCTTACTTTTTCAATTGGTATTTTTTTTTCGTCTCCACTTTCTTCTTTATGTAAGTAAAAAAAATCTGGATGTGAATTGTTTTCAAATAAATAATAAGATTTATTAATATTTGTTTTGTCTAAGCAAAATTGATTAACTTCAAATATTTCAGACCTAATTTTGTCACTCAGCTCAAAATGACATAACATAAATTTACATAGTTTAAATATAAAGTTTTTTTTACCTAAACCTTTTGGCCCACCAACAATGAAGGAGTTAATTGTATTCGAACAAATTGTTGAAATAATTTGTTTTTTTATTTTATTACTTACAAAACTCTTATTTTCTAGATCTTTAATCATTTAAATCAAGTAATTCTGAAACATGATAATTAATATTATCAGATATAATTTCTTTACTTTCACTTGCATCAATTTTGACTATTCTTTTGGGATATTTTTTATACAAAATATTAAATCCATCCAGTATTTTTTGGTGATAATCTAAACCTAGTTTTTCAAATCTATTTTCATTATTATCATTTCTATTGATAGTTCTATCTAATCCAATCATAGGATTTAAATCTAAAAACAATGTTAAATCTGGATATAGTCCATAACAATAAGTATCGTGTAGATTAAACAATTTCTGTTCATCAATTTTGCCTACTAATCCTTGATAAACAATTGTTGAGTCTAAATATCTATCACATAGTATTATTTCACCATTTTGAATAGCAGGATTAATTAATTTATTGATGTGTTCTCTTCTTAGCGCATTAAATATTAATGCTTCAGAATAAGTGTCCCAAGTATTTTTGTTTCCAGAAACTAAATATTTTCTAATATATTCACCTTCTTTAGTACCACCTGGTTCTCTTGTAATAGTCACTTTTACTTTTTTTTTTAAAAGAAATTTTTCAAGTAAATTTATTTGTGTACTTTTTCCAACACCTTCGCCGCCTTCAAAAGTAATAAAAAAACCTTTTTTTTTATTACTTTTATAATTGTAACTATTTATCAATGACATCTCCGTAGAGTAAAAACTTTATAATTGATTTAACTCTCATAAAAGAAGACATTTTTTTAATATTCTCAGCAGAAATCAGATCTTCTTTAATAATTTGTTTACCGGGAATTGTAATATTTATAGTTCCAACAATATCACCTTTACTTATTGGAGCTGCTATTGGATCCATCCACACAGCTTTAATTTTTGTTTTATTAAACTCGAGTGGTGAAACAATTTTATTAAATGGTTTAATGGCGACGAGTTTTACTTCAGATTGTTTACCTAGCCAAACATTTGCCTTTACAAGTGTGTTCTGTTTATTAAATAAAGACAATAAAGCGGTTTCTCTAAATACAATATCAAAAAGTCTTTTACTTTCAAATGTTCTCTTTTTTTTACTATTGAGGCCATTAATAACGATAGTTACTCTTCTATCATTTCTACTTACTGACCCAATAAGACCATAGCCAGATTCATTTGTATGACCTGTTTTAAGACCATCAGCCCCATTCATAGTGTATAAAAGAGGGTTTCTATTTGATTGCTTTATGTTGTTATACGTAAATATTTTTTCTTCAAATAATTTGTATAATTGCGGAAAATCTTCAACAATTTTTTTTGTAAGAATTATAAGATCTCTAGATGTGGTTTGAAGTTCTGGATGAGGCCAGCCAGTTGAATTTGTAAAATATGTGTTAGCCATTCCCATTATTTTGGCATACCTATTCATTTCTCTTGCAAAAGCTTCTTCGTCACCAGATATACCTTCAGCTAATACAACTGCTGCATCATTTCCAGATTGAACAATTAAACCTAGTAATAAATCTTGAATAGAAACATTACTATTTAGTTCTAAAAAAGTCCTTGATCCTCCCATTCTCCAGGCTTTGTCTGATACTAAAAATGTGTCTGACATACTTAATAAATTATCTTTAATTCTATCAAACACGATATAAGCTGTCATAACTTTAGCCATAGAAGCTGGCTTCATAGAAACATCGGCATTTTTTTCAAACAAAACCTCGTTAGCAGCATGATCATAAATTATGACTTGTTTAGCAGACGTTGTAATATCTAGTATGTTAGAAAATACAGGTTTTGAAATTGTTAAACATAGAAAAAAAACAAATAAAAAAGAATGTCTATTATATATTTTAAACATAGATAACCTTTACAAACCTATTCAATAATAATTTTAGCACCTTGCATTCCTTTTTGTAATAACAAAGCATGAAATTCGTCAACTTTTTCAACACTTGTAAATGGACCAGCTTTGACTTGATAAAGAGTTTTATTCATTTTAAATCTTTTATATATTTTAACTCTTTTTATATATGAAATTTTTTCTTTCATTATTTTTGCATTTTGAAGTGAACTAAATGATGCCAACTGTATATATATTTTATATTCTTTTTTAAAATTATTAAGATTATAGTTTATATTTTTTTTTACTTTATTGTATTTTTTTTTCGTTCCATCAATTCTTACAGAAGTTATTTTAGGAATGCTAATTTTTGGAAGTTCTATTTTAGTTAAGTCTATAATTTCAGGAAAAGAACCTTTTTTAGCTAACTCCTCAAGAAGTATGCTTTTTTCTTTAAGTATAACAACTCTAACTAGCCCAGTTCCCTTTCTTTTTAAATCTAATAAGTCAGCTGCTTTGGAAGACAAATCAATGATCCTATCATTAACAAAAGGTCCCCTGTCGTTAATTCTCAAAATAATTGACTTATTATTTTGTAAATTAGTTACTTTAACTGCACTAGGCATAGGTAACGTTTTATGTGCAGCAGTTAGTGCATTTTGATTATAAATTTCTCCATTAGCAGTAAGTTTTCCATGAAATTTGGGACCATACCAAGATGCAATGCCAGTTTTGTTATATGAAAAATCTTTCTTAGGAAAATAAAATTTTCCTTTGACTTTATACTTATTACCAATTTTGTATATTGGATTAGCTATTAGAGATCTATCTTCTTTTGGAATTAAATATTTTTTACCTACGTTTACCGCCACTTCAACTCCTGAAGTACAGCTTTGAATAAAAAAAATTGAAAGAAAAATATAAGTTTGTTTCAATTTTAAAGTATTTTTTTCTGGAAAACTTATTAGTTTATTAAAAAATATATCAGTTTTCATGAATAGCATCCGATAATTTACCAACAGCTATTGCAAAATAGTTTGATCTATTCCAATTCAAAAGTGATTCGAAGTTATTATAAACTAAATAACCATAATCTCCATATTTAACTGGTGTTATAAGACGAGCTTTTATTTTAACATTTGGTAATTCATTTTTGTTTTCACTTAGAATACCATTTGATGACCACTTACTTAATAAATAATATTTATCTTTTTTTAATTTTTTATTGTATTCACCAATGAAAACTTTTCTACCCCAAGTGATTCTGTTAGACCATCCAACTTTATTTAAATAATTAGCTGCAGAAGCAAAAACATCTGGCTTAGATGTCCAAATATTTTTACTTCCATCTTTGTCCCAGTCATGAGCATAATTAATAAAACTTGACGGCATAAATTGACATTGTCCCATTGCACCTGCCCATGATCCGGTCATTTTATTTAATGTAATATGTCCATCATTTATAATTTTAAGAGCATTAAACAATTCTTTTTTAAAATATTCATGCCTTCTACCTTCAAATGCTAATGTGGATAAAGCAGAAACTACCGAAAAACCTCCAGTTAATCTTCCAAAGTCAGTTTCTATTCCCCATAATGCAACTAAAAATCGAGGTTGAACTCCATAATGTTTACCAATTATATGTAATAATTTTTTGTTTTTTTTAAATTTTATATTCGCTTTTTTAATTCTTGTTGGAGTAACAACCCTAGATAAATATTGATTTAAGGTTAATTTAAATTCAGGCTGAGATCTATCTAATTCGATAACTCGAGGAATAAATGAAACTTTACTCTTAAAATCTTTAATTACTTCTAAAGATACACCTTTTGTCTTAGCCTCTTTAGATATTAATGTTACAAAAGAATTAAATAAATCGTTTGAGAGAGCATTATAGGATAGTAAATTTAAAGATATGAATACAAATATATAGACTTTAAACGTTCTAATTATAGTCATTGAAGTACTCCAAAATGTTAATATTTACCATATCTTAATTTTAACAATAAAGAATAATAATTTTAGTAAAATATTTATTCATTTACAAAAAATAAATAATATATAAACAATTATTATTATCAATTACTATCATAATAAAGCTAGTTTAAAAAACTATTCTATATCAATCACTTACCAAACTAAATGCTAATCTGTGTGTCAAATTTTGTTTCAACTTTTCAATATAACATATAGAAAATATAGATATTTATACCTAAATTAAATAATATAATATCCTTGCCATATCCCCTGACCTCAGGTAAACAACAAACTAATAAACGGATGGGTGACTGAGCGGTTGAAAGTACCGGTCTTGAAAACCGGCGAAGGTGAAAGCTTTCCGTGGGTTCGAATCCCACCCCATCCGCCATATCCCTAAAATCTTATATAATTAATAAGTCAAAAGTTGTAATAAATTATCTATTAATTACAATAATTTACAGCTATTTTGTTTGTAAATTGTTCCTTGCTGTCCGATTCAACCTGCGGTAAAATTGTGGGACAAATTGTGGGACAGAAATTGCGAAATAAAAATAAGCTAACTCCATTAGCTTTAAAAAAATTAAAAGTACCTGGTAGATATAGTGATGGTAATAACCTTTATCTTAAAATTGAAGATACAGGTTCACGTCGCTGGATACTAAGATTAAGTATTAACGGTAAAAGAAGAGACATGGGCCTTGGAAGTCTTTCTTTTGTGAATCTAAGTGATGCTAGAGATTTAGCATATCAATATAATAAACTTGCCAAATCGGGAATTGACCCAATACAGGAAAGATTAAGGGAAAAAGGATTATTAATTACCTTTAAAGAATGTATATACAAGGTTTATGCACTTAATAAACCTTCATGGAAGACAAAATTAATTGGGAGACAATGGTACATCTTGCTAGAACTGTAGAATAAACTTCATGTGACATTTTACCCCAATTTAAGGAAACTATCGCACGCATCTCTGCTAGTAATATTTTTGATACGAAAGAAAAGATAATTGTCAATATTATTAATTTAAGTTTATGCATATCTAAGTTTATAGGAAAACTTTCGATAAATGTAATTTTTTAATTAAATATTTACTTGGACATACCTAAGCAACTGACTAGCTGCCTTATGACCACTGATTGATGCAACCTCTGGAACATTCAATCCTTTTTCAAATATCCTTGATATTGCCTCATGTCTTAAATCATGGAAAGTAAATTTCAAACAAATTTATTAGACCTCAACTCTGCTTATTCATCATTGAACCCTGGTCCGTGTTCAATGGACTACGGTCAATGGGCAGACCACCCCCTGACCATTGACCAATGTTGATTAGGAAAAGGGTGCAGTAACCCCACAATAATATATGAGTTTATTCTTATACTTTATTGAGGGTAGAGTTGTGGATAACTATATTTATTTAAAAATAAATTTAATAAAATCAATATCTTAATATTATATTATGGCGGAGGGAACCTCGTTATTTCATAATAACCATCTGTTATTTTTATATCTTATAATCCAATATTTATTCAGTCTACAAATTAGTCTACAACATACTTTGATTTAGTTTAAATTTGAAAAATTCTTGATGCCTTGATCGCTAACTTTAGACAATTTGTTAAAATATTGCACACTTTATAAACAGATTTTAGAAATTGCCAGGTAACAAGGCTTGTAAATATTTTACTTGTACCTTTTCCTATCTACGATATTTATGAAAACTAGAATTTGGTTTAAGATTACTTATTTCAAACGAAAATAACAAGTATTTAAATAGTCTTAAAAATATTTGTGATTTGTGGCTAAGCAACTTGTCACCATTAATAGTATTGAGAAATTGCTATGTCAAAAATAAAATTCCAAGATGTATTCCGAGACTCCATTCAGTCTTTATTTGGAACGAACCCGTCTGCCCAGGAAATGATAGATGCTTATCCAACTGCTCATCTGATTGGCACTGATGCTATTCAGACAGGTGGCGGTACCTTTTTTGATATTTTTGCCAAAAAAAACCGTAACGAATGGGCAGAAGTTGAAAAACTGCTTTTACATTTTAAAAGTCATGGGGTACGGCAGTCTGCTCTGATCCGTGGTGATTTTCTTCTTGGTTATGAGCCTCAATCCTATGATGTAATAAAAGGGCTAGTTTTTGAATATGCAAAAATGGGGGTGAATATCCTGCAGAATTTCCACGGACTAAATGATGCAGCATGTCTTTCTGGTGTTGCTCAGGCTGTCACAGAAGCTCAAGGTGAGGGTTATGATATTATAGCACAAGGAACAATTTGTATTGAAGATAATCCAAACGTAACTGTTGCCAGATGTCTAGTTTTTGCTGAAGAACTTATAGAACTTGGCCATAAAGGATTTTATTTGAAGTCCGCTAGTGGAAGATTACGTGCCTATTTTGTATATGAACTTGTATCATCATTATATAAGCGATTTCCTGACCAAGATATAACCATTCACGCACACTCCACTTTTGGTGAGGCTCCTGTCTGCTACATGGCTGCGGCTTTGGCTGCTGTGGAATTGGATAAGGATATAACATTGGATGTACAACATCCAGCTCTTGCAGGGTCAACAGCACAACCAAGTATGAACAAGATGTTAAACCTCATAAGGAATTATCCTGATGAAAGAGTTGCTGCAAAATCCCCGCAATTAAATTATGATGCTATCAAGGCTAGTATGTCTTCCCTTTATGGGTTACGTTTTCAATATCGTGATTTCGAGTCACGTTATAATTCTGAACTTGTAGAAGCCATGTATTACGCACGCACACCAGGTGGTGCATCTGCAACGCTTAAATCAATACCTGGACTGGTGGAGAATCTTGGACGCCTTCTTGGAGTAAATGGTCATCACGCTGATTGGGACCAAATTCAGATTGCAATATATCAAATGCAAGCAGAAATCCTAGAAGATCTTGGTCAACCAACTCAAGTTACGCCTTATGCAGCGAATACTACCGGTCAGGCTGCACTATCACTCTGGCACCAGTTAGAAGGCCGTGAAAAATACCATTCTCTTTATCCTGGCATTGCTGATTATCTTGTGGGGCGTCACGGAAAAGTTCCGTCTAGTACTAGCAAAAAGCTTATAACAAAAGCTTTATTGCAACTTAAACTGAGGACTTCAGATAAGTATAAGAAGGCTGTTGATCGCCCCAATGGAATCCCAATTGCCGAAGAAAAATTAGTTAAAGCTGGTCTGCCAAAGCCGACGCTACGCCAGAAAATTTCAGCCTCGCTGCTTAAGGATTCAGCGTCATTAAAGGCTATTGAGCATATACTTGACTGCGCTAATGAATGTAACTCGCCAGAACCTCCGCCTGCACTACCCTTTTATGCCATGCCCCCAAACCCAATGCTTCGTCCTGACGGCACTGGATTTAATCGTGACATAAGAGACGCAGTTAGTGCTATTGGAGGTTATTCAAAACTTCAAGAAATTGCTGAGCGTGTTCTTCACATTAAACAACTGGTTGATCGACGCTATATATTTCCAGCAGGAGAGGAAGATCTTGAAGAGAAATGGCTTAAAGCTAATATTGAGCGTCTGAATAGCATCATTGAAGATATCCCTCAGAAACTGACTAATGCTAATTTCACAGTTGGACAGAGAATGATGATCTTGGAGGTTGAAAATTCCAGCAATATTCATCTAGCGATTAGGGATGCAGTGGAACAAAAAGGTAAAGGGTTGTACAATTTTATGATCAGAATTCTTGATGTTAAAAGCTACCCTTATCTTAAAAATTAGATGCTCCTCCAGGCAACTAACTAATGGCCAGATATCAATTATAAAGCCTTAAGTTAATTCTGTCCTTACAACCAAACTTTTTTGTAAAAGTCTTGAATGTCTTTTATTAGAGATGAGGGTTGCTCAAGAGCTGCAAAATGACCACCTTTGTTCATTTCAGTCCAATGCACCAGGTTAAAAAGCCTTTCCACATATGACTTAGGAGGCCATGTTAAAAACTCTTTTGGATAAACAGCACATCCAGTTGGAACCTCTACTCTTTTCCCTTCCTTGGAAAGTATTCGTCCTCCTTCTTTGACTCTGCCATAATAAATCCAAGATGATGTATTGAATGATTTAGTAAGGATATAGATCATAATATTGGTTAACAAATCATCTTTTTGGTATGTCAAATCTAGACTTCCATCTTTTAAATCAGACCAATGGTAAAATTTTTCTACTATCCAAGCAGCCACACCTACAGGGCTCTCCATCATGGCGTAACTAAGTGTTTGAGGTTTTGTACTTTGTATAGCAAAATATCCGCTTTGAGAGACATAATCTATATTAAATTGCTTATCCCAATTTTTTTCTTCCTCAGTTTTTGGCCCATCAATATGTCTTGCTGGAAGCATGTTAATATGAATACCTTTACAATTTTTTGAGTGATCAAAACCAAGCCATGTAGAAATTGCACTACCCCAATCACCTCCTTGAGCAACATATCTTTCATAACCAAGGTTTTCCGTCATTAGTTTATTAAAAATCTCAGCAATTCTTCTTGGTCCAATCGGATTAGCTGGTTTCCCAGAAAATGCAAAACCAGGAATAGAGGGCGCAATAATATCAAAACAAATTTCATCTTTATTCCCATATTTTTCTGGTTCACAAAGTGGTTCAATGATTTCCAGAAATTCAACTATTGAGCCGGGCCATCCGTGAATTAAAATTAACGGAATAGCCTTCGGGGAAGAAGATTTTTTAAAAATGAAATGAATATCAATATCATCTACTTTTGTTTTATAATTAGGCTGTTGATTCAATCTAAGCTCTTGAGATTCCCAGTCATATTTCTTGGTCCAATAATCAGCTAAATTCTTCATGTAATCTATATTTGTTCCAAAAGACCAGCCACCTTCTTTAGGCATTTCATGCCATGGAAACATTTCAACTTTTTCTTTGATTTCCACAATTCTTTGTTTGGGATAGGATATTTTAAAAGGGTCTATTTTCATTTTAAAAATAAAAGTCAGATAAAAGTTAATAATATAAATATTTAATTTAAAGATATTCTAAAATCAAACAAAATTACAAGCCACCAACTCCATCAACCCATCCTTGAACCCTGGTCCGTGTTCAATGGACTACGGTCATTGGGCAGACCACTCTTGACCATTGATCAATGTTGATTAGATGAAGGGTGCAGTAACCCCCTACTTTATAAATATTTTGTGGGACAATTAGTGGGACAAGATTAATGGCCCTCTATTTTATTGATTCAAATCAATTGGTTAGAGATCACTTTGGCTGACACCCCATCCGTCATTATATATTCATAAGTTATTGATTTAATTGATATTATTAATCGTTAAATACATTCACCCACCATTCTACCCACCACAAATTTTCTGATCAAAACAGACCTTATCAACAAGATACCATAAACATCCCTTAGTTCACGCTTGTTTCAGCCCTGATTATTTTTTTTGCCTCTATGACGACAGTTGAGCCCAAGAATTCAAGTGTTAGCCTTCACCGTATTACGCACCAACTAAAGTGGCGTTTATACCCTACCAGCGTAAAACACCTCTTTAAATATATTTATTCTTTCAGTTTTATTCCAAAACTTTAATTCAAGATCTTGATTAAAGGGGTCTGTAGTGCCACAACAAGATCCACAATCATTTTTGTTTTGCTGTTTTAATGGATGAGAGAACATTCCAAATTTTGATAAAAAATAAATACCAAAACCACCAATTAATCCAATTGCCAAAGCAGATACTGTTTTTGCAATTGCATAATCCCAACTTAGAGCACTCGCAGTGATTAATAATGCTGGAGGATCAATTAATGGAGATGACAACCAGAAAGCCATTACAGCTGAAAGTGGGACACCTAAAGCAAGCATACTTGCTATAAATGGGATAACTTCACATGAACAAAAAGGAGCAAGTCCACCAACAAGAGTTGCAATAAAAATAGTTCTAACTTCTTTACCTTTAAAAGCTTTTGAAACTAAACTTTCAGCACCACTTGCTTTTAAATAAGCTACCAAACTAACTGCAAATAATATAAAAGGGATAGTTCCCATCAAAGCTTTCGATGCAAAAGTAATAATTGAGCTAAAATCCTCTGGAATAAAGATGAATACCAATAATGGTATTAACAAAATTATAGTCCAAACTGATTTAAAATTAAAATTTTCTATGTTGATATTTTTTAAAATTAGAGCTTTCATTATTTTCTCTCATTTACACAGCATTCTTTAAGAAGGTAATCTGTCAATTGTTGAATATGGTTAAATTGTGCAAAGTTTAAGTTTCCTATAAGTGTCTACGAAAATCTTATTTAATATCTATGAAGTTGCTTGGTATGAAATTATAATTCTGTATTAGAATGTTGTTCATAATTATGAATATTTTTTTTATATTCATAAAGCATTGCAGGATTAGTTTTTATTTCATTTAACATATGATCATATGACCAACATACTGAAGAAGCCATTTTTTTTATTATATATATTCCTACAGGAGTATTAAATAATTTTTTTGTATCTAAATTAGTATTCATATAAATTTTAATGTTAGATTTTATTAACAATATTTATTAAAACATTTATATTAAAAATTTATTACAATCGGATTTTATTATTTAATAAAATTAAATTAATTGATTAAACTATTGATAATTATTAATAAATTTAAACTTATCCTCATATAATAAAATATATTAAATCGTATTAATAATTTATTTTGTAGGTCTTAAAATCAAAGTCAGTTCCTTTATCTTTGATTCTTTAAACCATGATAAAAGTAAAATCATCCAAGGACCATGGGTCAAGGATAATGAAGGGATTGTTCATAGTCCACTGTCCATAGACAGTTTTTTTTTAACACTATATCTTGCTAACTACCGATAACAATCATCTTAAAATAAGTAAAATCTCACTATTAAGACGTTTCTACTAATGGTAATATACAACCTTATTACAGGTTAGATAAACAAGATGACAAAAAGCAACCTCTTAAAAGGTAAACCTTGGCGTTTTGGACCCAATTATCCTGGACCAAGATGCGAGGCACGTACGCGCAAAGGTACTTCCTGCCAGAAACCTCCACTTAGGGGCAAGAGCCGCTGCCGATTACATGTTGGCCTATCTACCGGCCCTAAAACACCAGATGGCAAAGTGCGAATAGCGGCTGCGCATTGGAAGCACGGTCGTCGGTCTAAGGCTTTCACTAAAACCCGAAAGCAGATATGGGCAGATCTTCGCGCAGTAGAAGCTCGCATGCGCGATGATGGGCTTATTTAAACAGTTAAACCTTATCTGTCTGGCAAAACGAGTAGGCTAAATAAATAGATGACGTAAGAGCCTACGTAAGGGGGCACAGATCGTGGGTTTAACAGTGTGCTGTATTGGCAGTTTTTATTGTTCAAAGACTGTAGCCTCTGTATAAATATATGATAGGTAGTGAACGAAGTGTATAAAAAAACATGACAAATTATTTTAGATTTATATTTTATAATTAATTAATAATTTAAAGAAGAAAGCTTAACTTTTTTCGTTCACTAGCTACACTAGAGTGTTCCTGCAAATCATTATACCTCTACTGTGCCGTTCGATCCTCCAATCGAGGTCTTTTTCAACTAGGGCTCTGATTTGTGCTATAAAACGCTGTTTACCTGGTAAATAGCTAGCATCTTCAAATTCACGTATATCGTCGCAGAAATTTTTGTAGAGCTCTTTGAGAAGCTTAGGCTTGTGATCAACGTGACGTCCGATTTCGCCTTCGGCATACCATTCACGCACGGGATCTGAATCCTTAAACCACTGCTCGGTAGCATTTTTATATGAGACGGGAATGTTGAACGTTCCTCTTTGGTAGGCCTTAGCACCTATTGAAATAGCAACGCTTATTAACATATATAGCCAGTAAAGTTGATGAGAGTGAAGGAAATGAAGCAAGGTGTAGCCAAGATTATTTATCTAGAAAGAACCTTGTAAGTATAAAGTCTGCCAATCTTTCACCAATTACTTTTGAACCTTGTGCAGTAGTATGAACACCGTCATAAAAATGAGAGTCAGAGAACGTATAATTATACAAGTCAAGCGTGTTTTCTCCGCACAATTTAAACATGACCTCATTTAACTGACTAATTGAATAGTCAAAATCTAATCCACTAAACCCTTCACCAAGAATATTTGGTAAGCCATAAAATTGTCCATTCTTCTCTAGAATAAATCTATGTGGCTGAGTTACACATATTGGAATTGCGTTCAATGCCATTATTTTTTCTAACAGAATAAGCATTCTTGACTCAAAAGCCTCAGCATTTTGTTTAGCAAGCAGAGGAGTTTTCTCATTCATCACATTAACGTTGTAATCACTAAAATCATACAGAGTTGCAGTATGTCCAGCATAAGCTGCTGATGCGTTCTCATATGATTGACGTAGGAGCCGATAAATCGGAAGTAATCCTCTGACTATTTCAAGACGCCTAAGTAACTCCTTAATTCCCGCTCGATTATTGTTATCAAATCCTGAGCTTGGGCTATTAGTTCTTTGAAAATTTGCATCGTTGATACCGACATACAACACAATGAATTTCGGTTTAAGTTCTGGTATGAGAGGAAACCAATTCTCAAAAGAAAAAATATGACCCCATGTGCTATGCCCATCAACACCAGCGTTCGACACACACCCAAAATCAATTTTCTGAGCAGTCAGTCGCTCTTCAAGGATTGACTGGTATGTAAAGCTCGAAGGCACCCATCTTTGATCTGTTGTACTTCCACCAATAGTCAGAATATCGATATCGCTTGTACTATCACAAGTGTCACGTAAACCATATTTGTTTCTTACATAATCTGCACTTGTTGAATCATGTTGGTACACATTGCTAATGTCTATTGTGAATTCAATATCTCTTAAAATATTAGCTTCTCGAGTTTTAATCCATGGGTCATCAAAATTTGCTATTCTTAAACTGATTTCAAGTAAAACCACACCCAAAAGGCTACTTAGAATGACCACGAGTAAAGAATTAAAATTTTTTTTAATCCAATTCATATCGTTTCTCATAATTTTCTTTAAGTGATGCGTCTTGTTGATCTTTGTATAGAATAAAGTTTCCTACAGTTAAAATATCCATTTCAGTTCCCATGAAACACTTAAACGCATCAGTAGGTGTACATATAATAGGCTCCCCACGTACGTTAAATGATGTGTTTACTACAAGCGGACATCCAGTCAATTTTTTAAACTGAGATATAACAGCATGGTAACGAGGGTTAGTTTCCTCATGAACCGTCTGTATACGTGCTGAATAATCTACGTGAGTAATCGCAGGTACAGAAGATCGTGGAACGTTAAGTTTATCAATACCAAATAGACTCTTTTCTTTTTCCGTCATGGAACGACGTTTGTTTTTTTTAACATTAGATACAAGAAGCATGTAGGGACTGTCAGTATCATGCTCAAACCACTGACTTACATCTTCCCTTAATACACTTGGAGCAAAGGGACGGAAACTTTCACGGTATTTCACTTTTAGATTAAGTTGCTTCTGCATGGTTGGCGAACGGGGATCAGCGATTATGCTTCTTCCACCTAATGCCCGTGGACCAAACTCCATGCGACCTTGCATCCATCCAACAGCTTTTTTATCAGCCAATGCTGCAGCAACAGTTTCTATGAGATTTCTTTCTGAGCACTTTACATATACCGCTCCACATGCTTTTAACTCAGTTTCAATTTCTACATTACTGAACTGTGGACCGAGATATGTACCCTTCATGGAATCACATTCTTTAAATCTAGTTCGCTCGTTATTATAATGAAGATGCCAAGTTGATAGTGCTGCACCAAGAGCCCCACCAGCATCGCCAGCAGCAGGTTGGATCCATATGTTATCAAAGATATTTTCACGTAACAGAATGCCATTCGCAACACAGTTTAATGCCACACCACCAGCTAAACAGAGGTTCCGTTCTCCAGTTTGCTTAGCTATGTCTCTTGCTAAATCAACAATAATATCTTCTGTTACTTTTTGTACTGAGGCAGCCAAATCCATCTCACGCTGAGTAAGTTCTGTTTCTGTTTTGCGTGGTGGTCCCCCAAATAATGCATCAAACTTCTTATTTGTCATTGTTAAACCGGTCGCATAATTGAAGAAACTCATATCCAACTGAAAGCTACCATCCTCTGCAACTGCAATAAGCTTTTCTCTTATCAAATCTACATAACGTGGTTGTCCATATGGAGCTAAACCCATGACTTTATATTCGCCAGAATTAACTTTGAAACCAGTATAGGAAGTGAAAGCAGAGTAAAGTAGCCCAAGTGAATGAGGAAAGTGAATTTCTTTAATAACTTTTAAATCACATCCTTTACCAATAGCAACAGATGTTGTTGTCCACTCACCAACACCATCTAATGTGAGGACTGCAGCGCTATCAAAAGGTGATGGATAATAAGCGCTTGCTGCATGAGACAAATGATGTTCAGAAAATAATAAGCGCTCTTCCCAATTAACATCTTCGCCTAGTGTTGATTTAAGTTCTTTAATAAGAGTTGATTTCTGAAAGAGTTTATCTTTAATCCATAAGGGCATCGCTTTAGCAAAGCTAATAAAACCCTTCGGTGCAAATGCAAGATATGTTTCAAGCAACCTTTCAAACTTTAAAAAAGGCTTTTCGTAAAAAACTATATTATCAAATTGACACGCAGATATATTCGCCTCTTTCAAGCAATATTTAATTGCATGACGTGGAAAACTAGGATCATGTTTTTTTCGTGTAAAGCGTTCTTCTTGAGCTGCTGCAACGATTTCACCATCTTTAAGTAAACATGCTGCACTATCATGATAAAAAGCTGATATGCCAAGTATATACATGCCTAAGTCCTAAAAGAGTGTGTATATGAATGGTGCTACAACAGAACCTTGTGCAAGTATCAATAAACCACCAAGTATCAACATCACAACGATAATAGGAGCAAGCCATAACTTTTTTCGTGATCGAAGAAATATCCATAGTTCTTTGAGAAAATCCATAACGTGTCCCTATATTAGAATTGGTTTTCGAATGAGTTACTTTCCTTTGTATTTTTGCGACTGATCCAATATGTTGTTTCGTTCTTCATCCTTAAGTGCAATTCATCACGTCCGAATAAACGCATTAAAATTGCTACAGGTGTAAACATCCCAAAGAAGATTATTCCAAGAACCATTGGACTCACAATCATTCCTAGAAGAAGTCCAAATCTCATCCACAATTTGTTTAAAGGAAGTAGTGCATCTACCTTAATAATAGTAACAATTAAAAAAACTAAACTAATACAACCAATGATGTATGACCATTCAGGTGTATTGATGTAATACAAATATGCAGCTACTATCCCAAAAACGGTTGTGAAGAAGATTCCAAACTTTCGGTTTGATGGAAGTTCAATATCTGAAAAGTTCATAATTTTTACCTTTAAGCATTTCAAAAAATAATTTAATTTTATAGCAAAAACTTATAATTTTACCCAATAAATTATAAATTATTTTAAACATTTTCTATTCATAAAAATTATAAAATTGAAAAATATTTTTATGTCTGAAGTTTTATCTTATATTAAAAATATTAATAAATCAGCTAAAAAATTATACTTAATCTTATATCAATATATACCAGTTAGTAGAACATCCCAATCACCAATAATTTGTTAAATTTTAAAAATTTTTTCACTAAAAACTATACCCACGTGCTGATACTGGCCATATATCTATAACTTTTTTATTATCGATCACAACATACCAATTATGAAGATTACATGTCGGGTCACAATGTCCAGGGATTAAAAAAACCTTATCATTTATTTTGAGCGAATTATCAGGATCGGACAATAAACCATGTTCATCAGAACATTTTAGATAATCTATTCCATTATTAACTACTATAGGCAAACCACTATCTACAGACATCGATTTTAGACCAGCATCTACAATGGCATGATTTTCTAATGCATTAGACATTACGCCTGATAATACAAATAATGAATTTTCAAAATTATTGGTATTATTTATTTCATAATTATGTTTTAGAGATGAGTAGTGAGCATCCATGAAAGCGTATGAGCCAACTTGTATTTCATCATAGACATTTTCACTAACTTCTAAATCAAAACATCCTGTTCCAACGCCAGTAACAAATGGAGAATATTGTTTAAAAGTTGATTTCAAGTCTTTAATTTTTTTACTAGTTTGTTTTACTAGTTTTTTTCTCAAATAAAAATCTTTAACATGTTGAATTGAACCGTTATAAGCTTGAAATCCTAAAAAATTTAAATTTTTCATTTTATTAAGTAATTTTATAAGGTCATTAATCTTATCAAATGTATTTACACCACAGCGGTTTGCCCCACAATCATATTCTATAAATATATCAATTTGAGCGTTATTTTTTTTTGCAGATTTTTGAATATTTATAATGTTTTCTGCATCATCAACACAACAACTTAACCTCGTCGCTTTTGAAGCCATTTTAGTTAACCTATCGATCTTATTGAAGTCTGTAACCTGGTTGGTTATTAAAATATCTTGAATACCGCCTCTAACAAATATTTCTGCTTCACTAACTTTTTGACAACAAATCCCGTGTGCGCCACCATGGTTAATTTGATAATTTGCAACATTAATTGATTTATGCATTTTAGCATGAGGTCTAAGCTTAACATTATTTTCAAGAATAAAATTTTTCATCTTCAAAATATTACTTTGAAAAACTTTGAAATCTATAATTAATGAAGGAGTTTGTATATCTTTAAGTTCCATACCGATGCTTGCTGGTATATCAAATCCAACTTCATATTTGTCTAAATTCATAAAAATCTCTAACACTATTTATAAAGACAGTAGTATAATTAATAAATTTATATTATCTATATAATATATTTGTTTAACAATTTGGATTTAAAATGAAATTTTTACATACAATGATTAGAGTTACTAATATAGAAGAATCGTTAGATTTTTTTTGCAACAAACTTGGCTTAGTTGAAATAAGAAGAAAGGATGTTCCAGAAGGTAAATTCACACTAATTTTTCTTGCAGCTCCAGAAGATGAAAAAAATGCAAAAGAAAATCGTTCCCCAGAAATCGAACTAACATACAATTGGGAGCCAGAAAAATATGATACTGGAAGAAATTTTGGTCATCTAGCGCTTTCAGTGAAAAATATTTATGATACTTGTCAAAAATTAATAGATACAGGCGTAACAATTAATAGACCTCCAAGAGAAGGAAGAATGGCTTTTGTTAAATCACCTGATAATATTTCTATTGAATTACTTCAACAAGGTGAAAATCTTGAAATAAAAGAGCCATGGTCAAGTATGAAAAACGTTGGAACTTGGTGAATTCTTTTCCACTATTTAAAACAAATATTTAAAAAATAAAATGTTAAATTATTTTAATACATTAAGATAAATAGGAGAGTTTTAAAATGTATAAAGTTCTAATAATTGTGTGCTTATTATTATTTTTATCAAACTGCAATCAACATACTAAAATCTCAAAAAAAGAAAATATAGTATTACCTCCTATAACCTATCAAGAAAAACCATTTGAACTTAAATGGAAAATTGAAAAAAATTCTATAACTAAAATTCCTTCAAATATAAAAGATAAAATTAAAAATATTTGTAAAAATCATAAAAGAGTAGTTTTAATCAAAATAAAAACTTATGCTGATGACACAGCTAAAGGTACGTTTGATTGTCGAATATAGACTAAACACTTAACAATTCTAACTGACTTATAATATTTATAACTATATTTATTTTATCATCCCGTGTTTTTAGATTTTTTTGAATAAAAAGTTTTTGATCAGGTCTAATTTTTATCAAACCAGATTGGTCATTTATCCATTTAAACAGTTTATCCGTATCTTTGAAATAATTATTTTTAAAACCAATTAAAACACCTTTGGGCCCGGCATCTATAATTTTTATTTTATTTTTAAGGCATTTATTTTTTATCATCAAAGTAGCTAATAAATTATTAACTTCTATAGGTGGAGGTCCAAATCTATCAAAAAGCTCTTCAGTAAAATTATCTATATCCTTTGTGTTTAAAAGCTCACCTGCCTTCCTATAAAGAGACATTCTGGTAGAAAGGTCATAAACGTATGTTTCTGGAATAAGAACTGGCAGCCCTAGAGATATAGAAGGAGACCAAGTTTCTTCAATGGATTTACCACCCTCTTTAAATGAACTTACAGCATCTTTTAACATATCTTGGTACAACTCAACCCCTACCTCTTTGATTTGTCCAGATTGTTCATCACCAAGTAGATTACCTGCCCCTCTAATATCCATATCATAACTTGCTAGGGAAAAACCTGCTCCAAGATTATCAAGTGTTTTTATCACATCTAGCCTTTGCTGAGATTTTTTTTGTAAAATTTTATCTTTATCAATTGTAAAATAAGAATAAGCACGAGTTTTACTACGACCAACTCTACCTCTAAGTTGATATAATTGAGAGAGGCCAAACATATCAGCTTTATGGATTATTATTGTATTCGCATTAGGTATATCAATTCCAGATTCAATGATATTAGTAGATATCAAAATATCTGTGATACCGTCTGAAAATAAATTAATTGATTTATCTAATTCATCTATCTTCATTTGCCCATGTGCAACACTAATTGATAAATCAGGAACCATTGTTTTTATTCTATCATACAAGCTATCTATATCTTTAACTCTAGGGCAGACAATAAACGTCTGTCCACCTCTATTTTTTTCTCTATTTAAAGCATCTAATAGCACAACTTTATCCCACTCTAAGACGAAGGTTCTTATTGATAATCTGTTAACAGGAGGAGTGGTGATTAAGCTAAGTTGTTTAAGTCCAGACAAAGATAACTGAAGTGTTCTTGGAATTGGAGTTGCTGATAGTGTCAATACATGAATATTTCCTTGAAGTTCTTTAATTTTCTCTTTTTGCGCGACTCCAAAATGTTGTTCTTCATCTATAATTAGCAATCCTAAATTATTAAAATCTACGTCGTTAGAAAGTAAAGCATGTGTTCCAATCACAATATTAACTTCACCAGTTTTAAGGTCATTTTTTATTTTGTTTCTATCTTTTAAACTAGTCATTCGTGATAAGGAAGAGATGTTTAATGAGGTTGTTTTAAACCTTTCAGAAAAACTTTTATAATGTTGTTTTACTAAAATTGTAGTTGGGGCTACTAAAGCTACTTGGTAACCAGAATTTGCTAAAATAAAAGATGTTCTTAATGCAACTTCAGTTTTACCAAAACCGACATCACCACAAATCAATCTATCCATTAATTTGCCAGTTTCTAAATCTAAAATTACATCATTGATAGCCCTTTCTTGATCATCAGTTAACTGAAATGGGAATTTTCTAGAAAAACTTTTATAATCTTCAGTAACAAATAGTTTTTCTGTTGATATTATTTCTCTTTGAGCTGCTACTCTTATTAATTTCTCAGCCATATCCTTAATTTTCTTTTTGACATTTGCCTTTCTATTTTGCCAATTAGCGGCACCAAGTTTATCAAGATCTCGTGAAAAATTTGTATCACCTACCCTGCTCAACAAATTCATGTTTTCAACTGGTAGATATAACTTATCTCCTCCACTGTAAATTAACCTCAGGCAATCATGATCTACACCAGAGGAAGAAATCATTTCCAATCCATCATATAGGCCTATTCCATGGTCAATGTGTGCTATTAAGTCACCAGCTTCAATGGTATTTAAGTCTTTAAGAAAATTTTCTGTTTTTCTTCTCCATGATTTCTTCTTTTTTTCTGGCTTTCCAAAGATATCACGATCAAAAATAATTAAATGATTATTAACTTCAAAACTTTCTACATATGGAGAATATGAAAAATTAAAATTAGTTATGAGTTCATCATAAATTAAGTCTTTAATTTCAATAATATCAAATTTGATATTACTATTATTTAGATCTTCTTCAAAAAAATGAATTAGGTTGTTAATACTAGAATTTTCTTCAGTAATTATAATTATTTTTTTATTATCTAAACTTTTTTTTATACAAAATTTAACAAAATTATTTATTTTATTAGTATCTTCTGTATCTATATAATTAGAAATTATTAATGGTTTAGAGTACAAATTAATTTCATGATTATCATTGTTTTCAATTTGATCAAATTCATTTAAGTTAATTGTTTTGAATGATTTTAAATGATCTTTTAAATCTTCGGTAGTTAAGTATAAATCTTCAATTGAGATCAAATTATATTCAGGATTTTCTGTTTTTCTTTCTTCACTGAAATGTTTTATTTCTGATTCTCTTTCAGCAATTAATTTAAAAAAATTTTTAGTTAATAAAAAAGTAATCTCTTGATCTTTTGGCAAAAATTCAAAAATTGAACATAAGGGTTCTTTATGAAGTAATGGTAAATAATGTTCTATTCCATTAAATCTAATACCTGATGAAACTTTTTCGTAAATAGAATTCTTAAAGCTTTGATTAGCGTATAAGCTTCTAAATTTTTTTCTAAAATTTTCAATATTTTCTTCACTCAATAAATATTCATTAGAGGAATAAATATTAATATTTTCAACGTGAACGCTAGATCTTTGTGTGAGAGGATCCATTACTTTTATTGTTTCAATAGTTCGACCAAAGAAGTCGATCCTAAAAGCTTTGGGGTATCCAATTGGAAAAACGTCTAAAATACTTCCCCTTAAACTAAATTCACATAATTCCCGTACAGTTTGAACTCTTTTATATCCAGTATTGATTAAAAAATTAGTTAATGTGTTTAGAGAATGTTCAGTTTTATTAGATAAGGAAATAAAATTTTTTTTATAAAAATCTCTTGGAGCAGTTTTAGTTATTAAAGCGTTAATAGTTGTTAAAAAAATTTTTTTTTCTTTATTTTTTTTTAAAAAGCAAAGTTCTGAAAAAAATTTTATACGTTCACTTGTAATACTAAAATTTGGCGATGAAATATCATATGGAAGACAGTCCCATGCAGGAATTTTGAAAATATTAATATCTGCAAAATTATGTGATAAAAAACTATGAATATTAGATAGTTCAAAATCATTCTTTGCAATGTAAAAAATATTATCGTTTTTTAAAAGTGCTGATATTAAAAATGGAATTATACTATCTCGAACCCCATTAATATTATTAATTTTTTTTACTTCATATTTTAAATTAAACAATTTAAAAACCTTTAAATTCTCTAATTAAATTAATAATATAATTTTCTTTATCAGAATTAGTTTTTTCAACATCAATTGATAAACGCCATATTCTTGGATCTCCAGACTCAAGTAATTTTTGGTAAGATATGAGGTATTCGTCACTTAAATTGTGTAAATTACTCTCTGCAAAATTACCAAGTAAAATATCTGTTTCACGTGTTCCTGTATATTTAGATCTGTATAATAGCTTTTTTATAAAAACACTTCTATTGTTCAATTTTTTCTCGTTTTATATAAAGTAAATTTAAGTGAGTATAATTATAAATAAAGGATTTTAATTTCTTGTCTAATTTAATCATCAAAAGACCTGAAAATATTTTTCAATTGTTTTCTTCATTACTTAATATAGATGGAGTTGGGGAAAAAAAATTAAAGTTGTTAGAAAAAAAAATTGGTCCTTATATTATTAATCTACTATTTTATTTACCAATTAAATCTATTAACCGTTTTCAAAATACATCTTTAAAAAATATAAATCATGGTGAAATTATAACATGTGAAGTTGAGATAATAGAAGTTAATATTCCAAACTATAATTTTAGAAAAAGAAATAATATTTCAAAAATAGTAACTTTTGGCATAAATAAAGAAAAAAGTATAAGATTAGATATTATATATTTTGGCCAAAACACCCAGTATTTGAAAAATATCTATAAGGTTGGAAATAGAATTCTTATAAGTGGTAAATTTGAAAGTTATAATGGTTTAGGTCAAGTTGTTCACCCTGATTATGTGGTTTCAAATAATACAAGTAATGAAATACCTAAGATTGAACCTCTTTATCCTTTATTTCATGGCGTTAATCAAAAGTTTATTTTCAAAATTATAAATCAATCAATAAAAAAAATACCTGATGTAACAGAATGGTTATCAGATAGAGTCATAGAGAAATATAAATTTGAAAATTGGCAAAATTCTATAACTAAAATACATAATCCTGAAAATATTAAAGACGCCGAACTGAATAGTATTTATAGAAGACGACTTGCTTTTGATGAGTTAGTTGCAAACCAAATATCAATGTTATTAATTAAAAATAAAATAACTAAAATTAATAATAATTTATCACCTAACAGTAATTCTCAAGTAATAGAAAATTTGTATAAAAATTTACCTTTTAAATTAACTGAAAATCAAAGAGAAGTTGTCAAAGAAATTCAAAAAGATATTTACAACCAAAAGACAATGGTTAGAATGCTACAAGGTGATGTTGGCTCAGGTAAAACAATAGTAGCATTAATTTCAATGTTACACTCTATATCTGATGGATCCCAATCTGTACTTTTGGTACCTACCGAAATATTGGCTTTACAACATTACAACACTATAAAAAAACTCCTTGCTCCAATGAATATAAATGTTGCTTTATTATTAGGTGCATCTAGATCAAATCATAATAAAAAAGAAAGAATAGAAGTTATCAATAGTATAGCCAATGGTCATGTTAAAGTTATTGTTGGCACGCATGCATTGATATCTAAAAATGTCACATATAAAAACTTGTCTCTAGCAGTAATAGATGAACAACATAAATTTGGTGTAAAACAAAGATATGAAATCACTCAAAAAGGTACAAATGTTAACATATTAGTTATGACAGCCACCCCTATTCCAAGGTCCCTTGCTTTAACTGCTTATGGTGATATGGATATGTCAATCATAAAAGAAAAACCAATTGGAAGGAGACGTATAAAAACTTATGTTTTACCTCAAAGTAAAATAAATGAGGTTTTACTTTCTGTTGAAAGAGCAATTAAAAATGGTGCTTTAATATACTGGGTTTGTCCTATGATTGAAAATTCAGAAAATGAAGATTTAATTGCAGTGAATGAAAGATTTGATTTTTTAACAAGTTTTTTCCCTAATATTGATATCTCTTTAGTGCACGGAAAACAAAATCAAATTGACAAGGAAAAAGCAATTAATGAATTTAAGGTCGGTAAAAGTAAGATTCTTGTAGCCACAACTGTTATTGAGGTTGGTGTTGATATTCCTGATGCAACTATTATGGTTATTGAATGTGCTGAAAGATTTGGATTATCACAAATCCATCAATTAAGAGGAAGAGTTGGAAGAAGTAATAAAGAATCCTCTTGTATATTATTATATAAATCACAACTAAGCCCAATCGCATACTCAAGATTAAAGATCTTAAAAGAAACTGATGATGGTTTTAAAATTTCTGAAAATGACTTGATATTAAGAGGACCTGGTGAAGTTCTGGGAAGCAAGCAGTCAGGAAATATAGATTTCAAATTCATAAACTTACATTTACATAGTGATTTAATACTTGAAGCAAGAGATGAGGCTGTTAATTTATTAAAAAATGAAAATCAACAAAACAAAGTAAACACTCTTTTATCTATTTTTGAAAATAATGACGCTATTAAATTATTAAAAGGTGGATGATTATTTAAAATTTATCTTTTACTAATTTTAGGCGTTACTATTCCACCTGAAATAACCATTTTGACTGCATCCTCTACTTTCATTTTCATGAAAATCAAATCTTTCTTTGGTAAAAATAAAAGAAATCCACTAGTTGGATTAGGGGTAGTAGGTATAAAAACATTTATTAATGTTTCATTATTTAAAGTTTGAACCTCACCTTTAGTTTCACCAGTAACAAAACCTATGACCCAAATACCCTTTCTAGGATATTCAACTAAAACCACATCCCTAAAACTTTCTGAATTAGTAGACATGACAGTTTCCATAATTTGTTTTATGGCACTATAAATACTTCTCACAACAGGCATTTTATTTAGGACTCTTTCACCAGTTTTCAGTAATGTTCTTCCAATAAAGCCAGGGGTAATTGCACCAATAAATGTTATTACAACAATACTAATTATTAATCCTAATCCAGGTATTTGATGAGGTAATTGTTTTGTAAAGTCTAAACTGTCAGGTAATAAGCCTGCCACTTGGGTATCAATGAAAGTAATTATAATCCAAGTTACATAGATAGTAATTAAAATTGGAGAAGTAACTAAAATACCTGCAAGAAAGTACCTTCTGAAACGAGCAAAAATACCTAATTTTTCTTCAGACAACAATGTCTCCTAATGATATATTAATTTATAATAAAAATGAATATACTTATAATTAGCACAAAAAAGATTGCATTATGAAAAAAATATCAAAAAAGAAATCTAATGAATTAAATAAACTTGTATCAATTGATAAAATTAGACGTGTAATTGAAATATTGAGAGATCCTGATGGTGGATGTCCTTGGGATTTAAAGCAAGATTATAGTTCAATAGCACCGTATTCAATTGAAGAAGCTTATGAGCTGGTAAATGCAATTGAAAAAAATGATATAAATGAAATTAAAAGTGAGCTAGGTGATTTGTTGTTGCAAGTTGTTCTTATATCTCAAATTGCTTCTGATAAAGGTGACTTTAGTTTTGACGATGTTGCGGACGAAATTTCACAAAAGATAATAAGAAGACATCCTCAAATCTTTGATGAAAATTACAAGATTAATGACTTACCCCAAGAAAGTTGGGAAAGAATAAAAAATTTAGAAAAAAAGAATAAACATAATGCAAATAAAAGTACATTAGATCAAATCGAAAATAATATGCCCACTATTCTAAAATCATTGAAAATTCAAAAGAAAGCAGCATCATTAAATTTTGATTGGATTAATAGAGATCAAGTACTTGAAAAAGTTGATGAAGAATTAAATGAATTAAAAGATGCCTTGAAAGAAAAAAATAATAAAAATATTGAAGATGAATTAGGCGATTTGTTTTTTACATTAATAAGTTTATCAAGACATTTAAATCTTGATCCAGATCAAACAATAAAAAAAGCTAATCAAAAATTTATCAAAAGATTTAATAAAATGGAAAACATTATTGAAGATAAAAAATTAAAATGGCATAATTTAAAAGCAGTCAACTTTAAAAACTTATGGAATAACGCTAAAAGATTAATAAATGAGGATTAAATGAATTCTAATTTACCAAAAACAATTTTTATTACTGGTGCGACATCTGGTTTTGGAAAAGCTACAGCTACATTATTTAATGAAAAAGGATGGCAAACTATAATTACTGGAAGAAGAGCTGATCGTCTTGAAGAACTTGCAAAAGAATTAGGACCAAAATCTTTACCATTATCCTTTGACGTAAGTGACAAACAGTCTGTACAAACAGCAATTAAAAACCTGCCTCCAAACTTTAATAAAATATCCGTACTATGTAACAACGCTGGTCTAGCACTTGGATTAGAAGGTGCGGATAATGCTGAACTTGATGATTGGGACCAAATGATTGATACAAATATTAAGGGACTAGTATATACGACGAGAACTATTTTGCCATTAATGGTTGATAATAAAGAAGGTCATATCATCAATCTTGGCTCTGTTGCGGGATCTTATCCTTATCCTGGTGGAAATGTTTATGGTGGTACAAAAGCATTCGTAAGTCAATTTTCGTTAAATTTAAGAGCTGATCTAGTTGGTAAAGGCATTAATGTTACATCACTTGAACCTGGTCTGGCTGAAACTGAGTTTTCAATAGTTCGATTTAAAGGTGATAGAGAAAAAGCGTCTCAAGTATACAAAAATACTAGAGTTATTAGCCCAGAAGATATAGCTGAAACAATTTATTGGGTTTCCACAAGACCTAAGAATATTAACATTAACCGAATTGAAATAATGGCTGGAGATCAAGCTTTTAATCCTTTTAATGTTGTAAAAAAGGACTAGGACACATCACTCAGATAAGGGTGATTTTGGGGAATTGCTATTTCTTTTATGTGATCCCAAATCTCATGATTAGAAGCTGCTAATATTGGACCTTGTGAGTTTAAATTAAATTTTTCTTTGTTTTTTATCATGTATACAACCCCACCAGCTTCTCTTATAATCAAATCTAATGGTGAATGATCCCAAGGTGTTACTCTACCATGAAATAAAAATTGAGTTTGATTTTTTGCTAACATAATAGTTTCTATTCCAGCACTACCAATAAAAACCCTCTTAGTGTTATTTCGTAAGTTATTTAAAATAGATTGTCTATATGGATCTGGAATACCTTTAGTTCCTCCAGAACCTAAAAGCTCGCTAGGATTAAAAGAATTTATTGATAGTTTATTAATTTTTTTAGTATCGAAATCCATAGAAAATGCACCAAAACCTTTAAATGCATAGACAAAAATTTTTTTAAATGGATAGTATATAAATGTAGCTATAGGAATTGAAAAGCATGCAAGCGAAATCATCGAACAAAAATTATCTTTCCCATTTATATAATTTTTAGTTCCATCTATTGGGTCAACAACCCAAACTAAAGGTTCATTTAATAAACTTAAATATTGTTTTTTATCTATATATGAATCTTCTTCACCAATAAAATTTTTGATGTTAAGAAACCCATATAATTTTTCAAAAATTAATTCTTCACTTTTTTTGTCAGCAATACTAACAAAATCATCTTCAGAAGTCTTAGTTGAAATATCGTTCAATTTAAGATTTTTAAAATATTTAAGAATAATACTTTCATTAACGTCTTTAAGTAAAAGTCTGATATATTGAACTACTTCGTCCCTTTTTTTTTTTTTCATCTATAAAGTTGTCAGTCATAACTATTTAATTACATTGAGTCCATTCTTATATGGGAGAAATTAGATTTAAAATATTTTAATTTTTTTATAGAAATTTTTGTTTTTATTTTATTACCTATAAAATTAATATCACAAAATATATCATTATAAACAAAGGAGTTTTTGTGTAGCCACGAAGAAATTTTTAACGAATCACTAGGAATATAAAATATTGCATCTATAAAATTTTTATCAACTAATTTATCTAAATAATTTTTTAAAGTTTTCATTCCTTCTTTGGTTAATGCAGATGTTTTAACAAATTTGTTTTTAAATTTAATATCAAAATCGTCGACATTAGAGTTCAAATCAGATTTATTAAAAATATTAATAACTTTGTTCTCTAAAGATTCTTCAGAAAAACCAATCTCTTTTAATGTATCAAAAACTAGTTTAGCTTGATTTTCTAGATCTGGATTTGATAAATCGTGTACAACCAATAAATAATCTGAAGAAAAAAGTTCTTCTAAAGATGAATTAAATGAATCTATTAATTCTGTTGGCAAAGCAGAAATAAATCCTACAGTATCAGATAAAATAATTTTTTTCTTATTTGATAAATTCACTAAACTCATCTTTGTATCTAAAGTAGCAAAAACCATATCTTTTACTAAAACATCAGAAGAACTCAAATTATTAAAAATTGTTGATTTACCACTATTTGTATAACCTACAAGTGAAAATATTAAGTTAGAATCATTTATTCTTGGTTTACGTTGTACTTCTCTTGTCTGCTTTACTTTTAATAATAATTTTTTTAATTGCTTGATTTTAGTATTAATCATTCTCTTATCTAATTCTATTTGACTCTCTCCTGGTCCACCTACTTTACTTAATCCTCCTCTTTGTCTTTCGAGGTGGGTCCAAGACCTAACTAGTCTAGTTTTTTCAAAACTTAGATTAGCAAGTTCAACCTGTAATTTTCCTTCCTTAGTAGCAGCACGTAGACCAAATATTTCTATAATAAGTTGAGTCCTATCAATAATTTTTTTTTCAAAAAATCTTTCTAAATTTCTATGTTGAATTGGAGATAAAGAACAGTCGATTATAATAAGATCAATTTCATCAATATTAAAATGATATTTAATCTCATTTGCAATTGTTTTACTTACTAGTAAAGATGGTTTTGGGACATTAATATTAACAATTCTTTCAAAAATAATTGAACCATCTAAAGCTTGAACTAAACTTCTTGTTTCTAACGAACGAGAAATAAAATTCTTCTGGTTAAATATTTGGTTTTGACAAAATTTATTATTTTTAAATACTGGGAAAAGTAAAAAAGTTTTATATTTATTCATAATTATTGATAATTGTGTAATTCACTAAAATATAAATTTCTTAAATCAATAGACATTTGACCAATTTTTCCGTCATTAATTTCTATGTCATCAACCTTAATTATTGGTGTTACAAATGAAGAAGCGCTTGTTAAAAAAACTTCTTTAGACTTATAAAGTTCTTCTTTTTTGAACTTTTCTTCTTTTACTATTAAACCGTTTAACTTAGCAAATTGAGCAACGGTCTTTCTAGTAATACCTGATAAAATTTGACCATCAATAGCTCTAGTAATAATTTCATTATTATAATTTATAATCCATATATTAGAACTAGATCCTTCAGTTACATAGCCATCTGAGTCAATAAAAATTCCTTCGAAAGCACCCTTTTTATTAGCTTCTGTTTTAGCTAATACATTAGGTAATAATTGAGTTGTTTTAATATCTGGCCTTGACCATCTATTATCATCTAATGTAATTGCCTTTACCCCATTTAATTTATTATTTATATTATTTAATTTTTTATTTACAATGATAGATAATAAAGGTTTTATGTTCATTCCTTTATAACTATGGTTTCTTTCAGCTATTCCCCTTGAGACTTGTATATAAACACTTCCAAAAGATATTCTATTTATTTTTATTAAATTACTTATTATTATTTTTAGGGATATCTTAGATAAATGGAATTTTATATTTATAGCATTTAATGAACCAAATAATCTGTTTATATGTCCTTCAAAATCATAAAAAATTCCTTCATTAAATAAAATAACTTCATAAACAGAATCTCCAAAATGATATCCTCTATCATTTATATTAATCTTTGAATTTTCATAGTTCTGATAAACCCCGTCAACATATGAAATATTAGGCATTAAAAAAATTCCAAGTTAACAGAAAGTAATTCTTCAACTTTCTTCATTGATTTTACAGGTACGAACATAACAACAATATCTCCAGCTTCTATGACTGTATCTCCTCTTGGTGAAACAATACTTTTATCTTCTTTTACTATAGCTCCTAAAGCAACATCTTTTGGTAACTTTATGTCCTTAAGAGGATTTCCAATTATCGAAGAGGATTTTAAAGCTTCAAAAGATATAACCTCTCCAAACTCCTCAATGATAGAATGAACATGCTCTATTTGACCACTTCTAACTTCTTGTAAGATAGATGATGCTGTTAAATTTGGAGGACTAACGACACCTTCAAGGTCTAATGAATTAAATAATGGTATAAATACTGGTTGGTTAATTAACGCTACAGTATGGGATGCTCCTGATCTTTTAGATAGTAAAGAAGAAAGAATATTTACTTCATCATTATTAGTAGCTGCAATGTAAGTTTCTCCTTGTCCCAACCTTGCCTCCAAAATAATTTCAGGATCTAAAGAATCTCCTAAAATTATAGTAGCATACTCGAGCATTTCTGCTGCATGTCTTGCCTTTTCTTTGTCTAATTCTAATATTGTCAAATTAGTATCAGGAGATAATTTATGAATTTCCTCTGCAACTCTTATTCCAATAGCACCTGCTCCAGAAATCGTAACTTTTTCTGCAGTAGTTTCCGAATGACCAAAAGCAATTAGTGTTCTATTTATTTGATTTGTTGGACAAGCCAAGTAAACTCTGTCTCCAGATAAAATAATATCATCACCTCCCCTTGGTACGATTAATTTAGTTCCTCTTATAATAGCCATTACTGTAACAATTAAGTCAGGAAATAAATCAACTAAATTTCTTAAAGGTGTATCAAGAATTGGACAATCATCCTTACAAGAAACACCCAACATAGTCACAGTAGAACTGGCAAACTCTGCAACATCAAACGCTCCAGGTGTTCTCCATTGGTTAACAATAGCAGTTGCAACTTCGTCTTCAGGGGAGATAATTTTATTTACACCAACATCCTTTAATAGATAATCTGAATATTTTGGATCAAGATATGATTTTGATCTTATTCGTGAAATCATTGTTGGAGTATTAAAAATGCACTTAGCCAAATGACAAGCTGCGATATTAATTTCGTCAGATTGAGTTACTGCAATTATCATATCAGTATCCTTAATTCCTGCATCCTCAAGTATATTTGGGTAGGATGCAAGTCCTAGAACACCTTGAACGTCATAAAGTTCAGTGACTCTTTGAATAGCATCTGGGTTAGAATCAATTACAGTAATATCGAAACCTTCGTTTGAAAGATGCTCTGTGATTGATAAACCAACCCTGCCAGCTCCACATATCAAAACTTTTTGTTTCATCAATTCACCAATATTATTTTGTTCTAATTATATTTATTAATATTTATATTTAGTTCTTTCAATTTTCTATGTAAAGCAGATCTATCCATCCCTATAAAAGTAGAAGTTTTAGCAATGTTTCCTTTAAATCTTTTTAATTGTTCTTTAAGGTAGTAAGCCTCAAAATTTTTTCTAGCGTCTTTTAATGATAAACTAAACTCACTTCTAATTTTATCAATTTTTTTCTCTTCATTAAAACCTAAAATCTCTGGAGGTAAATGTGATGGCATAATTATAAGATTTTTTTGATTGCCATACATAATTATCAACCATTCTATTAAGTTCTTCAGTTGTCTAACATTTCCTGGCCAGTCGCAATTTTGTAAAACAACTAATGTTTCTGAAGATATTTTCAAATCATGACTTCCTAATTCTTTGGAAATTAATTTAAGAAAATAATCAACTAGATCATTAATATCATCTGAACGTTTATTTAGAGGAGGAACTTCAATCGGTGCTACAGATAACCTATAAAATAAATCTTCTCTCAAAACTCCATCTTCCATAGATTTTAATAAATTTTTATTACTTGCTGATATTACTCTCACATCAACATTTATTTTTTTATTTGAACCAAGTTTATAAAAACTTTGATCTTGTATTGCTTGGACTAGCTTTCCTTGTGTTTGAATTGGCAAATCACAAATTTCATCAAAAAAAAGAGTACCGTTGTTAGCTTGTTCAAACAAACCAATACTGTTCTGACTTAATTGATCTTCTTTAATTTTTTCATTCCAACCAAATAATACTTGCTCCACTCTTTCTGGAGATAAAGTTGCACATGACGCAATAATAAAAGGAAATGATTTTCTATTAGATTCTTTATGTATAAATCTTGCAATCAATTCCTTACCAGAGCCTGAAGGACCTGAAATTAATACTCTGCTATTAGTTTGTGAAACTCTATTTAATTGTTGTTTTATATTTTTGAAAATGCTAGAGCTTCCAATTAAGTTTAAACGCTCATTTTCTCTAAATTCAAAGTCTGAGACTTTAATTTTTAAATTACGTTCTTTAATAGCTTTATCAACTAAAAGTATTAATCTTTCAGATTTAAATGGTTTTTCTATAAAGTCATATGCCCCGCTTTTAGCAGCTTTCATAGCAGTTTCAATATTTCCATGACCAGACATCATTATTACTGGTATAAATGAGTCATAAATTTTACTCCAAGATAGCAGTTCTAAACCTGCATTTGTATTGTTATTCATCCATATATCAGTAATTAATAATGTAATATTTTGATTTTTTAAAATTTGAACAGCTGCTTCATAATTATTAGCTGTTATAGCATTATATCCTTCATCTTTAAGAATTTCAGCTACCATTTCACAAATATCACTTTCATCATCTACAACTAGAATAGAGATTTTATTTTTTAACATTTTCTATTCCTCATAACGACCCATATGAAACTAAAGGAAATTTTAACAAAATTGATGTGCCTTTTGTCATTTTTAACGATTTTATTAATATTGTACCATTATGGTCATCTATAATTTTTTTTGTTATTGCTAATCCAAGACCTGTACCTCCAACCTTAGTTGTAAAATATGGCTCAGTAATTTGTGAAATCATAGATTTATCAATACCAGTACCATTATCATTAACTGAAATATATGCGCTATTGTTTTTTATATTAAATCCAATTGAGATTCGAGCATTTTTAATATTGTTAGAATTGATGTTTTCATAGGAGTTTTTGATAAGATTACCACATGCTTGCCTAATTTGTTTTTCATCCCCCATAATAAGAGCATTCTCAATAACATCGTCAATTTCAATTAAAACATTTTCAAATGACGATATCATTGGATTTATGTAATCTACAATTACTTTATTGATATTAATTACTTTTAATTTTGGGGATGGCATTCTCGCAAATGAAGAAAACTCATCTACTAAATGATGAATATCATCCACTTGTCGAGTTATCATGTTTAAAGATTGTTCAAAAATTTTTTTGTCAATTTTACGGTTACTTCGTAGTCTATTCATCAACCTTTCTGCGGCCAAACGAATTGGAGTAAGAGGATTTTTTATTTCATGAGCAATTCTTCTTGCAATATCAGACCAAGCACCCATTTTTTGGGCAGCTATTAAACTAGTTACATCGTCAAAAGTTAAAACGTAACCTAAAATTAAATCATCAGACTTTTGTGCGACCAATCTTGTTATTAAATTTAGTACTTTATCATCTCTTAAAATATAAATTTTGTCTTCAACTACATTTTTTTTTGATATTAAAATACTGTTAATTAAATTAGTAAATTCAGGAACAATCTCTAAAATAGACTTGCCATAATCTTTTTCAACAGAAATGCCTAATAAATTTGTTGCGGTAACGTTTGGAAGATTAATTTTAAGATTTTTATCTAACCCAATTACACCAGAATAAACACCTGATAGTACTGACTCGGAAAACTTTCTTCTCTTATCAAGCTGATCATTTGCATGCTCTAGATCAACCCTATTAGATTTAAGATCTGAAATCATTAAATTAAAAGCTTGTGCAAGTCTTTTGATTTCATTGATATTTATTTTAGAAAGCACATCATCAGTTATTTTGTAATCTAAATTACCACCACCAACTTCTTCAGCGCCTTTTATAAGAGAACTTATTGGTTCGAAAAGTTTATTAGCTATATTCAACCCAATTATTAGAGAAGTAAATAGTAAGATTACAGTAATTAATAAAAAAATAACTATAAATGAAATTTTAATATCAAATTGTTTGATTTCCAAAGATTGATAGTCAGAAGCTGCAATAGATGTACTTTCAATTGCATTTAAAACTCGTTGATCTACAAATCGTGTTATAAGTAGATATGCATCTATATATTGAGGTAATTTTATAAATGCTCTCATTTTATTAGAATCATCTTCTTTAACGATTAAAATTTCATCTTTATTAGCATAATCATAAAATTTAGGTGGAATTTCAGTGTATGTATATTCAAAGACAAATTCTGAAAATGCAAGCACATTACCTATAGAATCAATAACAACTGCCTCTGATAAATTATATTGACGGGTATATTTATCAAGAAAATTATTAAATTGATTTTTGTTAGATGAAAACATAACAGAGTTAACATTTATTAAATTAACAAGCTCTAGAATATCCCCCCTCATGGCACTTTGATGTTCATTAAGGTATTGATTAGCAACTTCTACGGATTGTGAGATGGCGGTGGAAATTTTCTTGTTAAACCAACCACTAAGAGCTGCGTTAAAAATAAATATTGAAAAAAAGGCAATAAATAAAGTTGGTGTTAAAGCAACTACAGAAAAAATAAACAATATTTTTTTTTGTAATTCTTGACCAGTTTTTTGATTTTTAATTTGATTAAAAATAAATAAAATATTTTTTAAAAATATAAAAAATGTTATAGTTATCAGACAAAATGAAATAATTAGTAAAATTATAAAAATACTTTTATAATCATTAATAAGTTTAAATTGATCTAGAAATTCATAAATATATAAAAAAATTGTAAGAGAAAGTAGAATAGCAAAGAGAAATAATTTTTTTTTAAAAATATTCAATAATAGCATCTGTATTCTATAACCTAATTTCATAGGTATTATAACTTATAAATTATTTAGTACAAACCTCTAAACTTTTCTCTTTTTTACAACATTAATATTGTACTTATTTATTTTTGATCTTAAAGTATTCCTATTAAATCCAAGACATCTAGATGTTTTAATTTGGTTACCCCTAAATAGATTTAAGGTTGTTTCAATTAGGGGTTTTTCAATTTTTGAAATAAAATTATCATGTAAGTTATTTAATGATAAGTTCTCGTCAAAATCTTTGAAATATCTTTTTAAATAATTTTTAAAGTATGTCTCTAAATTTTCTTCATGTTTACTTTCAAAAAGTAATCTATCTTCAGATAAAACTTCCTGTATTAATGAAATTGATATATTTTCAGTTGATGATAGTAAGCATAATCTTTCGATAACATTTTCTAATTCTCTTACATTTCCTGGCCAAGAATATTCCTTTAATAAATTTATACCTTCATGGGAAATAGACTTATTTACAAATTTATTTTGAAAATATTTTTTTAAAAAATATGAAGACAAATCGGGTATATCTTCAAATCTATCTTTAAGAGAAGGCATTTTTATAGGAACTACATTCAGCCTATAAAAAAGATCTTCACGAAAAAAACCTTTTTTAACTTCATTATAAATATTTTTACTTGTTGAAACAAAAATTCTTGGTTTTATGAATTGAGGTTTATTTAATGAAAGTTGCGATAAATCAGTTTCTAAGAAATTTAAAAAATTTGTTTGTTGAGTTGCTGACGATTCAGTAATATTTTTAACATAAATTGAACATCCATTGAAATCTTCTATGGTGTTAATTCGATTTAAAGTAAAATCTTTAACTTTTTCAACTAAATCTTCAAATTTATAATTATCAAAGAATTGAATATTTAAACTTAAAAAATTTTTATTATTTGATAAACTCAAGTCATGAATAGATTTAGCAATTAGTTTTTTACCAGTTCCACTTTCACCTGATATCAAAACAGATAAATCTGTGTTTACAATACGGGAAATTATTTTATAAATTTCCTGCATAGCTCCTGATTTACCAATTACTGGGCCAGAGTCATAAATAGTTTTTGAAGAATTATTTGAAGGAAAGGTATTTATTTCTGATTTTTGCGTAAGAATTGTGTTTGAAACTAATTTTAAAAGCTCATCTAAATCAAATGGTTTTGGCAAATATTCAAAAGCACCTTTTTTTTCAGCTCTTACTGCTGTTAACAAAGTTGTTCTAGCAGACATAACAATTATTTTGAGACTGGGTTTCATCTTTTGTAATTTAGGAAGAACATCCAATGCATCACCATCAGGTAGCCCAACATCGGTGATCAAAATATCAGCAAAATCTGACTCTACTAATCTCCACATTCCTGCAGCTGTGCCACTAGATTTAACATTATAACCTGCCCTACTCAATGCAGTTGAAATAACTACTCTAATACTTCTGTCATCATCAACAACTATAATATTTTTTATGTTTTTTGTATCCAAAATTTAAACTCCTTCCAATCAGTATTTTAATGGGAAATTAATACAAAAATTTGTTAAACCTGGTTCTGAAGTAACATTTATTACCGCATTCATTTCTTGCAAACCACTTGCAACAATTGATAAACCTAACCCTTTACCATCGGACTTAAAAGAAACGAATGGATCAAATATATTTGGCAATATACTTTTAGAAATTCCAAGTCCATAGTCAATGATTTCAATTTGAAGAGGTAAATTAGTAGGAACATCTTCTTTCAAAAGTGAAGTAATTTTATTAGCATTAAAGCTGGTTTTAATTTTAATTTTGCCATTAATCAAGCTTGCCTCTGAGGAGTTTTTTAATAGATTTAATATAATTTGAATTAAGAGATTTTTATTAGCAAACAATTTAGGAAGCGACGGATCATAATCATTAATATATTCTAACTTTGCACCAAAACTATTTTGGGCAACTCTTCTACAATGATCAAGAACTTCATGAATATTTAAAAACTCGCATTCAAGTTGAGAATTATTATTACTTATTTGTTCCATTCTATCTAATAGTGATATAATTCTTTCACTTTCAATGGTAATTAATTGAGTCAACTCTGATAAATTAGAGTTATTTTTTAAATCAGATTCGATCAATTGAGATGCTCCTTTAATTCCTGCCAAAGGGTTTTTTAATTCATGCATTAACATATCAATCATAGATGAAAATGACTTGGATATTTTATTATTTATCCTCTGAGATTGAAATATCTCAGAAAGTGCTAACTGACTAATTTGTACTATAATTTGTTTGCTATCAAATGAAAGTGGAACAACATGAACTCTGACTTTTCTATTTGGAAAATTTATATTACTAAAATCTAAACTTTCCTCAGTTATTCCAGATTTAGTTTTTCTTACTCTAGATAGTAAACTTAATAAAGGTGTGTCTTTGGGAAAAAAATCATAAATTGATTTTCCAATAATTAAACTTGAACTTATTCCAAAAAACTCTTCGCCAATCGAATTGATATAATCAACTATATTATCTTTGTTAATCAAAAAAACTGGAGTTCTTAATTCATTTAAAATATTATGATACATTATCTAAACAACAGAAATAATATTACTATATAAAAAAACGATTATAAATTAACCAATATTTATAATAAATAAAAATATTTTTGATAGTTGCTTAATATTTAATCTTTTTGGAGATTTTAGTGAGAAAAAATAATGATAATTTAGTTATTATATTACTTGCTGGAGGTGTTGGAAATAGATTAAATAAACATACTAGTAAGCAATTGATGTACTATCATAATGAAACAATATTAGAAAAAAGTATAATTCGATTCCAAAAATATCTAAAAGATGTTCCAATCCAAGTTGTCTCTAATAAAAGAGATTTAAAAAAAGTAAAAAAAATAATTAAAAAACATAATATTTTGTTACCAGTTTTTGGTGGAAAAGAAAGACACGAAAGTGTTTATAACGCTCTAGTTGAAATAGAAAATTTTAATCCCAAATACGTATTAATTCATGACACGGCTAGGCCATTAGTATCATCTGACGTCATTAAAAAATTACTTGAGTACTGTGATAAAGATATTACTTGTGTTGTACCAACATTAAATCTCACAGACTCCATAAGAACTGTATCAAAAAAATTAATCAAAGAAGTAGTCAATAGACAAGATAAAGTATTAGTCCAAACACCACAGTTATGTGATTATAAGCTTTTATTTAATGCTCATAAAAAAAGTAAAAGAGTTTATGAGGATGAAAGCTCTCTTTTTTTAAGCAATAAAATGAAAGTTATTGCAATTGAAGGAGATCCTCTTACCTTAAAAATAACTTATCGAAAAGATTTAAAATTATTGGAGCCACATTTGTGTGATAATAATGTTAAATATATAACAAAAATTGGAAATGGTTTTGATATACACAGATTTGATATTAAAAAAAGTACTGAAAAGAACTTTATTAATTTAGGTGGTATTAAAATAAATAATATCAATCCATTAATAGGTCATTCAGATGCCGATGTACTTCTACATGCAATAACTGATAGTATTTTAGGAATAATAAACAAAGGTGATATAGGTAAATTATTTCCTCCATCTGAAAATAAATGGAAAAATGCAGATAGTTCAATTTTTTTAAAACATGCATCAGTCATGTTGAAAAAGGAAAAGGGAAAAATAAATAATATAGATGCAATAATAATTTGCGAAAAACCAAAAATATTAAATTATTCACAGAAGATTGTAGAAAATATTGGAAGAATTTTAGATGTCAATCCTCAAAGAATTAGTATTAAGGGAAAAACATCAGAAGGTATTGGTTTTATAGGAAGACAAGAAGGAATTGCTGCTATGGCAATAACATCTGCACAAATACCAGAAATAATTTTAGATGATTAATAACCAAAGATTTTTGATTTTTTTATCAAAGCTTGCAGAGGTTTATCCAATTGGCCGTTTTAAATACGCACCTGGAACATTGGCTTCGTTAATTGCGTTAGTTTTTGGTTACTTAGCTTTAATAATTTTAAATATTAAATATTTTTTATTATTTGTAATTATTTTTGTGATAATTAGCTATCTTCTTTGTGAAGCTCATATAAAATTGAATAATGAAAAAGATCCAAAAGAAGTTGTGGTAGACGAGTTTGCAGGGCAATTTGTAGCTTTATTAGGTATAATAGATACTAGTAATATTATTTATATTTCAACATCTTTATTATTATCATTTCTTTTATTCAGGTTTTTTGATATAACAAAAATAGGCCCAATTAAAAAAACTGAAAAATTACCCGGTGGAATTGGCATTATAACTGACGACTTAATTGCAGGTTTATGTGCATTTTTAACTCAAGCAGCTATTTTAACTTCTATAGAACAACCTTTGATTATAAAAACTTTATGAGCTGAAAATGTGGAAAAAAATTAATAGGCAATCTGAAATATTATTAAATCAATGTTTGAAAAAAAAATTGACAGTTACTACTGCTGAAAGTTGTACAGGTGGTATGATAGCCTCATCAATTGTTTCAATAAGTGGTTCAAGTAATATTTTTAAGTCTTCTGTTGTTACATATTCAAACGATATGAAAAGCAAAATTCTAAATATTCCTTTAAAATTAATAAATGAAAATGGAGCAGTAAGTAAAATAATTGCTTACAACATGGCATCTAATGTATTAAATGTCATGAATGCAGACATTTCAATTGCCGTTACTGGTATAGCAGGTCCAAGTGGGGGAGGTAAAAATAAACCTGTAGGACTTGTTCATATTGGAATCGGTACAAAAAAAAATATCATTACAAAGCAATATTTATTTAAAGGAAATAGACTTAAAGTAAGACAAGAAACAACTTTGGAAGCATTAAGACTTTCAAATGAAGTTATAGAAAGTTTTTAGAAAGTTAATTAAACAGCTCATCTGCTCTTTTTTCAAATGCACCTACCATTCTGCGGACAGCTTCAGAAAATAAAGTTTCCATTAATGTTTGCAGAAAAAGAGATTTAAATTTAAAATCAACCATAAATTCGACTTCACAACCTTTCTTGTTGTCTTTAAAAATCCAATAATTATAAAGGTGCTCAAATGGACCTTCTTTATAATTTACAATTATCTTTTTATTAACATGATCTAAAGAAATTTGTGATGAATATATTTCTTTATATATTTTAAAGCCAATAATCAAGTCAGCGTCAAAATTGTTTTTGGAATTGTTTTTAACTCTTGCGCCTAAGCACCAAGGTAAAAATTCTGGATACTTTTTAACATCCGAAACTAATTTAAATAAATTTAATGGGGAATGATTTATAACCCTATGCTCTTCATGCCTCATTTAATTATTTCTTTTTAACCCATTGTGCAAATTAACCCTTGCTTGTTTTAGTTTTTCAAAATCTTGGCTTGCATGGAAGCTACTTCTTGTTAAGGGAGAAGAAGAAACAACTAGAAATCCTTTTGCAAGTGCTATTTTTTGATAATTTTTAAATTCTAGAGGATCAATATACTTTACGACCTTATGATGTTTGATAGTTGGTTGAAGATACTGTCCAATCGTTAAAAAATCGATATTCGCTGATCTCATGTCATCCATTACTTGGTAAACTTCATTTTCATTCTCACCAAGTCCTACCATTATTCCAGATTTAGTGAATATGTTTGGGTCAATTTCTTTCACTTTTGCAAGTAAACTCAATGAATGAAAGTATCTAGCTCCCGGCCTTACAGTTGGGTATAATCTTGGTACAGTTTCAAGATTATGATTAAAAACATCAGGTTTTGCATTAATAACTTTTTCTAAAGCGCCATCTTTTCTTAAAAAATCTGGAGTTAGAATTTCAATAGATGTTTTTGGAGATAATTTTCTTATATCAGTAATTGTATTAATAAAATGCTCTGCCCCACCGTCATTTAAATCGTCTCTATCAACAGACGTTATTACAACGTGACTTAAATTTAACCTTGCTACTGACTTTGCAACTCTAATAGGTTCAGATAGATCAAGTCCCATAGGTTTACCAGTCGCAACATTACAAAAAGAACAAGCTCTAGTACAAATATCACCCATAATCATCATCGTTGCGTGTTTTTTTGACCAACAATTACCTATATTAGGACAGCTAGCTTCTTCACATACCGTTGTAATATTTAAACCGTCTAATAGCCCTTTAGTTTCATCAAAAATTTTTCCCAATGGAGCTTTAACTCTGAGCCAATTTGGCTTTGGAGGTGAAATATTATCAGGTTTATGTATTTTTTCTGGATGTCTTATTTTTTTTATTTCATTCATTGTTTTTATCATTAAATATTTTATTAAACTATTTTAATAATGAATAGCTTGATTGTATGCATCAAGAACTGATTCATGCATACTTTCAGAAAGAGTTGGGTGTGGGAAAACAGTATGCATTAATTCCTGTTCAGTAGTTTCTAATTTTTTAGCTATTGAAAACCCTTGTATTAACTCAGTAACTTCTGGTCCTACCATATGAGCACCTATCAATTCTCCTGTATCTTTGTTAAATATTGTTTTTATCATTCCTTCAGAATCACCTAAAGCAATAGCTTTACCATTACCAATGAAGGGGAATTTACCTACCTTTATATTTAAGTTTTGAGACTTTGCATTTTTTTCTGTTAATCCTATAGACGCTACCTGTGGTCTGCAATATGTACAACCAGGTATAGAGTTTTTATCTATGGGTCTTAAATTTTTATGGCCAGCTATTTTTTCCACACATAAAATGCCTTCGTGACTCGCCTTGTGTGCTAACCATGGTCCAGCAGTTACATCTCCTATAGCATATATGCCCTTTTCATCTGTTTCTAACCATTCATTGGTTATAATATGACCTTTATCTATTTTAATATTATAATTATTTAAACCTAGATTTTCAGTATTAGCGATAATACCAATAGCTAAGATTAATTTTTCGGAGTTAATTTTTTCAATTTTACCACTTACTGAAACTTCAGCGGAAACTGATTTATTGATAGTTTTTATAGATTTTAAAGTTGCATTTGTTTTAATGTTCATTCCTCTTTTTTTAAAATTATTCTCTACGATTTTGGATATATCTTCATCCTCATTTGGTAAAATAGATGGCAATGCCTCTACAACAGTAACATTAACTCCTAAATCATTATAAAAGGATGCAAACTCCATTCCTATAGCGCCAGAGCCAATAATAATTAGTGAAGATGGTAACTTTGGAGGCGTCATTGCAGTCTTGTAGTCCCAAATATTTATGCCATCTGAAGACACAAAAGGTAGGTTTCTAGATCTTGCTCCTGTTGCGATAATAACGTTTTGTGCTTTTTTTCTAATAATTTCTTTTTCAGTTTTTATAATAATTACTTTTGAATCAACTGTGCCTTTATCTAAATATCCAAAACCTTCGAAAACATGAACTTTATTTTTTTTTAAAAGATGACTTATGCCATCCGATAACTGAGCTGCTACTTTTCTTGAACGTTTTGTTATATTATTAATATCCATTTTTATGTTAGAAATAGTAAAACCAAACTCTCCAACATTATCAAGCATATGTCTAATTTCACTTGCTCTGAGTAAAGCTTTCGTTGGAATACAACCCCAATTTAAACAAATTCCGCCCAAATGTTTATCTTCAACTAATGCAACAGACATTCCTAGTTGAGATGCTTTTATAGCGGCTACGTAACCTCCGGGGCCACCACCAATTATAATTAGGTCATAATCATTTTTTGTCATATTTATTCCTACAAAAGCATTAATGAGGGATTTTCAATAAAGTTTTTAAATTCTGATAAAAGTTCAGCTCCGACTGCGCCATCAACTACCCGATGATCACAAGACAATGTAACTGTCATTATAGTAGCTATTATTATCTGTTCTTTAATAACAACTGGACGTTTTTCACCTGATCCAACAGCCAAAATACATCCTTGCGGAGGGTTTATAACTGCTGAAAATTCTTTAATACCATACATACCAAGATTAGAAATTGAAAAACTGCCTCCGACATATTCTTCCGGTAACAATTTTCCACTCTTAGCTTTATCCGCTAAACTCTTCATATCTTTAGATATTTCTAGCAAGCCCTTGGATTGGACGTCTTTAATAATAGGTGTAATTAACCCACCCTGAATTGCAACAGCAACAGATATATCAGTAGTTTTAAAGTATTTAGTATTTTCATTTTCCCAACTAGCATTTGCTTTAGGTACTTTCATTAGAGCCGCACTAGATGCCTTTATAATCATATCATTTACTGATATTTTATATTTATCTTTAGCTTTAGAGTTTAAAACACTTCTGATATTTAAAAGTTCGTCTATGTTACAATCTATGGAAAGATAGAAATGAGGTGCGTCGTTTTTTGATTTAACAAGCCTGTCTGCAATCGTTTTTCGCATTGCACTATTTTTAACTAGTTCAAAATTCTCAGGTGAGGCTATATTTATATTTTTGACATTTTTACTATCAATGAATTTTTCAACGTCTATTTTTAATATCCTGCCATTAGGTCCAGAACCATCAAATAAACTTATATCTATATCTCCTTGTTTTGCAATTCTTTTTGCAAGAGGTGTAATAAATATTCTTTTGTTATTTGCATCTAAAAATTCTTCTTTTTGTTCACTATTTAAAACAGGTTCAGGACTAGTTACTATATTCTCTTCATTATCTTCCAATTTAGTCTCAAATATAATCTCTTTTTCTATAGACTTATTATCATTTTTTTCTTCATCTAATTCAGTATTTAAATCTGTTATATCTTCACCGTCTAGAAGCAAAATAGCAATTGGGACATTAACTTTTATTGCTTCTTGACCTTCATTAACTAAAATTTTACCAATAACTCCATCATCTATAGCTTCGACCTCCATTGTGGCTTTGTCAGTTTCTATTTCAGCGATTAAGTCACCAGATACAACCTTATCACCTTCTTTTACTAACCATTTTGATAAAGTGCCTTCTTCCATTGTAGGACTGAGTGCTGGCATCAAGATATCTATACTCATTTCATATCCTCAACTTTTATAACACACTTCACTACATGCGTTAACAATATCATCAACTTGAGGTAGAGCTAATTTTTCTAAATTAGCAGCGTAAGGCATTGGCACATCTTTACCCGTAACTCTTTTTACAGGAGCATCTAGCCAATCAAAAGCATTTTCATTAATAGCTGCAGAAATTTCTGCACCAATTCCAGCAAAAGGAAAACCTTCCTCACATGTCACGGCTCTATTAGTTTTTTTAACAGAATTAATTATAGTTTCGATATCCAAAGGACGTAACGATCTTAGGTTAATGACTTCAGCTTTTATTCCTTTTTCATTCAAAATATCTGCTGCTTCAAGAGATTTTCCAACCATTATAGAAAACGCAATAATGGTAACATCTGAACCTTCTTTTTCGATATTAGCTTGTCCTATTGGTACCAAGAAATCATCATCATCTGGACAACTAAAGGATTGTCCATACATAACTTCATTTTCAAGAAAAATTACAGGATCTGGATCTCTTATTGCAGATTTCAACAATCCTTTGGCATCTTTACTGGACCATGGTGAAACAACTTTTAAACCAGGACAATGGGAATACCAACTAGCATAACATTGACTATGCTGTGCTGCAACACGAGAAGCTGCTCCATTAGGTCCTCTAAAAACAATTGGGCAACCCATTTGACCACCAGACATGTAAAGTGTTTTAGCCGCCGAATTAATTATTTGATCCATTGCTTGCATTGCAAAATTAAAGGTCATAAATTCAACGACCGGTTTCAAGTTACCAAAAGCTGCTCCGATACCAATACCTGCAAAGCCATGCTCTGTGATTGGAGTGTCATAAACTCTTTTGTTACCAAATTCATCAAGCAAACCCTGAGTTACTTTATATGCACCTTGATATTCCGCAACCTCTTCTCCCATTACAAAAACTTTTTTGTCGAATCTCATTTCTTCAGCCATTGCATTTCTTAATGCTTCTCTTACTGTAATAATACTTGAATTAGGCTCTAGTGTAACAGGCTTTTCTATTTTAAGCTCAGTTGTAATTTTTTCTTTTTCTAAATAAGGTTTGTCAGCAATAGTTTTTATCGAAGTATGAGGTAATTCAGTTGAATCAATTAACAATGCAATTGGGGTGTTAACTTTAACACCCTCAGTTCCAGCTGGAACTAGCAATTGACCTATTTTACCGTTATCTACTGCCTCTACTTCCATTGTAGCTTTATCTGTTTCTATTTCTGCAATTAAATCACCAGAAGAAATTGAGTCTCCTTCATTTACAAGCCATTTAGCTAACGTACCCTCTTCCATGGTTGGACTTAAAGCAGGCATTAAAATTTCAATTGTCATTTAATCACCACTAATTGATAGTTATATCAGTATATAATTCAGATGATGAGGGTTCTGGTGAAACTTGCGCAAATTTTGCGGCATCAGCTATTATAGATTTTATTTCAACATCAATATCTTTAAGAACTTTGTCTACAACACCCATTTTATTTAGTAAAACTTTAATATTTTCTATCGGGTCAGATGTCTTTCTAATTTGCTCAACTTCGTCTCTAGTCCTATATTTTGCTGGGTCAGACATTGAATGTCCTCTATATCTATAAGTTTTCATTTCTAATATATAGGGTCCTTTGCCTAATCTACAATATTCAATAGCCTTAATTGCAGCTTCTCTAACAGCAATGATATCCATTCCATCAACAATTTCTGATTTGATGCCGTATGCTTTACCTCTATCAGATAAATTATCACCAGCAGAAGACCTGTTTACAGATGTGCCCATACCATACTTATTATTTTCTATAACAAAAATAACGGGAAGTTGCCAAAGTGAAGCTATGTTGTAAGATTCATAAACTTGCCCTTGGTTAGCCGCACCATCTCCAAAGTATGTTATGCAAACATTATTGTTACAATTGTATTTATGAGCAAAAGCTAAACCTGCTCCAATTGGAACTTGAGCAGCTACTATACCATGCCCCCCAAAAAATCCTTTTTCACGGCTAAACATATGCATAGACCCACCTTTGCCTTTTGAATAACCGTCTTCTCTACCCGTCAACTCCGCCATTACACCTTTAGGATCCATATCACATGCTATCATGTGACCGTGATCTCTATAAGATGTGATGATACTATCTCCTTCAATTTGTGCAGACTGAATGCCTACAACAACTGCTTCTTGACCTATGTATAAATGGCAAAAACCACCAATCTTACCCATACCGTACAGTTGACCAGCTTTTTCTTCAAATCTTCTAATAAGAAGCATTTTTTTATACATATCTTTTAATAAATCTAGATCATAATTCATTTTTGATTTATTTTTTACTAAAGATGATATTTTTTTTTTCATATTTAACCTTTATTACTAGCAAACAAAACTCAAAATAATTAAAATTATCTTTTAACAAATAATTAAGATTATTACTAACAATATCTTTAATTATTTAGGAATATCAATGACTATTTGATCAGAATGTATAAGACCTAATAACTTGTGTGCAATTTCCGAAATGATATCAGGATCTAAATTATTATCTCGAAGAAGATTAATTTCTGAAGATGTTTTTACTTTTTTATCAAGTAAAATACTATATTCCTTTTTGGCTAGTGATATTTGATTATTTAATGAAAAAATTTTCCAAAGTGATCTTTCGCCAAAAAAAATATGAGATATAAAAAAAATAAATATGAGCAAAGAAAAAACTGTCATTAGATTTAGAAGTAAATTTTTTCTATTTAAATATTTATACATGTTATATTATCCTAAATATCAAAAATTTTTAAAAAAATTATTGCCAAAATAATAAGCATCCTCTCCCAACAACTCTTCAATTCTTAAAAGCTGATTATATTTAGCAGTTCTATCACTTCTCGATAAAGATCCTGTTTTGATTTGACCAGCATTTAAAGCAACACAAAGATCGCTAATAAAAACATCTTCTGTTTCACCAGATCTATGAGAAACAATAACCCCAAAATTTGCATCTTTAGCCAACTCCATTGTTTCTAGTGTTTCTGAGAGTGTTCCGATTTGATTAAGTTTAATTAAAATAGAATTTGCTGAGCTATTTTTTATCCCTTTTAAAAGTCTTTTTTTGTTAGTAACAAAAAGATCGTCACCGACTATTTGAACCTTTTTCCCAATTCTCTTAGTAAGCTCTTTAAACCCGTTCCAATCATTTTCATCAAATGGATCTTCAATAGAAACAATAGGAAATTTATTACAAATATTTTCCCAAAATGTAACTAATTCGTCAGAAGAATATTTTTTGTTCTCTCCTTTTAATGTGTAAATATCTTTTTCATAAAATTCACTAGCAGCAGCATCAATTGAAATAAAAATTTCTTCTCCTAGTATGTATCCACTATTTTCTACAGATTCTGAGATATATGAAAGTGCTTCTTCAAGACTATTTATATTTGGGGCAAAGCCACCTTCATCACCTACAGCAACTGAAAACCCTTTTTTAGATAAGAGTTTTTTTAAATTATAAAAAATTTCTACACCTGACCTTAGAGCATCAGAAAATTTAGTAAAACCAATTGGCATTATCATACATTCTTGAAAATCTAATCCATTATTTGCGTGAGCTCCGCCATTAATAATATTCATCATTGGAATAGGTAAAGTGTTGGCTCTCATACCACCAATATATTTCCAAAGAGGTAAATTCTGTGATTTAGCAGCAGCTCTTGCAACAGCCATTGAAAATCCTAGTATAGCATTAGCACCTAATTTATTTTTATTTGCGGTACCATCTAGATCAATTAAATCGCGATCTATAATTCTTTGTTGATATGGATTTCTTCCAGAAAATGTATTAAAAATTTCGACATTAATATTTTCAATAGCTTTAAGAACACTCTTTCCATTAAATAACTTTAAATTATTGTCTCTAAGTTCGTATGCCTCGTATTCACCAGTTGAGGCTCCAGAAGGTACAGCCGCTCTGCCAAGACTTCCATCAGATAATTTGACATCCACTTCTAAGGTAGGATTCCCTCTACTATCTAAAATTTGTCTAGCTAAAATATCAGATATATAAACCATAATTACTCCAACATAAAATAAGATACTACACCTTAATTATTTTATCTATTTCAATTAATTTAGTAAGTAATTTTTTAAGTTCAGATAGTTTTACCATATTAGGCCCGTCACTCGGTGCTTTATCAGGATTTTCATGAGCTTCAATAAATAATCCAGAAATACCAATAGATACAGCTGCTCTAGATAATATTGAAACAAATTCTCTTTGGCCGCCTGACGTTAAACCCAAGCCTCCCGGTTGTTGTACCGAATGTGTTGCGTCAAATATAATTGGGAAACCAAATTTACCCATTTGTGGAATTGAACGCATGTCTGAAACAAGTGTGTTATAACCGAAGGAAGTTCCTCTTTCTGTTAACATTATGTTATTGTTTCCAACATCTAAAACTTTATTTATTACATTTTCCATGTCCCAAGGCGCTAAAAATTGTCCTTTTTTTATATTTATAATTTTTTGCGTTTCAGCAGCAGCAGTTAATAAGTCGGTTTGTCTGCATAAAAAAGCAGGTATTTGAATAATATCAACAACATTTGCAACTTCTTTACATTGATAGCTTTCGTGAACATCAGTAAGAGTTGGAATATTAAATTCTTTATTTACATCTGATAATATATTTAAGCCTCTTTCTATACCGATGCCTCTTTCAGAGCCTATGCTTGATCTATTGGCTTTATCAAATGAAGATTTATAAACAAAATTAATGCCTAATTTTTTACAAATTTCATTTATTACCCCTGCGTGATTAATTGCATGATCTTTTGATTCTATAGAACATGGTCCTGCAATTAGAAAAAAAGGATGTATATTAGAAACTTCAAATTCTGATATTTTAATAATGTTTTGTTTCATAATTTACAAAATTTTATATACATTACAACAAACGAGACTGTTTTAAACTTGCATTAATAAAAGAAGAAAATAGTGGATGAGGATTAAATGGTTTTGATTTTAACTCTGGGTGAAATTGCACACCTATAAACCATGGATGAGAAGAAATTTCTAGTATTTCAGGAAGCAAATTATCAGGAGACATTCCAGAAAAAGTTAGACCATTATTTTTAAAATCTAAATTGAATTTATTATTTACTTCATATCTATGACGATGACGTTCTGAAATTATATTTTTTTTATAAATAGATTTCACAAAACTGTTTTCAACTAATTTGCAATCATATGCACCTAACCTCATGGTTCCGCCTAAATTTGAATTTTCACTTCTTTTTTCTAAACCGGTTTTTGTTTGCCACTCAGTTAAAAGTCCAATCAAAGATAAATTAGTATTACCAAATTCAGATGAAGAAGCATATTTAAGTTTTAATACATTTCTTGCAAACTCAAGAACCGCCATTTGCATTCCAAAACAAATTCCAAAAAAAGGAATATTATTTAATCTTGCAAAATTAATAGATTTAATTTTCCCCTCGGATCCTCGTTTTCCAAAGCCACCGGGAACAATTATTCCATTGATGTCTTTAAATATATTTTTAATATCTGAATTTTTATCTTCAATTAATTCTGAATTAATCCATTTTATAGTGATTTTAACTTTGTTGGCTAAGCCACCATGATTTACAGCTTCAATTAAAGATTTATAAGCATCAATCATAGATGTATATTTACCTACAATACCAATATTCACATTACCTTCAGATGAATTTTGTATTTTATTAATTTCAATCCAACGGCTCAAATCTGGTTTTTTTGACAAATCAAGTTCAAAATGTTTACAAACTTGATAGTCAAGTCCTTGATTATGATAAGCAACGGGAACATTATATATTGAAGATGAATCCAATGCTTCTATTACCTTTTCAGATTTTAAATTACAAAAAAGTGCAATTTTTGACTTTTGCTCTTCAGGAATAATATTTTCAGTTCTACAGAGAAGAATATCTGGTTGTATACCCATTCCTTGTAGCTCTTTAACAGAATGTTGAGTTGGTTTAGTTTTAAGTTCACCAGCTGTTTTTATGAAAGGTAAAAGTGTGACATGAAGAAAACACGTTTTAGAAAGTCCCAACTCATTACCTAGCTGTCTAATTGCTTCAATGAAAGGAAGTGATTCTATATCACCAACGGTTCCTCCAATTTCACAAAGAATAAAGTCTTCATCATTGATATCAGATAAAATATATTCTTTTATTGCATCTGTCACATGGGGTATAACTTGAATAGTTGCACCTAAATAGTCACCTTTCCTCTCCTTAGATATTACATTTGAATAAATTTTACCAGTTGTTATGTTATCAGATTTTTTTGCGTTTACCCCAGTAAATCTCTCATAATGTCCTAAGTCCAAGTCTGTTTCAGCACCATCATCAGTAACATAACATTCTCCATGCTGATATGGACTCATAGTTCCAGGATCAACATTTAAATAAGGGTCTAACTTTCTTAGTTTAATTTTATATCCCCTTGCTTGAAGAATTGCACCTAGAGAGGCTGAAGCCAGCCCTTTTCCTAAAGAAGATACCACACCTCCAGTTATAAAAATAAACTTAGCTGCTGATGTAATATTCATTTCAAGCCTAATAGATTAATTAGTTGCCAAGAGGAACAGTAGGCTCCGTTGTTGTGTTTTTTTCTATTGATTTTTCAACCTCATTTGCAATTGAGGGAGCATTATTGGATGATAATAAAGCGAGAATTATTGAAGTTAAGAAAAAACAAGCACCTAAAAATGATGTCAATTTTGTCATAAAATTAGCAGTGCCCCTAGCTGTCATGAAACCACCTCCAGCTCCACCGCTTGATCCCCCTATTCCTAATCCTCCACCTTCACTTTTCTGCAGTAAAACTGCAAATATTATACATATAGCTAAAATAATGTGAATTATTAGAATAATAGTAATCATCATTAATCCTTAAAAATTATATTTTTTTTGTAAATATTTAACGGCTGAATCATAAATTGCAAGAAAATCTTTTATTTTAAGACTGGCTCCCCCAACTAAAATTCCATCAACGTTGTTTACAGACAAAATCTCTAAAATGTTTTGTTCATTTACAGAACCACCATATAAAACTTTAACATTCTTTTTTGATTTTGAAAAAACTATCTCTTTAATATTTTCGTGCATTTCTCTAATTTCAGTTTTGTGAGGAATTTTTCCAGTTCCTATAGACCATATAGGTTCATATGCAATAATTAGCTCATTAAATTCTTCTGGTAAACAATCAGTAATTTGTTTTTCTATGAAATCTATAGCTTTTCCATTATTACGTTGATTAAAGTTTTCACCAACACAAATTATAGGTTTTAAGTCTGACTTAATTGCAAATTGAGAACATTTTTTGATATTCTCATTAGTATCTTTATTATAAATTCTTCTTTCTGAATGTCCTAGTATAACATAATCGCAACCAAGTTCTTTTAACGAAGTAGCTGATACTTCTCCAGTATATGCTCCAAAAGATTGATGATGACAATTTTGCCCACCGATTGAAATTGGAATATTTTCAAGAAGTTTACTTAAAAAATCAATATAAATAGTAGGTGGAAAAATGCATAGTTGTAAGTTTTCCGAAAATTTGTAATGTTGTAAATTTTCAACAAAAAAATTGATTGATTTTTTATCTAAATTCATTTTCCAGTTAGCTGCAATAAACATTTAAAAGCTATTCCTTTAATTAAGTAAATAAAAAATTAAATTATTTATAAATATAACTAAATAGTATATTAATTTAAAAAAATTAACAATCGAACTAGGTATCAAAATGTTAAGAGCTCTTCGCAATCAAACCAAATCTATATTTTTTAAGTGCTTTCTTGTTCTATTAATTTGTGGATTTGCATTATGGGGTGTTGGAGATTTGACAGGAGGTGTTGGAGAAAAAAAAGTTTTAACGATTGATAATGATTATGTAACAGTTGAAAAAGTAATAAATGAACTAAATAGAATAAGATATTCTTTACCTGACAGACCAAGTTTACAAGAAGCTATAAAAAAGGGAATGCATAAAAGTGTATTACAGAAATTTGAACAAGAAATGTTATTAAACTCTGAAGCTAAATCTCTAAAATTAAGTGTCCCAATGACAGTAAAAACAAAGGCCATTAGTCAAGAAAATGCATTTAAAGACCCACTTGGTAAATTTTCTCAAAATAAATTCCTACAATCTTTGAAAAATGCAGGTCTTTCTGAAGCAAATTATTTAGAAATGATCAATAGTGAAGCTAATCTTAAACAAATAACAATGCCATATTCACTTAATGAATATTATGATGATAAAATAATTAAAAAATTAATGGATTGGCAAAATCAAATTAGAACTATTAATTATGAAATATATGAAATGATTAATAAAAATGAAATTAGTAAGCCTGCAGATAGTATCTTAAAAACATTCTATAATAACAACAAAGAAAATTATAAAATACCAATCACAAGAAATATCAAATTCTTAGAAATAGATCCTTCTATTTTTGAAGATCAAGTAGTGATAAATCAAAAACAAGTTAATGAAAAATATGAAATTGAAAAATCTAATTATTTTATTCCAGAAAAGAGAGAACTTCTACAAATAACTACACAAGATCAAACTAAGGCAAAAAAATTTATGAATTCGATTGATAAAGGCAATGCTTTTGATGATCTTGCAAAAGAATATTTTGATTTATCAGAAAATGACACAAATATTGGCTATCTAGAAAAATCAGACCTACCATCAGATAGCGCTGATAAAATTTTTAAGGGTAAATTGAACCAAGTTTTGGGACCTATAAAAACTAAATTTGGTTTAACTATTTATAAGATAATAAATATAGCTGAGGAAAAACAAGTAAATTATGAAGATTCTATTAAAGATGTAAAAGAAAAATTACTAAAAGAATTATCACTCGATATTCTTTTTGAAAAATTAGATGAAGTTGAAGATTTAATAGCGGAAGGTAATAACTTAGACGAAATCTCGAAATCTGAATTATTTAACAAAAATGTTACTGTTAAAAATATAAAAATGATCTCTAAAAATGGCTTTATTTACTCCTACTCAACTGCAAAAAAGTTTTTTAGTAAAAATAAGGTTTTTTTAGAAAACGTTTGGAGTACTAATGTGAATGAGTTGAGTGAAATTTTTAATTCTAATGAAGACACATATAATTTAATTGAAGTTACTAATGAGAATGCAGAAGAACTTCCACTATTTGTTAAGATTAGGACTAATGTCTATAATGATTGGTTAAATAAAGAATTAATTTTGAAGTCTAAAGAGAAAGCCAAAGAATCAGTTCTAACAAAAAATAATTTATCATCTAAAATGAACATAGAAAGAACAAGTAAATCTATAGATAAGATTAACGACACTTTTTTAATTAACAAAATTTTTGATATTGAAAATAAAAAAGTTAATTATTTACAGTCTCAAAATTATATTTTTGCAGTTAAAGTGTTGAATACTACTACAAAAAAATATGATCTAAATAAAGAAATTTATAATAATTTTAATAAAACATTGTCGAGCAGTTTTTTTAACGATTTTTTAAATTTTTATTTGCAAAATTTAGGAGTTAAACATAAGCTAAAAAGAGACTTTTCATTAATTAATGAACTATTTATTAACAATAATTAATAGATTAGTCTAAATTTTTCTTAATCAAAGATGAGCCTTCTCTAATGAGAGACTTTATTAGCACAATGTTCTTATTAATTCTATCTTGAGAGACGTCTGTTTTATCTTTGTATTTTTTATTAATTAAGTTTATTGCTCCTTTAATTGTAAAGCCTTCTTCATATAATAATTTTTTAATTATCAATAGATATTCAATATCTAGGGATGAATAATATCTTCTACCACTTAAACTTTTTTTTGGTTTTAAAATAAAAAACTTTTTTTCCCAAAATCTTAGCACATGCGTTTGAACACCAACTATGGTAGCAGTTTTAGAGATTGTATAAAAATTATTTTCTTCATACATTTGATTTAAACTTTAGTTTTATTTAAAATTCATTTTTAAAATATTTGAAGAACTAAAAGTAACTACATTTCTTGCATTAATTGGAGCTTCAATTCCAGTTTTAGGATTCCTACCAATTCTTTGCTTTTTATGTCTTACAGAAAAAGTTCCAAAAGAAGAAACTTTTACTTCATTTCCTTTTTCAAGTTCATTTATTATTAACTCAAAAATTTCTTCAATTATTACAGATGAATCGGATAAGGATAAACCGACATTTTCGCTAATAGCTTCAATTATATCATTTCTAGTCACAGTTTTTTTCATTGTTTTATTCTAATGAAATTTAGATAATATAAAAGTTTTTTTTTAATTTTGTGGCTTTCCAATTCGAATTACTGAAGCTCCCCAACTCAAGCCACCACCAATCGCCTGTAATCCTATTAGATTGCCATTTTTAACTTTTTTAGCAGATATGGCATAATCTAAAGCTAAAGGTATTGAAGCAGCAGATGTGTTCCCATGAACCTTAACAGTTGAAATTATTTTTTGAGTATTCATTCTTAATCTATCTGCTACTGCTAAAATTATTCTTTGGTTTGCTTGATGAGGTACCAACCAGTCTAATTGATTAACTTCTTTGTTTGAAAGAGACAAAGCTTCTTCTAAAGATGATGATAATTTGTCAATGGCATGTTTAAAAACTTCTTTACCAGACATCTCTATAAAGCCAGTCATTTGATTAAAAGCAACACCTCCACTAGTTTTCAATAAATTATATAAACTACCATCTGAATGAATCACATTAGATAATATTCCCCAATCTTTTAATCTTCTATTAACACACTCGAATTTTTGAAGTATTACAGCTCCAGCACCATCACCAAATAATACTGAAGTGGTCCTATCTTTCCAATTAAGAAGTTTTGACATTGAATCAGCCCCAACAACTAAGCAATTAGTATAATTATTGTCTATCATCATAGATTTTGCTACGGATAATGCGAAAACAAATCCAGCACATACTGCCTGTACGTCAAAAGAAACTGCATTTACTCCTAATTTTTTTTGTACAAGAGTTGCTGTCGCCGGGAAGGTGTTGTCCGGTGTTGTAGTTGCAACAATAATTAAATCAATATCTTCTTTTTTAATTTGAGAATTTTTAATAGCATTTAAAGCAGCATGTACAGCCATATCTGAGGTTGTTTCATTATTGGATACAAAATGACGAAATTTTATACCTGATCGTTTTGTAATCCACTCATCAGAAGTTTCTACAAATTTAGAAAGATCTTCATTTGAATATTTATTATTTGGGAGGTATGAACCAACTCCAGTCAATAATATTTTTTTAGAAATGATAATTTCTCCATATATTTAAAATTATACGCTTATGCTTATTTCAGTAATTCTATTTTTTAAATCATGAATAAAATTATATTTTACCATATCTACAGCAACACTAATAGCATTAGCAAAACCAAAGGCATCTGTTCCACCATGACTTTTCACCGCAACACCATTTAGGCCTAAAAAAACGGCTCCATTATATTTTCTAGGATCCATTTGTAATTTAAAATCACTCATTGATTTTCTAGCAAACAAATATCCTATTTTAGAACTTAAAGAGCTGGAAAATGCTTTTTTTAAATAGGATGTTACAAATAAAGCAGTACCTTCAGCTGTTTTTAAAGATATATTTCCACTAAAACCGTCAGCAATAATTACATCTGAAATACCTTGCGCAATTTTGTCTCCTTCAATAAAGCCTGTATAATTAATTTGACCTTTTAAGCTAGATAAAATTTGTGAAGCCTCTTTTATATAATCTAGACCTTTTTGTTCTTCTTCACCAATATTCAAAAGAGATATTGAAGGATTATTAACACCCATAACTATATTTGCAAATGCCTGTCCCATAAAAGCAAATTGTACTAAATTTTTTGCATCACATTCAATATTTGCACCCAAGTCAAGCATACAACTTTCACCTTTTATAGTTGGGAAATAAGCTGCAATTGCTGGTCTACTTATACCTTCAATAGGTCTCAAAAACAATTTTGTCATTGCCATTAATGCACCAGTATTTCCAGCAGAAACTATCGCATCAGTATATCCTGATTTAACTGATTGAATAGCCATCCCCATAGAAGAGTTTCTTCTTTTTCTTACAGCAACGCTTGGCTTTTCATTTGCATCAATAGTCTCGTCAGTATGAATAATCTTAGAATTTTTAAGTATACTTTGAGAACATATTAATGGGGATAATTTATTTTCATTTCCAAAAAAAGAAAATTTGATGTTAGGATGTCTTATTTTTGATTGAGCAGCACCATCAACTACTATCTGAGGAGCATTATCACCACCCATAGCGTCCAATGATAAGTGAATAGATTTTTTCAAAAAAAACTCCAATATGGGGTTAACTTTAATTTTAAGATATATTAAATAGTTTGTAATCAATAACACATAATTAAAACAAAGTAATATAAGTATTGTAATACCCTAAAAAACATTAATCATAATTAGGGAAGTTAAATTCATTTAATAAAAAATATTTGTGATTTTTATTTTGAAATTCTAAAAAAATTTTCTTACAATATTCTACCAGTAATTCAGGAGAATTACCAAAATTGTCAACATTTCTATATACGTTTTTTATAATATGTTTTTTTAATTTATTGAAATCTTTATTTTTTAAACAATTACAATAAGCTTGTTGACGACCCATATATAAATTGATCATTTGCTTTATTTTAATATGAACTCCTGCGTCTCCTGCACCTAACTCCCTCAAACTTAAATCTAAATCTAGAAAAATTTTGTCAAATAAATTTTGTGATAATTCTTGACCCTTGGAGCCACATTTAGAAAGATTAAATGTAAAAATTATAGCAAATAAAACTAATAAGTCGTATCTACCGTCAATTGTGTCAGGAACAGCCAGCTTGTCATAAAAAGCTTTATTTCGAGAAACGTTGACAATTTTATAATAAAAACTATCAATTAAATCTCTTATCTGAGACTGAGAACTTGTGTAAGAATTAAAAAACATTTACATAATATAGTAATTTAAATTAACTTATATCTATATATTAAAACATTTTACCTGGAAACATATATGTATCATTTCAAACTTTTTATTTGTGTTTTCTTATTTATTTCAACATCCTGTTCACAATATTATCAAAATAATGGTCTTTCTGAAGTAAAGTTCAATAAAATTAAAATTGAAATTGGTAAAACTTCTAAAAAAGATTTAATTAACAAATATGGACCTCCTGTATTTGAAAGTGTTTTTAAAAAAAATGTAATTTATTATGTTTCGCATAAAACCAGTTATAAGCTATTAGATAGAATTAAGACTAAAAAATTGTTAGTTTATGAAATTATTTTGAGTGATAATAATATTGTGAAAAATTTTAAAGAATATTCTGAAAAAGACAGTTTCAATATTTTAGTTTCTGACAAAACAAGTGATAAAAAAAGTTCTGTATTTGTATGGAAAGAACTTTTAAATAACTTAAGAAGACAAAATATTCAAAATTAAAAATGCTTATATGACTTGTCCTTTAAGTAATGATTGTGATTTTTAATTTTAATATAATCTTTTTTAAAGTTTTCAAAAAAACCTATACTAGTAATAGCTATATTTTTTTCTATAGATAATTTTTTTATCTTTTTTTCATAGATGGGGTCACAAGAAAATAATAATTCATAATCATCACCTCCATGTAAAGCTGCATCTAATAAGATATCTTTTTTAAGAATTAAAGAAGGTAAGGGTATCTTTCCAATATCAAGCACGATTGACAAATTTGAATTTTTAGCTAGATGACTTGCATCTTGAATTAAACCGTCTGAAATATCAATCATACAGTTTGCTATTGTATTTAGACGAAGGCCAAGATCAACTCGTGGTTCTGGAAATAAATATCTTTTTTTTGCTAAAACAAATCTCTTAGACTTAGAAAAAAAATTATCTAACCCGATTTTTGAAAGTCCTAAAACCCCTGTAACATAAAGTATGTCCCCTATTTTTGCTCCATCTCTCGAGATTGATTTTTTATTAAGAGTTTCACCGAATATAGTTATAGTTATGTTAATGTGTTGTAATGAAGATGTTAAATCACCTCCAATTAACTTTAATCCATATAGTAATTGGTCTTCAAAAAGACCTCGTGCAAATTTTGGAATGAAGTTATTAACTTTATTTTTAGGAACGCTTATGGACAAATTATAAAAAATTGGCTTTACACCCATTGCTGCCATATCAGACAAATTCACCCTTAAACTTTTTTTGGCTATATGTTTTGGGTTTTCATGACCAAAAAAATGTATCCCTTCAACCAATGTATCAGTACTAATTACAAGATCATAATTAGATTTTTGATTAAATATTGCAGCATCATCTTTCAAATTTCTAGCTTCATCACTTGTAAGTGGCTGAAAATATTTTTCTATGTAATCAAATTCATTCATTTAAAATATATTTATAATTTTTTATTTGATATACTTTCTAATATACCATTGGCAAAATTCGGATTTCCACCAAAAGATTCAACAATACTTATGTACTCATTAATAATTGTAATTTTTTTAAATTTTTTATCAAAAAGTAGTTCGTAGGTTGCTAATCTAAGCACAGATTTTTCTGTTTCACTTAATCTGCTGAAACTCCAATCTTTTGACAAATGCCTAGATATTATATCATCAATACTTATTTTATTTTTTTGTACACCTTTAGTTATTGAGGTAAACAAATCAGTATCAATTTTTTTTATACCTAATTCTATTAAAACTGTTTCTAAATAATTATCCATATAAGATTTGATTAATAAATCTATATCACTTTCTAAGAAGGCGGCGCCATAGAGAACTTGAGTAGAACATATTCTAGCAGCAGTTTTTTTTATTATTGAAATATGCCTAACATTGTCTTTAACTTTAATTAGCGATTTATTCATTTGAATTATTATTTTTATGTTTAATTAAAGACAAACATGCTAAAGCTGCACCTTTACCTTTATTAAGTTTTAAGGGATCTGATCTTTCAATTGCTTGATCTACATTCTCTACAGTTAAAATTCCATTTCCTATCGGCAAAGAATACTTTATTGTTAATTCACTTAAACCTCTAGCTGATTCATTTGAAACAATTTCAAAATGATATGTTTTACCTCTTATAATACAACCCAAAGCAACATAACCGTCAAATAATTGATTTTTTGATGAACTTTCAGAAAAATATTTAATTGCAGGAGCTATTTCTAAAGCACCTGGAACATCAATTATTTTAAATTCGACAGAATTTTTTTTTAAAATCTGCGAAGCACCTTTTATTAAGTTTTCTGTTATCTTTTTATAATACGGTGAACAGACTAAAAGTACTTTTTTATTTTTTAACATTTAATTAACCTAATTTTTGCCAATTTTTAATACTTAAACCAAAACCTTCTAAACCTATCGCATTCGCTTTTGTATTAGATAAAATCGTCATATTTTTCACCCCTAAATCTAGTAGTATTTGGGCTCCTACACCATAATCTCTTATACTTTTTAAATTTTTAGTAGAATTTTTTATATTTCTAGAAAATTTCTTTGATATAGATTCTGATGATAAGTCTCTTATTAATATAATTATGCCATTTTTATTTTTTGATATAGTTTCCATTGCAATTGACAATTCAGACCCAGTTCTATTTCCTGATTGGTCTCCAAGAACATCAGATAATAAATCTAATGCATGAACTCTAACTAAAATAGTATTTTTTTTATTAATAATACCTTTAACCAAAGCTACATGCTCAGAATTATCTATAATATTTTTAAATACTATTAACCTCCATACTCCTCCAAACTTACTTTCTAATACAGATTCTGAAACTCTTCTAATATAAAATTCATGTTTGCGCCTATATGAAATTAAATCAGAGATAGAAGCAATTATAATATTATGTTTTTTTGAAAATTGTAAAAGATCTGGTAATCTGGCCATCTCTCCGTTATCTTTCATTATTTCACAAATAACGCCAGACGGATTCGCATTAGCTAACTTGGCTATGTCTACAACAGCTTCGGTATGACCAGCTCTTATAAGTGTGCCTCCGTCTTTAGCAATAAGAGGAAAAACATGACCAGGAGTTGTGATTTCATTTTTAGATGCATTTAAATTAATAGCAGTTTTAATTGTCAATGATCTATCGCCAGCGGATATACCAGTAGTAACACCATCACTCGCTTCTATTGAGACTGTAAAAGCAGTTTCAAATCTACCTTCATTTCTTCGTTCCATTAGAGATAAACCCAACTTTTCAGACTGAATTCTAGTTAATGATAGACAAATAAGCCCCCTACCATATTTTGCCATGAAATTTATGGCATCAGGTGAAGCATATTCACCTAAAACACATAAATCGCCTTCATTTTCTCTATCTTCATCATCTACAAGAATAAAAATCTTACCTTTTGAAGCTTCTTCTATAACCTCTTCAATATTAGACAAACTCATTCGAACTCCAAGAAAACAATTTAAAAATTAATATTTTAGAACACTTAGTTTTTAGCACTAAGTCTTTCTAAATATCTAGCCAAAATATCAATTTCAATATTTACTACTGTGCCTACCTTAAAATTATTGAAACTTGTATAAGCCCATGTATGAGGAATAATATTTACAGTAAATACTTCTGCAAAAACTTCATTAACAGTTAAAGATACACCATCAATTGAAACAGAGCCTTTTGATGAAAAGTATTTCATAAATTTATTTTTTATTGAAAAAGTTATTTTATAAGATCCATTTATCTTGTTGATGGACTTGATTTTACAAGTGGTATCCACATGACCGTAAACAAAGTGCCCACCTAATTCGTCTCCAACTTTAAGTGATTTTTCCAAGTTAACAATTGTACCAACTTTCCAATTTAAAAAATTTGTTTTAGAAGCAGTTTCATCACTTACATCAAAAAACAATAGTTCATCACTATTTTTTTTTAATGTTAAACAAATACCTGAGCATGAAATTGAAGCTCCTATTACAATGTCATCAAAGTCAAAAGAGTTATCTAATTGTAATGATTTTTGGACAGAGATTGCTAGCTCCCAGTCATTGGGATGTAAAATTTTTTCAACCCTACCTATATGGCTAACAATACCAGTAAACATTTTTAATCCTTATTTATTTAACTTTCTTATTTCTAGCATATCATCGTCAATAGTTCTTTGATTAATTAATTTATAATTATGAACATTATTAATAGATTTTATTTTTAAGTTATCAATAAATGGAAGTCCGTCATTACCTATGATTTTACCAGATCTAAAAATAAGAAGTTTGTCTATTAAGCCCAGAGACAATAATATGGTATTTAATTTTGAACCTACTTCAATCAATAAATTGTTTATACCTCTAATTGCTAAATCATTGAAAATAAAATTAAAAAAATTTTCATTATTAAGATTTTTGTCAATTTGTATTTTCTTTATTTGAGGATTTTCATTTAAATGATCATGCTTTTCATATAAAGAATAAATAAAAATATCATTAATTGATGAATTATATATTTTATAGTCTGGTGAAATTTTTAAAAATCTATCTATAATTACTTTTATAGGGCTTCTATTTTCTAAACCATTAAGTCTACAATTCATTTCAGGATTATCAGCAATTATAGTTGAACTAGTTGTCATTAATGCGTCATTTTGAGATCTTATTAAGTGAGCATATTTCCTACTTAAATCATTTGTAATCCATTTAGATTGATAATTATTTAATGCTATTTTACCGTCTAGTGAACAAGCAATTTTCAATGTAACAAAAGGTCTTTTTTTTAATATTCTTGAGTAAAAGCCCTCATACAGGTCTAAACAACTATCGTTCATAAAATTATTATGTACTTTAATATTATTGTTTTTTAAAGTTTTAATTCCTTTGTGTAATGTTCTAGGATCAGGATCATTGCAACTAACGAAAACTTCAGAAATACCAGAAGCAGATATTAACTCAGCACATGATAACCCAATTGAATTTTTATGAGCACAAGGTTCTAAAGTTACATACATGATTGCACCTAACAAATTTGTTTTATCTATAACACTATTTATTGCATTCTCTTCAGCATGAGGCCTTCCAGACAATGATGTTCTACCTGATGATATTAAAATATCATTCTTAACTATTACACATCCTACAGGTGGATTTTTACCAGTTATACCTTTGGACCTATTTGCAAGCAAAATTGCATAATTCATCCATTTTTTATGACTTAATGACATTTAATAAACTTAATAGATTAATCTTTAATTTCTGATGCAACAAATTTACCAAAATCACTAGCTTCTCTAAAATTTCTGTAAACTGAAGCATATCTGATATAAGCTACATTATCAATTTCTGCCAATGCGTTCATTACCAATTCACCTATAAACTTAGATTGTATTTCATTATCACCGTTTGCTTCTAATTGCCTAACAATTCCATTGACTGCACGTTCAATTGCATCTTCGTTTGTTTGTCGCTTTCTAAGGGCCATCATCATTGATTTAAGTAATTTATCTCTATCAAATGAAATTTTTTTTCCATTTCTTTTTATTACGATTAGATCCCTAAGTTGTATTCTTTCAAATGTTGTAAATCTTGACCCACAACTCGTACATAACCTACGTCGTCTAATTGATGCTCCATCTTCACTTGCTCGAGAATCTTTAACTTGGGTGTCTTCTTTCCCACAAAAAGGACATCTCATAATATTCTCCTTGAATTAGTAAATTGGAAATTTATTACATAATTTCTTTACTTCATTATAAGTTATTTGCTCTTGCTTTTCACTTGAACTATTATTAATAAATTGATCTAAAACATCCGCTATAAAATTTCCTACTAATTCAAATTCTTCCACTCTAAATCCTCTGGTTGTAGCAGCAGCTGTTCCAAATCTAATTCCTGATGTAATAGTTGGTGGTAAAGGATCGAAAGGAATACCATTTTTGTTACATGTTAAACCAGCATTCTCTAGAGCTATTTCTGCACTTGATCCAGTTATATTTTTGTCTTTCAAACTTAATAAAACTATATGATTATCCGTTCCTCCTGAAACTATATCATAGCCTCTATTAATTAAGGTATTTGCGAGACATTGAGCATTCAAAACAATATTTTTAGCATAAATTCTGAATTCATCTGTTAAAGCTTCACCAAAGCCTGCAGCTTTACCTGCTATAACATGCATCAATGGACCACCTTGAAGGCCAGGAAAAACAGCAGAATTTATTTTTTTAAAAAGTTTTTCATGATTAGTTAAAATCATCCCTCCTCTTCCAGATCGAAGAGTTTTATGAGTTGTTGAAGTAACAACATCTGCAATATGAATAGGATTGGGATGAACTCCACCTGCTACTAAACCTGAAAAATGAGCCATGTCTACCAATAAAAAAGCATCAACTTTATTAGCAATTTCTCTAAATTTTTTAAAATCAATTATTCTAGAATATGCTGATCCACCAGCTATAATCAATTTTGGCTTATGTTCTATTGATAGTTTTTCTATTTCATCAAAATTTATTAGAGCATCCTCTTTTCTAACCCCATATTGAATTGCGTTAAACCACTTACCTGAAATATTTGGTTTTGCTCCATGTGTCAGATGCCCACCAGCATCTAAACTCATCCCAAGTATAGTATCACCTGGCTTTAATATGCTGAGAAAAACAGCCTGATTGGCTTGAGCTCCAGAGTGAGGTTGAACGTTTGCAAAATTAGCGTTAAAAAGTTCTTTTGCTCTATCGATTGCGAGCTTTTCTACTTCGTCAACAAATTCACACCCACCATAATATCTTTTACCTGGTAAACCCTCAGCATATTTATTAGTTAGAACTGACCCTTGTGCTTGTAAAACTGATTTAGAAACAATATTTTCAGAAGCTATTAATTCAATTTGATTTTGCTGCCTAATAAGTTCTTGATTTATAAATTTAGATAAAATTGGATCGTAGCTATTTATATCATCATTAAAAAAACCATCTTTATAAAACATTTATTATTCCTTAATCTTAATTATACAATTATTAAATCTTATTTACTCTTAAACTATGCCTTCCAGCCTCAAAATCAGTATTTAAAAATTCATAAACTATGTCTGTAGCCAAAGTATCCGTTATAATTCTCCCACCTAAAGCCAGTACATTAGCATTATTATGCTTTCTACTTTTAGATGCCATTTCGGCGGTTGTACATAGTGCTGCTCTAATATGCGAGTATCTATTCGCAGCCATTGAAATACCTATACCAGTGCCACAAAATAATATTCCTTGTGAATTGAGATCATTTTTTAATTTATCTGATAAAAGTTTTGCATAATCTGGGTAATCAACTGCATCAAGGGAGAAACATCCTAAATCTTCTATAGGTTGTTTTTGTTTATTTAAGAAATCTTTTACTAATTCCTTCAGTCTATACCCACCGTGATCTGAGGCCAAAAAGATTTTTTTTAACATACAATTAATACCAATAACTCATAAGCTTATAACTATAGACTTAACCTAGAAAAGTAGAAACTTCAATTTGAAAATAAATAAATAATATAAATTATATATAGTTATATGTTTGTTAGAAAATATTTCAAGAAACCTTCACTTTCAATCCAATAAGTAAACAATGAAGGAATAAATGCAATTATGAAGGATAGAAAAAATTTAAATTTAAGGTTAGTTTTTATTGGTGCTGAGTTTGCATTTCCTTGTTTAGGTTTGTCAGAAACTTCGACACCAAATGGAAGAGACATAAAAAAAACAATTAACCACATCATTAAATGAACTAAAATAAATGATACTGTACTCATTTAACAATCTCTAAACTCTATTAACATGGACTTTGACTATCGGTCTTTTAGAAAAAGTTAACTTGAATTCTCTTTTAACTAATTTTGAAATTTGATTAACAAGTTCTTGATCTAACATTTCTTTAAAAGAAGATATATTTTCTATAAAATCCTCTATTTTAAGAGATAAATCGATTAAAACATTCTCTACAATACTACTATCAGACACACCTATTTGAGATATTTGCGGAGTAATAACGAGGTATCCATCTTTATTGATGACGATAGAAATAGTAACAAATCCATTCCATAAAGAATGTCTCCTAGTTGTGAACCTATCATTATTAATTGGTATTATTTCGCCTGCGTCAAATACATGTGTAGTAAAATCAATTTTAGATATTGCATTTGGTGTGTTTGCATTTAATTTAATAATTTCTCCATTTTTTGGTTTTATAATATTTGGCACTTGACAATTACTCGCTAGATCTGCGTGTGCTTCAATATGTTCTCTGGTTCCATGAACAGGTATAGAAATTTTAGGTTTAATATATGAGTACATCTCTATTAACTCATCTCTTGACGGGTGTCCGGACACATGAACATTTTTATCATCATCTGTAATTATTTCTATACCCCTCTCGAGAAATCTATTTTGAACTTTTAAGATTGCATTTTCATTTCCTGGAATTTTTCTACTAGAAAATATTATTGTATCACCTTTAATAAGTTTTATAAATTTATCCATATCCTTAGAAATTCTAGATAATGCCGAATTTGGTTCTCCTTGTGAACCTGTGGAAATTATAAGAACATTTGACCTTGGAATTAGGCTTAAATCCTTTAAAGACAATAAATCTGGAATATCTGTTAAAAATCCAACTTCTTTTGCAGCATCAATAGCTCTTAACAAAGCCCTCCCTACTACTAGGACTGTTCTGTCAGTTTTCAGAGCAATATCTAAGAGTGACTTAATTCTACTAATATTTGAAGAAAAACATGTTACAAGGATAGTACCTTTTCTATTTTTAATAATATCTAACAAACCCTCATATGCAAAATTTTCAGATGGGGTTCTTCCATTTACTAAAGCATTAGTTGAATCACAGACCATTGCTAATATTCCATTTGTACCTAATGAACGAAAATTTTCTAGATTAGTTTTTTCATCGAGGTTAATCGATTTTTCTAACTTCCAATCTCCCGAATGAAAGATGTTTCCTGCTTTTGTAGAAATTAATATAGAAACCGGATCAGGAATTGAGTGTGATGTTTTAATGGCCTTTATTTGAAAAGGACCAATTTTAAATTGTTCATTTATAGTTAATATATTTAATTTTAATTTTTTTTCTTTATTATTTTCTTTAAGTTTTCTTTTTAATAAAGCCATAGTAAATGAAGTACCCCAGATAGGACAGGTAATATCATCTGCAAAATAAGGTATAGCCCCTATATGATCTTCATGACCATGAGTTAAAAAAATACCTAAAAATTTATCTCCTAAAGATTTGATAAATTCAAAATCTGGTAATAAAATATCTATACCTAAATCAGTTTCGTCAGGAAATGAAATGCCTAAATCTATTAAAATCCATTTATCTTCATAATGATATAGGTTTGCATTCATACCTATTTCTTCGGAGCCACCAACAGGTAAAAACAATAAATCAGATTTTTTCCAATACATTTAATAACTTTCTAATTACTTATATAGGGTTGTTTTTTAGAAATAATTTTACTAGTCCAATTAAAATCAAATCTTCAATTATTAGATCGATGGATTTTATAGAAACTTTAAATAAATGACTTAATCCACCTGTGGCTATAACTTTATAATCAGAAAATTGATCAATAGATTTAATTTTATTTATCAAACCTTCAATCATCGAAACATAACCCCAAAATATGCCTGATTCCATGGCATTTATGGTATTTTTACCAATAATTTCATTAATATCAGTCAATGGTTTCAAAGAAATTCTAGGTAGCCTTGCTGCTGCTAAATATAAGGCTTCCAATGATAAATTAACTCCAGGAGCAATAATACCTCCATTATAGCTTCCGTCTTTTCCAACTAAATCAAAAGTCGTAGCTGTTCCTAAATCAATTATAATTGCTGGAGATAAATTTAATTTTCCTGCCGCAAAAGAGTTTACTAAACGATCAGCACCCGCTTCATTTGGATTATCAATGTTAACTTTTATTCCTATGCTGAAGTTATCTTCTCCAACAACAAATGACTTAACATTGAAATATTTTTTTATTAATGTTTTGATATTCAAAAGTGTTTCAGGAACTACTGATGCAATACATACACCGGTTATGTCTTTCAATCCAAATTTTGATAAATTTAACATTTGTAATAACCAAGGGTAGTAAATATCCGCAGTCCTTTTGGAGTTATTATTAATTCTCCAACAACCTTCTTGTCTTATATTTTTATTATAAGAATACAATGCAAAAACAGTATTTGTGTTTCCACAATCAATAGCTAAAATCATGACGAATCATCTGACGGGAAAGAAATAGTTTCAACAGAATAATAGTCAAAAATACTGTTTCCAACCTTAACTTGTAGACAACCATCGTCTCCTAATCCTAAGAAAATACCTTTTATTGGTTTTTTAAATGAATTAAAAGTTAAATTTATAGTTTTTAGTCTGTTTTTAATATTATCATTAATTTTATTTTTGAAATAAAAAAATCCTTCATCTTGCCAAATATAATAATTATAAAAAATTTTATTTAAAAGTTTATAAGAAATTTGTTCTAAAGACATTTTATTTTTAATATGATCATTTAATTTAGTTGTTTTCCATTTAGTTTGATTCTTAGGTGTTTTTAAAATATTTAAGCCTATACCTACAATAATAAAATTATCAAAAGCTTCTAATAGAACACCAGAAATCTTCCTATTATTAATTAATACATCATTTGGCCACTTTAATTCAATACTATTTCTATTAATACCAAGATCAATTAAAGTGTGTAGAACTGAATATCCTATTAACAACGATAATTGGTGCCATTTTATTTTGTTCTTTTTTGGCCTAAAAATAGACGACAAAAATAAATTACCTTCTAATGATTCCCATTTATTGTTATTCGTGCCTCTTCCATTAGTTTGCAAGTAAGATAAATAGGAGCTTCCTTCTAAAGAACCCTTAATGGCTTCATTTTTAGCTATATCGTTAGTACTAGAACAAGTTTTTAATATTTTTAAATCAATATTAAACAAAAATTTTTTCCTTTATAAAAACTTTATCTATTAAGAGACAGAAAGGATGAGTATTTTTTAAAAAGCTTATTATGCTTTATTTTTACATTATTTCCAATTTTGGGAATTACAATATAATTTAAAAAAGACATTAATATAGCTGATAAACAAATAATATTTGTTAACTTTATAAACCAGACAAATATTTGATTTTCGTGTTTTAAAGAAAAATCTGAATGTACATTTAATACTAAATTCCATAAATACTCTGGGTTTGAGCCAGAAAATAAATTATTTAATAACCAACCAGAGAAAATTAAACAGATTGCCAATACAAATAGTAAAGTTTTAGTAAGCATCATTTTTTCATTAATTTTATTATATAAATGTATGTTACAATTGTTTTGACAAAAGAATACAATCAACATGTTTTTTAATAAAGTATATGATAATAAATATATATGACAGACACATATAATTATGGCAAATATAATAAATGAGTCATTAATTGATAAGAGTGAAGTAAAAATCAATTTTTTGGAGTAAAATCCTGAGAAAAAAGGAATTCCAATTAATGACAAGAAACCAATTAATGTGAATAAAAATGTTGAAGGTGTTTTAAATATAAGCGATCCCATCTTATTTATTTGATGTTCGCCATTCAATTTCATTATTATGATTGCAAAACTTAAAAAAAGCATTGTTAAAGATATTATTGTGGTCAACAAATAAAAGAAAGCTCCATTGTATGCTTTTAATCCAATTAAAAAAATTATTATACCGAATTGAGAAGAAGCAACGTATAAGGTTAAACTTTTTAAATCTTTTGAAATAAAAAATAAAAAAGTAAAAATTATTGTTAAAATCAATCCTAGAAGAATAATTATATTAAAAAAATTATAATATGTCTGAGTTAATGGTAAAAATCTTAATAGAAAATAAATCCCAGAAGGTAAATATATTCCAGAGTATAATAGAGCTAACGTAGAAGATTTAATTTTTAAAAAGTTGTATGTAGAATCTTTTTTAAAAAATTGTTTGCACCTTAATAAAAATGATAAAAACAAAACAAATAATATTAATTCAAAATTTGAACATTCTATATCTAATAAGTTTGATTCATAATTTTTTGCTAGATAATGACTTTCAAAGATTACATCAAAATCAAATGAGTTTGTATTTGAGTAAAGAAAGAACAAACTTAAAAAAATACCTAAATCTGATAATCTGTTAAAAAGAAAAACATTACCGTTATTATGAAAATCATTTTGTTTTTTTGAAAGATTAGTTATTAAATAAGACGATAATATTATTATTTGCCAACCCAAATAAAATTGTATTAAGTTATTGGATGTTACAAGAGTTAAAGCACCAAATATTAAAAGTGATGAACCCTTTAATATATCATGGTTAACTTTATGCTCTTTATAAAAACTTAAAATAAATATTGTGGATATAGATCCAACAAAGTTTATTATCAATATCAAACCCGAAACAAATAAATCTAACCTTAAAGACCAATCTAGAAGAAAATATTCTGATTTTATAATTGAATAGAAATAAAGTGGTAAATCATTTTCTAATCCTAATAACTTTGAGAATAAATATAAACTTACAACAAAAGACAAAATCATAATAAAGCTATTCAAAGCATATATTATTTTTATATTCTTTATTCTACCAAAAAACTGAAAAGTCAAAAAACTCAGTAAAGGGAAAATGAATATTAATATTTCCATTTCATGACATTAACATTTGAAATCAAAACACTTTAATAATTTTTTATTACATAAACTTTTATTGTACAATTATCCGCCAAAATCATCTAGCATAATATCTTCTCTATCAACACCTAAGTCAAGAAGCATGTTTATAACTGATTGATTCATCATTGGAGGACCACACATATAAAACTCACAGTCCTCAGGAGCTGGATGATCTTTTAAATATTGTTCATACAATACGTTATGTATAAACCCAGTATGACCTTCCCATTTATCTTCTGGCATTGCATCTGAAAGAGCAACATGCCAACTAAAATTAGAGTTATCTTTATCTAATTTATCAAAGTCTTCTACGTAAAACATTTCTTTCTTTGATCTTGCACCATACCAAAATGTAACTTTGCGGTTTGTCTTTATTCTATTAAATTGATCAAAAAGATGACTTCTCATTGGAGCCATACCAGCTCCACCTCCAATAAAAACCATTTCTTTATCAGTTTCTCTGGCATAAAATTCACCAAAAGGACCTGATATTACGACTTCATCACCTGCTTTTAAGTTAAAAATGTAAGAGGACATTTTACCTGCAGGAATATCTGATGATCCTGGTGGAGGTGACGCTATTCTTACATTTAACATTACTATACCTTTTTCGGCAGGACAATTAGCCATTGAATAAGCTCTTTCAATAGGTTCATTACTTTCGGCATTGAAATCCCATATTTTAAATCTGTCCCAATCTTCATGATATTCTTTATCGACATCAAAGTCTTTATAAGACAAAGAATATTTTGGAGCTTCTATTTGTATATAGCCACCAGCTCGAAAATTTACATCTTCACCTTCTGGTAATTCTAATATTAGTTCTTTTATAAATGTGGCAACGTTATTATTACTTCGAACTTTACATCTCCATTTTCTTACACCGAAAACTTCTTCTGGAACTTCGATTTGCATATCTTGTTTGACTGCAACTTGACAAGATAATCTATCACCACAAGAAGCTTCTCTTTTATTAATGTGCCCTTGTTCAGTTGGGAGTATTGATCCACCACCAGCATGAACTTTAACTCTGCATTGGGCACAAGTACCTCCACCACCACATGCTGAGGGTACAAAAAGTTTTTCAGCAGCTAATGTTTGTAATAATTTACCACCTGCAGGGACTGTGACTGTCTTTTCACCATTAATAGTAATGTTAACATCGCCAGAAGAAACTAATTTACTCCGAGCAATAACAATTATTGAAACCAAAGACAGTACGATCATTGTAAAAAGAGTTATACCGAGAATAAAAGTGTCCATTTATTTTAATCCTTAAAGTTTAACACCAGAAAAACACATAAAAGCCATAGCCATTAATCCAGCAGTAATGAATGTGATACCTAAACCTTGTAAACCATCAGGAATATCACTATATTTTAACTTTTCTCTTACGCCAGCCATTGTAGCTATAGCCAAAGCCCAACCAAAACCAGAAGCTATTCCATAGGTTATGGATTCAGAAAAATTATAGTCTCTTTCAACCATAAATAATGAACCACCTAAAATTGCGCAATTAACTGTTATTAATGGTAGAAAGATACCTAATGCGTTGTATAAAGGTGGAAAATACTTGTCTAATATCATTTCTAAAATTTGAACTAATGCTGCAATAACACCAATATAGGATATCAATCCTAAAAATGTCAAATCAACATCAGGGAAACCTGCCCACGCAAGTGCTCCAGGCTTAAGCAAATACGATAATATAATATTATTAGCAGGAACAGTTATGGATTGAACTATCATTACTGAAATGCCTAGACCAATAGCTGTAGAAATTTTTTTAGATACAGCAATAAATGTACACATACCTAGAAAGAATGAAAGTGCAAGATTTTCAACAAATATTGCTTTAACAGCTAATGAAATCAGGGCTTCCATTAATGAACCTCTAATGACTGTATTTTATACTCACGAGCTTCTATTTGCGATTTCTTCCAGGAACGCACACCCCAAATTAAAAAACCAATTATAAAAAAAGCAGATGGAGGCAATAATAATAAACCATTTGGAACATACCATCCACCATTATTTACTGGGTCTAAAATGGTTATTCCAAATAAAGTACCTGATCCAAAAAGTTCTCGTACTACCCCTACGCACATTAATAGCAAACTATAGCCTAATCCATTTCCTATCCCATCAACAAAAGAATTGAAAGGAGTGTTTTTCATTGCAAAAGCTTCTGCTCTTCCCATAACAATACAGTTTGTTATTATTAATCCAACAAACACGGATAAAGTTTTTGATATTTCATAAGCATAAGCTTTTATTATTTGATCAACGAGGATAACAAGAGAAGCTATTATAACCATCTGGACAATTATTCTTATGGAGTTTGGAATATAATTTCTAAGAAAGGAGATAAATAAAGACGAAAATCCCGTAACAGCAATTACTGCTAAAGACATAACAAAAGCTACATTTAAAGAAGAGGTAACTGCTAAAGCTGAGCAAATACCCAAAACCTGAAGAGTTATAGGGTTATTATCTACTAAAGGATCAACTAGTAATTGTTTCCTAGTCTGAGACATTAAGCCGCTCCATTTTTTAAATTATTAAGAAATTTTTTAAAGCCATCTTTACCCATCCAAAACTTCACTAGATTATCTACGCCATTAGAAGTAAGTGTAGCACCTGCTAATGCATCAATATGATGTTCCTTATATTTTTGAGTCTTAGCAACTTGTATCATTAATTCGCCATTTTCATTATTTAACTTTTTACCTTTCCACTGAGCTTTCCATTTAGGATTATCAACTTCAGCACCTAAACCAGGTGTTTCAGCATGTTGATAAAATTGAAGACCAAAAATATCATTTAGATTGTTCTCTAATGCAATAAAGCCATATAATGTAGACCATAAACCATATCCATGGATAGGTAGAATAATTTTATCTAAAGATCCATCATCTTTTTTTAAAAGATAAATTGTAGCATAATTAGTTCTTCTACCTATAGATGCAGGATCATTTTCTAGAGATATACTGAGCAACGGATCCTGAGCTGCTTTTTTATCATCAAAAATGGATGCGTCAAATTTATCAGTAAACTTTCCACTATTAAGGTCAACTACCAATGGTTGGAATGAAGAAAATGTTTTATTTACGTCAATACCCTCATGATAAACCCCTGCAACTTGTAAAATATTTTTTTGCTTATCAATTGCTTTATTAACTTCTTGTATAGACTTAAGGTTTACAGCAGCAAAAGAAACAACCATAGAACAAACAAAACATAAAGCAGTTGCAACTATAACTGTTTTAACAATACCATCGACAGGCATATTTTTAAATTTTGTAAATATATTATTTGAATCAGACACTAAATTTAGCCCTTCTTTTAATGTTCGCCATTACTACAAAATGATCTATCAATGGAGCAAAAATATTTCCAAATAAAATTGCTAACATCATTCCCTCTGGAAATGCTGGGTTTAAAACTCTTATCATCACAACCATGAAACCAATTAAAGCCCCATAAATGTAACGACCCATATTAGTATGGCTAGCAGAAACTGGCTCTGTAACCATAAATACTAAACCAAAAGCGTAACTACCAATCACTAAATGCCAATACCAAGGCATACTAAACATAGGGTTAGTATCAGAACCAACCCAATTTAAAAAAGAAGAAAAAACTATCATACCTAATAAACATCCAACTATCATTCTATAGTTAGCTATTTTTGTCATCAAAAGAAACACTAACCCCATACCTATGGCCAGCGTTGAAGTTTCACCTAATGATCCTTGAATGTTACCTAAAAATGCGTCCAGCCATGTTATTCCATAATTACTAAGACTTTCATAACCTTCAGAAGCGGATATACCTAAGGATGTAGCAGATGAGTAACCGTCTACTGGTGTCCATATTGAGTCACCTGACATGTACGCTGGATAAGCAAAATATAAAAAAGCACGACCAGTAAGGGCAGGATTAAGGAAATTTTTACCGGTCCCTCCAAATACCTCTTTTCCAACAACTACTCCAAACGCGATGCCGAGAGCAACTTGCCATAAAGGAGTAGATGCAGGTAAAGTTAGCGCGAAAAGCATAGAAGAAACTAAAAAACCTTCATTAACCTCATGTCCTCTTATTGTAGCAAACGTGACTTCACATATACCACCTGCAATTAGAGTCGTTAGGTAAATAGGAAGAAAATATAATAAGCCATGAGAAATGTTTGATAATAGACTTTGTGGATCAAGTCCAATTCCTGTTAATTTTAAAAGAGCAATTCTCCAACCTATTTCACCACTTGAACCAACTATAGCTAAAGCTGTGTTGGTTTGAAAACCAGTATTATATAGAGCCCACAATATGCAAGGTATGGTAGATATAACGACGTAAGTCATTACTCTTTTCATATCAACAAAACTTCTTGCGTGAGGCGCCACCTTTGTTACAGTATTACTTGTAAAAAATATTGTTTCAACCATTTCAAAGATCGGATAATATTTTTCATATTTTCCACCTCTTCCAAAATGTGGTTCAATAGAATTGAAATAACTACGTAATGACATTAATTAACCTTCTTTCTCAATTTTTTGAAGACTTTCTCTCAAAGCTACACCATATTCATATTTTGCAGGACAAGCAAAAGTACATAAAGCTACATCTTCTTCGTCTAATTCTAATGCACCTAAAGACTGAGCAACGTCTGTATCCATAACCAACAATGATCTTAATAACTGGGTAGGTAATATATCTTGTGGCATTAATGTTTCAAAGACACCTGTCGGCACCATTGCTCTTCTACCTCCATTTAGATTTGATGTTAAATTAAATAACTTAAAAAAACTAAACGCTGATAGTAAAACTGGCATTACTGAAAATTTGCTAGGTTGTGGCTTAATCCAACCAAAAAAATGTTTTTCTTTGTCTTCTTTTATAATTGTTATTTGACGAGAATATTTTCCCAAAAAAGCTAAGTCATCAATAGCATGAAATCCAGACAGGATAGAACCAGATATTACTCTGCAATTTTCAGTTTTTGGGTATTCACCCTCAAGTATGTCGTCTAAAGATGCGCCTAAAACTGTTTTAACTAATCTTGGGTTGTTAGCAAGAGGCCCAGCAATTGAGACAATTCGATCTATATCGATGAAGCCTGTTGAAAATAACTTACCTATTGCTATAACATCTTGATAGCCAATTGACCATACAGTTTTGTCAGAGTTTGGAGGATCAAGAAAGTGCATGTGCGTTCCTGGCAAACCAGCGGGGTGTGGACCTGCAAATTCGAATGTTTCAAATTCACTAAGTTTAATACTGCTATTTTCTTTTTTACAAATGAAAACCTTACCATCTGTGAGGGAAGAAATCTTTTTGACGCCTTCATTAAAAGCTTTTAAATCATTACTAATAATTAATTCTGCGTCTGGGCATAACGGCTCAGTATCCATAGCCGTAACAAAAATTGAAGAAGGTTTTGCATCACTTGCTGGAACCTTTGAATAAGGCCTTGTTAGGAATGAAGTCCATAAACCACTATCAAACAAGCAATTTTTAATAAATTCAGACTTATTTTTAATCTTTGTATGTAATTTTGTTATTGCTATTCCTTTATGCTCAAAATCCTCAACTTCTATTACAACGCTTAAAAGAACTCTTTTTTCGCCTCTATTAATTTCTGATACTTTTCCTTTACAAGGAGACACGTACAAAATTTTTTGATGGTCTTTATGACAAAAAAGTGGGGTACCTCTAACAACACTGTCACCAACATTGATAAGCATTTTAGGTTTAAGACCATTGTATTCAGGCCCTAATACAGCAACTGATCTAGGATGTTCAATATCATTAATAACTTGCTTCGGAATTCCCATTATAGGTAAGTCTAAACCTTTTTTTAATTTGAATTTTTTCATTAAAAATTATTTAGCCTTTGAATTTTTAAAATGAGGATTATGTATAAGTACAGTAAATAAGATTTATATATAATATATTAAAAAAAAAACAAGGTTATATATAGATTTTTTTGAGTTTTTTTTAATTTTTAAATATTAAATTAATATGCTTTAAAAATGAACAATTTGAACTAACAATTATTCAATTTATAATGTATTAGTTTATGATAATTTTATGAAATAATAATTAATCGTAATGTCATTCTTAAATTTTTTTATCTATATAATTTTTTATTTTTTATTATCATCATGTGCTGAAAATAAAAGTCATAATATTGACCTTAAAGGTAATACTATGGGTACTTATTATTTAATAAGTTTAGTAGACATTCCAAAAACTATAACGAAAGAAAAATTACAATTAGAGATTAAAAATGCTTTGTCTAAAGCTAATAAAATTTTATCTAATTGGGATGAAAATTCAGAAATTAGCCAGTTAAATAACAATAGAACTACAGAACCAATAAGTATCTCTAATGATTTAATAAATGTTTTCAAAGAGGCAATTATTATAAATGATAAAAGTAATGGATATTTTGATTTAACATTAGATCCATTGATAGAATTGTGGGGGTTTGGTTATTCAGAAAACAACACTATTGAGAGAGTTCCAAGTAACGATAAAATAAAAGACACTCTAACCTTAGTTAATCAAAGTAAACTGCTACATATTAATGCCAAAAATCAATTGTTAAAAAAAAATGAAGATATTAAACTAAATTTATCAGCTATAGGTAAAGGTTACGGAATAGATATTATTGCTAAAACATTAGATGATCTAAATATAAAAAATTATATCATTGATATTGGAGGGGATATATTTGTAAAAGGGCATAATAAAAATAATACAGATTGGGTAATTGGAATAGAAAATCCAAAATTAGATGAGAAGTTGATCAAAGAGATTATTACTGTATCAAATAAAGGAGTAGCTACTTCAGGTGATTATAAAAATAACTTTTCAAAAAATGGAATAAAATATTCACATATTATTAATCCTAAAAATGGGATGCCGATTACACACTCAACAAAGTCAGTTACAGTAGTATATAAAAATGCAATGAGTGCCGACGGATGGGCAACCGCACTACTTGCTATGGGAAGTAAAGTAGGATTAAAGGTTGCAGAAAATGAAAAAATTGCTGTTATGTTTGTGGATGAAGTAGAAGATAAATTGTTGAAAATTAAAAGTAGCCAGTTTAAAAAATTAAATAAGTAAAAATTGAATTTAATCTAATAATAATGTATTGAAGCTATATGGAAATTTTCTTTATAACATTTATATTCCTCTCTATAATCATAATACTAATGTCGCTTGGTGTAATGTTAATGGGTAAAAACATTAAAGGCAGTTGTGGTGGTCTTAATGCAATTTCTGGATCAGATAAGTGCTCAGTATGTAATAAGGATATAGATCCTAATAATCCTCTTATTGACCAACTAAATTGCAAAAGAAATAATTAATTTTTTATCCTTTCATTGGTATAAGTACTAATATTAAAAATGATAAAGACGAAATTAATCCATAGAACCAAGATTTGTAAATCCAATTTTTACCTTTTTTTTATCCAATTCTCTCTAAAAGCTCGGCCAGAAAAAATAAGTGCAACCAATAAAACTAAACCTTGAATAGAGCTGTATGATAAATCTAAAAACATAAATTATAACAAACCAATAAAATTATTAAAAAGTTTTTTAATCTATATGCTTAATTAACCTGATCTCTCTTTTTTTCAAACATATAAATTCCTAAGAAAATTAAAATTAAAGAAATTAAGTGATACAATTTGAATAATTCACCAAGAAGAAGAACAGCTAAAATAGAAGCAAATACAGGTACTAGGTTTGTATAAAGTCCTGATCTTGCTGGTCCAATTTTTTCAACTCCTTTCATAAAAAATATTTGCGCTAAAAAAGATGGAAAAATAATTATAATGCTTAAAATAATTACACCTTTTATACCTGGCAAAACTAAATTACTAGTAAAAGTTTCATAAAATAATCCAGGTAAAGATCCAATAAATGCTACATACGAAAAGAATGTAAGTAAAACTAAAGCTCCAATTTTTGGTTTTTTTCTAAGCCCTACAGCATAAACAGCATATAAAGTACAAGCAAATATCATCACTATATCTCCTTTGTTTAATTGAAGTTTCATAAGTGCATAGAGATTTCCTGAACTTACAACTAACAAAACAGCAACAAACGTAATGATTACACCAATTAGTTGGGGTATATTTATTTTTTCTTTTAACCAAATTCTAGATATAATGATTATGAAAGCTGGCATAGTACCTTGAACTAATCCTAGATTTATAGCTATAGTATCATGTGCGGCAATATAATAAAAAGAGTTGAAACTAGTAAAACCAAACAAGCCCATTATAACTAACCATTTGAGTCTATATTTTAAAACTTTCCAAGTTTCAAATAACTCTTTTCTACATAAAAAAGTTAATAAAATTGATACAAAAAACCATCTGACGCTTACTACAAGCAATGGTGAAACTTCATCTACTGCTGCCCTGCCTGCAATTGTATTGAAAGCCCAAAACAAGGACGTTAAGGTTAATAAAAAATGTGCGTTAGTGAATATTTTCATGCAGAATTGTTTATAAGTGGAACTTAAATATTGAATAAAAAGTATTTAATTGTTATTTATTAGTACAAGTCTTTTGTCACATATTCAAATTTATAATATCGGGAGTAAAAATGTCAGACACTCAATACTTAGCGGCCTCTACAATTGAAGAAGCTGTTAACGCTCATTCAAAAGCAGATGGTTCAGCTAGATTTTTAGCTGGAGGTACGGATTTACTAGTTCAAATTAAGAGTGGGATTAGGAAACCAAATTTAGTTATTGATGTAAAAAAAATAGTTGAACTAAATTCAATAGAAGAAATATCAGAAAATGAATTTGTGATAGGTGCCTCTGTGTCAGGTGTTAACTTAAATAGAAATAAGAAATTTTCTAAACTTTGGCCAGGTGTTCTTGAAGCTTTTAGACTAATTGGTTCAGAACAAATACAAGGAAGAGCTTCGTTAGGTGGAAATATTTGTAATGGATCTCCAGCAGGTGACAGCGTTCCAGCATTGATTGCAGCTGGATGTATGGCTTTAATAGCTGGACCAAATGGTAAAAGAGAGATACCAATTGAAGAATTTCATATTGGTCCTGGAAAAACAGTATTGAATAATGGAGAAATGTTAGTAAGCCTAAAATTTCCAAAACGTGAAATACACTCCTCTGATACCTATTTGAGGATGACACCAAGAACTGAAATGGACATTGCTGTTGTAGGTTGTGGAGTTAACATTACTTTTGAAAATAACGTTTGTACTGCTGCTAGAGTTTCTTTAGGCGCAGTTGCTCCAACGCCACTCCTTATAAAAGAAGCTTCAAAAATAATGATTGGTTCAGATCTTAACTCTGAGATTTTAGATAAAGTTTCAAAAATTTGTATGGATTCATGCGACCCTATTGACGACAAAAGAGGAACTATAGATTACAGAACTAAAGTCGCTGGTGTTTTATTTAAAAGAGCAACATTAACTACAATTAATAGAATTAAAGGAAATTAACTTATGGCTAAAATTCAAGTGTCAACAAAAATTAATAATGAAAATGTCGAGTATCTATGTGAACCTCATGACACTATGCTAGATGTTTTAAGAAACCAATTAGAGTTAACAGGTTCTAAAGAAAGTTGTGGCTCAGGTGATTGTGGATCTTGCAGTATTATTTTAGATGGTGAACTTGTCTGCTCATGCTTAATGTTAGCCGCTGAGGCCGAGGGAAGTAATTTAGAGACTATCGAAGGCATGTCAGAAGGTGGAAAGCTTCATGCCTTACAACAAAAATTTTTAGAAAAAGCAGCGTTACAATGCGGTATTTGTACACCTGGTTTTCTGATGGCATCAAAAGCTCTGCTAGATCATAATCCATCACCAACTGAAACTGAGGTAAGATTTTGGTTGGCTGGAAATTTATGTAGATGTACTGGTTATGATAAAATTGTAAAAGCGGTTCTTGAGGTTGCTGAAGATATGAAGGAGACTGCATAATGAATGAGATTAGTAATAAATGGATTGGAAAAAACACAGTCAGACCTGATGGTGCAGAAAAAGTAACTGGTAGAGCTCAGTATTCTTCAGATACTACAATGCCTGGAATGATATGGGGACATGTATTAAGAAGCCCTCACCCACATGCTAAGATCAAATCGATTAACACAAAGAAAGCGGAAGCTATTGACGGTGTTAAAGCTGTAATTACTTCTAAGGATATTGTTGATTTTCCATTAGATAAACCTGTAATTCTCGGTATACAAGATATGCGCTGGATGTGTAGAAATGTTATGGCTAGAGACAAAGTACTGTTTCATGGTCACCCACTAGCAGCAGTAGCTGCTACCACAGAAGCAATAGCAGAAGAAGCATGTAAGCTTATTGAAGTAGATTATGAAATATTACCTTGGGCCATTGATATTGAAGACGCAATTAAACCGGATGCTCCAATTCTACACGATCATATTAAATTTAATAATAAACCGTCTAACATAGCTGGTACTCTAGAGCATAAAAAAGGTGATATTGAACAAGGTTTTGCAAAAGCCGATATTATTATAGAACGTGATTTCAAAACAGAAGCCGTCCATCAAGGTTATTTAGAAACTCATTCGTGCCTTGTAAGTGTAGCGGCCGACGGTAGAGCTACTATTTGGAGTTCAAGTCAAGGTCAATTTATGGTAAGAGCCATGACATCTTTTCTTACAGGTATTCCTCAAAGTAATATAAGAGCTATACCAGCAGAAATTGGTGGAGGTTTTGGTGGTAAAACTATTGTTTATCTTGAACCTTTAGCAACAGTTTTGTCCCAAAAAACAGGTCGTCCTGTTAAAATTGTGATGAATAGAGAAGATACAATGAGGGCTTCTGGACCTACTTCAGGCTCAAAAAGTAAAATTAAAATCGGAGCTACTAAAGATGGAAAGATTGTAGCTGCTCAGGGTACATATTATCTTCAGGCTGGCGCATTTCCTGGATCTCCAATAAGGGGTGCTGTTGGGTGTTCATTAGCGCCATATGATATTCCTAATGCACATACATTTGGATACGATGTGGTATCGAACAGATGTAAGGTTGCAGCATATAGAGCGCCTGGAGCTCCAATTGGAGCTTACGGCGTTGAATGCGTATTGGATGAAATTGCAGAAGCTTTAAAAATTTGTCCGCTTGAGTTAAGAAAATTAAATGCTGCAAAAGAAGGTACCAAAGCTGTACATGGGCCAACGTATCCAACAATGGGTTACATGGAAACACTAGATGCTGCAATAAACCACCCACACTACAAGTCCCAACTAGAAAAGCATCAAGGAAGAGGTGTTGCAAGCGGATTTTGGTTTAATGCTGGCGGAGAATCTAGTGCACAACTTAATATTACAGAAGATGGAAATGTAGTTGTTACTACTGGTCACCCTGATATTGGAGGTTCTAGAGCTTCTATAGCAAATATTACCGCTGAACTTTTAGGTATCCATCATGATAGAGTTTCTGTGTTAATAGGAGACACAGCAACCATTGGATATAGTAATTTGACTGGAGGAAGTAGAGTCTTATTTGCATCTGCAATGGTTGTAACTGAATCTGCTAAAATAGTAATTAAGCAACTTAAGCAAAGAGCTGCTAAAATTTGGGGAATTGATGAAGAAGCTATTGAATGGGAAAATGGTGAAGCTCGTCCAGCTGGCGACAATGCTGGTAAATTTGATCCATTATCTTTAGCAGAATTGGCTGGCAAAGCTACTGCTACTGGAGGACCTATTGGTGCAGGTTATCAAGTGAATACTGAAGGAGCTGAAGGCGGATTTGCAACTCATATTTGTGATGTTGAAGTTGATATGGATTTAGGCATAGTAAGAGTGAAAAAATATACTTCTATACAGGACGTAGGAAAGGCTATTCATCCAGATTATGTTGAAGGTCAACTGCAAGGTGGGTGTGCGCAAGGAATCGGATGGGCCTTGAGTGAAGAGTATATTTATAATAAACAAGGTCATTTGGATAACACAGGATTCCTTGATTATAGGATGCCAGTTTGTTCTGACTTACCTATGCTAGATACAGTTTTAATTGAAGTTCCTAACCCAAAACATCCGCAAGGCGTTAGAGGAGTTGGTGAAGTTCCATTGGTTCCACCTTTAGCCGCCATTTCAAATGCTGTATATCAAGCTATTGGAAAAAGATCTTATAGTTTACCGATGTCACCCCCAAAGGTATTGAAAATTATCGAAGGTAACTAATTTTATTTTTTTGATTTTTGTTTTAATTTTATGATTCAAACTAATAAAACAATTATCATACTAGCATATTTAGCTGCTTTTTTAGGTGTTTGTGGGCATGCAAGTTCAGAATTTTTTGTAAAATTATCTGGTATATCTGGTGTTGAAGTTTCTGTTTGGAGATTTGGATTAGGAGGATTTGCACTCTTAATTTTATGCATGTTAAATCCTACCTCTAGAGAATTAATTAAACCTCTAAAAGAAAATGCTTATCCTATTGTAATTCTTTCAGTTTTAGGAATGGCTTTTGGCCAATTTCTATTTCACTGGGCTTTAGATTTTGCATCTGTTGTACAAGTGGCCACTATGGTAACAATAATGCCGATAGGTGTGGTGTTTGTGGCAAGAATTATTGAAAAAACAAAAATTACACCTCCAAAAATTATTAGTGGTATTGGAGCTTTCTTAGGATGCATATTTTTGTTGACAGATGGTTATCTTGATCAACTTAGTGGAACAAGTAACAGTCTAACTGGAATATGTTTATCAATAGGATGCGCTCTAGTTGGTGCAATCTATCTTGTAATGGTAAAGCCTTATGTGCAATTATACGGATCTGTACGAATGACAACCTACACATTCTCCCTTGGCTTTGTAGCATTATATCCATCTGTTGGCATAATCTGGGGTATATGGGTAAACCCACTTGATCTTTTTGATCGATCAAGTGTTGAATATTTTTCAATCATTGCCCTTGGTATTTGGAACACTTGCATTGCCTTCATTTTGTGGCTGTGGGGACTTTCTAAAATCCCTGATGTTGCTCGCGGTAATTACTTATTCTTTTTAAAACCTGTAATAGCACTATGTCTCGCTTTTTTTATTTTGAAGGACGACATCAGCATCAATCAATTAATAGCAATATTTGTAATAACTGGTTTCGTTATATTAGAGATTTTCTACACACCAATCTCTAAAATAATTAAAATAAATGATAATTAAAAATAATACACTTTCCTCAATTTGCTACATGATTTTTGTCTCTTTATTTATTGGTGGAACAACTGTGATCGCTAAAGTATTGGGCACAGACTTATTAGGAAAACCATTAAATCCAATGCAAATTAGCCATTCAAGATTTCTTTTTGCATTTATTTTAATTTTTCTTTTTTTTTTGAAAACAAAATCAAAAATAATTCAACCTAACTATAAACTTCATTTTAGTAGATCCTTTTGTGGATGGATTGGGATAACTATATTATTCGGAACTTCAATTCTAATACCTGTTTCAGATGCGACAGCTTTGATATTTATCAACCCAATTTTCACAATGATTTTTGCTATACCATTATTAGGAGAGACTGTTAAAACTACAAAATGGTTTGCGGTGGCTATTACCTTTATTGGAGCAATTGTTTTAATTAGACCAGAAAATAATCTTTTAGAAATACAATTTGTCTATATATTATTAATTTTTGGAGCTTTAGCTTTAGGACTAGAGTCTATATTTATAAAAATTCTTACAATAGAAGAAAAACCTAAACAAATATTGCTAATAAATAATGGAATTGGATTAATGATTTCATCGATACCAATATATTTCATCTGGATTTCACCAAACATAAAACAAATTTTAGCTTTGTTTTTTGTTGGCGCACTCATGCTTTGCGCACAAATATGTTTTATTCAAGCAATGAAAAGAAGTGAAGCTCATTTTGTAGCACCTTTTTTTTATTTCACTTTGATTTTTGTATGTATTTATGATTTCTTTATTTTTCAAATTTTACCTGACAAAATCAGTATTATTGGAACGACTTTAATAATTGTTGGAGGAATAATTCTATATGTAAGTCAAACAAGATCTAAGTTAAGTTAAATCTAATAGTAAACAATATTTTATATTGTTATAAAAAAATAATTTTTAAATAAAATGGGTAATAGATAGTATGAATATTGCACTTATTGGACTTGGTTCAATGGGCTATAATTTAGCTAAAAATATGGTTTCTAAAAATTATCAAGTAAATGCGTATGAAAAAAATAAATTAATTGTTGAAAGTATAAATAATGACAATATCAAAAATTTATGTTTATTAAATACTACTAAAGAGCTAATTGATAAGACCCCCTCACCAAGAATAATATTGCTAAGCCTTCCAGCAAATAAAATTGATAAGTGTATAAGTGATTTAATAAATTATTTAAACCCAAAAGATATAATTGCCGATCTAGGAAACTCATTATATTTACATTCGATTGAAAGAGAAAAACTTTTAAAGGATCATAATATTAGTTTTTTAGGAATTGGTATTTCAGGTGGGCCTAGAGGAGCTAAGGACGGCCCTGCTATAATGGTTGGAGGCTCAAAAAGCGCATGGGAAAATGTAAGGTGTATATTTGAAGATATAAGCGCTAAAATTGATAACAAAAGTGCCTGCTGTTATTTTGGAAGCGCGGGGTCCGGCCACTTTGTAAAATTAATTCATAACGGGATTGAATATGCACTTATGCAAGGATTAGCAGAAATAAGTAATATTTTAGAACACGCTTATAATATGGATAATGATTTACGAGCTAAAAAATTCGAAGAAATATTAAAAACTCAGTCCTCTTCTTTTCTTTTAAAGATTACCTCGGAAATTATAAGTGCTCAAAATAATAATAGCCAATATTTCATAGATGAAGTAGATAACAAAATAGAGCAAAATGGAACAGGAATTTGGGCCATAAAGGCAGCTTTAGAACTTGGAGTAAGTATTCCATCAATTTATGAAGCTGTTTCTACAAGGTCTCTTTCAAATAATTTTAAGCAAAAATCAAAAGTTAATAATAATGACCAAATACTTTCTGAAAAAATTGACGATGTTGAAATACCCCTCGAAGAAATCATCTTTTTTAATTTTGCCTGCTCCCTATATCAAGGCCTTAATCTTATAAAAAAATCTAATGTTTGGGATTTTTTTGATTATAACATAGATGATATTTTTCAGGCATGGAGTGCAGGCTGTATATTACAGGGCGATTACATTAATTTTATATCTCAAAAATATGAAAATCACAAAAACTTAAATTTTGAATTTCTACATAGTTTAATTGAAGAAAAATGTTCAAAAAAATTCAAATTAATAAGGGAATTTAATTCAAACGGAATAAGATCTGGCCTCCCTTGCCCTGTCTTATCTTCAAATCTTGCATATTACGATTTAATTTTTTCAAATCATAAAATTGGAGAAACTATCCAATTACAAAGAAGTTTTTTTGGACTTCATCCTATAAAGAGTAAAAAGGATGACAATAAGATTAAACCTTATTGGACTAAATTATGAATAAAAAATTTGTTACTTTTTTGATTATGGGTGTTGCTGGTTCGGGAAAAACAACAATAGCAGAAAAACTTTGTAAAAAAATGAATGCTTTTCTAATAGAAGGAGATGACTATCACAGTAAAAATAATGTGAAAAAAATGAGTTCAGGTATCCCCTTAAATGACGAGGATAGATATGATTGGCTTATTAAAATTAGAGAAGAAATTATTAAAAGGGAAGAAAAAGAAAATCTTGTTGTCACTTGCTCCGCCCTCAAAGAAAAATATAGGACAATACTTAATGTTAAGAATTATTATTTAGTTTATTTGAAGATTAAAAAAGAAACAGCTCAAAAAAGGATAAGTAATAGGCAAAATCATTTTATGCCAAACAGCTTGGTTGAAAGCCAATTTTCAATTTTAGAAGAGCCTGAAAAAGCCATAACTTTAGATGAACCCCTAGAACCAGATAAAATGGTCAATCAATTAATGTCAATTTTTAAAAATAGCAAGCCTTAGTATGGTAATTAAAATCAATAAAAACAAAGATATATCTAATATTATTGAACTTAAAAATGAATTCGAAGATATTTTTAATAAGATGGAATATTCTAATCAAAATATTTTTATTACTGGTAAAGCTGGGACTGGTAAAACAACATTATTAGAATACTTTCGTATCAATTCCAAAAAAAATTTTGTTATACTTGCTTCAACAGGAATATCTGCGATTAAAGCCAAAGGTAAAACCATACATTCCTTTTTCTTATTCCCACCCAGAATATTAATCAATGAAAAAATTAAAAGATTAAGAGGCAATTTAATTAAAAACGTTGATACTATTTTGATTGATGAATGTTCTATGATTAGATGTGACCTTCTTGACGCAATAGACCAGTCACTTAGACTTAACAGAAATAATGATGAAATTTTTGGTGGAGTTCAAATTATTCTTTTGGGTGACATTCATCAACTTCCACCAGTGATACGAGAAAATGAAAAAGATATCTTTGATAATTTTTATCCTAACGGACATTATTTTTTTCATGCTAATTGTTATGAAAATAGCAATATAAGGACATATGAACTCACAAAAATATATAGACAAAAAGATACTGAGTTTATTGACATACTTAATAAGATTAGATCTGGAAATATAACTGAAACAGATCTCATACCCTTAAATAACAAAGTAATTAATCAAGGATCTAATGATTTATATGAGTCTATAATATTATCACCCACTAATCGTAAGGTTGACTCTATTAATAGTGCAAATCTTAAAAGTATAAGTAATGAAATATTTTCATATCAATCGTCAGAAACAGGTGACTTTAAAGAAAAACCTGCTGACGAAGTTCTTGAGTTAAAAGTTGGTGCTCAAGTAATGTTAATTAAAAATGATATTAAATCTCCTAAGAGATGGGTGAACGGTTCTATCGGGATCGTTACTGATTTAACGCATGATAGCATTCATTTGAAAATAAAAAATAAGGTTCATAAAATAACACAAGACACTTGGGAGAAATTTGATTATTTAATAAAAGATGGTCAAGTTTTACATGAAGTTGTAGCAACTTTTACCCAATATCCGATCAAATTAGCTTGGGCAGTAACAATTCATAAAAGCCAAGGACAAACTTTTGAAAAAGTTATAATTGATTTAGATAGAGGCTCTTTTGCACCTGGACAAACCTACGTAGCTTTGAGTAGAGTAACATCTTTAGAAGGCTTATTTTTAACTAGGCCAATAAATATCTCAGATATACTTTTTAATAACAACCTAAATCTGTCTTTCCTTAATTAGATTTTAATTTTCTTTGCTCACGAAAGGCTATCAAAATACCAGAAAAAGCTATAAAGAACATTCCAATCAAATTCAAAAGAGTTGGCCACACTCCAAAAAATATCTTTCCCCAAATAGCTGCAAAAACTAAATAAGAATAATCCATAGGTGCCAACCAGCTGCTTTCTGCTGTCTGGTATGCTTTTGCTAATAGCATATTACCTGAAATATTAAGAATTGAACACGAAAGGCAAAATACAAAAACAATTATAGTTAAAGATGGCCAACCTATAAAAACAAATGGACTATTCCCTCTAAGAAAATTATTTTGAAATATTAATTCAAAGAACAATATTCCTAGCGATGCTGAAATAAAAAACATTACCCCTACAGCTAAAGTAAGAGACATAACAGTTTCTTGCCTGCAGTACTTCCTTATTAAAATAATATTACAAGCAAAGAAAAAGCCTGCTATGACAGGTAAAATTTGTAAATATTTAAAATTTTCAGACCATGGTTCTAAAATAAGCAAAGCTCCAAAACTTCCTAACATTAGGGCAAAAAATCTCCATAAACCTATTCTTTCCTTAAGAAATACTATTGCTAATAAAGATACAAAAATTGGGAATGTATAAAGACCTGCTGCCATTTGAGCAAAACTTAATTGTGGTGACGCTGCAAAAAAACAAAACATGCAGGTAGTCATTGTCAATGCCCTCAAATATACTGGTTTCCATTTAAGTGGAAATAGAATGCCAATCCCATTAGTTATCCTAGCAATACTAAATAACAAAATAATATTTCCGATTGAACGTATAAATTGAAGTTGCCAAAAACTTGTTTCACTAGCCATGTATTTAATTAAACTATCTTGTAAAGATAAGATTATAACACCTATGACTAACATGGTAAGTGAGGAAACAGGATTATCAGTTACCTGTGGATTAAAAAAATTAAATTTCAATATCTTAAAACCATATCAAACCTTAAAAATAGGATTTTTTATATAAGCTCTCTATTTCATCTTTATAAAAAGCTTCAATCACACGCCTTTTCATTTTGAGAGTTGGCGTTAATTGACTATTCTCTATACTAAAAAGTTTGTCTGACAAAATAAATTTTCTAATTTTTTTGTTTTGCGACAACTGTTTATTTACGTTGTTAATAATATTTTGGAAATCTGTTTTCATTTTATTAACATTGCTTCTATTTGACTTTAACAATGTTTCATTGGGGATAAGTACAGATATTAGAAAGGGTCTATTATGCCCACAAACAAGAGCTTGTTCAATCTCATCGAAAGACATTAAGAGATTTTCGATTGGTACAGGTGCAATGTTTTCTCCACCTGAATTTACAATCATTTCATTTATTCGGCCAGATATATATAGGTATCCATCTTCATCTATCGATCCCAAATCTCCAGTATGTAGCCAACCGTCTATTATTGTATTATTAGTGTTTTTTTTATCCTTCCAATATCCTTTCATGAGAGAATTGCCTTTGACAAGTATTTCATTCTGTTTAGATAATTTGATATCAATACCTTTTATAACTGGACCAACAGAGTTTATTTTTATGTTATGAATTGGATTACATGATATGAGTGGTGAGCATTCGGTTTGTCCATATCCTTGCAAAATATTAATACCAAGAGATTGAAAAAACAAACCAACCTGTTCATTTAAAGCAGCTCCACCTGAAATAAAAGCTTTTAAATTACCACCAAATTTTTTTTGAATTTTTTTTCTTACTAATTTGTCTAAAGCAAAATCTTGAAGTTTTTCTATAAAAAGTAATTCATGTTTTTCAAATTTTTTTGTTCCCAATTCAATTGTTTTAGAAAACAGTTTTTGAGTGATCTTACTTTGATTAGATAACTGATTGTTTATTTTTTTATGCAATACCTCATAGAGCCTTGGTACAGCAGTCATTAAAGAGGGTTTGACACTAAGTAAATCATTAACAATTTGATCACGGTTTTCGTTGAAAAAAATTTCTGCTCCAATCAGAATAGGAAGGAAAAAACCAGCAGTGTGTTCATATGCATGTGAAAGTGGAATTATAGATAAAAACTTATGGTCTTTAACTTCTAATTCTTTAACAAGTTCATTTGCACCTAAGATATTTGATATAATAGACTTGTGAGTAAGCATTACACCTTTAGGTTTACTGCTAGTGCCAGATGTATATATAATAGAAACCACATCATCTTCTTTGACTTTGTGAAGAGTATCTTCTTTGAAGTTCGATTTATTTAAACTTTTAGACCCCTTACTAATGAGATTATCGAAACTATTAATAGTGTTATTTAATTTTGCTCTCTTAACTTCATCAATGCATACTATATGTTTTAATTTATCTAATTTTGGCAAAATATTTTCTATAGTTGATAATAATTTTGAGTTCAAAAAAACAACAGAGGCTTCAGAGTGAGATAAGAGATAAAATATCTCATCTTCGTTGCTTGTGGTATAACCAGGAACAGTAATGGCACCTAAAGATATTATAGCTAAATCAACTACACACCATTTATAGGAATTTTCAGCTATAATTGATATCTTATCATTTTTTCTAACGCCTATTTCATGTAAACCAACACTTAAGTCTTGAACAAGATCACTAGCTTCGTTCCAAGAAATATGGCTCCATTCACCATTTTTTTTGAAACCAAATAATGTTTTATTCTGATACAATAATGAGTTTTCAAAAAAAAGTTGTGTTAAAGTGTTCATTTAAATTAACCTAAATAATATTAAATTATTTTTAACCATATTTTTAATTAAATAAACAATAGTTTTTTCTAATATAGAAATGTTTTAATTAATTTTTATAATTAGAATATTCTATAATTTTGAAAGGTGTTTCAGTCATCAAAAACAAATTTATATTTTTCTTAGTCGCTTTAATTTTTTTTATAACACTTATTTTCACTATGCATAAAAATAATATAAATTTTAAAAGTAGTTTTAATATCAATTTGATTGGAAATGACTTAGACCAATATTTAAAAAACAAAGAAAGTCAATTTTCTGATCTAAAAAAAAATGTTCAAAAAAAATAGTTTGGTCTAGAAAGAAAAATACTAAAACTAAAATTTCAATTGTATATATACATGGCTTCTCTGCTTCATCAGAAGAAGTGCGTCCCCTTCCTGATTTAATTGGAAAAGATATAAGTGCAAATATATTTTATACAAGATTAACAGGCCACGGAAGAAGTTCTGATGCAATGGGTTTGTCATCTATATCTAACTGGGTTAATGACCTACATGAAGCTATTGAAATTGGAAGTAGAATTGGTCAAAAGGTAATTTTAATTTCTACTTCAACTGGTGGCACATTGAGTGCTATTTCAGCATTAAATGAAAATCTTTCAAAAACAATATTAGGATATATATTTATTTCACCTAATTTTGGTATAAATCATAAATTAGCCAATTTGATTTCATGGCCTTATTCTGAATATTGGTTGCATTTATTTATAGGAAAAACAAGAACTATAAAACCCAGAAACGAATTAGACAAAAAATTTTGGACATTATCATATCCGACAAAGGCTCTTATACCAATGGCTAGATTAGTCAAAAAAATTAATAATAAAGACTTTAGTAATGTAAATAATCCTGCTTTATTTTATTTTTCAATGGATGACAAAGTTGTTGAACCTAAAAAAACTGTTGAATTTATTGAAAATTGGGGAGGTAAAACGAAAACTATAAATGTAAAAATGTCAGAGTTTGACGATAAATATTCACATGTAATTGCAGGTGCTATTTTATCTCCTCGACAAACAGACATTGCCCGAAAAAAAATGGTGAAATGGATAAAAAGTTTGCCTAATTAAAAATGCTCTTATGTTTTTGATAATATTTCTTCCACAAGTTTTTGAACTCTAAAAGCCTCATGAATCGTTGCTAAACTATTAGGTTTATTATTTATTTTAAGAACCAAGTTATCAAGTTGGGCTTTTAAGCTTACTGCCCTTGGATCTTTAGGCTCTTCTCTAAGAGAAATAAATTTGTTACCACTAGACACTGCTTCCTTGAAGAACTCAGATACTTTTCTACTATTTTTAGAGCCTTTGATTGTAAGTTCCTGTCGGTCTGGTTGCATGCCGCCAACACTTGCAAAAATATTAACGGGCAAACCATTTTCATTTTCTAATTTGGCTAATACAGAAGTTTCACATAATTCTTGATTTTTAGGATATGAAGTATTAGCCCAAATTAGTTTAAGAGGACCTAAAACACGTTCAGTAAAAAATATAAAATGAGATATTACCTCTCTTGTCATACCGCCCTCTTTTTTAAATCTAAGCCAATCAGCTTCTTTTTGCCACTGGCGAGGCCAAGATGAATATGTAACTATTATGTCAACACCTAACATTTCTCCCATTTCGTCACTATTTTTGCTTTTTAATATATCAGCTAAAGCAACTCCTGATGCTTGAGTAAAATTTACAGCCATGGGAACATCATAATTTTGAAGTTTTTTAATAAAATCTCTACTTTCTTGAATGTTTATACCAAATGGTTTTTCTAAAAAAAGAGCTTTTCCCATTTCAACAGTTTTAGTAGCATATATTTCCCTTACAGTTGGTGGACATGCTAAATAAACTAAGTCTGCTTTTTCAATCGCATCATTAGCACTTTTCATAATTTTAGATTTACAATCTAGTTTTATAGCATTTGCACAAGCAATTGAGCTAGGATCCCATAAATAATCTGGTCTAAATTTCTTGTGTAACCTCATATGCTTCATCATACGAGTACCCATTACACCCAAACCAATAATGGCTACACTAGTTGTTATTTATATTCCATTTTAATCATTACATTACAGCTACTTAAGCGGAAATGTTGAAGTGGAATGGCATAAAATGTCATTTTTATTATTTTCTGAATATACTTTTGTTTCTCCAATTGCGATAGTACTCCCAAATCTTTGAACCACACTTTCAATAATAAAATAATCTCCGAATGCAGGACGTATAAAGTTATTATTTTGTGAAAGTGTCCCTCTCTGTGATTTTAAAGATGTGTTCATGGCAATTGACATAGTTGTGTCAATAACAGACATTATCACCTGTCCAGAAAGAGCTCCAGTGACAAACTGATATTCTTTTGAGTTTTCTAACCTAGCTACTACCCTTCCCTCTTCTATTTTTAAAAAAGATAATTTAAGTTGTTTTACATAAGGAGCGAAGATGAAATCATATATTCTTTCAATATTATCAATAGTTATAGTTTCTGTTGGTAATTCATTTTTCATGGGTTTATCCTTGAATCGAAATATAATGGAATTGTAGCAAAAATTTATTCATTATGTCTCAGAAAAGATTCAGTTACACCTATACCAGCAGCATCATAGGCATCATAAATTTCATCTGCACCAGACGATTTTAATAAATCTGGATTACCCTGAGATCTTGTAGGTACAATTATTCTTCCTTTAAAACCATATTTTCTAGCCTGTTTTACCGACCAGTTTTGAGCATGAAACTCAGGCAAGGCAAGGATAATAGTTGTTAATTTACCAAACCTTAATTTAGACCAAAAACCTGGGTCCTCGGCATCTGCAAAGGATACTCTTTTTCCTTGTTTCAAAAGATCTAAAGAAAGGTCAGTGTTTGCGTCAAAACCAACCACTTTAATGTTATTTTTAGATAAATTTTCAAATATTGCATTACCAATTCGACCCATACCGACAATCATTACTTGAGCTTCACCACAAGTGTGAGGTTGTTCGTCAGGATGATGTTTTTCTCTTTCAAACTTAACTAAATATTTTTCTAAAATTACATAAATCTCATGAATATATTTATTTAAAATAGACCCAATAATAAAACTTAAACTGACAGAACAAACTAAAACTGCAAATAAACTATTATCAACAATTCCAATTTCAAGCCAGTGCGCTAACAAAATTAAGGAAAATTCAGAATATGTTAAAAGTGATATTGAAATTAAGAAGGAGGAATAAGCTCGTAAATTTACTGCAATTAATAAGAAAAAAAGCACAACTAATTTAATAATTAGAAGCATTATTATTATTAATGACTCTGAAACAATTTCAAAACTTAAATTCAACTTCATTCCCAGTGAAATAAAAAAGGCCAATAATAAAATCTCTCTTAAACTCCAGATTTTTTCAGCTAAATTTTGTGATCTTTTATAATTAGAGAGTAACATCCCTAAAATAAGTGCGCCTATTTCACCAGTTAAACCTAACTTTTCAAAAAGATAACCTCCTAATAATAACGCAATTAATACCGAAGCTAACAATTCTAATTCCTCACTTGTTTCTAATTTAATTAAAAACTTTTTTAAAATAGGGATAATTAAAGGAATAAAAAGTAAGTATAGTGTATTAAATGATAGATCATTACTACTAGTGTAAAGTAATAAAGTTAATGCTAAAATATCTTGAAATATAAGTATTAAGATAGAAATTCTACCATGAAATGAATTAATTTCTTGTCTATCTTCTAATGATTTAGATGCTATAATTGTACTTGAGAAAGTTAGAGCTATACATAACAGAACCTTAACTTCTAAATTAACGTTTAAGTTAATTAAAAAGAAATAAACAAAACTTACTACTGCCGCGTGAAAAAAAAAGACTTTTAAAAAGGTAAAATTTAAAAAAGCCGAAGGTTTAACCTTTAGGCCAATAGAAAATAATAGTAACTCAACACCAATTTTTGAAGGAAAATCAAGTAAACCATTAACATCTGCAAAATTAAAATATTTGAATAAAAAACCAGAGAAGATAAAACCAATTAAGATTGGTAAAGATAAAATTTTAAAAACTTGTCCACAAATTAATGCGCCACCCATCCAAAATAAAAACATTTCCATGATATTTTTATATAAAATTGTTAAAAATAATTAAATCATTACAAAAAATTAGATAATTATTTTATCATAAAGATAAATTTGAGCTTAATTATTAGGCATTATTTTTAAAATTACAATGGTTTATAATTTAATACAAAATTTTGATTTATAATTATAGCGTAATTGAAAGTAATATTATGGTTGAAAGTATTAATTATAAAGACTATTTCCATGGTCTACAAAATTAAAAATATTGATGAAGCTTTTATTAGCGATGATTCAGTTAGAACGAATTATAGAAAGTATTATAATTGGTTTAACAATCAAAACTTTTCTAATCTAGCAAAAAAAAATTCAGAAGCTTTTAAATTTTTTAAAGATACTGGAATTACGTTTAAAGTCTATTCTGAGAACAATGATGACGAAAATCTCATACCGTTCGATATTGTACCTAGGATAATAAATAGAAGAGAGTGGGAAAAAGTTGTTAAGGGCATAACTCAAAGAGTTATTGCGATTAATTTGTTTCTTAATGATATATATTCAAACCAAGAAATTATTAATTCAGGTATAATTCCCGTAAGTTTATTAAAAAATAATTCTGCATTTTTTCCTGAAATGATGGGTCTTACTCCTCCAAATAAAATATATAATCATATATCTGGAATTGACTTAATAAAAACTGAGAAAAATGATTTTTATGTTTTAGAAGATAATGTGAGAGTTCCCTCAGGTGTTTCTTATATGATTGAAAATAGAGATACTATGATGAAATTGTTTCCTGATTTATTTTCTAAATACGCTGTAACTGATAATAGAGATTACCCTAATAAATTATCCAAAATTTTAAAAAATTGTTCACCTTTGAACAAAAAAAAAGAACCTAATATTGCTATTCTTACACCAGGTGTTCATAATTCTGCTTTTTTTGAGCATGCCTTTTTAGCTGATCAATTAGGCGCAGAATTAGTTGAAGGTAAAGATTTAAGAGTTCTTGATAAATTTTTAAAAATGAAAACCATTAGAGGATGGGAAAAAATTGATATTTTATACAGAAGAGTTGATGACGAATATTTAGATCCTCTAACATTTAAGGAAGATAGTTTTCTAGGTGTGCCTGGTTTAATGGAAGTCTATAGAAACAAAAATATAACAATAGCAAATGCACCAGGAACTGGAATAGCTGACGATAAAGCTATATATTCTTATATTCCAGAAATTATAAATTTTTACCTTGGTGAAAAAGCTATATTAAAAAATGTGAAAACTTTTAAATGTAGTGATCAAAATGATTTAAAATACGTATTAGATTTTATAGATGAATTAGTAGTAAAAGAGGTACATGGATCTGGTGGATACGGTATGTTGATTGGTCCTTTATCCAATAAAAGTGAAATTTCTGAATTTAAAAATAAAATTTTAAAAAATCCAAATAATTATATTGCTCAACCAACGCTTTCTTTGTCTACCTGCCCAATCTTTACAAAAAAAGGTTTATCCCCGAGACATGTTGATTTGAGACCATTTGCTTTATTATCAAACCATGGTGTGTCTGTAACAAATGGAGGTCTAACAAGAGTAGCATTAAAAAAAAATTCTTTAGTAGTTAATTCCAGCCAAGGTGGTGGTACTAAAGATACTTGGATATTAGGTGAATAATGTTAGGTAGTACTGCAGATTCCTTGTTTTGGATGTTTAGGTATATTGAAAGGACTGAGAATATTCTTTGTTTGATAGAAAGTGGTTTTCAACTCCATCTCATTTCTTCCAAAAATTTAAAAAACGAATGGGATGCGATACTTAAAACCAGTTCAATTAGACAATTTTTCGCAAAAAATAATACACAATTAGACAGTTTAAAAATTATAAACTTTATGTTTAAAGATGAAAAAAACTCTAATAATATTTATCTGTTAATTTCAAAAGCAAGAGAAAATGCAAGAAGGTCTAGAGTTGCTATTACTCTTGAAGTTTGGGAGTCTATTAATACTTGCTGGCTATACTTAAAGGAACAGACTAAAAAAAATGTAACTGAAAACAAAGTCCAAACTATTATAAAAAATATTAGAGAAAAAATTGCCCTTATTTATGGTTTTTTACAGAAAACTATGTTGAAAGACGAAATCTTGAGTTTTTGTAGTTTAGGCACATATATCGAAAAATTTAATAATACTGCAAGAATATTGAATACAAGACAATATTTACTCGTTGAAGAAAAGTTATATGGATTGGAAAATTACAATAATTTTCAATTAGAAATGATTTTAAGATCTATTTCATCATATAGATCCTTTATGTGGAAAAATCAAAATACAATAAACTCTAAAAAAGTATCAAATTTTCTAATATCGGATAAAGATATGCCAAGATCACTAATGTTTTCTATTCAAGAAACTATAAATTGTATAAAAATCATACTTAGTAGGAATATTTATAAGAGCAAATGCTATAAAACAGCCCAGAATATTCATAAAAAAATAAAATCAAGAAAAATGTTTTCTAATAATTATTCATTTTTAAATGATCTAATAGAATTAAATATGAAATTAGCTAATGAAATAGAGGATGAATTTAATTTTCATTAAAAATTATGATTTTAAAAATTCAGCAAAAAATAAATTATGATATTAATGGTATAGTTAATTTTGGCTACAACAAATTAATACTAACTCCACAAAATGACGACAATCAAATAATTAGATTTTGGGATATTAGTATTGAAGGAGGTAAAAAGGAACTTAGTTCATCTGATCATTTTGGTAACTTAGTCGATTTAGTGAGCATAGAAAGTAATTCTACAAAAATTAAATATGATGTCGTTGGAGAAATTGAAACTAAAAACACTAGTGGAATTACTAAAACATCTAAACAAGACTTACCACTTTGGTGTTATACATCTGACACCAAACTTACGAAGCCAGGTAATAATATATTTAGCTTTTATAAAAAAAATCCTATAGATTTCAGCGATCTAATTAAAAATCTTCATACTTTATCTAATAAAATTAAAACTAGTATCAAATATAAAAGTGGAAAAACTGATTATAAAACCAATGCTGAAGAAGCATTCAGAAATAAAGTAGGGGTTTGTCAAGATCATACTCATATATTTTTATCTATCCTTCGACTAAATAACTTGCCATGCAGGTATGTAAGTGGTTTTTTTCTACCAAAAAACAAAAATCAAAACCTTGCTATGCACGCCTGGGCTGAGGTCTTTGTTGAAGATTTAGGATGGATAGGTTTTGATATATCCAACGGAGTTTCTCCTGATGATAGTTACGTTGTTATAGCAAAAGGTTTTGATTATAATAACATTGCTCCAGTTAGGGGTGTTATTAATGGTGTATTCGTTGAAAATCAAAATTTAGAGTTAAGTATTGAAAAATTGGATCAATAAGTTGGATAAAAAATGACTTACTGTGTAGGACTAAAATTAAATCGTGGCTTAGTTTTTATCTCAGATACTCTAACTAATGCGGGTATAGATAATATCAATACTAATAAAAAGATGTTTAATTGGCACGAAGATAACGAAAAATGTATCGTTTTACTTACATCTGGAAATTTAGCAACGTCTCAAGCTACTATTAATCTAATCAATGAAGGTATTCAAGACCACGAAAATAACGAAAAAAACATTCTAAAAGCAAATTCAATGTTTCAAGTAGCAAGAATTATAGGTAAAATTTTAAGAAATATTTCAACTGAATACGCATCTGATGGACAAGCTGGTGAAAATCCCTATTCGTCTACGTTTATACTTGGCGGGCAATTTAAGGGACAAACCCATAAGTTATTTTTGATTTATCCTGAAGGTAATTTTATTGAAGCATCTGAAGATCAACCTTTTTTTCAAATTGGTGAGACTAAATATGGGAAGCCTATTTTAGTAAGAGCATTGGAACAAGATGCAACTTTTGGTGACTCTATAAAACTTTTATTGGTATCTTTTGACAGTACCATGAAAGCTAATGTTTCTGTTGGAATGCCAATAGATATTTGCACTATGAAAAAAGATAAATATCAAGTTAATAAACAAATTAGAATAGAAAAGAATGATCCTTATTTTCAGAAAATTTCTTATGGCTGGGGAGAATCTCTCAAAAAAAGTATAAAAAAACTGCCACCATTTAATTTTTAATTATTATAAATGATTTAATTTTTTACAACTCAAACAGTATCGCTGAAGATAGACTTATGTACAAGAACTAGTTTATAAAAAATATAAGTGTGATATTTTTTTAATAACTAACACTATTCATTTTTTTTAACTTTTTAATCTCTTTTATACTCTAAATAAAATCGTTAGAATATATATTTACGAAATTATACTATACTAGTAACTAAATGATATAACACTTAAGGAGCATGTTTTGACGACTGGAAAACATCTCTGTGACATGCCAGAGAAATTAGTTTTTCGTGGTGGCTTTGGATTTAAAAAAAAACAACCTAATGTCCTACTTCTTTTACCAAAAACAAAAGGACCAATCGGCATAAAAAACTTTAAAAAGTTAATTAAAGATAATTTCAACTTACTCGAATATGACGACATCGCAACAGAGAAATTAGGTATTTTCAACATAACTGATGTTACTTCTCTTGAAAGCAAAGCTTTAGCTATAAGTAGTGCTTTAGAAAAATGGAAAGGAATTAAGTTTCATATTATATGTCATTCTACTGGTTGTGGCTTAGGAACATTTATAACAAAGCAAAATTTTGAAACTTGTAAGAGTATTGTTTTAATAAGTCCCTGGAACAAAAGAGATAAAGAGTTTTCTTTAATACAAAAACAACGAATAGAAAATTCTAAAACTCTAGAAACTATTACGTATCTTAAAAGTGAATATAGTCTTTTATATCCCGCTGAGTATGTTCATAAGTATAACGTACAATTTAAAAAGTACATATTTGATCAGAAAAATAAAAAAGTTGATGTTATTAATATAGAAAAACGATTGAAATCCATTTTGGATTGTAATATTGGAGACGAACTCCATAAACTTAAACAGCCTAAACTGTTTATCAATGCTATTGATGATAAGTTAATGAAAGTGTATCATGGCATAGAACTTCAAAAGCTCTGTAATAACTCAGAATTAATTTCTCTTAATAGTGGCGGTCATATGCTAACGGAAACGCGAACAAATGACCTAATTAAACATATTAAGAAGTTTTTAAATTTCATAGGAAGATAATATGAGTATGGATCAACAGTTATCGAATAATATTCATAGTCACATTTCAATTGAAGGACTTGCAATAGCTAAATTCTCCAGATCGGTTTTTAAAGAAATGCAACGTGGGAAAATAACCGCTGCAAATTGTACATGTAGTGTTTGGGAAAACTTTAATGAAACGATCAATAAATTAACTATCTGGAATGATCATTTTAAAACAAATAGCGATATTATTTGTCATATCAAATCTGCAAATGACATAATCAAAGCACATTCAGATGGGAAAGTTGGGATAATTCTTGGATGGCAAAATACAAGCGCTATCGAAGACGATATAAATAAACTTCAGATTTTTTATGATTTAGGTGTTCGAATAGCTCAGCTAACATATAATACACAAAATTTGGTTGGTTCTGGTTGCTGGGAAACAAATGATGGAGGTTTATCAGATTTTGGTAAGGATGTAGTAAGTGAAATGAATAGACTTGGTATGGTCATTGACCTTTCACATGTAGGACCTAAAACAAGTTCCGATACAATTAAATTATCAAAAATGCCTGTGGCATATACTCATTGTTGTCCAGCAATTAAGAAACATCCAAGAAATAAAACAGATGACCAGCTCAAGGAAATCGCTAACAAAGGTGGAATGATAGGATTTGCAAGTTACACACCTTTTTTATTAAAAGGTGCTGATAGCAGTATTGATGATTGTGTTGAAGCAATGGAATATATGATTAATATTGTAGGAGAAGATAGTGTTGGCATAGGTACAGATTGGGTTCAAGATCAGGATATAAAATTTTTTGAATACTTACAAAGAGACAAAGGAACAGGTAGATTTGTTTCAACTCCTTACAAAGATGTGCCACCTATGCCAAAGGGAATTTCGAAACTGAGCCAATTTCAAAACTTTGTATCTGCAATGAAACGTGCAGGATGGTCAACAAAACGTATTGAAAAAATACTAGGACAAAATTGGTTTTTATTTTTTAAAAAAATATGGAATTAAAAAAGTTAATAAACAAATTATGATATAAACTATAACTTATCTAAATTAAATATGCCATGAAAGTGGTGATCCCTACGAGATTCGAACTCGTATTGCCGCCGTGAAAGGGCGGTGTCCTAACCATTAGACGAAGGGACCACTAAAGACTTGTATTAACTCTAATTTTAATAAAAATCAAGTGACATCTGCATAAATAATATCATCCAGCATAAGCTCAATAGTTTTAGTATTATTCCATGTATCAACGTTTAACGTTCCTAAGAAATTAAAATTAACATTTTCATAATTATCAAATACTTTATTCAAAGCATTATTAAGAAGATTAAATTTTTTAACTTTTAATTTTTTTGACGATGCATCATTGATATAAAAAGATGCATGTTCATTATTTGAACCAAACCTTCTGAAAGATGAAATTTTAGAATTAGGTATAATAAATTTTGGCTCTTCCATACCCGGCCCCCATGGACCTAATTTATCTAGCCATTCTGCCAAATCTAAAGTACAAGCTGAAATTGGTATTACTGAGGTTGCAATATATGAAATTTTAGGAATTTCAGCATTCACTATGTTATTTACCTTTTTATTTATATATTCAATAAAATTATTTATCTTATTAGGATCAATGGTAAATCCAGCAGCCATATCGTGACCTCCACCAGAATTAATTATATTTAAACTTAAAGCTTCTAAAATTATTTCCCCTAAAGGAATACCGTGAATTGATCTTCCAGATCCTTTACCTACACCATGTTGATTAATAGCAATGATACAAACTGGCCTATTATATAATTCCTTCATTCTACCAGCAACTATACCTATAATACCTTCATGAAAATCATTTCCATAAACAATTAAAGCAGCTGGAACTTCACTATTATTTTTCGAAATTATTTTTTCAATCTGTCCTACAATTTTACTTTCTAATTCAGCAGTTAAAAATCTTCGCTTTTTATTTAAATCATCTAACTTACTTGCAATTTCAAAAGCTTTATTTTCATCAGTTTCTTTTAAAAGATATACACCTAGTTCACTATTACCAATTCGCCCCCCAGCATTAATTCTAGGACCTAATGAAAACCCTAAAGCTTGAGTATTTGGTGCGCTGCTTAATTTACTAATATCTGAAAGAGCTTTGATGCCAAAATTTTCTCTTTTTTTCATTATTGAAAGACCTTGCTTTACAAATGCCCTATTTAATTTAATTAGAGGCACTACATCACAAACAGTCCCCAATGCTACAAGATCTAAAAATTGAAACAAATCAGGTTCCTTTTTATTTTTAAAAAAACCTTTTTTTCTAAGCTCCCTATTAAGTCCAATAAGAAAAATAAATGTCACTCCTGCTGCACACAAATCTTCATATCCTTTATGATTATCAACTCTTTTAGGATTAATGATTGCGTATGCTGGAGGTAATCTTATGTCTGGGATATGATGATCAATAACTATTAGATCTATATTAACAGAATTCATTGCTTGCAAAGGTTCAAATGATGAAATACCACAATCGACAGTTATAATTAATTCTGAGCCTTTTTCATGAAGAGCTTTTAAAGCTTTTTCATTTGGACCATAGCCTTCTAAAAATCTATCGGGTATATGAATGAATGTTTTACAACCACATTGCTCCAGATAACTTGATATCATAGCAGCAGATGTTGCTCCATCTACATCATAATCTCCAAAAATTCCAACAGGACGTGAGTTTACGACTTCATCTAGCAACCTTTTGACACCTTTTTCTAAATCTTTAAATAAAAAGGGTTCTGGGAGAAGATTTTTCAGCTTTGGATTATAAAAATTATCAAAATCGTCCAAATTTATTTCTTTAAACATTAAATAAGGAGAAATAAAATTTGGTAAGTTATATTTTTGAGATAAATAGTCTACAAATCTTCTAGTAAAATCATCTAAAACAATAATTTTCCAATCAGCATTACTTACTGATTTTTTGGAATTGTATAATATAGTTTTGGACAAATTAAAAACTTATTAAAATTTTACGAATAAATGCTTAAGCAAACAGGTTTAGTAATAATACCATCTAATTTTATTATCGACGTCAATGCATCTTCTAAAACTGAATTACTAGCTTTGTGAGTAATAATTACTAACTCTGCTGTTTTATCTTCTTGATTTGATTTTTGGATAACACTCTCAATAGATATATTATAATCTTTAAAGATAGATGTTAAATCGGCAAGAATACCAGATTTATCAACGACATTTAGCCTTAAGTAAAACTTGTATTTTTCTCTGTAAGGTGTTGTTTTAAAATTTTCTTTTATGTCATAAGAGTTTCTGCCAAAAGAAAATAACTTGGTTCCATTAGCAATGTCTACTATATCTGCCAGTACAGCTGAAGCTGTAGGTTCACCCCCTGCTCCAGCTCCTGTTATCATAACAGGGCCAGCTAGGCTTGATTCAATTTGAACAGCATTAATTACACCAGAAACATTCGAAAGACCAAAGTTCTTTGCAATCAGCCAAGGCTTAACTGAACAAAATAATTCTTCTTTGCCATTAAGATCTTTTGAAATTAGAGAGTTCCCTAATAATTTTATCTTATAACCCAAATCATTACAGTATTTTATATCATTAAGTGTAATTTCTCTTATCCCTTGTATGGATAAATCTTCTAAATTTGGCATTTTTCCATACGCCAAAGCAGATAAAATTATTGTTTTGTGAGCTGCGTCAATACCATCTATATCAAAAGAAGGATCAACCTCCGCGTAACCTTTTTTTTGAGCATCAGCTAAAACTTCTTCAAATCCTTTGTCAGCCACTTCCATCTCTGATAAAATGTAATTTGCCGTACCATTAAGTATTCCAGTTAATTCTGTAATATCATTTACAATTAGACCCTCTCTTATAAGCTTTAAAATAGGAATCCCTCCAGCTACAGATGCTTCAAAGGAAAAAAATAAATTATTTTTTTCGGCTAATTCAGCAAGTTGCTTACCATACTTTGCTATTAATGCTTTGTTCGCTGTGATTAAATATTTTTTATTTTCTAATGCTGTAAAACATAGTTTTTTTGCAACTCCTTCATCACCACCTATTAATTCGACTATAACATCAATATCTTGAGAACAAGCCATTTTGAGCGGATCATCAAAAAATCTAATACCACTCACGTCAATTTTTCTTTTTTTATTTTTTGACTTTGCTGAAACTGCTACTAATTCAAATTTAAAAAGATTTTTTTGTACTCTGAAACCTTTTATAAGTTGATAGGCAACCTCTTCACCTACATTCCCAAGACCTGCAATTCCAATTTTTAAAAGGCTCATAATTTTATCCTTTGTTATTTTATAATTACTTATATGATAAATTTAAAATAAAAAAAAGGTGCGCAAAGCACACCTTTTGAATAAAATTGAATAAAATCTATCTTTTAGAAAATTGAAAGCTTTTTCTTGCTTTTGCTCTACCGTATTTTTTACGCTCTACAACTCTAGAATCTCTTGTAAGCATACCTGCAATTTTAAGTGGTTTTCTAAGTTCGGGCTCAAATAAGCTTAGGGCTCTGCTCAAGCCATGCCTGACTGCGCCAGCTTGTCCTGACAAGCCACCACCTTTAACTGTAGCAATGACATCAAACTGGTCTTTACGCTCAGTTATATCAAAAACAAAATTAAGTTGCATTTGTAAGACAGGCCTAGCAAAGTAGTTAATCATTTCTTTGCCATTAATTAAAACTTTTCCAGTACCCCTTTTCACCCAAACTCTAGCTGTAGACTCTTTTCTTCTACCTGTAGCATATGACCTTCCAAGTTTGTCCATTTTTGGTTCAATTTGGATAACCTGATTTTCTTCATTTTCTTTTAATTTAGATAAATCACTTAAATCATTAATTTCTTTGTTTTCTTCAGTCATAATTAAACCTTTAACTATTTTTTCTATTCATAGATTTTACATCTAAAGATTGTGGAGATTGTGCTTCATGTGGATGATTGCTACCAGCATAAACATAAAGCTGTCTCATTACTTGACGTCCTAAAGGGCCACGAGGGATCATTCTTTCTACTGCTTTACGTATAACTCTATCAGGAAATCTACCATCCAAAATCTTATCAGCCTTTCTTTCCTTTATACCTCCTGGATAGCCTGTATGCCAATAATATGTTTTTTGTGATCTCTTATTTCCTGTTAAGACAACTTTTTCACAATTTGTAACAATTATATTGTCTCCACATGCCATGTGAGGAGTAAAGCCAACCTTATGCTTGCCTCTTAACCTATTTGCAATAATTACTGCTAAACGTCCTAAAACCAAACCTTCTGCGTCTACTATAAACCAATCTTTGGTTATGTCTTTAGGCTTAGCCGAATAAGTACCTTTTAAAGCCATTTGATTTCCTTTAAAAAAGTTTGAGTACATTTAATTAAACAATGAACACCTAACCCTTTTAATTTTATCAGTCAATCAAAAAATTTTAATTATTATTTTTTATTTTCAACAGCTTAAAACGATGAGTATAATAATACCACATTAAAAATGTGAACAAAGAATCCTAGATTAAATCAATAAAAAACATTATATTTATTTTTTATGATATTTAATTAATTTTCAACTAATTAGACAAAGAGTTTTTTTATGGATAATGATTGTAAATTCAAAAATATTTTGAAAAATATTACAGATGGAAATGAATTAAATACCACACAAAGTAAGTTAGCTTTTGAGATAATAATGTCCGGAGAAGCTACTGACGCTCAAATTTCATCTTTTTTAACTGCTGTGAAAATGCAAAGTCATAACCCAATCGTTATTGCTGCAGGTGCAGAAATACTTAGAGAAAAATGTTTAAAAGTTCCGTCAAATGAGGATACGATAGATGTAGTTGGAACTGGCGGTGATAATTTAGGAACGTTGAATATTTCTACTGCAGTATCTTTCGTATTAGCTGGAACTGGCGTTCCAGTTGCAAAACATGGTAATTATTCCGCAACTTCTAAGTCAGGTGCCGCTAATGTTCTAAAATCTTTATCAGTTAATATAGACTGCGGAATAGATATAGTAGAAAAATGCTTAAATAATATAGGTATTTGTTTTTTGTTAGCACCAAAACATCATTCTGCAATGAAATATGTTGGCAAAATAAGACAAGAAATTGGAATTAGGACTATATTTAATTTACTTGGTCCATTGTCTAACCCCGCTTTAGTGAAAAGACAATTATTGGGTGTATATGATAAATCATTAATTTTACCGTTTGCAGAATCTTTAAAAAGGCTTGGGTCAACACATGCGTGGATAGTTCACGGAAGTGATGGATTAGATGAGGTAACTATTACAGGTAAAACTCATTGTGCAGAATTAAAAAATGGTTCAATTAGAGAGTTCACGATTAATCCATCTGACATAGATATTCCTGTAGCTAACATCAATGAAATTATTGGAGGAGAACCAACAGAAAATGCAAAGGAAATAATTGAATTATTTAATGGTAAAAAAAGTACATTTAGAAATATAGTTGTGTTAAATTCAGCTTCAGCTTTGGTTGCAACAGGGCATACCAAGTCCCTAGAAGAAGGTGCAAGTATGTCTATTAATTCGTTGGATAATGGAAAGGCTTTAAACAAATTAAATGAGTTAATTGAAATGACAAACAGTTAAGGTTTAAAGACACTAATGATTACAAAATTACAAGAAATTATAAACTACAAAAAAGAAGAGTTTTCTTATAGAAAAAGTCAGATAACAGATTTTGAATTGCATTCAATAATAGACAAACAAAAAAAACCAAGAGGCTTTATTAACAAACTTAATGGTCCAAAGAAATTAAATTAATTGACATTTTAAAGATTCTTGAAGTGTCTGAGGAAGAGTTTTTGAAATTTAACGAAAATAGAAATTTTAACGTTAAGAATTTATACATTTATGATTTTGTGTCATTTCAAAATTTGAGTCATAATAAATTAACTTTTTTCACCAATAAAAAAAATAATTTTCTAAATGTAGTTTCAGGTATTTGTATTGTAGAAAATAAAAATATAAATTTATTACATGAAAAAATTATCAAAATTCCATCTAAAAATCCGAAGAGTGATTTTTCAATAATTTTGGAAAAGTATTTTGGTAAACCTTACCCTCAAAATAATAATAACATTATTCATCCTACAGCATATATACATAAAACAGCAAAAATTGGCAATAATGTCTCTATTGGTGCATTTTCTTTTGTAGGTGAAGGTGTCGTTATAGAGGATGATACTTTTATATCAGAAAGAGTTAGTGTTTCTCGTAACTGTAAAATAGGTAAAGAGTGTTTTTTGGGTGTTGGATCAGTTATTGAATATACAATAATCAAGAATAAAGTAATAATATCGTCAAATACAGTTATTGGAAAGTCTGGTTTTGGTTTTATACCTAATAAATCAAAAACATTTTTAACTCCTCATATAGGTGGTGTTTTTATTGGTGAAGGTACTAATATTGGTGCATGTTGCACCATAGATAGAGGTTTAATAGATGATACCATGATAGGCAAATATGTTATGATAGATAATCAAGTGCATATAGGCCATAACTCAATAGTTGGAGATTTTTGTATTTTAGCTGGTCAGGTTGGCTTGTCTGGTTCTGTGGTGTTAAAACAAAATGTTACTATTGGTGGTGATGTTAGTTTTAAAGATAATATTACTATTGGTGAAGATACAATTATCGCGGGCGCTTCAAAAGTTTTCAATAGCTTTCCAAAAGGAAGTTATATTGGTGGGAGCCCAGCACAAGATATTCAAGATTGGAAAAGAATCGTTGCATCACAAAGGTTAAATTTAAAAAAAAGAAAGAATAATTAAAATGGTTCTTAAAAATGATATTGGAGATGTATTAACTCTTTTACATAATGATATAATCAAGCTAATACCACACAGGCATCCTTTTTTGTTAATAGATAAAATAACTGATATTTGCTTAAATAAATCTATAACTGGTATAAAAGCAGTTTCTTTCAATGAACCATATTTCCCTGGTCATTTTCCTGAACATCCAGTCCTGCCTGGAGTACTTATTTTAGAAGGAATGGCTCAAACCGCTGCTTGCTTAGTCTCATATGAACACAAGTCTTTATCTAAAAACAAACTTGTTTTTTTTACCGGTATAGATAAAGCAAAATTTAGAAAACCTGTTACACCTGGTTGTGTGTTATTTTTTAAAATTAATCTTATTACTATTAAAAGATCATTATATAAATTTAATGGAGAAGCATTTGTTGGAGAAAAACTAGTAGCTTCTTCTATTTTTTCTGCAATGTTAGTTGATAAGGAAAAAGCTAAATGAGCAACCAGTTTCATCCAACATCTATAATTCATAATGGTTGTAAAATTGAGGACAATGTAGTCATTGGCCCTTATTCAATAATAGGACCAAATGTAAAAATTGATAAAAATACTAAAATTCACTCTCACGTGATTATTCAAGGCAATACAACTATTGGTGTTAACAACGAAATTTACCCTTTTTCAACAATTGGCTTGGATCCACAACATTTGAAATATGATGGAGAATTAACTAAACTAATAATAGGCAATAATAATATTTTTAGAGAACATGTTACAATTCATCCTGGAACAAATATAGGTACAAAAAAAACAATTATTGGTAACAACGGGTTTTTTATGGTTGGTTCTCATGTGGCACATGATTGTATAGTTGGAAATAATGTTGTTTTCGTTAACAATGCAGTTATTGGTGGTCATGTTGAAATTTCAGATTATGTATATTTAGGAGGACAAAGTGCTGTTCATCAATTTTGTAGAATTGGAAAACACGCCATTATCGGCGCTGGTACCACTATAGATGGTGATGTTATTCCATTTACTTCAGTTGTCGGCAGTAGAGGGTATCTAAGTGGATTAAATTTAGTAGGTTTGAAAAGAAGATCTTTTAAAAAAGAAGAGATAAAAACATTAAGAAATGTTTACAGGCTACTATTTGCTCCTGAAGGCACTTTTAATGAGCGGTTATCTGAAGTTAACGATACATATAGTGATAATTCTTTTGTAAAAGAAATATTAGTGTTTCTTTCAGAAAATTCAAATAGACCCTTAGTTCATCCAAAAATGGATAAATTTTAATGAAAATTGCTATAATTGCAGGTAGTGGTAATTTACCATTACAAATAGCAACGCAAAACAAAGAAGTTTTTGTATTGTGTATCAAAGATTATTCTTGTCCTAATTCATTTCAAAATAAGTCCGAAATTGTTTCTTTATTTGATCCTATTAGTTGGTTAACCGTCTTAAAAACTAACAATATAACTCATATTGTAATGGCAGGTAAAATTGAAAGACCTGCTAACTTTGACAAAATTAGTAACGAAAAAGCTAATGAATTGATAAATAAAATTATATCTGTGGGAGACAATTCAGCTTTAAATTATATACAGGACTTTTTTAATAAAAATGGTTTTAAAATACTTCCAATTAGTTCAATATTAAAAGGCTGCTTTATGCCAAAGGGTTTTTATCAAGAAAAGTTATTTTCTCAAAATTTAAAAGATTTTGTTTATAAAAGTAGTCAGTTTGGTGTTGATCTACTCAATACAATTTCAAAATTTGATGTTGGTCAGTCAGTTGTAGTAAATAATAAACTTGTTTACGCAATTGAGGGATTAGAAGGAACTAACTCTATGATTGATAGAGTTGGAATTTTATATAACCATAATAAAAATCGTTATGACTTTGGACCTGTTCTAATTAAAATACCTAAAATTGGCCAGAATACTAATTTAGATTTACCAGTAATAGGATTAGAGACAGTTGAAAAATGTAAAAAATTACGTTTCAGCTCTATTGTTGTATCCTCAAAGGGTACATTGATTGCAGAGTTAAATAAAGTAATGGCATATATTAAAGAGAATAACTTTTGTATTTATGCAATATAAATTTTTAAATAACTTTTAACAAATTTATGTCAATGGTAAATAATAATAAAATTTTCATATTAGCAGGAGAATCTTCAAGTGACTTGATAGGTTCTTCCATAATGAAAGGTTTGAAAAAGAATAGCAAAGAATTAAATTTCTTTGGTGTAGGTGGTTCTAATATGATTAAAGAAGGCTTACGTTCTGTCTATGAAATAAATTCATTTAATATTATTGGATTTTTAAACACTATTTATAATTTTAAAAAATTAAATAAATATTTAAACGAAATTGTTAAATTGATTTTAAAAGAAAAACCAAAAGTTGTAATCACAATTGATACAAAAGGTTTTTCTCTTGCTTTAGCAAAACAGTTAAAATTAAAATTTTCTGAAACTAAGTTTGAATGTCCTTTGATACATTTTGTACCTCCAACTATATGGGCATATGGGAAATCAAGGATTAAAAAATGGAAAAATCTTCATGATGGTTTATTTTGTTTATTCAAAAAAGAAGAGGTTATTTTAAATAAACTGAATACTAAATGTAAATATGTTGGCAATCCTGTAATTGAAAAGGTCTTAAATTGTAATAATAAAAATGACACTAAACTAATTAATAATAAATCTTACTATAATCCTAAAAATATAAACTGTTTATTGTTACCGGGTAGTAGAGAAAGTGAATTAAAATATTTGCTACCTGAATTTATTTCTTTGATTAAAAGTGAAAATCCGAAATTTACTAACATAAATTGGATTATTCCAACAACAAAGCTTCAATTTGACGAAGTGACTTCAAAAATTAAAAAGTATAATATTTCAACTAATACTAAAGTAGTTATACTTGAAGAAAATTATGAATTACTTAAATATGCTGATTTAGCAATTGCATGCAGTGGAACAATTACGCTTGAGTTAGTTTTATTTAAAGTTCCAACTATAGCAATTTACAAATCAGATTTTTTAAGTGCTTTTATAGGAAGGTTATTAGTTGATTTTCAGAATGTGTTACTTCCTAATTTTTTGTTAGGAGATAAGTCAGTACCATTTCTATTTCAAGAAAAGTGTAGCTCTTTTCATATTAGCAATTTATTAATTGAATTCATTCAGGATATTGAAAATAAAAGAAAATTATTTAGAAATTATTCTCAAATTATTCTTAACAATATGGGCTACAAAGAACCAAAAGGACTTGATTTTTCAACTAGCTCATGTGAGGAGATAAATAAAATTATAAATAATTATAAATATTAATTATCTTTTATCTAAATTCACAAAATCTCTTTTGATTTCCCCAGTATAGAGTTGTCTTGGTCTTCCTATTCTCTGAACCGGGTCAGTTATCATTTCATTCCACTGAGCAACCCACCCAACTGTTCTTGCGACAGCAAATAAAACAGTAAACATATCCGTTGGAAATCCCATTGCTTTAAGTATAATACCTGAATAAAAATCAACATTTGGATAAAGCTTTTTTTCTATAAAGTATTCATCATTTAGAGCAATTTTTTCTAATTCCATTGCTATCTCCAACAAAGGATCATTCTTTACACCTAATAAATCTAACACTTCATGACATGAAACTCTCATAACTGCGGCTCTAGGATCATAATTTTTATACACCCTGTGACCAAATCCAAATAATCTAAAAGGATCATTCTTATCTTTAGCTTTACCTACAAATTCTCCAATTCTATCAACAGTTCCAATTTCTGATAGCATCTTCAATACGGCTTCGTTTGCTCCACCATGAGCAGGACCCCAAAGAGAGGCTATACCTGCTGCAATACATGCAAAAGGATTTGCACCAGATGAACCAGATATTCTAACTGTTGACGTTGAAGCATTTTGCTCATGATCGGCATGTAAAATCAAAATCTTGTCCATAGCATTTGCGATGATAGGATTTATATTATATTTTTCGGCAGGAACAGAAAAACACATATGTAGAAAATTTTCTGCATATGATAAGTTATTTTGAGGGTAATTAAATGGTTGTCCAAGAGAGTATTTATATGCCATAGCTGCAATTGTTGGAATTTTTGCTATTAATCTTCTAGAGGAGACTAATCTCTCATAAGGATCATTAATGTTGGTTGAATCAGGATAAAAAGCTGAAAGAGCACCTACAACACCTACCATAATAGCCATAGGGTGAGCATCACGCCTAAATCCCCTATAAAAATTAATTAATTGTTCATGAACCATTGTATGAAAAGTAATAGCATTTTCAAATTCATCTTTTTCAGGCTTTTTAGGTAATTCACCATTAAGCAATAGGTAAGCAACTTCTAAAAAACTACTTTTATTGGCTAATTGGTCTATTGGATAACCTCTATGTAATAAAACACCTTTTTCACCATCGATATATGTTATTGCTGACTCGCACGAACCTGTTGATCCATAGCCAGGGTCGTAGGTGAATATCCCTAAATCACTATAAAGAGATCTTATATCCACTACAGATGGTCCAACTGATCCAGATAAAGTTTCTAATTCTAATTCTTTACCGTTAAAGACAATTTTATTTTTTTCTGAATATGAATTATTTGACATGTATAACCTGCTTAAAAATTTTTAATCAATAATTAATTATGAAATTAGTATTTATAATTTAGTCGATTTAATGAAATTGTACAACCTAGTTCATAAATAATTGACACCAAATCTGGAGCATTAGTTTTTCCTGTTAATGCAATTCTAAGAATTGGTCCAACATCTTTAAATTTTAAAGATTTATCCTGAATATATTTTTTTAAACAATGATCTATAGACTCTTTGCTCCATTCACATTCTTTTAATAGATTACCAATATCGTTAATTATTATATTATTTTCTTGTAAGAGTTTTATCTTATTTATGTCTTTACAAAGAAACTTATCGTCAATAATCCACTCAAAGTCATCTTTTAGATCTATATATACATTAACTCTTTTTAATAGCTCGGGTAATAGTGATTTTAATCTTTTCTCCTGATTAATATTAAGAACTAGTTTAAATCTTTCATTTAATAACTTATAGATAGTTTCGATATCAATTTTATTTAGGTATTTTGAGTTGATATTATTAAGTTTTTTAACATCGAATTTAGCAGGAGATCTATTAATTTTTTCTAGAGAAAATAAATTAACAGCTTTTTTTAATTCATAATCATTTTCATTGTCATCATGAGATGTCCATCCTAACTGTATCAAATATGATAACATTGCTTCACTAGTAAACCCCATATTACGATAATCTATTAAGTTTGTTGCTCCATGTCTTTTAGATAATTTAGAACCGTCTGTCCCATGTATTAACGGTATGTGTGCATAAGAGGGTTTTTTCCAGTTTAAAAAATTAATAATTTGTATTTGTCTAAATGCATTGTTGAAGTGATCGTCTCCTCTGATAATGTGAGTTATACCCATCTCATAATCATCAACTACTGAAGATAACATGTACGTTGGTGTTTTATCAGATCTAAGAATTATCATATCATCCAGTATTTCGTTTTTTACTGACACTTCTCCTTGTACATAATCTTTTATAGTTGTTATTCCATTTATGGGCATTTTAAGCCTAATAACATATTCATCTTTTTCACTTTTACATCTATTATCTCTCCATGGAGATTTTATCGGTTTTCCATTAGCTCTACTTTTAATCCTTAAATCATTCAATTCTTCTGAATTTAAGAAGCATTTATAAGCAAAACCCTTATCTAAAAGCTCATAAGCAACCTTCACGTGCGATTCTAAATTTTTAGATTGGTATATTACTTTTTCTGAAGAATTAATACCAAGCCAATTAAGACCATCATATATAGCTTCAACTGCTTCGTTAGTTGATCTTTTTGTGTCTGTGTCTTCTATTCTAACCAAGTATTTACCATTGTATTTTTTGGCAAAAAGGTAATTAAATATAGCGGTTCTAGCACCGCCTATATGTAAATAACCTGTAGGTGAGGGAGCAAATCTAGTTATAATTTTCAAAACTTTTCCCGTTATTAATTAGTGACAACTACTTACATATATGAGACAAAATATAAAGACGTTTTTAATATTTTCTTATTAGAGTACTAATCTTACCTTGAATAGTAATTCTATCTGGACCATAAATTTGTGTTTTATAATGCTTATTAGCAGGTTCAAGAGCAATACTATCACCTTTTTTCCTAAACTTTTTAAGTGTAGCCTCTTCTTTGTCGATCAAGGCAACTATTATATCCCCATTTTTAATATCTGTTTGTTTATTTATTATAACAGTGTCTCCATCATAAATCCCTTCATCAATCATTGAATCACCTTCAACATTTAGTGCAAAACAATCTTTCGAAGATATATATGAAGATGGTACTTCAATAAATTTATCATAGTTAGAAATTGCTTCTATTGGTGTCCCTGCAGCGATTTTTCCCAAAAGAGGAATTTGCTCGGTACTAAAGTTTCGTAGTTCTTTATTTATTTTAGATTTTTTATTTAAAAAATTATTAGTAAAATCTATAATATTACTTATATATGGTTGACCATTAGTATATTTTTTTGGAGCTATTGCTCTAGCTTTATTCTCTAAACGTTCAACATAACCTCTTTCCTCGAGAGATTTTACAATTCTGTGAATTCCAGATTTTGATTTTAAAGATAACTCTATACAAATTTCCTCGTAGGAGGGTGAAACACCGTCCTCTTCTATTCGCTTTATAAGAAAAGATAATAACTGATTTTGTTTTTGTGTTAACATTACAACCTCAAACGTTCTTGGTTTGTTCTAACATATTTGTTATAAAATTCAAGCTTTTAAATATTATTTGGATATTTTAATATTTTAACTATCTCACCATTACTTTTAATATCATCAAAAGGTTCTCTTGCTATCAAACAGTTTGAATGAGAAAATTTAGTTATCATGGAACTATCTTGTACACTTATTGGTATGGCATAAATGTCACCATTTTTATATTTAACATTAGCTCTAACAAAATCAAAACGTTGATCATTTTGTAACAATTCCCCACGCAAAATAGCTTTTTCAAATATTGGAAATTTATTAGTGTTTCCTAACATTGTCCTAATAGCAATATTAACAAAAATTAGAGAACAAACTCCTGATGAAACTGGATTGCCAGGAAGTCCTATCAAAGGAGTACCATTTACTTTTGAGAATAATATTGGTTTACCAGGTCTCATAGCAATTTTCCAAAATTCAGTTTTGTTTCTTTTAAAATGTTTTAATGCCTTTTGAATGAGGTCATATTTACCAACTGAAACCCCACCTGTAGTTACAATTAAATCACAATCACTAGCGTCTTTTAAAATTTTATATATATCTAATTCATTATCACCAGCAACAGGCAATATTTTTGGTATTCCACCAAATTCTTGAATCATTGCAGCAAGCATAAGACTATTGCCATTTGGTATTTGGTCTTTTTTTGGTGTTTCTCCTACTTTTATAATTTCATTTCCAGTAGATAATATTGAAACAATTGGTTTTCTTGAAACAGATAACCAAGTTTGGCCAGTCATAGCAATGGAACCAATGTGTCGAGACTTAATTACTATACCTTCGTTAAAAAGGATTTCATTTTTTTTAAAATCCAAACCTTTTTTTCTAACAAACTGGTTTTTTTTGATATTAATCTTTGTTTCAACATATTTCTTATTTGATGAATTTCTAACATCTTCTTGGATAATTACTGTATCACTTCCTGAAGGTAATTTGGCCCCAGTAAAAATTCTAACTGTTTCTAGTCCTTCAATTTTTTTTGAGAATGTATTTCCAGCGGAAGACTCTCCGATTACTTTTAGCTTCTTCGTAGTTTCTTTATTTATTTTTGTGTAATTATTGTAATTTACGGCATAACCGTCCATGGAAGATACATCATATTTTGGATTGTCTATATTGCTTACAACTGGTTTTGACAAACATCTACCTAAGGCATTTTGGATAAAAACATCCTCAGTGCTAATTTTATCAAAACTTAATTTAATTTTCTTAATAGCTTCGTCTAATGATAACAAATTAGACTTTTGCATTAAACTCTCCGGACTTACCACCCGATTTATGAATAAGTTTTATGTCAGATATTACCATTTCTCTGTCAATACTTTTACACATATCATAAATAGTTAGTGCAGCAACTGAAACCGCGGTAAAAGCTTCCATTTCAACACCAGTTTTACCAACTAAGGCTGCTTCAGCTTTTATATTTATACATGATTCTTTTATTTCAGGTTTCATATCAACATTAACATAGGATAAAGGTATCGTATGACATAATGGTATCAATTGGTCAGTTTTCTTTGCAGCCATTATTCCTGCTATTTTTGCAATGTTTAGTACGTCTCCTTTTTTTATTTTTATATCTAGTATTTTTTGAAGAGTTTCTGTTTGCATTGTTATCTTTCCAAATGCAATTGCAACTCTTTCTGTCATTTCTTTTTTGTTGATATCAACCATAGATGGATTTCCATCGTCATCTAAATGGGTTAATTTATTTTTATTCAATTCATTAACCCCAATATTTTTTTTGTTGCCAAAGTTAAATCTTTTTCTTTCATCAAGCTCTCTCCAATCAAAAAGTTTTGTATTCCGTTTTCTTTGAGTAATTGTAAATCTAAATTATTTTTAAGACCACTTTCGGCTACAATAATTTTATCAGGGTTAATAAAACTTTTTAATTTTAAAGTATTATTTATATCAACTTCCATAGTTTTAAGATTTCTATTATTTATACCAACCAATAAGGTATCAAGCTTATTAGCCATTTCTATTTCTTCCTTTGTATGAGTTTCCACTAACACATCCATTCCAAAATTTTTTGCTTCTTGTTCTAACATAATCGCCTCATTTAAGCTTAAAGCTGCCATTATTAACAATATACAGTCTGCTCCTAGTGATCTTGATTCTTTTATTTGCCAAGGGTCGACTATAAAATCTTTTCTTAAGATCGGTAAATCAACTTCTCTTTTTATAATATTTATATATTTATTATTTCCTTGAAAGTATTTTTCATCAGTTAAAACAGACAGGCATGAAGCACTACCATCTCTATAACATTTCGCTAAATATAAAGGATCAAAATCATTTCTAATAAGTCCTTTACTTGGAGATGCTTTTTTAATTTCTGCAATTAAGTTTAATTTCTTTGGACCATTAAGTTTGTTAATAAAGCCTCTTGGTTTTTTTTGTTTGTCTATTATTGAATGCAATTCAAAATCTGTTATCTGACT